>NZ_FNLF01000002.1:0-674513 GCF_900103175.1 Tsukamurella pulmonis
ACCCTGGTCAGCCCCACCGAAACGAGCGACGGGCAAATGTCTTCGCCGCCGAGTTCCTCGCCCCGGTCGACGACATCGGCCCGGCGCTGGACCGGGTCTCGACCCGGACCGTGCACGAGCTCGACGAGCTGCGCCTGGACTGGGGCGTGAGCGAGTCCTCGCTCGTTGTCCGAGCACGCGAGCGCGGCGTGCTCTCCGACCGGCAGTACCGGGCGATGTTCCGACTACTCAACGAAACCGGCCGGATGTACGGCACCCGGCCCGGTGTCCCGACCGAGACACCCGAGCTCGCCCGCGATGTTCTCGCCCAGCTCGCCACCGACGGATACAGCACCACCGAGCTCGACGCCCTGACACTGCTCACCGCCGGAGACCGCACCAGCCTGTTCGGCGCACCCGAGGGTGCCACCGCCGGCAGCCGTCACCTGACCGTCGTCTAACAGCGCGGGGGACGCCAGGGATGTCACGGTGGGGCTGGAACAGCAAGGACGCGGTCAAAGACCACCACTGGCGCGTCCCGCACGGGTCGAACAAGGCAGTGCAGGCCAAAGAGCAGGACGACGCCGCAGGCGGCCGCCACAACCGTGCCATCCGCACCGCACCGAACGCGCTGGGGCGGGTGGTCCTCCGGTGCCAGTACCGGCGCCTGTACGCGGAGCTGCGGTGGACCGATGCGACGAGGAAGCACGCCGAGTACCTCGGCGAGATGACCTGGCACAGCCGCGCCGACAACCTCGCCGCCGCCTGGCGCGAAGCACACGCCCGCGGTCTTACGACCAAGTCCTGCGACCGTCATCCAGTTATTTAATCTGTCGATCTTACGGTGTGCGTTATCAGATAGCGAGCTGGGTGTGGGGCGACGGGCCGCGTGCCGACCGTTATGTTTCGTCGTCATGCGGGCGCAGTGGATTCGGGTCACCCGTGTTTGCCTGGCCACCAGCTCGCTGGTCCGGCCAGGGTGGCGATTGCGGGTACGACGATCGTTCGGACGACGAAGGTGTCGAGGAGTAGTCCGACACCGATGATGAGGCCGACCTGGGTCATGATGGCGATCGAGCCGACCATCAGTCCGAACATGCTTGCCGCGAAGATGAGGCCGGCGGAGGTGATGACGGAGCCGGTGTTGGTGACGGTTCGTAGGACTCCGATGCGAATGCTGCGGTGGGATTCCTCACGCAGCCTGGAGATCAACAGCATGTTGTAGTCGGCGCCGACGGCGACGAGCACGATGAACGCGAGAAGCGGTACAGGCCAGGCAATCTCGGTGCGAAGGATGCATTGGAAGATCACCACCCCCACGCCGAGGGCTGCAGCGTAGTTCAGGATAACGGTTCCCAGCAGGTAAAGCGGTGCAATGAGCGCTCGGAGTAGTGCGATCAGGATGATGCCGACGATGATGAGGGTGGCCAGGGCGAGTAGCCGGAAATCGTGGCTGAGCAGGCGTTGCAGGTCGGCGTTGATGGCGGGGAATCCCGCTAGCGACACCGATGCGTTCTGCAGGGCGGTGTTGGGTCTCGCTGTCTGGGCTGCGGTGGTGATGGCGTTGGTGAGTTCAATCGCCTGGCTGCTGTAGGGATCGGCGTCGGTTTGGATGGCATAGCGCACTGTCCGCCCGTCTGGAGAGACGAATTGTGCAGCAACGTCGGAAAACTTTTGGTTGACGAACGCGTCAGGCGGTAGGTAGAAACCCGTGGCGGCGTCCGAGCCGCGGGTTTCGCGGGCGGTGGTCTGTAGTTGCGCGGCAAGGGTGGCCATCCCGGCGAACTGTTGCAGGTTGCTGTCGACGAGTGCGGCGACTCCCCCGGCAATCGCGCGGGAGCCAGCAGCGAGTTGACTCACCCCGTTCTGAAGCTGGGCGAGTTGTGCGGGGAGGTCGCGCGCGGTGACAGCACCCAGCGTTGTGTCCAATGTGTCCACTGCGGCGGTGAGTTGCGCGGTGATGGTGGTGATGGGTGTGCCGAGGTTGCCCAGTTGCCCGGAGAGAGCGCCGATTTGGAGGAGGAAGTTGGAATCCCGCAGTGTGCCCAGGGTCCGGAGTTGCTGTTGGACGGCGGCGCACTGAGGGATCGGGGCGCACCAGGGAGCGTTGTCGAGCAAGGGCCGCACGGCGGTCACGAGACTCAAGGCGTCGGATGCCTGCCTTGCCGCGGTGGCCAATTGCGGTGCCTGCCCAATGAGTTGGTCGAGTGCGGGTGCGGTTGTGCGGAGTTGACCGAGCAGTGGTCGGTATTGCTGGATCTGTTGTCCCGCGGTCGTGGCCTGGTCGAGAATTCGCAACAGCGGTGTCAGGTTGGCGCGGATCTGGCTGTCGAGCGTGGCAAGGCCGGTCGCGAGTTGGTCGGCGCCATCTCGAAGTTGGAACAGGTCGCCAGTGCGTGATCGGCCGTCACTGACTGCCGCGGCGAGTCGGTCACCGATCTGTCCGTTCTGCCACGACAGCTGGGCTTGTTCGAGGCGGCTGCCGGTGGGTCGGGTCACGCCGACAACCCGGGTCACTCCCGGGACTTGCGCGACGCGTGATGCCAGGTCGTCGAGGTCAGCCAGCCCTTTCGCGGTACGCATGTCGTTCGGGGATTGGATCACGAGGAATTCCGGGACGGTAGTGTTGGTCGGGAAGTGCCGGTCGAGCAGTGCGTAACCCTCGTTACTGTCAGTGGTGGCGGGTTGTCCGCTGCGGTCGTCGTAGGTGATGGTGATGCCCAACGCCACTGCGCCGAGGGCGAGCAGAGCGACGAGTGTCATAGCCAGTAGCGAGGCGGGGCGCCGTACGACGAGTACCGCGATGCGGTTCCAGTAGCGCCGCGTCAGGTCCGCGCGGGGTGCACCCCACCCGAGGTGGGAGGCGGCGTGCAGGACCGGCGGTAGCAGGGTGACCGTGGCGAGGAACCCGATGACGATCGCGATCGCACATGCCGGCCCGAGAGTGGAGAAGACGCTCAGTTTTCCGAACACCATCGCCAGGAACGCCAGGGCGACGGTTGCGGCGGAGGCGAGGATGACGCGCCCGATCGTAGCGGTGGCGTCGATGAGCGCAGGTGCGTGCTCGGCGCCCGACCGTAATCGCTCGTGGTAGCGGCTGATGAAGAAGACCGTGTAGTCGACGCCGGCACCGAGCAGGATCACCGTCATGAACGCGACGGTGAACTGTGAAACGGGCATTCCGAACTCGCCCAACGCTGACACCACACCGCGACCCACCCCGAGGCTGATCCCGATCACCAGCAGGGGTACGAGCGCGGTGAACAGCGACCGGTAGACCACCAGCAGGATGAACGCGATCAGCAGAACCGTGGCCATGGTGATCACCACAAGGTCCTTTTCGGCCGTGACGATCTGATCGCTGAAGGTGGCGGTGGGCCCGGTGACGTGTACGGTTGTACCGGTGCCGGAGAACGAATGATAGGCGAGGTCGCGCACGGAATCCAAGGCGCGAGTCGCGGCGGGGCCGCCCAGCGTTCCGGTCAGCCCCACCGGCAGGTACCAGGCCGTCCCGTCGCGGCTCACCGCCTGCGACGCCGTCGTCGGATCCCCCACCAGGTCACGGACGGAAGCGACATCGGCGGTGGCGCCACGAAGTTTCTGAACAAGCTCGTCGTAGCGTACGCGCACCGTCGGGGTGAGGCCGCCACGGTTCTCCATGGCGATGAAAACCGTTGTCTTGGCGCCTTTCTCCCCGAACGCCGTACCCATCCGGTCGAAAGCCTGAAATGACGGCACTCCCGCAGGGATCGGATCGACCGATTGTTGGCGCACGACTGTCTCGAGCTGCGGGAACGCCAGCGCCAGCACCACACCCACCGCGAGCCACGCGCCGACGACGACAACCTTGTGCGCTAGCGCGTACCGAGCCACCCGCGCAAGCGTGGCGCTGTATTCCGCGCGTTCTGACCGCGCGCCAGCCGATCGCCGGTGCACCACCATCAACACCACTCCTGCCGAAACGGAACTACCTGGATCGGTACGCTACATGATGTAGCGAAAAGCGGTGGCGCGGTCGCTCGTCTTCGGACTCGGCGTGGACCGTGCGAGCGGTCAGGGCATGCGGCGATGCGCCGTCAGGAAGTCGTCGACGATGCGGCGGCGGTCATCGGCGTCGACGGCCCGGATGCCGGTGATTTTGGCGAAGATCAGCGGTCCGACGAGCTGGGTGATGGCCAGGGTCAGGTCGAAATCGTCGAGCTCGTCGACGGCACTGGCACTGGTGAGCAATCGGTCGAACGGTTCGCGGTAGTGATCGACCACCCGCGCACGCAGTGGGGCCAGGGCGTTGCTCTGCTCGCCGGCCCGTTCGGGCACCATCGCCAACCACGCGACCGTGGTGACCTGCAGCGGCGCCTGTTCGATGACGTCCGCCTGACGATCCATCAACCGGATCAAGTCCTCGCGCACCGACCCCGAGAGTTCGTGGCGATCGGCCTGGGGCAGCAAACGCTCGAAGGCAGCGGCGACCAGGTCGGTGGTACTGCCAAAGTGCCGGTAGAGGGTTGTGCGGGCAACCCTGGACAAGCTGGTGACCGCCTCGACGGTGACAGCCTCCACTCCCCCTCTGCGCAGCAACACCGCCGTGGCGTCGAGTAGACGGTTCCTGGAACGAACCCGCCGCGGATCGACGTCGTCGAGGCCATCGATGCTCACCGCTACCCGCATTCTTCTCGCTGTTGGTCCACGTATGTGGCATCCTGCCAACGATACCGTCAGTAGCGGTCCGCTACCGGCACGAGCATCGATTCGAGGACTGTGATGTCAGCACCCAGCAGACTGCCCGCGCACTCCCCATCGTGCATGGGCTGCGGGCCGGAAAATGCCAGCGGCCTGCAGCTCGAGGTCTACCGCGACGAGGACCGAGTCTTTGCAGATCACTCCTTCACCGAAAAGCATTCCGGTGGACCAGGTCTGGCGCATGGAGGGGCCATCTCGGCCGCGTGCGACGACATCATGGGATTTACGCTGTGGATCGCCGGCACCCCGGCCGTCACGCGCACGTTGACGGTCAAGTACCGCCGACCGGTACCCCTCCACGTACCAGTACGCCTCACGGCGTGGATCGACGAGGACGCCGATCACACCCTGCACATCGGGGCGAGCGGGACCGTGGAGGGCGAGACCTACTTTTCCGCCACTAGCGAGTTCGTGAAAGTCGATCTCACGCACTTCGCGCGCTACGCCGACACCTCCACGGTAGACAGCTTTTTCGTCAATTTCCTCCGCGCGGACTGACCTGCTCAGATGCCCGGCGCTGCCCGCTGATTCGACGGTGCGCGGCGGAACTGAGTCGGGGAGCACCCGACCCACCGTGTAAATGCATGGGAGAAACTGGCGACCTCGGAGTACCCCAGTTCTGCGGCTATCTCGCCGACACTGATGCCGGGATCCAGCAGTCGCGCGGTGGCTCGTTCTTGGGCGAACTGCTGCCGCAGGCGACGCAGGGTGGTGCCCTCGGCGTGCAGGCGTCGCTTGAGTGTGCTCACCGATGTCGCCAGCTCCGCCGCGATACGAGCGCCGTCAGCGCGCGCAGGGTCAGCATCGAACTGTGCGCGGACCAGCTGCGTGTAGGAATTGGGCCTGCGCTGTTCGTAGACGCGTCGAAGCTCGGCGATACCGATCCGGTAGGCCACGGGGTCGGAGAAGCGGCACACGTCGTAGAGCACGGCAGCCGGTATATGCACGAACGCCGCGCGCGCGTCGAAAAGGATCCGATGGCCGATCTCACCCACGACGATCAGGTCTGCCGGCGCCTGGCATGTCAGATGAAGCTCCACGGAGGGGACGGCACCGGCGAGCATGTCCACCAACCGCAGGACAGCCAGACCACCGTAGGTGACGGCGAGACAATCGGTGCCGGGGCTATCTGTGCGCCCGGCCAGAGCGATCGTCAGTCCAGAGTCTCCGTGCTGGAACTCGGTGCTCAGCGCGGTCGATATCAGGGGCAAGAACCGAAGCAGTTGAACAACTTCGAGGACGGAACCCGCACTGACCAGCGGCAAACTGAGGGGGCCGAAAGAGGTCAGCTGGGCGTGCTCGGCGAACGCCACGCCCAACCGGAATCCCTGCTGGGCGTCCATCGCCGGATACACCTCGTGAAACCACCGGACAGGCACTTGGCCCTGTCGCGCAATGACGACCGCGAGATCGACGCCCTCGCGGGCCATGATGCGTCCGAACGCTCGCGTCTCCGCCGCGCCCAGGGCACCGCTGTCGAGGAGCTGCGCGAACGCTAGCGGCGGTATCCCCAACTCGACAAGGCTCACATGAGCCAATTTAACAAGACATCGCGACGTCCGAGCCTGGATCAAGCACATCTGCCGCGTGCACACTCACCTCTACGACCCACGAACAAGGAGGTGGCCATGGCCACGATCACTTACGTGACCCACGACGGCGAGGACTACCCCGCGCCGGTGACGCCCGGCAGGTCACTGATGCAGATTGCAGTCGACGAGGCGATACCGGGGATCGATGGCGACTGTGGCGGTGAGGCGGCATGCGGAACGTGCCACGTCGTCGTCGACAGCGCGTGGATCGACACCGTCGGACACAGCACAGACGTCGAAGAAGGCATGTTGAGTATGCACCCCGAACGTGAGGCCAACTCGCGACTGGCCTGCCAGATGACCGCCAACAACGAGTGGGACGGTCTGACCGTTCGCCTTCCCGAGTTCCAGTTGTGAACGTCTAAAGCGAAAGAGCAACATCTATGAGCATCTCAACTGCCCTCGCCGACAAAGCGCAGTCCATGATCCCGATCGATCTACAAATCCGTGGCGCCCACGTCTATGACAAGGCCCGCCGGATCGTCACCCGAACCGACGGCAAAAAGATCTTCACCGAGACCCCCATCCCGCCTGTCGAGGAAGTCGAACTCACCGACATCGATCTGAGCAACCCATTCCTCTACCGACAGGGCAGGTGGCGGTCCTACTTCGAGCGTGTGCGCAATGAGGCGCCCGTTCACTTCCAGCCCCGCAGTCCCTTCGGGCCGTTCTGGTCGGTCACTCGACATGCCGACATCATCGCTGTCGACAAGAACCACGACGCGTTCTCCGCCGAACCGTTCATCATCATCGGTCGGCCGCCCCGCTTCATGGACATCGCGATGTTCATCGCCATGGACCCGCCGCGGCACGACAAGCAGCGCGCCGCCGTCCAGGGAGTCGTCGCACCGAAGAACCTGCGCGAGATGGAGGGCCTCATCCGGTCGCGCGTCCGGGAAGTCCTCGACGAGCTACCGCTCGACGAACCGTTCGACTGGGTCCAGACCGTGTCGGTCGAACTGACCGCGCGGATGCTCGCGACATTGCTCGACTACCCCTACGAGCAGCGCCACAAACTCGTCCAGTGGTCGGATCTGGCCACGTCGATGGAGCAGGCCAACGGCGGACCATCAGACAACGACAAAGTTTTCCGCGAGATGGTCGCGATGGCACAGGGCTTGAGTGCGCTATGGCGAGACAAGGCCGCGCGGACCGCGGCAGGCGAGGAGCCTGGTTTCGACCTCATCACCATGCTGCAGAGCAACGAGGACACCAAAGACCTTCTCGACGACAGCCCCATGGAGTTCCTCGGGAACCTCGTGCTGCTGATCGTCGGCGGCAACGACACCACCCGCAACTCGATGAGCGGCGGAGTGCTGGCTCTCAACGAGTATCCCGACCAGTTCGAGAAACTCAAAGCCAATCCGGACCTGATCCCCAACGCGGTGTCGGAGATCATCCGGTGGCAAACCCCCCTGGCGTACATGCGCCGGGTCGCCAAGAAGGACGTGATGCTCAACGGTCAGTTCATCCGCAAAGGCGACAAAGTCGTCATGTGGTACGCCTCCGGCAACCGCGACGAGCGAGTGTTCGACCGCCCGGACGAGCTCATCATCGATCGGTCCAACGCTCGCAACCACATCGCGTTCGGTTTCGGCGTGCACCGTTGCATGGGAAACCGCCTGGCCGAATTGCAGTTGCGCATTCTCTGGGAAGAACTCCTCGAGCGCTTCGACGACATCGCGGTGGTCGGTGATCCGGAGTACGTGCAGTCCAACTTCGTTCGTGGGATCAGCAAGATGATGGTCCGTCTGACTCCCAAGCAGGAGACGTGAGCACTGATCGGGTCGTGATCGTCGGCGCAAGCCACGCCGGCGCACAGCTGGCGGCCAATTTGCGCAAGGAGAAGTGGGCTGGAGACATCCTGCTGATCGGCGACGAGGGCCGCCTGCCGTATCAGCGGCCGCCGCTGTCCAAGGCATACCTGGCCGGCGATTGCCATCTCGACGATGTCGCGATCCGAAGCCACCAGTTCTACGACAAGCAACGGATCCAGCTCGTCGACGGAACCGTAACCTCGATCGACCGTGCCGAACGAACCGTCACTCTCGGCAACAACGACGCGGTGTCCTACTCGAAGTTGGCCCTGTGCACCGGCGCTCGAGCTCGCGCACTGCCCGTCCCTGGGGCCGATCTGCCGGGCGTGCACTATCTGCGCACCGCCACCGACGTCGAGGCCATCCGCGCCGCCGCGGTCCCGGGTTCGCGGGTCGTCATTGTCGGCGGCGGGTACATCGGCCTGGAGACAGCGGCCTCGCTTCGAACCCTGGGTGTCGAAGTGACCGTCCTGGAGGCGGCAGGACGCGTACTCGAACGTGTCACGGCGCCCGTCGTGTCGGAATTCTTCGATCGAATTCACCGCGAGAAGGGTGTCGACGTACGGATCGACGCAATCGTCGAGGGGTTCCGCGGCGACAAACGAGTCGCCAGCGTTGTCCTCGCCGGTGGAGAAACGCTGGCCGCTGACCTGGTCATCGTCGGCGTCGGCGTCATTCCGAACACGGAGCTCGCAGCAGCTGCGGGCATCGACGTCGAAAACGGCATCCTCGTCGACGACCGCGCTCGTAGCAGCGATCCTGACATCGTCGCAGCCGGCGACTGCGCCAACCACCGAATCGAGCGGTACGGGAGACGTGTTCGTCTCGAGTGCGTGTCCGCAACAACCGAGCACGCCAAAATCGCGGCGGCCACAATCTGCGACAACACAACCGGTCGTGCCGCACTGCCGTGGTTCTGGTCCGACCAATACGACCTCAAACTCCAGATCGCCGGGCTCAACACCGGATACGACGAGGTGCTGGTCAGCGGCGACCCCGCCCATGGCCGCGACTTCACCTGCTACTATTTCTCCGCCGGAGAACTGATTGCAGCTGACTGCGTCAACAGACCCGCTGACTTCGTGAACGCCAAGCGCGCCATTGCACAACGAGCGCCGATCGTCAGGTCCGCATTGATCGGAGCGACCCCATGACCACATCACCGACAAACGCGGTCAGCCCGGCGGCGCTGACGGGTTCACGCTTCCTCGACATCGAGCACGCCACCGTCGCGACCTTCACACGCGAAGCCGTCGGCAACGCGACCACCGACAAAGACAAAGCTCGCCGCCTGTTCACCGCGGTACGCGACGCCATCCGCTACGACCCGTACACCGTCTCCAACGACCCAGAGCATTACCGGGCCAGCCACGTAATCGAATCCGGACGTGGATACTGCGTCCCCAAGGCCGTCGTGCTCACCGCCGCATTTCGCGCCGCCGGGATCCCAGCGCGGTTCGGCTTCGCCGACGTCCGTAACCACCTCCAAACGGGCACCCTACGTGAGCTGATGGGAACCGACGTCTTCGTCTATCACGGGTACAGCCACGTCTACATCGACGGACGGTGGCTCAAGGCAACACCCGCGTTCAACTCGGAACTGTGCGCACGGTTCGGAGTTGCCCCGATCGACTTCACCGGCGACAGCGACGCGTTGCTCCACGCTCACTCCGCGGACGGCTCAACACACATGGAGTACGTCCGCGAAAGAGGTACGTACAACGACCTGCCTCTCGACAACATCCTGGCGGCTCTCAAACAGGCCTATGGCCCTCTGATATTCACGCAGCGTGCGACGCCACTAGATGCATTCCACGCCTAACCCGACCTGCCTCAGTCGTCGGCCGGCAATCGACTCTACGAACAAGATCCGCACCGCCTCAACACAGGAGACTCGTGTCAGTGTCCGGCCCCTCGATGATCGACCCCTACCCGCACCGAATGGGCGGCCACTGTGGGTCCGGTGCGATGCGAGACCTCATGGAGTGGACCGGGCTCGGTTTCGACGGCCCACCCGATGAGGGCCTCGTCTTTGCCCTCGGCGGAGCCCTCTCCCTCACCTACATTCGATCAAGCGCGCTGATGCCACCCGTGTACTTGGTCGGACGAGGACCTGATTTTGAGGTGGACCTCCCCCGCCGTCTGGGCGGCACCGTCGAGGTGCTTGCCACCGACGACCCGGCCGAGGGTTGGGAGAACCTTCGTGGCGAGATCGATCAGGGCCGCCCTGCACTGGTCTGGGCGGAGATCGCAGAACTCCCCTATCTGCGGGTCCAGTTGCGCATGAGCCGCCACGACATCGTGGTAGTCGGCTACGACGAGACGCAAGGCATCGCGTACATCGCCGACAACGATCGCGAAGATCTTCAACGCGTCCCACTGGACGCACTCGCACGCGCGCGCCGCTCGACCTCCTTCCCGGAGCCAACCCGACACACGCAGTTTCGTATCAATTGGCCACAGACGCCGCCTTCAATTATCGAGGTGGCCGCACAGGCATTCGCGCAATCCGCAGCGAGCCTGAGCACCCCAGGCGCATCGACGATCGCCGGGCCCGCAGAACATGGGTCACACGGCCTCGACGCGGCCAGCGCTCTCGCATCCGACGTCTGCAGCTGGGGAGCCCTGTCCACCGACGACCTCGAGATGCACTTATTCAGCCTCGGCGCCTTCATCGAGAAAGCGGGGACCGGCGGTGGCCTCTTCCGCCGACTGCTGGCACAGGGCTGCGATGAAATCGCACGCCTCACCGGCGATCACGCAACCGCCATCCTTGCAGCCAACGCCCACCATGCGGCGACATCCTGGACTGCAGTCGCACGCGCAGCAGTACAGAAGGATCACGCCTCATCCGAGCGGCTCCGATCCGTCACAACCCTCGCGGCAGCTCTACCCGAGGCGGAAGCGACTCTGGAGGCGTCACTGCGAAAGGCCGCAGCATCCTTGTCAGGCTAACCGGGCCAGTCGCGGGAAGTCCGCGAGTAGGGCGCTAAGCAGGGCCGCCGCGTTCACACAACGCACGCAGGAGCACCACCGTGAGCAGGACGCCGGTTCCCGCTCACCTGGGTCCTGATCCGTCGTGGCGATCTGTCGACACGCTGCGAGCCATCGCCGTCGACGCCATAGACGGTGCGTCGGGGCGATGCGACGGACGACTGGCGGATCCGGTCGTACAAGTCCCCCATCGTGGACCGCGGCCGACGAGGCCGATGGCCAGGTGATGCTCGAACACGGCCTCGAGGGGCGTGGTTGCCAAGCGCCTGTCCTCGCGCTCTTACCGGCCCGGTGAGCGCTCCCCCCGACTGGATCAAGCAACCGTTGCGGGTCAGCGCAACGGTTGTGGTCCCCGGGGTGGATCGGGACACCGGGAGATCTCGAATCACTGCTCGCTCGCAGCAGTACACCCCGCCAGCGGGTGGCTATGTCAAGTTGGTCTGGCTCCAACCAGGGCGGTGTGATTTGGCCCCGACTGTAGGCGGGTGGCCGCGTTTGGTCGTAGGTTCGTGGATGTGGATGGGGAGGATGATCTGCAGATGCCTTCTCGGCGGACGGTCGTTGTCCCGTCAGGGTGGGATCGGGCTTCGGTGTGCGCGTATGCCGAGCATGTGATCGCTCGGGATACCGGGGCTTAGCAGTCATCTGTGGGTGCGGGTGAAGTTGCTTGAGGAGCAGCAGCTCGAGGATCTGACGTCGCGGTGGTCGGTGTCGTATGTGGTTCACCGGCACCGCAAGGCGTTGTCGATTGTCACCGATCCGACACAGTCAGGCCCGAGGGCGCCCTAACTTGGTTGTGGTGGTGTCGGCTGCGAGGGGATCGGTAGAGGCGGTGTTCGCCGTCTGAGTATCACGGGCATCGTCGTGGATGGCGCGCATGGGAGGATCGGTTTTGAGGCTGATTCCTCCACTGAGTAGCGGTGCGATATCGAGTGCTCTGACTAGGTTTTATGCGCTCTGGCAGATCAGGGCCTGTGAAGCGGCGGGGAGGACTTGGAGGTGTTCGCGGAGCACCGTCGACAAAACGCGGTGAAGACACAGAGCGCGGCGTCCAGGAACGCCTCACGTCGGCTTCGTCGGCGAACGTCGGCCTCCACACATCGATACGTACGCTGCGTCGGAGCCATGACGCCACAATAGTCACCCCGCGCACCCGCCACCATCACGGACTCGCCGGACCAGCCTCATGGCCAGTCAAGCATTTCGTCATCTGCTGGACCTCCCAACGCTCAGAACCCCCGGGGCCGGCGATCCGGGGGGGGCTCCTAGCTGACAGCAGTCAGAAACTCATCATATCTGTGGAGGCTAGGGGATTCGAACCCCTGACCCTCGCCTTGCAAAGGCGATGCTCTACCAACTGAGCTAAGCCCCCGTGTGTGGTTGTGCACCCGCTGCTGGGCACCGTCCCACCGCCAAACTACGACCTCGTGACGGACATGTCCACCACAGCATCCCTGCTGGTCAACCCCTTACCAAGCCTGTCAGCTGGAGATAAGATTCGCTCCGCGTGGACCGCCGACGCCGACGCGGAGGTCGACGCGGACGGTGCTGATGGCCACGCATCGCACCCGCTGCGGTCTCTCATGGCGGCCACGCAGGTCGCGCCCGCCGACCGACGCTCGGTCGTTGAGAACCCGTACGCGGTCACCGCGTTGGCCGTCAGCTCGACTGCGGTCCATCGCTCGGCCGACACCGTCGAGCGCTGACGCTCGCGGCGCCCTTTCCAGCTTCCGATCGTGCACCGTCGGGGTGCGCGACGGAGAACCGGCGGTGCGTAGTGGCATTGCCGAACAACATGATTGAGGACAAGTGCATGAATACTCTCATCTCACCCCGCAGGTCCCTCACCGCCGGCCTAGCTGCGGCGGCGATCGCGTTCGGCGGCGTAGCTGCCGCGGCGCTCTCCCCCGCGAGCGCGACGTCGCCGCAGCAGCCCTGTCCCGCCTCCGGCCTGGTGTACGTGTGCGGCAAGTACAACACCGAGGCTGAGTGCACGCAGGCGCTCAACGCCCGCAACGGCCTCATCGACGGGCGGGAGGCGTGGTGCTGGCCGCCGAGCGGCTCGCACAACCAGTGGGAACTCGTGGCGCCCCTCGCCTGATAGGCGATCCGCGCGCGCAGTCCCCCACAAGCGGCCCCGGGTATCACGCCCGGGGTCGCTTGTCGTTGGTGCCTGGCGACCAGGTCCTCCCGGTCAGGCTGCGGCATGCTGCTCCGCGTGGCGTTGTTGCCGTCTGGCAGCGATGTAGGCGTACGCGGCGCGGTGGTTCGGCCTACCGAGGCGGCCGCGTGGGTACGGCGGCAGATGAGCCGTCTCCGGGACCGGAGCCCCCACCTGCAGGGTGAGCTGCCCGTCGGCGATGAAGACGCGGCCGCGGTCGGTACTCCCCCGCTTCGGCGCGATCGCCCGAGCCGACGCCTGCTCCTCCGCGGAGCACCACCAGGCCCAGACCTCCCGCTCAACCGCGTACTGCTCCGCGCGCGTCGCTCCGATGCCGGCGGTGCCCATGGCCCGGGCGTAGGCATCGCGGGCGGCCGGATCTGCTCGGGCGATTCCCTCCGCTGTCACGTCAACCAGGCCGGCTGGGTGCAGCTGGTGCTCGAGCAGGTGCTCGACGAGCCGTGCTGGGAGTCCGGGGATCCAGATCGCGTCTATTGGGGTGGGATCCGCGGGCAGGTTCGCGTACACCCAAGCCGCCCGTGAGCCGAGGCCGCCGCGGTGGTCCGGGACGAAGCAGTCGTGGCGCGAGAGGTCCTGCACGAGGGCTAAGCGTTCTAGTGCCGCGGCGCGGCGAGCTGTCCCGGAGGCGAGGGGCGGTGCGGACGCCTCTCCCCCTTGGAGATCCCCCCGCGCCCCCCCAGTGGGTTGGTGTGACCGGTCGGAAATGATTTCCCTGTGGATATCGGTGGGCGGTGTATTTTTTTCGCTGGTCGCCGCCGATTCGTGCTCGGCCGCGGGCGGCTCGTAGTCGACGCCGTACGGGCACAGCTCCCACACCGCGGCGTTGGTGCTCTCGGCCTCGGCGACCATGGCGATCCAGCCGTCGCGCTCGAGGCGCAGGAGCGATAGGCGGGCGGACTCGCGGCCGCATCCGGTCTCCTCCGCGACGGTGCGGGTGGCGGCGGCGATGGTAAGCTTGTTCGCCCGGGCGGCGATCGTGCAGAGCGTGTGGAGGACCTTGCGGTCGATGCCGCCGAGGCGGGTCTTCCAGCGCCCGCAGCTCAACGCGGCACGGTGCTCGAGGTGGGCGATCGCGTCGGCCACAGCGCCGGCCTCGGCGTCGAAGCCTGGATCGTTCTCGTCAACCTCACGCGCGGCCGCGGCGCGCGCCGTGGAAGGCAGATCGCGAGTCGCGATGCGCGTGACGGCACGCTTCCAGTCGGCCGCCAAGACCGCGGTCGCCGACTGAGACCCTCCGACGGAGCGAGGGACGCGGCCCCCGTCGACGCGCACCGTCCGGACGTGCTCCATGCCCGGCAGCTCGGCGAGTTCGTCAACGACGTCGCGGAGCTTCCAGCTCGCGAGAGCGGCCGAGCAGAGCAACCGGAACACGACAGCAGAGCCGTCGTCGGCACCGAGGGGCTCGCGGGCGCGGTCGAGCTGGCGCTTGGGCAGCGGCCGCCGGCGCCCTTCGATCCACGGCGCACCGTCGTCGTCGACGGCGATCGGCAACGGCCCACCGCGGCGCAGCGGCGCCGGATCGAGATCGCCGGCAGTGCGTCGTTCCGCCGATGCCTCGGGAGCCTCGTCTGCCGACAGCCCCGCAGTGGTGGCCACCAACTCGTCAAGGCGGGTCATGAGCCGGTCGATCGCGGCCGCGGTAGTGGACGGGACGGTGAGCACCTCGATCGGGTGGCCACCGATCCACTCCGACCGCCCTCCACGCGGGTGCGGAGCGCCCGGAGGCCGAACGAGACCGTGCGTCGCGTTCGACAGCGGCGCGATATCCAGGGGTCCCTTCGCGCCGCCGAACGCAGCACGAGCCAGCCGCGCGAGCCGCCGCACCCTCTCCAACGGCAGGTGATCGCGCAGAGCCACCCACACATGCCGGCCTCCACCCGGCCCCGAAGCGCACACGCTGAACTCGATGCCGCAGTCGGTGAGTAGCTGCGCCATGCGGCGAGCCGCAGCATCGGCGCGCGCCGCATATTGGCGCTGCAGAGCCGGCGCCGGGGCATGGGCGTCGAAGTCGAACGCCAGCAGCGCGAACAGATGCCCGGCGCCGCGGTCCGTCGTCAGGTGGACCGCCCACGGCACCGTCGGCGCGGCGGCGCTGCATCGGTACTGCTGCTTGTAGCCCGTGCGCTGCGTCGCAGCATCGACGACGCCGTGCAGACGCACTGCCGAGCGCGGTGACAACCGACGTGTGAAGTCCCACGCCGTGTCCCCCGACACGCCGACAACATGCGTCACATCAGACGCAGGGGTAACACTCGATAGTCGATCGTCGCTGGTAGACGAGGTATGCGAGTGGGCATCCGCTCCAGACAGGTGCGGCGGCGCGCCCACACTCGCGGAGCTGCTTGCATCGTGCTCAGAGTGCGCGCTACCCTGAGACCAGTCCTCGGCGGACAATTGATCCCTTCGGGTGAATGCGGAGACGCATTCCGGGATCCAGAGCTGGTAACTCTGAGCCCGAGAAACTTCCGGAGATGCCCTCTTAGTTGGAGCTAAGGGGGCTTCTTTCGTTCCGGTGAACCTCTGACCCGGCTTGGTGGACCTGGCCTGTTCTGCGCCTCCGCTATGGAATTGAGGGTTGGATCGCGCAGCTCATGCCGCCGCGCAGGCCTCACATCACGATGCGGTCCGCAGCACCTCCCGATGCTTGGCCCGGTCACCGGCGAACAGCATCGCCTGGTTCTGGGGCATGACGACGGTGCCGTCACGTACCGCCTCGACGAGCAGGCATAGCCACTCGTTCAAGTTGGTGCCCTCGTCTTTGGCCCGTTGAGTGGCGTAGTCCAGCAGATCCGGACTCGCACGCCACAGCTTCGCCTTGCGCTCACCCTTGCTTGCCGTCATGGTCACCATCCTGATATCCGAACGCCGGAATTCTGAGGAGGCGCGCCGAGGGAGTCGGATATCAACTCGCCAGGCTCGGGGCGCGCAACGTACTAGGCGGCCCGCCGGACCTCAGGGGTCGGCAGCTTCGTGGAACGCGTGCGGAGGTATCGCTTGCTACTGACAGGCTTTCCCCGTGACCCGAAGAACACTCCCGCCCAGAGCGCTTCCCGCAGTGGATCCGCATCTGGATCGCCCAAGTGCACCTCGAGCATCTGCCGGCAGGTCGTGTTGAGAATCGGGCAGCTCATGCAGGCGTTGTACATGTCGCGGATAGCGTCCGTCTCCTGGCTGCTGAGGTCGAGCCAGGCGTCCGGGTTCCCGTCGCAGCCACGCGCCTGATCGTCGTCGGCGCGGCGGGTGACTACTTCGCGCTTCAGCATTCGGTGCTCCCCTTCTGTATCGAAGTCTCCTCGAGCGATGTCGTGAGTGGGCATTCATCCCTCACTGCGTACGGTACTGTATTTTCGTCAGCTATTACAGTCAGGTATTGCAGTCCTGTTAGAAGCTGGGCCCGCTGAGCGGCACGATCAGGAGGATCTTTGCGTCGTCGTCGTTCAGGAGGTGTAGTGGCACGGGTCGTGCAGCGGGAGTTCTCCGCACGCCAGTTCCGCGCACTCCTCGATGAGTTCGAGCTCTCAACTGCCGAGCTGGCGCGGCGATCCGGGGTATCCGTGTCGTCGATCAGTAAGTGGCAACGCGAGGGGCGAAAGTCGCAGACCACTCCGCAGGTTGACGTCCTCTGGACTGCCGTCGCCGCGATCGCAGCCGTGGCCATCGCATCCGGGCGCGGCGAGTATGCCGAGCAAACTGCTATCGAGGTCACGGACCGGCTGATGGAGAGGGTCATCGTCGTGCCGGCGGAACGCCGCGAGCTTGCCGACTGGCGCGCTCTGCGCGGATTTGTGCAGCCAGATCTCGCGCAGCGGGCAGAGGTGTCTACCTCGCTCCTCTCACTTCTTGAGAGGGGTGCCGCGACGTTAACCGACGAGGTCGCAGACCGCCTTGCTGCAGTCTTGAGAGTGAGCCCCGACGAGGTGCGCAGGGCATGGCTGCGTACGAAGACCCGCCCGTAGCTGGGGATCTCGAACGGCGGTACGCCGACAAGGTCGCAGAACACAGACTTCTCCCAAAGTAGGTGTGTTCAGCGACCGAGCGCAGCCAGCTACGTCGGGAACATCCTCCCCTGCCTAGACGGGGGAGCGCTGCCGTTGCTCCATCAACGAATGGAGCTTGGGCCAGAGATTACAAACAGATCACGACGAACGCAAGTCGGTAGCGGCACAACCGATCCCACTGAAACATCTAGGCGAAATGTGTCGCACCGTGTCCGAATTAACGGACTCGTTCGTCAGTGTTCCCACATCTCGACGATGTAGAGGTCCTCGACGGAGTTGCCGCCGCCGGGGAGCGCGTAGGGCCGGATCGCCGCCTGCATGGAGTGCCACTCGCCGTCCCCGCCCATGATCCGGATGGGCGTCGGCTTAGCAGCGAAGGCTACGTCAGTACGGCCGATGTTGGCGGCCGCGAAGGCTGCCCGATCGTCGGGATGGATGAAGTCGGTGCTTCGAGGCGAGGTCTCCTGGAACCACGGCGGCGTCTCTCCGAGCCACATGACGAGGAAGATGTCCCGGCGTTCGCTGGGAGTCGTAAGGGTGGCCGCGAGCGCAGCGTACCGGCCGACAGCCGCGGACAGAGCACTGAGTCCGAGTGCCTCAGGCGTGGGGATCTTCGGCTCAATGCCGAACTGCTCGACGTCGTAGAAGAGGATCTTCATGATGTTGCCGTCGATACCCCTGCAGATCATGAGCCAGGGCATGACTTTGGCGGTCGTGACGTTGAAGATTGAGGCGTCGATCAGAACCTTCTTGTCGGGCGTGGGTGCGAGGCCGGCGGCGACGACCTCTGCCGCACCGTCGGATCGGAGCTGACGTCCCGTGAACTGCTGAACGGACAGGTATTCCCGCTCGCCTCCGCCGCTCATCATGTAGCTGTCACGCGTCTGGTGAATGCACTGCTGATCGAGTATCCACCGATCGCCGGCCGCTGGCGGGACCGAGGTCGGTTCCTGGTCACGCGGACCAACCCAGAGATGGAGGGCGTAACAGTCGCCTTCCGGGCGCTCTGGGCGACGGTTGGGGTCCTGCCGTTCTGGGCCGAGAACGGGGTGGACGACGACGAGCTGGTCATCATCGAATTGCGCGTCAACCACCGTCGCCTTCTTGTGGTAGCACTCCGCGAGGAGCGGAAGCAGTTTGTGCCCCTTCGGCAAGCGCTTCGGGGAGGTCCACTGACGCTCGATTCCGTCGGCCGCGACGACAGTGGCGGCTTCGATGCCGTGCATGGTTTCGATGAAGTACCACATAATGTCTCGCTCTTTCAGGATCGTGCGGTGAAGGTGTACATACGGGGCTCAGGGCGGAGCGTGGCCCGCTCGACGAAGGCCAGGGGCCTGCGTGGCGTTGCGGGGATGATGTCGAACGCGGTGGCGAGCTGGGAGATCGCGAAGGTCGCCTCGTTCATGGCGAAGACGCGACCGATGCAGTCTCGAGGTCCGGTGCTGAACGGCTTGAAGAATCCGAGCTGCTCCCCGCGGTCGAACCGCTCAGGGCGGAACTGGTCCGCATCCGGTCCCCAGCTCTTGGGGTCGCGTTGCGCGGCCAGTGCGAGCACGAACGCCACGCGCCCCTTGGGGACGCGGTAGGCTCCGAGCTTCGTGTCCTTCTTCGCAATTCGGAAGAACCCGGGAGCCGGGGGATGCAGACGAAGGCACTCTCGCAGGAACCTCTGGACGTCTCGCTGGCGCGGAATGTCCTCGTAGGAGACGGCGCTGGCAGGTGTGTTTTCTGGGCGTCGTAGCACTTCTTGCCGATTGTCCTCTGCGGCGTAATAGAGGGCGGTCTCGAGGAGCGCCGCGGTGGTCTCATGGCCGGCGATGAGGAAGGTCACCGCCTGGTCGACGATCGTCTCCACGGGGAGACCGGTGGGAAGGAGCGCAGCGAGGATGTCAGTTGCATCGTCGGCGGCGGCGGGGTCGTAGTCGGCCAGACGCCGCTCGACGAGCTCCCGAATGGGTGCGCGCACCACCTCGGCAGACCGCTGCGCCTTCGCCAAGCGGTCACCGGCGCCGATGAGGGAAACGATCGGCAGTGAGTTCGATTCGGTGCTGGACCATTCGAGGATGGCGCGGACGGCCTGGAGGAAGTCGTCGTCCTGGAGGGGGACGTCGAACCCTGCAGAGCGGTAGCCGAATCCCGCTTGCGCGATGATCTCGACGGTCAGCCTTGTCATGAGGTCGTTGGCGTTGACAGGCTTGCCATTGCGGGATCGCAGGTGGTCGCACATCTCGTCGATGACACTCGCCATAGCGGTGTGATAGCGCCGCATGGCCGGCTGGGTGAACATCGGTTCGAGGGCCGATCGAACCGAGCCCCACGTCGGGTCGGAGTTCCGAACCGTGAAAAGTCCGTTCGGGACCAGGCGGCGCAGGAACTGCCCAGGGCCGGGTAGTGCACGCGACCATGCCTCCTCGTCGCACGCGTCAGCGGCAGCGTCGGCCGAACCGACGACGATCATGACGTCGTTGATGATCTTTCGCTCGTATACTCCACCGAGCTTCCTGGCCATGGCCGCTTCATGCTGGGTAGGCGTGGTGCGGCTTGCACCAAAAACATCACCGAGGACTGGCAGGCGGTAGGGAGGGTGCGGGATCGTGTCCATTGAGTGAGGTCCTTCCGAGCTTCTGTTTGCGGCTCAGAGCTTGGTCTCGCACGCTGGGCGATGCAAGGTCAGAGCCTACCGAGCGCACTGGAACGGAGTGTTACAGTGCGTTGATACAGCAACGGTACAGGTGTCGAATAACGGGGATGGGTGTGATGACCTTCGCGGACCGGCTCAACTCGCTGTTTGAGACGAAGCCTGATCCTGCTACTGGGCTCGCGTACACGACTGCCGCAGTAGCGCAGGGAGTTTCGAAAGCTGGTAAACCGCTATCTGCCCCCTACCTTTCCCAGTTGAGAGGAGGCCGGCCAGGCAAGGTCTCCATCGACGTGGTCGTCGGTCTCGCGAAGTGGTTCGACGTTTCTGTCGACTATTTCGTTGAAGACGCCGAGTACAGCGAGAGAGTACGCGGCAAGGACTCGAACCTAGGCCTCCCCGACGACGGTGCCGTCGAGATCGCATATCGGTCTGCCGACCTCTCGGAGAGTTCCCGTGCCCGAGTGCTTGCGCTCACCGAGCTGCTCCGCCGAGCTGAGCAGCTCGGCGGGGCCCCAGACGCTAGTGCGGGAGAACCAACAGAGTGAGGATCACCGTGCTGATCCCGAGTACGGCGCCCGACAGGACCTGTCCAACGGTGTGGTCTCGAAGCTGAACCCTCGCCCATCCAATGAGGGGGAGCGCGGCCGAGGCGAGGAGCCATGGCGGGTCGACGAGCGCCGCGAGCAAAACAGTTGTCCCCGCCCATACGGCCATGTGCACACTGATCTTGTACTTGCCCACCGTTGTCACCGCGCCGACGGCGACGATCGTGATGAAGCCTGCACACGAGAGTGCGATGACGGAACGGGGAGCACCCCAGAAGACCTCAGCCCAGATTCCGAGGGCCATGAACCCGACGATGATCGAAACTACGAGACCTCGGTGACGGCGGTCGCGGACGTGATGGTCGTCTGCCCTCCCGAGCTTCATCAGAGCGAGAATCGCGAGGATCGGTCCAACCCCTGCTACGAAGGCCGCAAGTGCCCCCCAGGCTAGTGCGTCCGCTGCTGCTCCCACATACAGTGCAGCGAGTGTGTTTACAAGCCACGGAGCGGACAGCTCGGTGATCAGGCGGGCAGAGGAGGTGCGCGTCGTAGCAGCTTTCACGCCTCCATCCTGGTCGAGATCCTGCAGAAGGCGCGAACGGCATTCCGGGAGCGCGCGCAACACCTCGTCGAGCCACTCAGCGGGGCGCTGGCCAACGGGGACCGCGAGCATCCCCGGCTGGAGCTCTGGCCGCGCTGGCGCCGACGTCGGAATGCTGAGCCATTGGGCAACCGCTACCGCATCCGGGTCGACCCGCGCTTCGGAGACTGGTTGCGGCAGGAGCAAAGTCAGAAAGTCCAGCACAGCGGTCGCTCGAACGTCTGCTCGCCTGCTCAGAGAAAGACCACCAACTCTCCAGTTCGCTGCGAGCTGCGGATCGACGTGTGTCACTTGGCAATAGATCGGCCCCTGGCGCAAGAGCAGTCGGATGGAATGCCCGGTGCGTCGAACTGGGACCCAGCAGAAGGACGCGATCAGGAGTGCTGCGCCGAGCGCACCGAGAACCGACATGACCTTGAACAGGGCCGTCAGGTGAGGCTCAATGTCGATCGTGAGTGCCGCGATCAAGGCCGACGATCGGAAGATCGCATATAACGCAAGTATCACCGAGCCTGAAACAAGAAGGATCATCGGTACCCGCATGGCGACATTGCGAGTTAGAGGAATTGCGAAGTAAGCGACTCTGCCGCAAGCCAACCCCGCGTATATTTGAACAATGAGGAATGCGCCACCGTAGTACCTATTACCAGCGTATCGGGCGGCAAATTCGTAGACGCTAAGTCCGGCAGGAATCGCAGGTCCTAGCGCGAACAGCACGATGACTGATAGGCCGAGCACGGCGGCGCCGAGCGCCAGGCGCCGGAAGACTCTCCCGAGTCGTGCCGGCTGGGCGAGGCCGGCAACTACGACCTCAGCGCCGACGCATGCCGTGACAAGCAGCAGTTGTTGCGCACAACTGATCACCGCGGTGTTGAGTCCGAGTGTCGATAACACTCGGGTGTTCGAGGTGGTTAGGGCCGCGAGGGCGGCCAGGACGATGATCGTTCCGAGAGCAGGTTCGACTCGCGGGTGGCGGGACCAGCGGATGTATCGAACAGCCGCGGCGATCCATAGCGCACCAGCGAGGGCTATCACAAGAAGATCGACTCGCGCGGGGCACGCCGCGCGGCCTCGATGCGACTAGTGATCAGTGAGGCGAAGCGTTCCGCGTCTCGCTCCGCACGGCGGTGTGCAGAGGCACAGCCACCGCGCCCCTGATGGTCATGGCGCAGCATGAGGTGGCCGAGTTCGTGGGCGACCGTCCAGTCTCTGGCCGCCAATCCCACCGCGACCTCGAAGACCTCCTGGCCGTCGGGGTAGCGGACCCATCGCCCGAACGCTCCAAACGGCAGGACCGCGTCTCGCACGCTGATCCGAGCCCCCTGCGCTTGAGCCACGGCGTCTACGACGGCATCAATGGTCAGCTCGGATGTGGCCGCGTGCCTGCGATGTGCGTCGAGAGCACGAGCCACTGCTGCTCTGACGACGTCATATCGCAGCATCGCTCCCCCGTTTCCGCGGCATGTAGAACGCTGGCGTCCAGCCGTGATGGAAGAATACCCATGCACTAGGGTGAATGGGAAACTGTACCAGCGCGTAACTTTACGAACCGCAATCCGGTAAATTTTATTTGGGGACGCTACGGGGGTGTCCGGGCCATTTAGCTCGATAGTGTGATGGGCACCGCAGCGTTGATCCATCAACGCAGTGGGAGAACAAGAGGGTGGGTGCCCCGCCGTCGGATCTCGTGCGACAAGCGCATGAAGCACACGGATACACGGCGGCAGGACACCCTGACAGGGCATGTAGTGGTCCCTGCAGATCGCAGTCTACCTGGTGGTCAGCGGTCTGCGGGGTGTGGCTTGAAGGCAGAACTGCCTCTGGTCGGTGGAAGAAGAAACGGCAAATTTCAAACCCGACACCGGCCAGAGGCAGCAGCGACGTACAGGGAGGCTAGGCCCCATACGTCTGCGAGTGTACTGCTCAGCAGACGTCGGGGGTAGAGCCGCCAGACTATGCGCACCTCGGAAGGGGTGCGCGGAGGTAGGCGTGATGGACTCTCCGACACGACTCCGCGGCATCATCGCCGCACTGACTGCTGTTGCGGCGGTGGCGCTTCAGGTGACAGCGCTGGCCGGATCGGCGGCAGGGGCACCGTCGTGCCCGTCGCTGATGGTCTACGGAATCCAGGGCACGGGGCAGTCGAGTCCGGGCGCGTCGACGACCGCCGATACGGGGTTCCTGTCGGACGTATTCAAGCCCGCGCTGGCCGCGGCGAAGGGCACCGTCGACCGGGCGTATGTGCCGTACGAGGCGAGCTTTGGCGGTGCCGGGCCGAGCACGCCGGGCCAGACCGCGCCGTACAGCGAGAGCGTGCAGAACGCGGGCAACAAGGCGATCGAGATGATCGGCGCCAAGCACAAGTCGTGCCCTTCAACGAAGTTCGGCCTCGTCGGCTACAGCCAGGGGGCGCATGCGGTTCGCGGCGTCCTGAACGATGTGCTGGACGGGAAGACCGCTATCAAGCCGGAGGATCTCGCGCTCGTCGCGAACTTCGGTGACCCGGGCCGCCCGCCCGGGGCTTCGCTGTTTCCGGAGCGCCCGGGCCAGGTCAGCCCTTCACCGGTGCCCGGGACGGCCGGCACCGAGGTCTCGAAGGTGATCGCGTCCGTGACCAGTGCACCGAGCGGTGGCGGGATCGGTCCGGAGAAGGACGTGATGAGGCAGGTCGGCGAGGTCGCGGGCCGATACGCCTCGTTCTGCACCCCGGGTGATCTGGCGTGCGATGCGCCGACGTCGGCGCCGCTGACGCACTTGATCACCAACATCGCCGGTCAGTCGGTCCTCGACCAGAACGACCCGCTCAAGTCGGCGCAGACTATCGCGCAGGCACTCGCGATGACGGTGGTCAAGACGCTCAGCCCGGGAATGGCTCCGCAGCAGGCCTCGTCGAACGTGCAACCGGGTCAGGCGGTGTCGCTCTCGGAGCGTCTGTCGGCCGCGAGCGATCCGCGCACGCCGATGCCGGCTGCTGTGCCGGCCCCGTTGCAGTCGCTGTTCCAGCTCGGGTTGATCGGCGGGAACGGCGCGGTCTCGCAGCCGAGTGCGGTGACGACGCAGAATCCGCTCGCTGCGCTGGCCAACGCTGGCGCGGGGAGCCCGAAGGCGCTGCAGAGCGTGATGGGTGCTCAGGGCTCCAGCGGTAACGGGGGCCTGGTGGAGTTGGTCCCGCCGTTGACCTCGGACCGGTCGGTCCTGAGCACTTTCGGTTCGATCGGTGACCTGTTCACCTCGAACGCCGAGCTGTTCAATCTGGCGACCGCGTTCAAGTACTGGGATGCAGGCAAGGCGCACACCTCGTACGGCTCGGTGGCGGCGACCCCGAACGGGAAGCCGCCGACGCGTTTCGTCGCGGACTGGATCATCGCTGCGGGTAAGGACATTGCCCGCGGAGTTACGAGCCAGGTGCCGTCCAAGCAGGGGCCGCTGGGCCTTCCTGCGTTGCCTGCCCTGGACATCCCGGGGGCAGTGAGCACCTTGATGACGGTGCCGAAGGTCACCGGTGAAGCCACCCAAGGACAGTTCGGGGCGTTGACGGGGATCGTGCCGGGTGTCGGTGGCGAGTCTGGAAGCGCGCTGCCCAGCTCCTCGATCAAGCCGGTGAACGTGCCCGGCATTGGTGACTTGCCGCCGTTCATGGTTGGGCAGCCATGAACGAGTGGCTTCCTACGCGCGGTGGTGCGGTGCCGGTCTCCCCCCGGACCGCCCGTGCCACCGCGCGCCGCCGCCCCAATGCCGTCTCGGCAGGTCAAACGTGGTGGACAAGCACCCACCCGGAACAGCGTGCGATACCTACGGCGCTGAATGCGGTCCTGCCGCCCGCGCTGCCCCCGCGCCGGCGGATCCATGGTCCTGAGAGCTTCGTGGTCGCAGGCTGCGCCGCGGCCGCCGTGGCGGTCCTCGCGATGGGGACCGTCGCCGGGCTCGAGCTGGCGATCGGAGTCGTCCCAGGAGTCGTGTCGTCGGTGCGTCCCGCGGGCGACGGACTGCACCTCGAGCGGGCGGCGGCGCAGGTTCCCGGTGACTGCCTTCCGAGCGCACCGTCGGCCGAGCTGCGGGCGGCGAACGCCGTGGCGTTCGTGGCATCGGGTTTCGGCGACGACCGCGTGGCACTGCCGGCGAGTCCGGCCGCGACTGGCCGGGCGCGCGAACTGCGCTCGGGAGCCCCGGCACCGACGCAGTACTGCCCCGAGCTGTGGGCCGACGCCACCGCGGCGTCGTTCACTCTGGCCATCCCCCGCCGTCCGTCGGGAACTCAGCTCGTGACGCTCCGACTGGAGCGTCCCGCCCGAAGCGGCCCGATCGTCACCGCCATCACAGACCTTCTTCCTGCCCAACCAACGAAGTAACCCGAGAGGAAACACCATGACGACATCGCAGTGGAAGCCGCCCGCCAGCGCTTTCGAAGGATTCGAAACCGCCGCAAATCCCACGATGGATCCGCAGCAGGCGACTGCGACCAGCGACATGCACCTGCGGGCGGTCGAATCGCCCGCGACCGGCCAGCACGCCGCTCCCGAGGCCCCGGCCGCGGCCCGCGGCGGCTGGCAGCCCTCCGTGGCCATGCCGCCCGCCACCACGGCGGCGCCCACGCGGCCGACTCCGTCGACCGGCTCGATCCCGCTCCCCTTCGAGGAGGTGAGCACGGGGGCGATCGGGACCGCGAAGGCGCCCGTGAAGCCGAATCGGCGCCAGCGGCGCGCTGCCGACGGACCGAAGCGACCCGCGAAGTCCGGATGGCGTCGAGCGGTGCGCCGCGCGACGTTCGGCGGGTGGGATCCGGGCTGGAGTGACTGGGAGCTCGAGGAGGAGCACCTCGTGCACCGGATGCGCGTGCAGCCGCGGCCCGAGGGTGAGAACGTCACCGTCGTCAACGGTAAGGGCGGCGTCGGCAAGACGCTGACTGCTCTGGAGGTCTCCGAGACCCTGGCCTCCCGGCTCGGCGCCGTCCTCGCGGTCGTCGCCAACAACAACTGGGACTCGTTCCCGACCCGTATCGGCCAGCCCAGCGCGAACGATGTGCTCGACCTGATCGACGACCCGCACCTGTTCTACCGCGACGCCGACGGAATCCTCGTTCCCCAGCCGACCACAAGCGAGGCCCAGTTCGGCCAGTACACGGGCAAGGGCGCGACGTCGATCGACCGGCCGGGCCTGGAGCTGCTCGCGGGCCCGCGAGCGATCGCGTGCGAGCAGGCCCTGCGGCCGCAGGAGTACACGGCGCTCATGGAGGTCGCTCAGCGGCACTACCGGGTGCGGGTCTCGGACTGCGGCACCAACCTCAAGGACCCGCTCACGCGGGCCGTGATGGACCTGACCGACCTGGTGATCATCGTCGTCTCCCTCGACGCCGAGGGCCTCGGCGGCGCGCGAGAGGCCCTGACCTTCCTCCGGGACTTCCCCTCCGACCGCAAGGGCAAGCCCTTGGAGCCCATCCCGAGCCAGCGGCCCTACATCGGGCTGGCACAGCGTGTGGTGATCGTGATCAACGAGTTCGTCGACCCGGACAAAGCCGCAGTCCTCACCCCCGACCAGGCCGTGGCCGAGTTCACCGAACTCCTGCAGAACGTGCCCGGGGCACCGGCACTGGCCGACCCTCGCCGTCGGATCATCCGCGTCCCGTTCGACGGGCACGTTCGCAGTGGCGACCCGATCCGCGACGACCTGCTCAACCCCGAGTACAAGCGCTCCTTCCAGCGCATCGCCGCCGCGATCGCCGACGACTTCCAGCGGGAGCGCACCCGTCGAGTCCAGTTCCCGCAGCGGTGACGATCATGAGCCGACCCGAAACCCTTCTGACACCGGTCCCGGAACCGGTGGAACCGGCCTGGGGCGCCGCGGTCATCGCACCGGGCGCCGGCGAGACCCTGCCGACCCGCGTCGATGCGATCAGCTCGTCTGCGTTGTTCTGGCTGGTGGCATGCCATGGCGGTGCGGGCTCGTCGACCCTGTCGGCGTACCTCGGCGATTCCGCCGACAGCGGCCAAGCATGGCCCGGGCGCGAGGACGAGAGCCCCTACGTGGTGCTCGTCGCCCGCGAGAGCTTGGAGGGCCTGACCAGCATCCACAACGCGCTGCGCCAGTACCTCACCGGGAACACCCCCGAGGTGCAGGTGATCGCGATCGCGCTCGTCGCGGCCAGCCCCGCCAAGAAGCCGGCGCCGAGCATCCGCCGGTACCGGCAGCTCGTCGAGCAGATCGCTGAGGTGCCGATCTGGGAGATCGGCTGGCACGAGTACCTGCTGGCGACCGACCGGCACCACCTGCCGGTCATGACGCACCTCGACGCCGAGACACCCCGCAAGTGGTCACCGGACGTCAACGTCCCGCCGGACATCGACCGCCTCGGCCGCGCCGCCGCAACGGCCGTCCTCTCCGCCCACCTCAACACTCACTGAAAGGCACCCCATGTCCATCACGCGCACCGCCGGCTCCGCCGCGAGCCACCTCAACGCAGCAGTCACGGACCAGCTCGCGATCAGCCCGATCCCGATCCCTGGCCTCACTGACCGCCTGACCAACACCGTCGGCGGCTGGATCATGGGCCTGGTCCTCCTCGGCTGCCTCATCGGCTTTATCGTTGGCGCCGGGTTCTGGGTCTGGGACCGCTATTTCGAGGGCCACGGCGGCAAGAAGGGCATCGGCGGCATGTGCGTGGCCGTTGTCGCTGCCATCGCCGTCTACTCCGCCGGCTCCATCTTCGGCGCCATCAGCTAGACCCGGAGGTTCCAACGATGCGAACTGCGATCACGGCGACGGTCAACGTCGTGGCCATGAAGACTCCACCCCAGACGGTGATCGACCCGATCGTCACCCTGTTCGGGATGTTCCTGTGGCTGATCGTCGCACTCGGCCTGATCTGCTTCATCTTCTCGTGCGGGATCATGGTCGCCCAGCGATACGACATGGTGCCGGGCCTCAAGGCCATGCAGTGGATGAGCAAGAACATCATCGGCTGCATGGTGGCGGGCGTCGCCGCGCCGATCGCGGGCGTCGTCGTCATGGGTACGACCGGAACGGGCGGACTGTGAAGCGCCGCCCCGCCCTCGCTGCGGCCGCTGGCGTGCTGTGCGTGGCCGCGATCGGGACGGCGGTCCACCTCAACCAGGCCAGCACAGGACCCGCAGCACTCGACCTCGCCGCGCCCCCGACCAACGTCCGCTGGGTGACCTTCCAGGGCATGCAGATCCCGGAGGCGAACGAGGGCCCGCACAATGCGAGCGCGGTCGCACCGACCGGCTACGACCGGAGTCCGGCCGGCGCCGCGCTGGCCGCGATCAACGCGACGGTGCGCATGTCGGTCGCAGACCGCGACCAGTGGCCCGACGTGAGCCGACTGAACCTCGCGCCCGGCCCCGGACGCGAACGGTTCGCCGTCAACCGAGTGCAGGTCAGCATGGACCGCCCGGTCGCGCCCGGCGATGCAGAACGAGTCATCGGCTACCGCGTCCGGGCCTTCAACGAAGCCGGGGCGAACGTCGACATCTTCACCGAGGCACCCGACACCTCGAAACTCGTTACCTTTACCCAGGTCGCATGGACACACAACCAGGACTGGGGGCTGGTTGTGGCAAGCGCAGCAGATCACGACAACCGCAAGGTCGCGATCACCACCACCCCCGCTGACGCTGTCCTCCTCCCGCGGCCCGACACGAAAGGTGCACCATGAGCTACAACAACGACTACGACGAGGGCTACAAGGCCGTCCAGCAGACCGTCGGGAACCGCGTGCAGGCCGTGCGCAGCTCGCGGCCCTACCGGTACGGCACCCTCGGACTTTCCATCCTCGTGATCACAACGATCATCGCGGGCGCGGTATGGGTGTTGTTCACCAACCGGACTGACGAGAAAGCTGATTCACCCGCCGCCTCGAGCGTGCCGCCGGCGACGGCTCCCGCCGAAACCAACGGGCAGGATCCCGATGTGAGGGATCAGTTCGGAGCACCGTCCGCTGACGTGTTCGGGCGCGCCCTGGAGGTCCCACTGAACCCATTGGGCGCCGTTCTGCCGCAGCGCGCCGGCAAGAACCCGACGAACCCTTCCGCGGCACCCGAAGGCCTGATGTGGCAGAAGGTCTACGGTGCAGCGGTGCCCTTCTCCACGTCGGACGGGCCGACGAAGGTCGGCGCCGACGGGGTGCCTTCCGGCTTCTCTCAAACTCCCCGCGGAGCGATCCTCGCCGGGATGCAGGTGATGCGCCGCCTCGTGGGCGCTCCGCGTAACCAGGTCCCCGCGCTGCGGTCCGAAATGATGACCGTCCCTGCTGGAATGCCGCAGGAGAGCCTGGAATCACTCGTACCGACGTTCACACTTACCCAGGATGAGATCTTTGCGGCGAGCCCGATTCCGTTGGCATTCAAAGTCACTGAGGCGCGCAAAGACTACGTCCACTTCGAGGTAGCGAGCCCGGTGTCGGGGCAGCTCCAAGCACGGAACATCGTCGCAATCCGCACCTGGACCGACATGGTGTGGAAAGACGGGCACTGGAAAATGGTTGTGTCCACCGAAAACGTCCCTGCCGAGGCGCGCTATGTCTACGGCGCCCTCGACTCCAATTGGGTGAGGTGGTAATGGCGATGGTTACCCAAATCGCAGAGAAGACCTGCGAAGGTCTCCTCAGAAGGACGCGTGCGGCGCGTCAGCGTGTACTTCTTGCATTAGCACCAAGCCTCACGCTCGTTTTCGGATTCTTAGTTATCAGCAAACCCGCGGCAGCAATGGCCGACCCCGGTATATGTGGCAACGCATTCATAGGGTCGATTCCGGGAATTTGTGGATCGGGAATCGTTGGCAAAGCCGCTGAGGCCGCCGTGGGGGGGACGCTCGACAAGTTCGTCAACAGTCTCTACCAGGGCTACGAGACGATCTTGGTGTGGGCTCTTGGGTTCTGGGTGAAGCTCCCGACGCCGACGTTGGATTCGTCGAATTCGAGCTTGATGGCCGACATTCAGGAGTACACCGTCTGGATTCAGATCGTCGGTGTGTGCGCGAGCTTGATGTTCTTCGCTTCACGCATGGTGTGGAGCCGCCAGCAGGGGCTCGTCGACGAGGCCGAGGATGGATTCAAGGTCATCATCCGAGCCACCCTTGCGACCTCGTTCATCCCGATCGCGCTCACGGCCGGCGGCCGTGCTTCTGACGCCTTCTCGAGCTGGCTGGTCACGGAGTCGATCGGTCGCGATCCCGGAGACGGGTCGATCATCAAGAACTTCCTGCATCTGAATAAGCTCACGGGCGGCCAGCTCGGCACTGGCGTGTTGATGCTGGTGGGGATCGTCGGGGTCCTCGGCGCGTTCCTGCAGCTGATCTTCCTGATCGTGCGGCAGGCGATGTTGCTCATGGTCGTCGCGACTCTGCCGATCGCGGCGAGCTTCAGCGGTACAGGACCTGGTTCGCAGGCATATAGCAAGTTGATTGGCTGGTCCGTCGCTTTCTTGATGTTCAAACCTGTTGGTGCGCTGTGCTACTTCATTGCGTTCCGCGCGGCGGGCGCGAAGGATCCGAGCGAGCAGCAGGTTCTTCTCGCCATGGTGATGATGGGGATGTGCGCGTTCGTGCTGCCGTCCCTGATGCGCCTTCTCGGTGGCGGCGTGACCGGCTCGATGGGTTCCGGTGCGAGCGGCGCTGCCGCTGTCGGCGCCGCGGTAGGCGCTGGTGTGGCGATCGCTGGCCTGGCCGCGACGGGCGGCGGGAGCGCGGCTGCGGGAGCGTCGACGATGTCATCGCGGGCTGGTGCGGCAGGCGCGGCGAGCGGGGGTGGCGGCGTGCCGGGACTCGGCAGTGGAGGGGCCGGCGGTGCCGGAGAGGGCCAAGGCGGTCAGGCAAGTATGTCTCCTTCCTCAGAAGCCGACGGTGCGCCCGCGCAGTCTCCGGGGGCCCAGTCCGCGAGCGGTGGCGGGGGCGACAAGGACAAGTCGATCTCCCCGGCCATGAGCATGGCTGCTGCTGGTGCCGTCGCGGGCGGCGCGGCGGGCGGTGTGGGCAGCGAAACCGATGCGGGTTCGGATGTCCAGTTCCAGCCGCCGCCGCCGATGCGGTCGGGCTGGGGAGATAACGCCGCATCGAGTTAGTTGATCCGAACTCGCAGTAACTACATATCGTCTTGCTTCCCTGGCTAGAGGGAATTTGAGAGGAAACGGCAAATGTCTGAAAAAGTCACTCGGCGCAGGCTATTCCGCCCGCCATTGAAGTATCGGTCCGAGGGTGCAGCCGGTATGACCGTCACCGGCACTCTGGTCGTCATCGGAATTGTGATCATTGGTTTCATCGTGGCGATGGTTCCTTTCCCGGTGATCATGAAGCTCGGCATCATGATCCCCATCGTTATCTTCGGTATCGGCTTTGTCGTCTCCTTCCAGGGCCGGACGGTCTGGGAGCTGATCCTCGGCGGGATCGGCCGCGCACGGCAGGTCTCCGAGGGCGAGGCGATGTACCGGTCGGGCCCGTTCACCTCGATCCCGCACGGGACGCCGATTCCGGGGCTGGGTGTCACGAGCCAGGTGATCGACGTGCACCCCACGGACGGTTCCGAGCCGTTCGCGATGATCCAGTTGCGCTCGCGCCGGCTCTACACCGTGGTGTTGAGGGCTTGGCCGCAGGGCCGTGAGTGGGATGACGAGGCACGCAAGGACATGCGGGTCTCGCGGCTCGGCGACACGATCGCGTTCCTGGCTCAGACCGCGGACGTGGTGGCGATTGAGTCGGTGATCGAGACGGTGCCCGAGTCGGGGCAGATGGCGTCCGCGACGGTGCGCGCCCGCCTCTCCCCCGATGCGCCGGACGTCGTCAAGCAGTCGATGGTGGAGGCTGTCGAGGAGGTTCCGACCGCGGAGGTCCGCGGCGAGGCCCGGATCGCGATCACGTTTGCCGCAGACACCAGCTTCCGCAAGCGCGATCCGGAGGCGATGGGTACCGACATCACGCGCCGCCTGCGCCGGATCATGGACTACTTCGAGACCGCGGGCGTGCCGGTGCGGCCGATGCTCGAGTTCGAGCTGGCCGCGACGGTTCGGCGCAGTTTCTCACCCGGGCAGGAGCTGCAGATCGAGCGCGGCCTCGCTACCGGTGAGCCGATGGAAATCCCCTGGGAGGATGCCGGGCCGGTCTCGGCGTCCGATCAGCACGGCGTGTACATCCACGATGGCTGCCAGTCCGTGTCGTGGACGCTGGAGAAGCCGCCCGAGGCCACCTTCGACTCGCAGATCCTCTCGGAGCTGCTCCTCCCCCGCGCGGACCTGCCCCGCAAGCGGGTAGCGCTGATCTGGGAGCCCTACACGCCGTCGGAGGCCACCACGATCGTCAACCGCGATGACCGCGATGCGCGACAGGCGATGCGCCAGACCATCGGCGCGCAGATCTCCGAGCGGGCGATCGTCCGCAACGAACAGGCCTCGGCCGCGAAGTACGAGCAGGCCCGCGGCGCCGGCATGACCCGGTTGTCGATGATCGTCACGGCCACGGTGCCGGTGGGCGGTGACATCGCGCGGACCGAGGCGATGGTGACCAACCTGACGTCGGCAGCCGCTCTGAAGATGCGTTCCGCCAAGGGACAGCAGGGGCCGGCGTTCCTCGCCGGTCTGGGCATCGGCGTGCTGCTGCCGCAGGAGTCCTCGACCACCGACCGGCTCGCCGCGTAGAGGGGGATGACGATCATGAAGCTGAAGTCTTCGCGGCGCCGGCGGGCAGGCCGTGTCCCCGCGCAGCCGATGGGCACCACCGCGGCGATGACGATCGCGCAGTACACCGCGTCGGGTGGCCACGAGTTCGCGATGCTGCTGTGCAAGTCGAGCATGCACGCGACCGTGGTCCTCGATGCGGACACCGATCTGCAGACGTGGGCAGAGGTGTTCGGAGGCAACGACACCCTCAACTTCGGTAAGGCCTTCGACATTGCCGCGGTGACCGCGGTCGCCGAGACGACACCTCTCGGAGATGCGTTCGGGCAGTGGGCCGACGGCTACGGCTACCCTCCCGAAACTGCCGAGCACCTGGGCCTATCAACCCGGATCGCGGTCACGTTCAGCGTCTTCGGCAAGCCCAAGCAGCGCGACCTGGCTGAGGAACAGGCGCTGCAGATCGGCCGGCGGCTGCCCGCGCTGATCGCCTCGCTCTCGCAGATCGGCCTGGCTGTGCGGCCGCTGCGCGTCGACGAGGTGGAGGCTCTCGTCAACGACGCGGTCTGCGAGGGAATGATCGAGCGGGACGTCCCGCTCGATGCGTTCCGGGACGGCAAGTTCGTCGAGAAGCGGGATCGACTCGACCACGACGGATTCAGCAGCGTCTCAGGCACGATCGCTCCGCGGGCGATCCCGGAAGCCACGCTCGCGTACCTGTGCGCGCCGTCGTGGACGGCGGCGCGGCGACGGATCGCCGTCACCTACCGGCCCATCAAGCAGGACGAGATCGACGTCGAGCTGCTCGCGATGACCTCCGCCGCGGACGGCGACTCCGCTGACACCAGTGACGTCGACGTCGCTGAGGCAGAGGCGCCGGCTGCTGCCGGCGACGAGCGGCAGCACGTCATGAACCGTATGGGTGCGATCGTCACCGTCAGCGAGCCGGTGCAGATACTTCCCTCACTCGACGGTCTCCGCGAGGGCATGCCGCTGCGGACGCGTCTGGCGCTGCGCTTGGCCTACGACATGCAGGCGGCGATGTTCGCCGGCGGCCTCGGCATCGGGGTTCTGCTCCCCGATCACACGCTCATCCACGACATCGCGGTCTAGAGAGGACACCCTGATGACCACATCTCTCGAAATCCGGCGCGAGCGCCGGTCCCGGATCACCGCCGCGGCGGGCCTGGCGATCGACGCGGGCGTGGCTCCGGCCAACCCGGCGGAGAAGAAGAAGCGCAAGCCGAAGGTCTCGGAGGAAGACCGGCGCGAGCTGTTCAGCGAGGCGAAGCGCGACGAGCTCAACCGGGTGGCGCGCAGCGGCGGGCTCAAGGCCGTGCGGGCGCGCATCCGCCTCGACAACGACGCCAAGCGACGTGAGGAACGCACCTTCCGAGCGGAACTGCCGCAGCAGTTCGACGTGCCCACGCTGGCCCGCACAAACCAGGGCTTCGCCGGTCGCGGCGGCGGGCGGATGGGCTTCGTACGGCGGCCCACTGAGTTCCGCGGCACGACAGCGCAGATCCCCGGCATGTATCCCTTCTCGGTGGGCGCGTCCGCGCCCTTCTCAGGTGCACCGATCGGCACCCACCTCGAGACCGGCCAGCCGGTCGGCTACGGCACCATCAGCTGGTTCCTCGACAAGCAGATGACCGCGCCGTCGAAGATCACCCTGGGCCTCAACGGCATGGGCAAATCGACCTTCGAGCGCCGCTGCGTGCTCTGGGACATGGCGTCGGGCGTGCGACCGATGATCATGGGCGATATCCGACCGGACTTCGCGCCGATGTTCCATCGCGTCAACGAGCTGTCACGGGACGAGATGCGCCGCAAGCTCCCCCAGCGCTTCGACCCCGATCGGTTCCCCGACGGTCCGCTGCAGATCTCCGAGGTCGGTATCGGCGGCGGCAAGCTCAACCCGCTGGAGGCCGGCGGATTCGGCCGGCTCATCGACCGGCTGCCCACCCAGGCGCGAGCCCGCGCAGAGGTCGAGCTGCGCCGCCGTCAGGTCACCGCCCTCATGTCGCTGCTGGAGATCCTTCGTGGCAGCCCGTTCGAGGCGCACGAGGAGACGCTCGTCGGCACCGCACTAGACGTGCTGTACGAGACCAGCAACGAGTTCACCCTCAAGAAGCCCCCGCTCCCCGGAGACGTGCTGCGGATCCTCAAGCAGGCGCCGCAGACCCTTCTGAATAAGGGGAGCGAGGACGCGCGGCTGCTCGATATCGTCGAGGCCTCCGGCGCGATGGGCCGCACCGACGAGCTGACCTGGGACCGGTACGCAGCACTCACCGAGCGCCTGCGGCAGGCCCTGGACCTGATCGTCCGCGGCTCCTTCGGGTCGATGTTCAACGCGGAGACCACGAACCGCATCGACACCGACGCCCTCGGGGTGGCCGTCGACATCAGCAAGGTCCCGCACGGCGACACGAAGCTGCGCGGCGCGGTCATGATGACCACCTGGTCCGATGGCTTCTCGGCCGTGGAGGCGGCGCACATCCTCTCCGATCACGGTCTCGAGCCGCCACAGCTCTTCAACATGTACGTCGACGAGTTCTCCCTGGTGCTCGGCCTCGGCGCGAACATGGTCTACCGCATGGACGAGATCGTGCGCGTGCAGCGCGAGATCGGCACGGGCGCGAACTTCACCACCCACACGATCAAGGACCTCAGCGCCTTCGACAGCCTCGAGCACCGCCAGCGGGCGCTCGGATTCTTCGACCGCGCCCGCGCCAAGGTCTTCTTCCCCATCCCCGAGAGCGAGGTCGAGCTGCTCGACGGCATGGTCTCGATCAACGAGACCGAGCGCCGCAACCTCGCGGAGTGGGCCTCCGCCCCGCGCCGGGCCGACGACCCCGTCGTCAAGCCGTACAGCCTCGAGGAGTGGGACGAGATCCAGGACGGCAGCCTGGAGAGCGCATGGGCCGCCGGGATGCCACGGAAGGCCGGCGGGCTTCGGATCCCGCCCGGCATGGGCAAGGCCATCATCAAGGTCGGCGAAGGCGACCAGCCGGGCATTCCCCTACAGACCGTCGTACCGCCGATCGACCGGCGCTACGGCTTCCACAACACCAACCGTCGGTTCGAGCAGGCGTCCGGCAGGAACATGGAAGGAAATGCAGCGTGAGCATCGAGGATCTGATCGACCCCACACTCTTCGAGGCGACCAACCCGAGTCGCCGCGCCGCGACTCCCGAGGCGAAGGCCGCGGCCGTGAGCGCTGTCCGCCAGCTCCTCGAGCGCACCACCATGAGCCCGCACGCCGCCACCGAGCTGGTCGCCAAGCACATCGGCAAGTCCGGTAACAGCGTTCGACGGTGGTGCGAGATCGCACAGGTCGGCCGAGAGACCGCGCTGACACCGCTGCGCCGCGAGTACGAGACCAAGCTCGAGGTCATGGCCGAGCTGAGCCGCGCCCTGGCGGCATCGAAGGAGGACCTCTAACGGTCCGCGCGGTCTCCGCGCACTGCACTTGCTCACTGGGTCGGCTAGGGCCCCGAGCACACGCAGCCGCAGGACACCGAATCACCCACCGGCCAACCGGAACACGGTTTGGCGAGAGGAAACGGCATGGATCAAGGAAAGGGCGCTGCCACCGCGATCGTCGGTGCAGCACTGGGGCTCGTCGTCGCGTTGGTGATGATGATCGCGGTGCTCTTCGGCGCCAGCGATGACGACGAGTGCCTGCCGGCGGGCGGGGCCAGCGCCGCGGTAGCGCAGGGTGGCGGCAGCGCGGCGATCCCGAGCGCCGAGGGCACCGTCAAGCCGATGAAGGCCGGGACCTTCCAGCTCACCTCACCGTTCGGCCTGCGCGAGGGCGGCGAGATGCACAAGGGCCAGGACCTCGCGGGACCGGCCGGAACGCCGATCTACGCCTTCGCCGACGGCGTCGTTCGATACTCGGGCACCGCCAAGGGCTTCGGCCACTGGATCGTGATCGACCACAACATCAAGGGTCAGCGGGTCAGCACGGTCTACGGCCACATGTACGCCGACGGGCTCATCGCGAAGCAGGGCGAGACGGTTAAGGCGGGACAGCTCATCGCCAAGGAGGGCAGCGACGGGCAGTCCAGCGGCCCGCACCTGCACTTCGAGGTGCATCCCGGCGGCTACAAGGACCCGTCCACCGCCGTCGATCCCGCACCGTGGCTCGCGGCCGCGGGCGAGCCCGGTGGTCTGCCGGCTGCGGCGCCTGCAGGTCCGACCGCGCAGCTCGCACAGCCCGACCAGGCCCCCGCCCAGCAGCCGAACGCACCTCCCGCCGCCGCACCGGCTCAGGTCGGTGCACAAGCGGGGACCGGCGCGGGCACCTTCTCCAAGGACACCGGCCCCGGGCAGGTCGACCGTACCGGCGGCATCAACGGCGGATTCGTCACCCTGGGAAACATTTCCGGGCAGGGCGTCACGACCGCGGGCCAGCAGCGCGCCTGGGACCTGGTGCGCACGAAGTTCCCCGACGCCACGCTCATCAGCGCGACCCGGACCGTCCAGGTCCTCGGCCGTCCCGATAACCACAACCGCGGCCTGGCGATCGACCTCGGCGGTGACGTCTCGAAGCTGCCCGCGATCGCCAACTGGATCGCCGACACCTTCCCCGATTCGCAGGAACTGATCCTCTCCCCGTTCAGTCGCAACATCCACGGCGGCAAGCCCTTCCAGTACGACGCGAGCACCCTCGCTGACCACCGCGATCACGTCCACTGGACGGCGCCCGCCCGCGTTCTCAACGGCAACGGCGGCACCCTCACCCCGCCCGACTCCTCGGCCGGGTCCGGTACCTGCACCCCTGGAGGCGGCGGCGACAACACCGTCGGTGGCGGCGTCGACAACCTCGCAGCGGGCAAGGTTCCGCCTGAGTTCGAGCCGTGGTTCCGCCGCGCCGGCACGACGTGCCCGCAGATCTCCAGCGCACTGCTCGCCGGTGACACCAAGCAGGAGTCCGGCTTCAACCGTCTCGCCGTCTCCAGCTCCGGCGCGCAGGGCTCTGCACAGTTCATGCCCGGAACCTGGACCGCCTACGGCAGAGACGACGACGGCAACGGCAGAGTGTCCCCGTTCGACATCGGCGACGCGACCATGGCCCAGGCCCGCTACTTCTGCGCGATCGCCAAGCAGATCGACGGCTGGATCGCCGCCGGAACGGTCAAACCCGATGCCACCGGAGCGGTGGGGCTCTACATCGCCGCCTACAACGCCGGTGAGGGCGCCATTCAGAAAGCTGGCGGTATGCCCTCCGGTGGCGACTACACCACCCAGACCCGCCCCTACGTCCAGCGTGTCCTGGCCTACGCCCGCGAGTTCGCCGGGCAGGGCTTCGACGGCCGAGGCCTGTAGACCATCACCCAATCGGAGACCGACATGACCAGATCCACAGCCGCCGCCAAGGCACTCTTCGTCGTGGTGCTCGCGGGCCTGCTCGCGATCGCGGGATGCAGCGACGAGGGTGCGAAACCGGCGAATCCATCGCAGAGCGAGCATTACGAGCCGGGCGACTCCGGGCTGCCTGCCGGAACGCCGTCGACGGTGTTCAGCGAAGCTCTCACCTCGCTGTTCACCTGGGAGCCGGTCACCCAGTCCTCGCCGACCGACGCACTGGTGGCGGCGAAGAAGTACCTGACCGGCAAGGCCCTCGCCGACGCGGAATCGCCCGCCCGGGTGCGGACCAGCGCGGACTGGTCCGCGTGGCGCGCCAACCAGGACATCGTGACCGCGGTGGTGGGCGAGCCGCAGATCGTCGAGCACCCCGACGGCACGGCCTCGGCCCGGGCGACCCTCACCCAGATCGTGCAGCACCTCGACGGCACGACGACCCCGTACACCCGGTACACCGCCTCGGCGCAACTGCTCCGCGTAGGCCCTACCTGGAAGCTCTCCACCTACCCCGACCTCAACGTCTAACGCGAAGGAGCACAACGAATATGGGAATCCTCACCGCACCCCGCCGATCCTCACCGGGTAAGCCGCGCACGGTCGGCGATCCCGCCCTCGCCCTGGCCTTCGTCGCGCTGGCCGTCACGGTCGCCCTCGCGCTGTGCGTGTACGTCGCGATCAGGGTCGGCACCGTCGGTGCCACCAGTAATCCCGTCGAGACCATCGCCCGGGTGGCGTTCGGCAAGATCGAGTGGACCGTCACGTGCACCATCGTGCTGGTCCTCGAGATCCTCGTCATCGTTGCCGTGCTGCTCACGATCGCCGTCGCCGTCGCGCGGCGGCGCCGCGACCGGTTGCCGATCGACAACGTCGCCGAGCTGCTCGCCCACGGCCGCGAGTTGAACCCGCTGCGTGAGAAGGCCGCCCGACAGCTCGCCGACCGTGTTGGCATCGCACCCGAGCTTCCTCCCGGGCTGACCCTCGGGTACAGCGTCGCCGGCAATCACCGTCTGTTCCAGAACTACGAGGCGTGCGCCTGCCACATCTGGGGTCCGCGGCGCGGCAAAACCAGCACGCAGGCGATCCCCGCGATCGTCGACGCCCCGGGGCCCGGTGCTCGCGACCACCAACAAGTTCGACGCGCTGCTGCAGTCCACCCGCGAGTGGCGGGCACGCAAGGGCCGCGTCTATGTCTTCGACATCCAGCAGATCGCCGGCGAGCGACCCACCTTCTGGTGGAACCCGCTGACTTACGTGGTCGACGACGTCACCGCCGAGAACCTGTGCGCCGTGTTCGCCGGGTCCGAGGTCGTCGCCAGCTCTGGCGGCAGCAGCGCCTTCTTCACCAAGGCCGCCGCCCGCCTGCTCAAGGCGTTGCTGCGCGCCGCGGCGGTTGGCAAGGAGCCGATCACGATCGTCCTCGAATGGCTCACCAACCACGAGCAGTGCATTGAGGCCGTCAAGCACCTCAACAACCACGGGCTGCAGGAACTCGCCCGCCAGGTGATGCAGCAGATGAAGGCACCCGAGAAGCAGCGCGGCGGCGTCTACGAGACCGCGGCGAACTGGATGGCCTGCGTCGGCATGGACACCGTCCGACCGTGGATCACCGATCCGGGCGACGGCACCACCCCGCACCTGGACCTCAATCAGTTCGTCCGCTCGACCGACACGCTCTACTGCCTCTCCCGCAACGCCGGGGCCGTCGGCGCCGGCCAGGTCGTCGCCGCACTCGTCCAGGCCGTCTGCGACGCCGCCGAGGCCTACGCCAGCCGCAGCGGTGGCCGAATGCCGGTGCCGCTGGTCGGCGTGCTCGACGAGGCCGCAAACGTGGTCCGCTGGCACAGGTTGCCCGAGGTCTACTCGTACTACGGCTCGCAGGGGATCCTGCTGCAGTCGTACTTCCAGTCGTACGAGCAGGGTGCGGCCGCGTTCGGTCGTGAGCAGATGGACATGCTGTGGGACTCGGCGAACCTGCGGGTCTTCGGCGGCGGTGTAGCGAGCACCCGCTTCCTCGAGGACCTCGTCAAGCTCGCGGGCGACTACAACTACCGACAGACCTCGCACAGCGAGAACAGCCGCGGCGGCGGCGGTTCGCGATCGACGCAGATCGGCGACAAGACGATCCTGACCATCGCCGACCTCGCATCACTGCCCTTCGGCCGAGCGCTCGTCTTCGCATCCGGCATGCGCGCGGCGCTGGTCCGCACGCCGGGCTGGTACGAGGATCCCAAGCGGGCGGCGCTGCAGAAGGCGATCGACGACGGTGAGCTGCGGGCACTGACCTTGGAGGCAGCGTGACCACCCCGCCCTTGCCCGGGATGGGCGCGCCGCCCTCGCTGGCGGATGCGATGCGCCCACACGTCGACGCTCTCCTCAAGCTCAACACGACGCGGGAGGTCAGCAAGACCTTCGGCAGACCGCTGCTCGAGGAGATCAACGACCTCGTCGAGTCCTCCGAGGCCTTGACGATCTTCGAGGCCGACGTCCAGCGAGGCCTTAAGGAGGTCCTGACGCAGGACCGCGTCGACGACGCCGTGGTCGACGCGATCACGGACCTGCTGTATCCGCCTGAGCCACCGGAGCTGGCATTTCCTGATCTAGGCGCCTTCGTGGAGGGCTACGTCGTTCGCGTGTACCGCCGCGAGGTCGAGTTCGGCACGGCGCACATCTGGTGCCCGAGCTGGTTCGAGCACGAACCGCTCGTAGTGGCCATGCAGTGCCTGTGGTCCGCGTTCGAGACCTACAGGCGCGATCCGGGGATCGGCCCGCTGGTCTTCCACCGGGACGGTCTGCTGCCGATCATGAACGCCTACACCCACCCCGACGGCCCGCTCAAAGGCTGCTCGGTGCTCGAAGGCCATCTGCCCGACAAGATGCTCAAGCCGTTGCCGTGCAACCCCATCCCCGAGGACCTGTTCAAGCCGACCCCGGCGGAGATGGCCGGCATGCCGACTGCTCCTCCCGAACTTCCCAACACCCCCCTACTGACAGGAGCTTCCGATGAGTAACGAAGACCATGGCGCCGCCGAGTCCGAGGCGATGGGCTCGGCCGGCCAGGTGCTCCGCACCGTCATGATGATGGCCGGCCAGTTCGCGCAGATCCGGGCCGGTGTTGCGCAGCGGCGCGCGCAGGAACAGGAGCGGCAGGAACGCGAGGAGCAGGCTGCGCTCCGCGAGGAGGAGAGGCAGATCGAGGCTGAGAAAGCCGCCGATCTGGCCGCCCGCAAGGAGGTCAAGCAGATCAAGGATCGCGCCCTTCGAGAACGCGACCAGCGGATCCGCGACCACACGATCAACGAGCGCACCGAGACTCGGCGCCAGCACGAGGCGCAGCGCCGGATCGCCGAGCACCACCTGCAGCGCGCCGATCGGGATCAGGACTTCTTCGAGACCGCGACACCCGAGGAGATCGCCCTCCGGTACCGCCAGGCGGTCGAGTTCAACGACGAGTCCGGCATCGCGCAAACGATGCGCTCGAAGATCGAGGAGTTCGCCAAGAGCAAGGGCGTCGACCTCACCGACTCACCCGACGAAGAGAAGGCGGACCTCGCCGCGATCCTCGCGAAGGCGATGAACCCCAACCGCGACCAAGAACGCGACGACGATCCCGACGGGAAGCAGCGCATCGCTGAGGCACTCGTCGCAGGCGCCGATGCAGACGACCGCGCCGCGGCCGCGGAGCGGTCGGCGAGCACGAAGCTCGAACCGCAGGAACTCAGCGAGATCGCGCAAGCCAAGCGCGAGGAGATCCAGGCGGTGCTCAACAACCTCGCCGCCAAGCGCGGCAACCCAAGCTCTCCCACGGCCGCCACCAAGAAGTCCGCGCCGGCCGCCACCCGCCCGGACCGGGCAAGCGCGATCCTCAACGCGGCCAAGGTTCGCGCGGACGAGCGGGCGTCTGTGGCGCCCTACGACAGTGCCGATCGGCGAGCCGCGACCGCACAGCACCTCGAGGAGAACACCACCGCAAGCGCGGATGCGATCCAGGCCCGGATGAGTGCGGACATCTCGTCGGCACAGCCGGTGCAGACCGCCCTCGGCGCGAAGGTCCGCCAGCCCACCGCGAACAAGTCCGGTCAGGTCCGAGACCTGAGCCAGAAGGTCAGTGCCCGCGAGCGGCAGGAGCCGGGCCGGTAGGCCCACCACCGAGGAAGGAAGATCACCATGACCGACAACAACATGCCCGAGGACACCGGATCACCCGAGTTCGTGGGCACCACGGCGCAGCATCCCGACCGATACCCGTTCGTCGCCGGGACGGCACCGTCGTCACGTGCAGAGCGCGGGAGACGCCGACGGATCGCAGGGGCGGTGGCGGTGCTCGCGGCGGCCGGCGCCGCGGCATTGATCGCCACGCTTCCCGTCGGCGCCGAACAGCCGCAGGCCGCAAGTTCGGCGACACCGTCGGCCGCGCCGTGCAGCTCGCCGGGCGCCGCCCCGGGCGGCGAGATGACGGCAGGCCTGCCGAACCACCTGCCGTGCTCGAACGTCGACGACCTCGTTCAGCAGAAGGTGCGCGGCGATCTCCTGGCCAAGTGCGCTGCGGCGATCGCGCAGGCCTCGGCCGCAGCCGGCGCCGGAGGCGGCGCCGCGGCCGCGGTGATCGCCCCCACGGCGATCCACCCCGCATGCCAGCCCGTACTGACCGGATACACCGAGGGCGCCCGCGCCGCACAGGAAGCAATCGCCAGCGCGACGGCGCCCACCGTGGTGTCGCCCGCGCCCAACCGTTGATCACCACACACCCATCCACCGCTAGGTAGAGGAGAACACCATGGCAAGCCGCACGATGTCCAAGGCCGACGAGTGGGAGAAGGCCCGCAAGTTCGTCGCGGAGCACCCCGAGCTGGCCGAGATGGACAGCCACGCAGCGATCTACAAGTTCTGCGACAGCAAGCGCCACACCGGTAAGACGCTGTGGCCCAAGGTGCGCCGCGAGCTGGAAAAGCAGTACAACATCGACTACGCGGAGCTCAAAGCGCAGGCCGCCGAGCGCACCGCCCAGCGTGCCGAGGAACTCAAGAACGTCGGCGACGACGTCACCCGCGTCGAGCTGTACACCTTCGGCGAGATGATCGAACGTCAGGACAGCTCGTTTATGGGCGCGTTCGCGATCACCGACAGCGAGGGCGCCGACCAGTGGTACGGCAACATCCACCGCAGTCGCGGAATCGAGACCGACCCGGCCGCGGCCACCGAGGCCGTGTGCAGCGCGATCTGGCTCGCGGGCAAGGTCCGCGAAGATGCCGACCTCGAGGTGATCGCCGCGACGATCCACCACAGCTACCCGGACATCGACGCGGACCGCGTCGATGCCGCCTCGGTCCGCAACAGCGTCGCGGTGACGCTCACCCACGTCGACGCCGAGAACAACCCGGCGTCAGTGACCTGCCTGGAGAAGCCGGGCTACCGCGACTGGCAGGAGATCCGCCTCCGCGACCTCATCACCTACTCGCCCGCGCCGGCCTGACCGGGCCGCCCGCCTGACCCAACCTGCAGCAGTACCCGAGAAGAAACGGCAAACATCATGAGCTACCCCAACTACTCCGATCACACGCCTGCGGGCGCGCTCTCGGACCTCACGCGCGAGCTGGAGAACCCCGCCGGGCAACACCCGGCGGCCGTGGCCCGCGCCGACGAGAGCGTGTTCCCCTTCAACGTCAGTCGCTACACCGTCGGGATGATCGTCACGACCGGCATCGCCGCCCTGCTGGCGTTCACGCTGACCTGGGCCAACAACTGGCTGGCTGTCAACCACGGCATCCCGTGGTCCTCGTCGGCGCAGTCGACGAGCACCAATCTCTGGGGCGCCGTCTTTCTGGCGGTGGCCAGCGGTGCGACGTTCCTGCTCCTCGTCTGGCTGACCGATCGGCCGCATCTGCTCTACGGCGTGCTCGCCGCGCTCATCACCCTCATCGCGCTCGGCCTGCCATGGGCCACCGACATCTCCCCCATGGCCGGCTTCCTCAACGGTGTCGCGCACGCAGCCGTGGTGATCACCATCGCGGCGTTGACGGAGTCCCTGGGCCGTGCCGCGCTCATCCGCGCGCAGGACCCCAACACCCTCACGTACTAGGAGGAAGGCCATGACCACAGCAGAAGCACACGCGAGCGGAGCGCCCGCGCCATCGCGGGTCGACATCACCGTCTACAGCAAGCCAGCGTGCGTCCAGTGCAACGCAACGTACAAGGCGCTCGACAAGGCGGGCGTGCCGTACAACGTCGTCGACATCAGCCAGGACGACGAGGCCCGCGACTACGTCATGGGCCTGGGCTACCTGCAGGCGCCGGTCGTCGTGGCCGGCGACCAGCACTGGTCCGGGTTCCGGCCGGAAAAGGTGCGCGACGCAGTCTCCGCGGTCAAGGCCGCGCAGGGGCCCGCGGGTCCGCGGGCCGTGCTCGAGGCCACCACCACCGCCACGACGCCCACGCGCGGTGCTGTAGCTCCGTCCGTGGCCACGGCGGCGCCGACGGCCGCCGTGGATACCCAGGAGCGGGCCCCGGCCGGCGTGGAACGGTAGCCCCTTCGATCAAGCCCTGCACCGCGGCGGGGCGCGGCGATCACGTCGCACCCCGCCGCCTCCACCAACGGAAAGGCACACCCCATGAAGATCACGCGCCTCGCGCTCGCCCTGGCGGTGCCAGTCGCTCTCGCCTCCGGCGTCGCGGCCTGTGGCACCGACACCACCGCCGCGCCGATCAAGATCGGCGTGACCGACGGTGCCCGCCCGTTCTGGACGGTCTACAAGGACCTCGCCAAGGAGCAGGGCATCAACGTCGAAATCCGGAACTTCGACGACTACCAGGCCCCGAACGCCGCCCTCAACGACGGTGACGTGCAGATCAACGAGTACCAGCACCTGCTCTTCCTCGCGGCCTACAACAAGCAGAACAAGACCGAGCTGACGCCGATCGGATCCACCGGCCTCTACCCGACGGCGCTCTACTCCAAGAAGCACCGCACTCTCGCGGAGATCCCGCAGGGCGGCACCGTCGTGATCCCCAACGACCAGACGAACCAAGCACGCTCCCTCGCCTTGCTCTCGTCCGCCGGGCTCGTCAAGTTCCGCACCGACCCCAGCCCCATCGTGAGCATCGCAGACGTCGACAAGGCCGCGTCGAAGGTCAACGTGCGCGCCGTGCGACCGAATGAGACGGTGGTCGGAATCGACAATGTCAGCGGCGCCATCGTCGACCCTGCGACCGCTGCGGCTGCCAAGCTCGGCGCCGAGCAGGTCCTCGCGAAGGAAGATCCGGGCACCGCGACCGCCGCTCCATACGTCAACGTGTTCGTGGTGCGCAAGGACGATGCGAAGAACGACACGTACCTTCGGCTCGCCAAGCTCTACCACGACCAGAAGGTCACCACGGCGGCCCGCTCCGACGTCGGAGACGCCTTCACCGTCGTCGACAAGCCCGCCACCGAGCTGCAGCAGACGCTCACCACTGTGCAGCGTCAGCTCGCGCAGGCCCGCCCGAGCTGAGCCTCCTGCGACAGACAGCGCCCCGACCGGACGTACCGGTCGGGGCGCTCTCGTCGTGTGCGGGTCTCGATCAACCGCGCCGCCCCCGGGCAGGCTGGCGCGGGCGGCGGCACTCGCGTCGGATCTTGTTGAACAGACCCTCGCGGCCTGTCTGCGTGACGAACTTCAGCAAGTACGTATACGGGACGAGAGCGAGATCGACCGGGAGATGCCCGGAGTGCTCGACGAGCTCGTCATCGTCGGTCCAGAAGCCATGGGTGGCATTGCGGCGGGCGGTCATGAGTTTGGTGATCCGCCTCGCCGGCGCGATCGTCGGATCGCGCGGCGGCAGAAAGAACTCGTCCGCGATCGCGCGCGATGCGGTCAGTGCTCGCTCGGTCGGCAGCATCAGCACGGGCCGGGCACGCTCCGGAACGTGATCGACGACAGTCGCAATCGCGCGTTCGAGGGCGTTCGGCGCGAACAACCCATCGACGCCGCCTCCGATGAACGCGTCACCCAGCAGATCCATCGCGCTGAACATCAGCAGGAGCTGCGCGCTCGGATCGCGCCCCTGCCGTGCCACCGCGGCGACTCGCGAGAGCAGCTGCTCGAAGTTCAGCATCCACCGATGGTGCTCGGCGGGAAGGTAGACACCGTCGGCGTCGACGTAGGTCGTCGGCGCGTAGATGACGTGGATCGTCTCGTTCATCTGCTGGGTCCACCAGTCGATCGCGGCGGCATACGCCGCGCGATGGATACCGTCGTAGCGCTCGCGCATGACCTGCGGCCCCGGCATCGTCGACGGTTCGGTACGGGTCTCGAGGTGTGAGAGTAGATCCAGTAGATCGCGGCTGGGCCCCGCACCCAGCCCGGCCGAAAGACGCCCGAACGTGACGATGGTGGTCTGGTTGATCCGCGGCACTCCGAATCCCCACATGCTCGGCGACGCGTTGCCCAGGAGCGGTGCGTAGAACGGCGCGCCCATCACCGCGGCGTCGAGCAATGCGGCCCCGGACTGGAAGGTCAGACGATCCGGCTCCGCATGGTACGAATCGAGCACCTCAGCGAAACTCTGCCGGCCGAACCGGAGAAGGATCTGCGGCAGCTTCGACCACTGGTACAAGGTGGGGTTCACACGGACGTCGTGGATCGCGTGATCCGGGAGCACCAGATCCCCAAGGTGCGCCTCATCGGTGAACTCGATGGCAGCCATGACATCGCTGATCCGCTGGATTGCGGCGGGCAGTTCCGCGTCAGGGACGGACATCACGTCGTAGACGAGACTCCTCAGCGCCGCCGGCAGGGAAGGCTGCGTTTCAGCTTGCGTTCGAGCGATGGACACGATCTTCGCCCTCAGCTCCGGTGGTGCGCCACCAGGCGTGGGAGGAGTGGGCACGGTACAAGTGTCGATCCGGCTGCGCCGAAGCGGCGGCCCGTGAAGCTGGGACGCGGTGAGCATGGCGTCAGCCGTCGCAGCGACCGTCCACATCCCCGGCTCGTCGGCTGAAGCCGCGGCGACCGCCCGCAGCCCCCACTCGGCCAGCAGCGCGGACGGATCGCCGCCGCCGAACTCAGGCGGCAGCGCGATCCGCATCGCGCGCGGGTCAGCGCTCATGCCCACCGCCGCGGCGATCGTCCGACGGACGCTGATACGGCATCGGGCGGCGCGGCGAGTGCTCGTGCGGCCTCTGGGGTCCGGGCGTGGTCGTCGGTGTCGGCTGTGGCGGCACGGTGGCGGCAGCGAGCGCGTCGTCGGAGATCCAGCGCCGGGGCGCGGCCGCGGGCACGAGCTGCAGTCCGACGGTACGGGCACGCAGATCCTCGACGCGTTCGCGCTGCAGCTCGGTCAGTCGCGCCGCGGCGGCCGCGTTGCCGGCCGCCTGGTGTGCGTCGGCAAGCGCCGACACCGCCGCGAGGAGCTGCTGCATCACCACGGCCCACGCGAGCGCGGAGTCCTGGTGGCTCGAGACCATCATCAGCATGGCGGCCGCGGTCGCGGGCGACGAGCGGCGCCCAAGTGACGGCCGAGCGTGCTCGTACTTGCGTCCAGCCGATCGGGCGATGGTGTTGCACGAGCGGGCGAGCGGCCCGGGCTGCTCGCGTTCGACGGTGATGCTCCATGCGGCGAACACGCCCGCGGTCATCGCCGACGCGCGGCCGATGAGTTCAGGGTCGTCGGCGGGCAGCGCGCGGATGTAGTCGGTGAAGCCGGCCAGCTCGCTGCGCGCGCGGTCGAGCTGAGAGTGCGCCGCGGTCGGATCGGGCTCGGGCAGCGGGTCCGGCTCCGCGGCGTGCTTCGGCGCGGCCTCGGCCGCACCTACCTGATACGGCAGCGCTCGCCGCGCCCGCGGCGCCGGCGGCGGCGCGGCGGACGCGGATGGTTGCGCATCGGCTGTTCCCTGGCCGGTGCCCACGGAAGCGCGCTCCTCGATCGCGGCCCGAGCCTCGCGGGTCGCACGGTCCGGGTTGTCGGTGACCGCGTTCCAGCGGCGCCGCGCGCGGCTCTCCCCCGCGACGTCCTCGCCCCATCCACGGCGCAGTTGGCCGAGACCGAGATCCCGCGAGAGGTTCGTCCCTGAGTACCACGCGATGTCCGCGACGGCCAGGCGCTCGACCTTCCCCGCGCCGGCTGGCATGAGCGCAACGGAGTACCCGGCCACACGCCCCTCCTTGATGTACGGACGAAGGAGCATGCTGTCGTCCGCGGCGAGGCGGTCGACGAAGTCCGCCTCGTCGCGTGCAGCGGTGCTGTACGCCCGAACGCGCCGCATCAGTTCAAGCTTGACGGGCTCGCTGCGCCCATAGAGTTCCTCAGCCACCTTGACCTCCGCGTGGTGATAGGACGGGGACACTGCGCCTGGGTCGCGGTCGATCCGCAACCCGTGCCGCTTCTCGATCTCCTGAACGATCCGCGAGGACCTCGGTCCATCACCGATCTTGTTCTTCGGGTTGTTCGGGTCGCGTTCCCAGAACAGGTCGACCCTCGATCCGTCCGCGCGGACGAGGTCCGCGCCGATGTGGATGTGATCGTTCCCGTTCTTCGACGTGCCGTGGTGAATGGCGATCCAGTTCACCGGCGCGTCGGTCTCGGTGTCGAAGCCCATATCGCGCATGAACTCGCGCGCGATCGCGCCCCACTTCTCCGGCCCGAGTGCCGCCTCGTCGGGGTGCAGCGACAAGCTGCACTGCCACACGTACGCATCGGGGAAGAACGACTGGGAGCGCACCCACGCCTTCTTCTCAGCAGCGGTGGTTCCAGGGAGCATGTTCTTCGCTTGCTCCTCAGCGCGCTTCTTCTTCGGGTCGGTCCACCCGACCTTCACCCCATGCGCATCGTGCGGCTCATCGAGCTGCGCGGCGATCACCGTCGCGTCCTCGCGTGTGAGCACACGCGGCTTCCCGTCCTCCATCGGCAGCGCGAAACGCTCCAGTGACCCTGAGCCCGCGACGACGTGTGGGTTGCTGTGTTCGTTGAACTTGCCCGGGCCCTGCAAGTAGTAGATCAACCCCGCCATGTAGGAGCCGCGCGTGATCTTCGCTCTCATCGGCCGGCCGTCCCGCCCCCGCGCGGCACCGACACCCCGCGCACCGCCTCCGTCACCCGGTCGCATGCGCGCATCGCCGCGTCCACCGCCGCGGCCGCGTCCTCGCCCAGCTCACCTGTCGCGTTCGCGTGCCGCGCGATCTGGTTCAGGTTGGACCCAATCGCGGCGAGCAGGTTGCGCAGCTCGGTCCCGCGCTGGACCGCCTCGATCGCCTCCTGCCGTCGAGTCGCGGCGACCGGTGCACCGTCGGCCGGCGCGGACGCGGCGCGCATCTCCGGGTCGAGTGCACACGCGACCAGCAACCGCGGAATCGTCATGTGCTCCTGCTCGGCGCGCATCGTCAGCAGCGCGTGCTCCTCTGTCGAGAGCATCACCTTGGTCTTCTTCGTCCGACCGCCGTCGACGTTGTGCTGGCGCCGGCGCCGCAGACTCGCTCCCGCCGCGCGCGCCGTCTGAGCGCCCTTCCCGCCGGCTCCCGCGGTCTCGTCGGTCACTGCCTCATTCCCCGTTCTATCGCGCCGAAGGCGTGCCTGCGCCCCTAGCGCAGGCACCCCAGCTGAGTAACAGCCTAGCCCCCAGCTAGGCACTCAGCGTCGATTTAGGTCCCCTAAATCATATCTTGCTCCCGCCCTTCCGGGCTGGAGTGCGCGTTTTCCGCTGCCACGGGGGTGCCTTGCGCCTTCGGCGGATCTGAAAGGGTGAGACCCTGCTGCGGATATGCGACACTGGTCCTGGAAGTGGGTGGCTAGACCCGCGACCAAGAGAAGAAACGGCAAATCGCGTCACGCTTCTGCGGGCGCGCCCAAAGGAGAGCGCCATGCGCAAACCGCACCCTGTCCCGGTCGGGATCGCCGACCTCCCCGAGTGGCAACTGGACCAGCTCCACTGCGCACTCAGGTACCACCTCAACCGCCCCGGCGCGCTGCATCGGGAAGCTCAACGGTTCATCGAGCGCGAGCGCTACGACCTCGCGACGCCCACGATGTGGCGAACCTTCGCGAAGGCTCCGGCTCTACTGCGCGTGCTCGCCGACAACACGCACGGCTCCCCGCTCTGGCGCGCGGAGCGCTCGCGGCGCCGGCTGTACCTGTTCGCTGTCGCGGCGTGGGTCATCATCGGTGCGGCCGTCTCGCTGGCGTCTGCGAGCCCCGTGCTCGCCTGGACCGTCGTGCTGACCGCCGTGGCCGCGCCGTTGTTCGTCGCCGGCCATATCCCCGGTCCGCTCACCGACGAGGACGAGGCAGCATGGACCTCCATGGTGCGGTCGGTGACCATGACCACCGTGTCCGCCCGCGGCACCGTCGCCGGTTCCGATGCGAGCGCAGCATGATCGCCCGCAAGATCGGCCTGGCCGGCGCGGCCGTCGTCGTCGGTGCGCTCGCGGCGGGCGGTGGGTGGACCGGGTGGCAGCATCTCGCCTCGGCCGCGCCGAACGCACCGCAGCCCGCGACACAGCTGCAGGGTCCGTACTCGGTCACCGCTGTCGTCGACGGCGACACGATCCGGATCAACCGCGACGGCCGCGACGAGACGGTGCGTCTCCTCGGAATCGACACGCCCGAGACCAAGGACAAGCGCAAGACGGTGGAGTGCTTCGGCCGCGAGGCCTCCGCGCAGACCACGCGCATGTTGTCCGGTAGCCGGGTGTCCATCGAGCCGGGACCGGAAGCGCGGGACAAGTACGGGCGCACTCTCGGGTACGTCTGGACCGAAGACCACCGGCTGATCAATCTCGAACTCGTCCGGGACGGCTACGCGCGGGAGTACACCTACGACCGGTCCCTGCCGGGCGCGCACGTGGACGCGCTGCGCACTGCGGAGCGTGATGCGCGGTCGGCCGGCCGCGGGCTGTGGTCGCCGACCTCGTGCGGAGGCGGACGATGAACACGCTGACGCTCGCGGCCCCGCCCTCCTACGGGATCAATTGGACCGAACATCTCGCGCGTCTGACGCGCGTTGTGCTCGTGCACGCGCCGTCGATCGCTACCGCCCTGTCGTGGTTCGCCGCGATCGCGGTCGTCGCGGGCGTTGCCGCCTTCATGTACGCCCTGCTGCGTGATCGTCGGCCTGGGTCGCCGTTGGCCGCGGGCGACCTGCGGATGATTCTGGAGGCGATTGGAGTGGCCGCGGTGATGACGGCGATGCTGCTGTCGTCGGTCCGGGTCGGCGCGCAGGCCGCGTGCGCCTGGGCCGCGTGCACCGTCGACGCCGGCAGGATCGCGATCGACGGCGACGCTGCGCCCACGCCCTCGCCCTGGCTCGCCGCAGCGACGTTGGTGTGGATGACGGCGACCATGATCGCGGTCCTGTGCGCGGTCACGCTCCCGGTCGGAGCGGTCTTGTTGATCGCTCTGCGGGAACGCCGGCTGGATGCTCTGTTGGTCAAGCTGCAGCGCTACGGACTGCCCGAGACGGTCGCACTACGCACGCGCGCGGACACGCTCGGCGGGCACGTCGATCCGACGCTGCAGCGCGTTCGGAGGGCCGCGGCGATCGACGGACAGTGGCCCGGTGATGCTCTGCGACGGTGCGCGGTCTGCTGCATGTGGATCGCCGGGGTGAGCGTCGGTGCCGTGGCCTGGGCGCTGCCGCTCGCCGACAGCAGCACCGATCTGCGCTCGGATCTGCTGCTGTCGTTGGTCGTCGTGCTCGGCGCCGCGGCCGCGGTCATCTTCATCGCCCGCACGTCCGGCTCGCGCGAACAGCGCGCCGCCGGTTCAACAAGGGTCGGGGCGGGCATCTCCGTGCCCCTCGCTTCCGGCTCGATCGAGGCGGGCAGCTCCACCGCTGACCGCCACACCACCATGAGAGGAAACGGCAAATGACTGACACCTTCGATCCGGCCGCCACGCTGGAGGCATTGCGCGAGGAGGCGGCGGCGCGCGACACCGCGCTGCAGAACATCGTGACGACCTACAGCGAAGTCCACGCGGCGCAGCGCGCGCTCGAGGACGCGGTGACCGCGCACCAGACGGCGCGCAAGGACGGCGAGCCGTTCGGGATCACCGACGCGTTGCTCAAGCGGGCCAACATCGAACCCATCGGATCGCCGAGTAGGACGTCGAGCAAGCCGAGCAGCAAGTCCCGCAGCAAGCGGGGGACGGCGCAGCCGAAGGCGATCGCGGCAGCGCCGGCCACCGCCGCGCCCGCTCCTTCGCAGGACGCTCCGGCGCACGAGGAGCAGCGCGCGTCGTAGGGCCTACGGTCTCTCGGATCGCTCCACCAACAACGGTGCCCTTCCCTCAGCTGAGGGAAGGGCACCGTTGTGTGTGGAGGGTGCGTGCGGCTAGCGGGTGAGCCCGTCGTCGTCGCGGCTTGCGCTGTCGTGACTGCGCGGTGGTGCGTAGCGGTCACCGGTCGTCGGCGGCGGCGGCGTGGGTGCCGCAGGGCGCGTGACGCCGCCGTGGTCCCGGGCGTACCGAGCGGCTTCGTACTGATGCATCCTGCGGGCGGCCGCGGCGTAGTCCTCGGCGTTGGCGTAGTCCGACTCCTCGACCATCTTCTTGGTCGGGTTGAGCTGCAGACTCCATCCGTGGCGTCGGCCGGCGGCCTTCATGCGAGCGTCCGCGGCGGTGCGGCGGGCGATCGCTTCCGGGGTGTTCTGCTCGGCGGCGATCTCAGTGCGCAGACGGTGCACGGTCACCTCGAGGTCGCGGAGCTCGTCCGCCTCCTCGAACGGTGCGTCGATCTTCGGCGAGTTCACGACGATGTCGTCGCGGTAGTCGTCGATCATCGTCTGCGTCGTCGGGATGCGGTCCGGCAGGCTCGCGTACAGGTTCTCGATCCGCGTGGCGAAGCCCGATCGCATGGCGCTGCTGCTCTCGCCACCGTCGTCGAGCAGTGTCTGTTCACCGAAGAGATTCTTCTTGGTGATCGACAGCGCGGGCTCGCCGGGCATGTCGAGCCAGACCCTGATCATCTCGCTCTCCAGCGGGCGGTTCATGCGGACGTCGATGTCGCCGGGCATCGTCGCGATGACCTCGCTGCGCATCGCACCCTGGCCCTTGAGCGCGACGTACACCGAGCGTGCCCGGTCCAGCAGCGCGGCGCTGCGGTCGGTGCGCTCGACGAAGGCGCGGCCGGCGACGGTGAATGGCTTACCCTTCGCGTCCCACCCGGTGAGGTTCTCGTCGACGACGCGGCGGTAGACCTCGATGCGGTCCTCGAGGAGGGGAATCTCGTGGTCGGCATGGCGGACGCGGTGCGATGCGGCGAACCGGGCCTCGCGGTGCGCGCCCTCCAACGCGCGCAGCTCCTTGAGCTTCTCCTCGCTCTCGACCAGTTCCATGAACCGAGGGTCGCCGGTCGCCGCAGCCTTGGTAGCCGCTGCCGCCTCGACCAAGCTCTGTTCCTCGACGTCCTCGATCGAGGTGACGTTGTCGTCGAGCTGCCCGTTCTTGGCCTGCTCGATGAACATCGCCTTGCTCTCGACCTTGGCCCACATGACGGTGTCGGTGGACGCCTCGGAGACGTACGAGCAGATGTGCACCTGGCTGTGCTGGTTGCCCTGCCGAATGATGCGGCCCTCGCGCTGCTCCAGATCGGCCGGCCGCCACGGGACGTCGACGTGGTGGAGTGCGACGAGCCGCGCCTGCACGTTCATGCCGGTGCCCATCTTCGCGGTCGATCCGATGAGGACCGAGATCCGGCCTGACACGCACGCGGCCTGCAGACGACTGCGCTGCGCAGCGGTCTTGGCCTGGTGGATGTAGGCGATCGCCTCGGCGGGGATACCGCGGGCGACCATCTCGTCGCGCATGGCGTCGTAGAGCGACCACCCGCCGTTCGGCTTCGGCGTCCCGAGATCGCAGAACACCAGCTGCAGCGCGCCCGGGATCGGAGAGACCTCACCGTTGGGTCCGAGGTAGGTCCGCTCGGCGTACTCGTGGTGGATGCTGGCGACCCGTTCCGCGACGGCGTACGCGCGGGAGAAGCCGGGTGCCGGCGGATCCATCCGAGCGAGCCGGGGATCGAGCGCGGCTTTGCGGCCATCGCCGAGCACCTTGAGCGTGTTGTCGAGATCCGGGCGTGCCGGGTCCGCGTTGTCGAGTCGGTACTCGAGGTCCGCGCTGAAGTCGCGGAACTCCTGACTCGACGGTGTGGTGATGATTTCGCGGCCGCCGGCCTTCGGGAGCTTGCCACCGGTCTCCTCGTCGACCTGCGCGCGGATCACCACGTCGGTGAATTGGGAGGTGATGGCGAACATCTCGCGGGGGTTCTTGAACGCCGCGACTCTCGTGACGACTTTCAACTTGGTGCCGGTCGTATTGGTGACCGTCTCCGATCGCGTGGTAGTGAACGACGCTCCCCAGTCGTTGATGCTGTCGACGCCCGCGTCCGCGAGGAGGTCGGGGCGTAGGTAGCTCTGCATCACCCACGCCTCGGCAAGGCTGTTGGCGATCGGGGTGCCGGTGCTAAAGCACGCGACGCGCTCGGCGCCGCGGACGACGAACCGGCCTTCAGCGGCCGCGCGGTTGCGGGCGCCCTCGCGCAGGACCGACAACTTCAACGCGAGATCCTCGGCCTTCTGCGAGCCGGGGTGCGAGAGCGATTCGACAGAGGAGATCCGCGACTTGTTCTTGAAGTCGTGCGCCTCGTCGACGAACAAGTAGTCGCAGCCGGTCTGCTCGAAGGTGACGCGACCCTCGCCGTCCTTCTTGGCGGCGTTGGCGAGCTTCTCCAGGCGGGACTCGAGGCGGACCTTCATCCGTTCGAGCGCCTTGGTCGTTGCCGGGTTCAGGTCGCTGCCCTTCGCGGCCTTCATGCGCCGCTGCTCCTCCTCCAAGGATGCGATCTGGTCTTCGATGTACTTCTGCTGCCGCTCAGGCGCGACGCTGATCAACTCGAAGACGCTCGACGGCACGATCACCATGTCCCAGTTGCTCGTGGCGCTCTGCGCGACCAGCAGGCGCCGGGCATCGACGTCCATCCCCTTGCGGCCGACGAGAACGTTGGCCGCGGGCAGCCACTGCTTGACCTCGCGTCCGAATTGCTCGATGAGGTGCGTGGGGACGACGATCCAGGGCTGGTTGACCAGGCCGCGGCGTTTGAGTTCCATCGCGCCCATGAACATCGAGCCGGTCTTGCCGGCGCCGACCACGTGATCGAGCAGCACGGTCGGCTCGGCCGCGATCCTGGCAACTGCATTTCTCTGGTAGCTGTGCGCGGTGAACGCCGCCGAGACGTCGGGAAGCTGGAGGTAGCGGCCGTCGTACTTCGGTGCGACGAAGCCGTTGAACCGGCGGTTCCACTCGCCAAGGAGGCGGTCCCGGCGGCTATCGTCGTTCCACAGCCACCCCTGGAACTCCGCGGTGATCTTGCGGGCCTGGACCTGGGCCAGCGTCGTGGCCGGACCGTTGACCTCCGGGGCGCCGCGCTCGCGCTCGAGGAGACTGTTTCGGATCACGATCGGTCGCTGATTGAGCAGGGTCTCGAACAGCTCGACGGCGTCCATGCTCTTGCCGTTGAGCTCCACGCCGTACTCGGTCTTGACGATGGCACTGTAGCGGCCGCCGCCGCGGGTGCTCACCGTCCAGGACACCGACGAGTGCTCGACGATGACGGAGTCGATGCCGAACGTCTCCTCAGCGAAGGCCGCGTAGTCGTTGGGGTGGACCCAGGTCTCGCCGAGCGAGATGTCACCGATCTGGGACGGCCCCTTCGGAGTCGGGATGGCCGCGCGCAGCGCGGAGTGCAGCGCGGGCCAGTCGCTGTTGCCCGGGTCGTCCTCAATGAGCCGAGCGACGCGGTCCGCCTTCTTGATCACCTGCCCTGAGACCACGGCCTCGGCCGGCTGCAGGCGATGCCGCATGTCGTCCGGGTCTGGGTAGGCCAGCCCACGGATCTGCTCGCGGGCCTCGTCGGGCGTGACGCCGAGCAGCTCTGCCACGCGCCCGAGGTCGACGTAGGCGGACTCACCGACGCTGACGGCGATCGCCTCCTGCGGGGTCTGCGCGGTGGCCACGCGCCGCGGCGGCGCGACCACATCGCGGGAGAAGATGTCGGCCTTCTCCGCCTTGCCGGTCTCCTCGTCCCAGCGTTCGAGGGCCAGGAGCAACGCGACGCCCGGGTCGCCGCGGAGCGCCTCGAGGTGGATCTGACGCCGCACGATCGGGCTGGCGAGCCACGCCTGCTCCTCGTGCTCGGCGAGCGTGTCGTCCGGGATCGGGCCGGCGTACGGCTCGTCGGTCTCTCGATCGCGGTTGGCGTGCCGCCACTTGCCCTCGAGGGCGAGCATCTTCGCCGCGGCCTGCTCCTCGGTCCGTTCCTTCCCGCCCGAGACCTTGACGCGGTTGATCGGACCGTTGCTGGCGACGTAGGCGTCGTAGACACGGTTGAGTTCCCGGCGTAGGGCGTTGCGGTCGTCGACGCTGACGTTGCCGGCGCGCTGGCTGGTGATCGTCGACTCCGCGAGGGTCCGCAGGCGCAGCAGGTGCCGGGTCTCGACCTTCCTCGAGTCGGGGACCTTCACCAGCTCCGGATCGCCGCTGAAGCCGCGGCGGTAGAAGTCGCCCGTGGCCTCGTCGTACTCCACCTGACCGATCGGCGGTTCGTTCTCGTACAGCTCGGCCGCGGTCGCCAGGCCCGGGGTGGTCGCGGTCTCCTGCGGCACCTGGCCCGCGCGGAGGCCGGCGCCGCGGTCGACGGCGTCGTCGATGATCGGCGCCATAGCCTGACGCAGCCGCGCCGGCACCTGCTCGAGGTCCTCGGCGTCGACGCGCATCTCCGGTCCGTACTGGCCGGTGGCCGCGTGCATGCGGCCGATGACGTGGTCCGGGTGCTGGGCGAAGTAGCGGTTCACCGGCACCGTGGCCATCGCGCCGTTGGGCATCTCCAGCTCGGTCTGGTCCGAGCTGAGCCAGTCGACGGTGTCGGGATGCGGGACGCGCTCGTCCTCCGCGCGGCGCCGGAACACCAGCAGGTCGGTCACGACCGAGGTGGCCGCGACCCGGCGGAAGGTGTTCGCGGGAAGCCGGAAGGCGCCGACAAGTTCGGCCGATTCGTGCATCTCGCGGCGGGCGGTCGCGCCGAGCGTGTCGAGTGTGTGCGTGCTGGTGATCAGCGCGAGGTACCCGCCGGGCTTGGTCAGGTGCATAGACTTGAGGATGAAGTGGTTGTGAATCGAGTGGCCGCGTTGGTTGTGGACAGGGTCGACGAGCGAGAAGCTGCCGAACGGGACGTTGCCGATGGTGGCGATGAAGCTGCCGTCGCCGACGCGGGTGCGCTCGAAGGGCTCGTTGCGGACCTGGGCGCCCGGATAGAGGTAGTGGGCGATCTTGGAGGAGACCGGGTCCAGCTCGACGCCGACCATCGTTGCGGACGACGGTGCGGTACCGATGAAGGTGCCGGCGCCGGATCCGGGCTCGAGGACCCGGCCGCCCTCGAAGCCTGCCCGTTCGAGCATGTCCCACATCACCGTGGTGATCGCGGGATCGGTGTAGTGGGCGTTGAGCGTGGAACGCTTCGCGGCGCGGATCTCGTCGTCGGTCAGGACCGCGTACAGCGCGTCGCGGTCGTCCTTCCACTCGGGCCGGCTCTCGTCGAATACCGTCGGGGCGCCGCCCCAGCCGGACCAGCGGGCGAGCACGTCCTGTTCGTCCGGCGTCGCGTACCGCTGCTGCTCTTCGAGCTGCGCGACGAGTTCGAGGGCGGCGATGTTGGCTCGCACGCGGCTCTTCTCGCCCGACGGAACCGTGACCTCACCGGGGTGCGCGTAGCTGCGCGGCGGGACGTACGGATGCTGCTCCACCGCGCTGGCCGCGTCATCGGCGCCGTCGTCGACCGTGTGGTCGGTGTCCGCCTGGTCCTCGTCGTCCGCATCGTCGACGTCGGCATCCTCGAGGTCGGTCTCCAGGCCGGCGATGACGGTGCTCGCTTCGATCCAGACCCGCGAGCCATCGGGGCGCACGGCCTCCTGGGTGCGTACCTTCGTCATCTGCGAGAGCGGGACGCCCATCTCCTCCTGGGGCACCGTCGGCAGCTCCGTCGGATCGAGCGAGGGAAGGTCCGTGCCGCCCGGGTCGATCGACGCGGGGTTGGTCGGGATCCGGAAGTCCTCGTCCCCCGGATCGAACAGCGAGAGTTGGGCGTCGTCTACTTCTCGTCGACGGCCTCGGCGATTGCCGCGACCCTTGCTTCGACCAGCTCCCGCAGCGTCGTCGCGAGCGGGTCGCTCGGGCCCGCGGGCAGCTGCTCCCCGTCCTCGTCCCGTGCCTGCAGCAGATCCCCTGCCAGCACCCGGAACCGCGTCTCCGTCGCCTCCTCCGGCCAGAGCGTCGTAACCAGGTCCTCGATCTCCTGCGTCGGCGCCGTCGCCTCCTCGCTGTCCCAGCGCTCCGTCCACGTCCGGGGCTGCGCCGGCTCCTCGTCCGTCGACGTCGACGCGCCCTCCCACAGCTGTGCGAGCACCTGCTCGGTCGCGCTCTGGCGCGCCGTCTGCAGCAGGCCTAACTTCTCCATGTAGCCGATCGCCTGGCCCGGATGTTCCTGCAGCCACTGGCTGCTCAGCGTCCGCTCCATCGCCGAGGCCGCCTGCTCCACCTGCAGCTCCAGCTCGGCCGTCCGCTGGTCGAGCATCTCCTCGTACCCCGCCCGATCCATCGTCGACAGCTCCTGGCTGTACCGATCGTGCAGCGCTTCCCGAATTCCGGTCATCGTGTTCCCCTGTTCCTTCTTCGTGCATGCCAAAAATACCCAGCTCACGCTGGTTGTCTGTCGCCATGAGATGATTTGCCGTTTCTTCTCTTCGGTGTTCAGTTGACCTCTCGGATCACACCACACCCGGCGGCGGCCGGCTACCGAAACGCGGGGCCCGTGAGGAAGAAGACGTGCGTCGGCGCGGTGCTCCTACGCTGCGCGTTCTTGAAGATCACGCAGCCCCCAACCATGTTTCGCTGCTGGCACACCGAGCGCCTGGAGGTCCGCGAGGACCATCCGGCCGAGGTCTGCGCCGAGGTCCTTCGTCGCGGCGAAACCTCGGTTGTACTTGCCTAGCAGTTGGACAACACCTTCGGCGCGGGTGATCTGCACGTTGGCGACGAGGTCCCCGTCACGGAACAAGCCTAGAAGTACGTCCAGCCCAAGTTCGTTGCTGTAGCCACCGATGCAGGTCCGCATCAAGGCACCCCATTGGGCGAGTTCCGCCGGAGTGCTCGCCACTGTGACGTCCAACCCGCCCAAGACCGGGCGCGTCTGGATCTGCTCGGTGAGGCGCGTGGCCCAGTCGGCGCGATCGGCTTCGGTCGCAAGGCGGTTGAGCCGTGCCCTTTCCTGGCATCGGAAGGCTTAACTGGTGCGTAGCCGCGTCAAGATCACGAAACTACCTGTGTTCCAATAGATTATTTCGTCTGCGACATGTATTGTATGAGTCATGGAACACCTGGCGGATCCCGAAATTTCTGCCATGGATACCTATTGCGATGTAGGTATCCATGTGAAATCCTTCCCTCATGAACCTGAAACAGGTGCGGGCGGCGTGCGACCGTCTTGTCCAGTTCCACAGCGAGGAACTCGGTCAGCTGAGGCGGGACCTCAACGCGGCGGTGGTGTGCGTCGGCAACACGTGGGAGCCGGAGTTCGGAGCACCGACCAACATGCCTGGGATGATGTACTGCACTTCAGTGCGGGGCGTGTTGATCACACGGCGCATGAGGCGGGACACGGAGGTCCCACCGGGTGGTCGCGGGGCACTGACGACGAACATGGGCGCGGGGATGTCAGCCTTGATCGGCGACGGGCACGGGATGGACATGCGTGTGCGTCGCGACCAGGGAAACTTCGTGGTCGTCCGCGAGCGCACGCCGGAGGAGTCGGCGGCTCGCCGCTCGACCTCTCCCGAGGTTGCGGTCGACGATGCCGCATCTGTTGGGAAGCAGCTCAGCTTCCATGGTGGCGTGTTCGAGAATCTGGAGCGGCACTTGGTGGTGGACCCAGACCAGAACATCGAGTTCCGCTGGTTCGTCATGTGGAGCACGGACCCACAGCGCAGCCAAGTTGCGAGCGCCTACCTTGCAGCCGTTCACGGCATCGACGACTCTCAGCCTGTGCTGTACGCGAAGAGTCCTCTGCCGGTACTGATCGGTGCAGGCGGATCGTCGACAACGACGCCCCAAATCGACACGGCCGCCGACGACAACTTCGACGACATCTTGGACCAGCACGACGACGAGTCGACCGGCGAGTCCTGAGTGTTTGGAATGTGTCGGATCCTTGGTTTAGCGTCGCCGGTGGCGACAAAGCGAGGCAACGGTGAACACGGTGGAGATCTACGGTCTGAGGGTGCGTCAGGCTCGCCTGATGCGGAGGCTCACGGCGAAGGCCTTGATGGATATGGTCGGCTGGAAGGGCGCGAAGCTCACCCGCTTGGAGCGCACCGAGACAGTCACAGTGCCTGAGGATGAGTTCGAGCGGCTCGCGGAGGCATTGCGATATCCGCAGTCGTTCTTCACGACGGCACCGCTCAGCAGGGTTGAGTCCGATCACTTGTTGTTCCGCGCTCCGAAGTCGACGACCATGACCGAGAAGGAGCGGATGGCCCAGTTCATCGCTCTTGTCGGCGACTTCTTCTTGCTCGAGCTCGATAGGCAGCGCAAGCTTCCGCCCGTTCGGTTGAGCCCCGCACCGGGGCTGGATGCAGTCGCCGCAGCGGCGTTGGCTCGCAAGAACCTACTCATCGAAACAGGCCAGCCGATCGGCAACGTCACGTACATGGTTGAGCGCGCGGGGGTGACCGTCGTGATGCGTCGTGAACGGTTCAGCGGCAGTGCTAGTGAGGACAACTCGCGGGGGCGTCTTGAGAAGCACCTGGGTTGCGCAGCATGGTTCGGAGAGTTCAGTGAGCGCCCGATCATGGTGCTTCGGGAGCTGGACTCATGGGAGCGGACGCGTTGGACGGTCGCTCATGAGTTGGGGCACTTGATGCTTCACGGGAATATCGCCGAGCTGAGCGACGACCACGAAGAGGAGGCCTCCCGTTTTGCCTCCGAGTTCTTGGCGCCGATGGCGGAGGTGCGCGAGTCGTTGTCAACAAGTCCGTCGTTGTTGAACCTTCTTCCAGTGAAGGAGAAGTGGGGCATTTCTCTGGGTGCGCTGCTGCGGCACCTCCACGACTCCGGGGAACTACCCGACGACCGTTACGAGACGCTGCGCACCCAGCTGTACACGCGCGTCAATGCTGAAACCGGGTACACCTGGGGACGGACCGAGCCCGGCTGGAACGACCGGCTCCCTGAGCGGCCGCGGCTGCTCAGCCGGTGGCTCGAGGAGATTCACGGCAGTAGTTCGGCAGGTGTCGTCGCAGCCAAGGACAACATGTGGGAGCGAGACCTGGTCTCCGAGTTCCTTACTGGGCAGCGAAGCGGTCCTGGAAACGACAGCAAGACGCAGGTCGCCCGCGGTGACGTGGTGGACTTCCAGGCATACCGCAAGCAGCGGGCGTAGCCCCGCTGGTCGGTGCGGTGAGGGGTGACGAACATGGCGACGGTCCAACGATTGAAGGGTGAGCGTGGCCCGGACTATACCGTCCTCGGATCCGACCTTCTGCCGATCGCGCCGGCGCAGGAGTTCCTGCGGTACCTGAGGTCGACAGACCGCCCGAATACGCTCCGCGCCTACGCCCATGGTCTCGCGAAATGGTGGACAGTCCTGGAAGCCACCGGCAGCAAATGGGACGACTTTCCGCCCACCGTTTTCGGAACGTTCCTGACCTATCTCCGATCAGGAGACCTTCCGGACACTCCTCGGATCGGCGAACCGGCGAAGCCGGCCGCTGCCTCGACGGTTCAGCAGCGTGCTGCCGCGGTGTTAGCGATGTACACATACTTTCGTGACGCCAAAGGCCTTGAGGGGCCGTATGACCGGCTGTACTCATCGCGTCGACGCGCCCGATACAGCGGTACTGCGACCTCGCACCGACCGTTCCTCGAGGGGGTCGGTCCGGAGCGGGAGTCCCGGAGTCCAGTGTTTCCTGTTCGCTCCGGCCCTCGTAAGCGTCCGCCGCTACTTGAGCCGAAGGCGATCGATCTGATACTCGATACCTGCGCCTCACCAACAGACACAGGCGGTTGGACTGGAGGCCTTGCAGGCCTGCGAGACCGACTACTATTCGCGGTGCTCGCTGATACCGGAATGCGTCTCGGCGAAGTGCTGTCACTGCGGCACCAGGACTTCCACATCGGGTCCGGTGGAACCCCGTGGGTGGAGGTGGTGGGACGACAGGACCACCCCCACGGCGTGCGAGGGAAGACGTACCGCGCCCGGCAGATTTTCGTCACCGACGAGCTCGAGGCCCTGTACTCACAGTATGTGTGGGCGCTGATCGACGATGGCGCTGACCTTGAGGTACCCAGCCTGGCTGAGCATTTCGTTTTCGTGAACCTCGGTGCAGGAGAGCGCTACCGGCCCCTTCGACCGGAGACCGTGTACAGCAGAATCCGGGCGATCAGCACGAAGGCCGGGCGGGATCTGCCGCCGAGTTGGACTCCGCATTGGTTCCGGCATACACATGCGACGACCCTGCTCCTCGGTGGAGTCGATGTGCATGTCGTGAGCCGCCGGCTCGGTCACGCCCACGTGACTACAACGATCGACACCTATGGCTGGGTCACGGACGAAGCCGAGATGAGGGCCGCGGCGCAGTGGCGCTCAGCAGCCGTTGGCTGGAAGGAGCGCGTCGATGGCGACCGAGAGTAACGACCGCCGGCTCGTCGCCGCGGACGCCGCGGATGAGCCGTGGCGGCGGCAGTGGGATGAAGTTCCCCAGGGGTGGCGGATACCTGCGTATCGGATCTCGGAAGAGCCCTACAGCGACCTGTTCACTCAGAATGACTACTTCCTCTCCCGCTCTGGCGAGGACCCGGTCCACGACTTCGCGCCGGCCGAATGCCCACAGCGGTTCGCAGACGAGCTCGCATGGTGGGTCTGGGTCAGCTGGACCGAGGGCAGCCGACGGCTCGACCCATCGTCGCTACGCATGGTGTCCGAGGCTATCGCCAAGACCTACGCTTTCGGAACGGCCCGAGGCAGTCGGTGTTCGAGCATCGTTGATCTCGATCCGGCCGAAGTCAACCGGCAGGCGTTCGCCGCGTTCGAGAGACGAAATCAACGCCTGCCCAGCAGGACCCGGCGCCAGCACATCGAACGGATCGTCGGCCAACTCCACCTGTACCTCAGTGTCCGGTGCCGAGACCTACCGTGGTGGGCGCACAACACCTGGGACTTGCGAGCAGATCCGCGGATCCCCCGCCGCGAGCACGAGCCCGTACGCGACGTCTTCCAGCTCGATCGCATCGAACCTGCCTGGCTGCGCGAAGGAATGCGGTTCCACCTACGAATCGCGCTCAGTACCGAAATGCTGCGCTGGTCAACGGCGGCCGAGCGAAGCAACTCCACCGCCCGTCACCTGGGGCCGTTCCTGTCCAGGCGAGAGATAACCGGCCCGCCGATCACTACTGATCCCGCTCACCTGCGTGGGGTGTTCGCTGACTTCAGCGCCGAGCTTCGCGGCCCCGAAGCATCAGCGAAAGGCGGCAGGCTCTCCGCATCCGCGATCGAGCAGATCGAATCCCAGACGCAATCGTTCTACACGTTCATGTTCGACCATGCAGCCGAAGCGGTTGCCGCGACCGGCGATACGAGGTGGGGTGAGCTGACGGCGGCACACACCCGCCTCTGGGGTCCGGCGTACCGCACCCGTCCAGGATCACGGACCCGGGAGCTGACTTGGTACGCCACCTCCGATCTTCAGCGGATGCTGGCGTACCTCGATGTGCTCGCAGCTCCCCGCGACACCATGGTCGACATCACCCATCCCGACGGCAGCCACTCCTACGTCCACGGCCTCGACGACCCTCAGGCTGCCCGAGCTTGGCTGCTGCAGGCCATGACGGGGCGCCGCGCATCCGAAATCCTGATGCTGGACTACGACCCCCTCGAAGCTATTCCTGGTGTCGAAAGGGCTGCGTCCATCGAGCCGCCGGGCGAAGAGACGTTCGTCGCGAAGCTCCGATACCAGCAGACCAAGGTCGACGGTGTCGTGCCGACGATCCTGGTCGAGCAAGCAGTCGTGAATGTCATCCGGGAGCAGCAGGAGTGGCTCGCCGACACCTACCCCGGAATCGAGTCGAGATACCTGTTCATCGGTGTGAAGCACCAGTACCGCGGCCGCGAGCCCCGGCCTCAAGCCTCCTACCGACTGTCCCTAGGCAAGCTCGACAAGTTGCACGGCCTCACCGATGCTGCTGGTCACCCACTGCGGTTCACCCAGACCCACCGTCTGCGGCATACCCGAGCGACAGAGCTGCTGAACGACGGCGTGCCGCTGCACGTCGTCCAGCGTTACCTCGGGCATCGGAGCCCGGCGATGACCGCCCGTTACGCAGCGACCCTCGCCGCAACCGCCGAGGCAGAATTCCTCAAGCACAAGAAGATCGGCGCCGAGGGGCGCGACATCACGATCAGCCCGATCGACATCTACACGATGACCAAGCTCGCCTCACGCACAGACCGGATCCTGCCGAACGGCGTCTGCATGCTGCCGCCATTGAAAACCTGCGACAAGGGCAACGCGTGCCTGTCCTGCGGGCACTTTGCTACCGACCTCACCCACCTCGACGAACTCCGCGACCAACACCGCCGCACTGAGGCGTTGCTCGCGGCACGCCAGGAACAGGTACTGGCACGCACCGGGCGCGAGCTGACCGACGACAACGTATGGGCACGCGAACGGATACGCGAGCTCAGCTCTCTACAGGCCGTCATTGAGCGCCTCGATGCAGAAGCTGCCGAAAGCGCAGCAACGACCCCCGTGGTGATCGCAGGCGCCGGCACCCGCGATCGGCTGCCGTTATTGGTTGTCGCGACCCGAGGGAGCCACGAGGTCGTTCTCGACAAAGCCCCACCGACCGTCCGTGACCCTCAGGCGCGCGGGAGCAAGCGATCATGACCAACGTGGATGCGGACGACGCCGCTGACGCCGAAGGACGTGGATCCGCGGCCTACGAAGGCCTGCTCGCGTACGCCAGCGACACCTACGAGGCGACCGCCCGCCGCATAGACCAGGCTCGCCTGCGTCTCAAACGCGCGCGTAAGCCGGTCAATATCAGCACGGTCGCCGAAGCTGCTGGCCTCTCGCGCGCCACCATCTACCGGCACCCTGAGCAAGCAGCAAAGATCCGCGCTCAGCGCAGCCTTGGCACCGCCTCTCCCGCCGAGGTCGCGCCGCCCGCTACTGCGGACAACAGCATCATCGCGGGCCTCCGCAACCAGCTCCGGATGAGAGAGGAGGAGATCGCGCAACTCCGTCGTACCGTCCGTGAACGTAACGACGCACTCGCGATCGCCCATGCCGAGATCGAGCGCCTCACACCGTGATTCGACTGCACCTTCGCGCTGGATGCATGCATCAACGAAGCTGGGACTCCCAGTACGACCAGCATTCCCCCACGGGCAGGTGCTCACCTCGAAGGCGACGGTGCGCCGCCCGCTGCTGAGCGAACCACGCCTCGACCCAGGGTGGAAGTACTGCCACCACTTCATCTCCATCGCCGCCAAGGACATCGTCCTGGTCACCCGTTGAACTCCCCATACCTGTTAGACGCATCAGAGCCACACTCGGTTCCATCGACAGGCCCGCGGCACCACCGAGTCCAGTTTGGCGACTGAGTTGATCAAGGTTGCGAAGTGTTGTGGTAGGCTTCCGGTCATGAGTGAATCCTCAGATGAGTACCTCACCATCGCCCAAGCAGCTACCTACGTAGGCGTCTCTCCGGCGACCCTTCGTCGATGGGACACAGCGGGCAAGCTGACCCCGATCCGTCGACCTGGAAGCGCGTATCGGTACTACCTGACCTCGGACTTGGAGGCCTTCCGCTTGGAGTACAACACGGCCGATGTGGCTACCGACGCCGTCGCTGACTTCTTCGGCGACGCTGATGCATTCATCGACGGCAACCCTCAACTTCGCGAGCCGCAGAAGGAGGCGTACGCGGCTGTCGTCGCCCACTTCGAGAACCACACGACCCCTGCGATCGTGCAGCTACCGGTGGGCTGCGGCAAGACAGGTGTGGCGGCGATCCTGCCCTTCGGGCTATCGCGCAGGCGCACCCTCATCGTCGCACCGAACACCACGATCCGCGCGGGACTCTATGCGGAGGTGAACATTTCGAACGCCGGCTGCTTCTGGAAGAAGGCCAGCATCCTGGATTCGTTCACCTCAGGGCCGTTCACCGCGTTGGTTGACGGCCCCAAGGCCAACATGGATGACTGCGTCAACAGTCACATCGTGGTCGCCAACATTCAGCAGCTCGCCGGCAGTGCCGACCGCTGGTTGTCTCAGTTCCCTCCCGACTTCTTCGACCTGGTGATCATCGACGAGGGTCACCATGTCGCCGCTGAAAGCTGGCAGAGGGTCGTGCGTGCGTTTCCGCAGGCATTCTTCGTGAGCCTGACCGCGACTCCGTTCCGGTCAGACAATCAGGACCTTCTCGGGGACATCGTCTACCGGTACTCCTTCGCTCGCGCGATGGTCAACGGCTACATCAAGCACATCGTGTCGGCCTCTGCACACCCCGCGGAGATCACCTTCACCGACCGCGACGGCACGAACACCTACACGCTCGAGCAGGTTCTCGACTTGAACGACGAAGCGTGGTTTCGCCGCGGCGTGGCCCTGTCCGACGAGTGCAACCGGCACATCGCAGAGAAGGCCCTTGAGAAGTGGCAAGCGCTGCGGGCCGCGACCGGCTTCCCGCATCAGATCGCGGCCTCTGCCATGACGATCGACCACGCGAACCAGGTCCGGGGGATCTTCGAGGAGATGGGGCTGCAGGCTGAGACCATCCACAGCAAGATGCCTGAGGAGCGCAAGGCGGCGGTCCTCGCCAAGCTGCGCAACAACCAGATCGACGTCATCGTTCAGGTCGCGATGCTCGGCGAGGGCTTCGATCACCCACCGCTGAGTGTCGCCGCCATCTTCCGCCCGTATCGATCGCTGGCACCGTATGTGCAGTTCGTCGGCCGCGTCATGCGAACTGTCGAACTCAATGACCCTGATAGCCCTAACAACCAGGGCTTCGTCGTCTCGCACGTCGGACTGAACAACGAGGAGCAGTGGGAAGACTTCCGCGACCTCGACAACGAGGACAAGAAGATCATCGCGGATTGGACCCGTGGCCGCGGCGGCGCGAGCTCAGGAGGCCGCGGTGAAGCCGACGACGATCAGACAGCGCTACGGTTCGATGCACCCGTTGCGGACGACGAGAAGCTCGATTACTTCATCAGCCAGCCCTTCATCGACTCAAGCGACGAGCGCGACATCGAGGCGTTGCTCGACAAGAAGGGGCCCGGCGGTGTGACCTACCGCGAGCTCGGAGTCCCTGCTGAGGTGCTCCGCGCCACCCTCGCCAACCACCAGACGCGGCAGGAGTCGCCGGCTGAGGCGGTGCCCGTCCAGCCGCAGGTACATCGAAAGACATTGCGGAGCCGGCTCGACAGCCGCTCCAAGTCCATCCACCAGCGCGTACTGAACGACCTCGGACTCGCCCGGGCGGGATTCGACCTTAGCCGCGCGATGAAGCATGCCCGCGGGAACAACTCTGACGCCCTGTACGGGCTTCTGAACAGCGAGATCAACGCCTTCGTTGGGGAGAATAAGAGCACCCGCGATCAGTGGACACTCGATCAGCTTCAGATCGCCTACGACTCACTGGACGAAATCGGCGACCAGGTCGCAGAGTCCATCCGACTCGCTCTCGAAGGGTGAATCAATGGCTTCGGTGAAGAACATACTGAAACACGTCGAGGTCGTCCCTGCAGGGAAACTCCGAAAATGTAGCCGCAACCCGAAGCTGCACCTGATCTCGAAGGGCGAACCTTGCCTGCAGATTTCGGACGGTCCCCAACGTCGAAGTACGTACTGTGCGCGGTGTGCCGCTGAAATCCTGTCGAATGCTGACCGCTTCCTGGCGGACCTGCATTCCAAGATCGACATTCCGTCACCGACCCCCCCTGCTGATGCATCGGTGTAGAGAACGGAGAAAACCTGTTATTCTATCTCGTTACAAGATCAGGAAACGGCGATACCGAAAGCATTTCGTCGAGGTTGGATAGCGAGAACACTCGTCCGTCGGTATCGCGGATGACCGGGCCGAGGGTGTCGTTCACACGAGTCCACGCCATCCCGCCCAGAACTCCTATTAGAGGAATTCCGCCCAATCTTGTGCATTCATCTCGTAGGTTCTTGAAACGCGGGGCCTTGTCGCGAGCAGTGCCTCCGTCGTTGATGGTTTTACACTCAAGCATCGCTCGAACCACTTCCGTCCCGCCTTGCTTCTTGAACACAACGAAGTCAGGTGCGGGAGCAACGTGGATCTCGAACCGTTCCGCGATCTCACCTTGGTTGGTCGAGCCGGTCCTGATGAAATCGACGCCGTGTGCATTGAACAGGTCCTCCACGGCGTCTTCGATCATGTCCCCGCGACGAGTCGAGGTGGCATCGAGCACTTGGCGAAACGCGCCACCATAGTGCCGCTGGTGCAGGAACGTCGCGAACGGCACTCCGCGCTGAGCGAACTGCTGAACCGTGGCCCAGCCTTGCGCTGTGTCCGGCTTGTCCTGCTTGCTCCGCACACCGGCGGGAGGTGCTCCGAACAGCGCCCCGTTGAGCACCTGGACCAGGGTCTTCGCGGCAACCTGGGCTTGCGCCGCGTTGGTCGTGCTCCCCTTGCGCTCCATCGAGTCGACCTTCGCCGCCGATAGCGGCGCCAGCCCTAAGGGACCTGCGACCAGGGTCGTTGAATGCGCGAACTCGGTCTTGGTGAACCCCATGATCGTTCGGAGAGGCAGCAAAGTGCGCGGATCGGCCTGGATGATCCTCGCGAGATCGGCTTCTGTGACAGCAGTGAATCCATTGGTCGCGGCGATCGCCGCGTCGTAGGTCTGCTGAAAGTAGGGCAGGTCGTAGAAGTCGTCGCCGTGGATGTACGCGAAGTCGGGGGCCAAGTTCGGCACGTACAAGACCCGCGCGACTGTCGCGTAGATCTCGGCATGCTCGGCGATTCCATGCTTTTGCGGCACCAGTCGAATCCGCTTGATTCGCTCCTCCCACGTTGCCGCCAAGGCGATTTCAGCGACCGTGGCTTTCACTGCGTCGTCGCTCATCCGAAGGCTGCGATCGACCCCGGGAGGTCGTCCGCCTCGTCGTCACGGATCCGGCGGCGCGCTTCAGTGACGAAGTCTTCGTGGAGCTCAAAACCGCCGGCGCGGCGTCCGTGACGCCGGGCAACAACGACTGTGGTTCCACTGCCGGCGAACGGATCAACCACGACGCCACCATCCGGGGAAGCCGCCTTGACGAAGAACTCAGCAAGGCCTTCCGGCATGGCTGCCGTGTGAGCTACTCCCTTGTGCTGGTTGTACGTCTGCGGGACGGACACAACATTGCCGGGATCTGCACCGCCAAGGAGATAAGTCTTCGTGCGGTCGCGACCGAAGCCAGCCTCTGTCGATCGGCGTCCTAACTTGTCCTGCTTCCGTCTCTCGATTTCAGCCTTACTAGCCTTGTATGGTACCCGGATGCTGTCCAGGTCGAAGAATGGTTTGTCGCCCCGTGCGAAGTGATACACGTACTCGAACGAATCTTTTGTCCGCGGCCCAAATCGTCCGGGAACCGCGTTCGGCTTTGCCCAGATATACGTCTCGATCCAGCGCCAACCCATCTCCTGCATCGCAAGGACCAGCTGATACACGTAGGGGTGCCGCTGGCCTCGCAGCTCGCCCCGGTTCGCGACCCGATTCTTGATGTTGACAATGAGACTGCCTGAGTCGGCGGTCGCCTCAAACATCGCCTCAGCAAACGGCATGAACCACTCGACGTAATTGTCCGGATGGATTCTGCTGTAGGCACGTGCGTCCGCGTAGGGCGGCGATGTAAAGAAGAGGTCAACGCTGCTCTTGGGAAGCTTCGGGAGGTAGTCGAGCGCGTCCCCGTGCATTACACCTTGCTCAAACAAGGTGTCGAGGCTGAACTTCGGGGGTCCGATACGACGCGGCGGCATGCGCTCAGCGTAGTCGGAGCCACCCCCCAACTACGTGATCGACCTGACCCGAACTCGAGGGGTCGATACCCTCCGTCATTCGCGACAGTACTACAGATAAATATGTCTTGAATGGCCGGGCGGCATGCACACCTGGACGATCGCAGCAGTCGGATACACCACGAAACCAGCTACAGATAAGCGCTCCGCATCGAGTTCGCGTTGGTCGAGATCGTTGAGCAGCTGTGCGCGCTCGTCTGTGGTCAAACCGATCCAGGTCTGCCACTCGACCAGCTCAAGGTCCTCTTCCACTCGACATTCGTTGAGTCGGTCAAGGAGGTAACGCAGTTCCCGCTCCATGGCCATCACTTTTCCTGTGGCGGCGGCGCGGGCCGTGTTCCGGAGCAGCAGTTCAGGATTGGACGGAACCGTCATCACCAGGTTGTGCAGATCAGTCGACGACCTGATGTTGCGCTGGCCTGCGAGCGCCAGCAATCTGGCGATATCGTCGTCTCCACGGAATCTGACCGCGAAGCTGCGCATGAGGTCTGCGGTATCACGCATTGCCATCGAGAGCGGTCCGAGAGGCTCCTTCAGGAGGCGGCGGAGGACGGGTTGGGGCGTGCGCACGAGAAGCGCGCGGAGGGACTTCACTTGGGTCGACGAAAGTCCTTGCGGGCTCGGGTGATCATCGGGGACGCGACGGAGCGCATCGACGATCCAGTCCGGTGGAACGAGGCCGCGGAAAACGGCGTACCAGCTCAGGGTGTAGGGGTCCAGCCGGGCAACTTCGCGAGCCATCGGCCGACGGTAGTTCCGCGCTCCGTACAGCTTTCGGGCGACCTGTGCGGCGTCGATCGAGTCGAGCCAGGGATCTTGAATGTGGGCTGAGGCGGTGGCGATTGTGCTCAGCGTAGTGGCAAACCCACTGCTGTCGTTTGACGCCAGTAGCGGAAACCGTTCCGTGATGATCGGCGCGGGGCCGATGGTGTTCTCCAGTCGACGACGAACAGAGGTGACCTGGCCACCCGTCGCGAGGTAGTCGCGGCCCGCGCCGAGGGAGCCCCGAACCACCTGCACGGCATCGGCGGTGTCGGTGGCGAATAGTCGTAGCGAAGTGCTGGTACGTGAATATCCGCCTGTGGTGGTGGTTTCGACGACCATGCCCGCCGCGGTGCGGGTGATCGTGCGTTGGTGGAGGGTCCTCCAGAAGACACATTCGCGGCCGCTGGCCCGGCGCAGATGGATCTTCTCCGATACCTTGCGTGCTACAGCCTTGCGGCCGTGGCGATCGACGAGCAGAACCACCCGTGCGCTGCGGCCCACGGTGGTGGGATCCATCACGCGGGTGGGGTCGGCGAGTGCGTCGCGTGCGTACTCGTCGAGTTCGTGCGTCTCGACGACGTCATGCCAGGTTTCGATGATCCTGGTGCCTTCAGTGGAGGTCATAGGGAACCTGCCTGCACTCGGTCGCTCGCGGATTCGCAAAGTCCGTCGCCAAGTCGAATGCCATTGAGGATCGCCGCCGCACTCGCGAGGGTCGCTCGGTCGTCGGCGGTGAGTGCGCGCAGTTGGTTGGGAAGCCACTGCTCGTGCTCCTCGGCCGCGATCGCCCGCTCCCCCGCTTCGGTGAGAGCAACGATCATCTGGCGCCCATCCGTGGGATGCGGGCGGCGATCTACCAGCTCGAGGTCGTGGAGCTTGCCCAGAAGGCGAGTCATGCTCGGCGCCTGCACTCGTTCGCGCTCAGCGAGCTGAGTCGGTGTCATCGGCCCGCCGTCGGCGAGCGTGTGCAACGCGGACAGCTGGGTCAGCGTGACCCCCGACCCGCCACGTCGTTGTCCTTGCAGGTGTCGCACGAACCGCAGCACGGCAAGACTCAGGCCCTGGGGTGGATCGAGGTTCACGAGGCTCATGTGTGCTTCTCCAAGCGTGCGGGGTGGAAGGGGATGGTTCTGGCCTCCAGCGCCGCGGTGAAGTCGGTTGCAGCCTCGTATGCACGGATGCGCTGGCTGATCGCGGTGACGGGCTCGCCGAACTTGCGGGCGAGATCGGCTATCGCGAGCCCCTCGCGACGGTGGAGACGCCAGATCTGCCGGTCTGCCGGGTCGATGGCGCCGAGGTCCCAGGACGTGCTGTTCGGCCGGCTCATCGCGAGATACCCACCTGTGCGGTCGCGCCTTGCTCAAGTCGCGGCGCCGCGGCGCCCATCGGTGCTGTGGCGGCCGCTGAGGGGGCTACGCACCGTGGAGGTGTCGGATGCGTCGTCGTGGCGGCTATGAGCTTCTGGGCGGTGTCTGCGGCCCGTTTCTCGCTGGTGGCGGGGTTGGTGAGGGCGTGGAGCTCGGCGAGGGGGTCGCAGGGCACCAGTGCGCTGATTGGGTGGCCGGCGTCCAGGTGGTCGCTGAGGTCCTTGCCCTCGGCCGCGCGGACGGTGTAGACGGCCCCGACGGTGCCGCTGATGAGGTCTCGGACGTGGGCTGCGTGGCGGTAGCCGGCCTGGTCGCGGTCGGCGACGATCACTACGCGCGCGGCGCCCGCGAGCTGTGCGGCGTGATCGGCGATGAAGGTGTCGGCGCCCATCGCGTTGCAGGTGGCGACGAAGCCCTCAGCGCGGCCGCGGTCGGCGTCCTTCTCGCCCTCGACGAGGACGATGGTGCGGCCCTCGTCGACGGCCTGGCGTACCTCGGGAAGGTGGTAGAGCACCGGGTCGAATCCGTGGGCGATGTACTTGCGGCGCTTGGTGTCCCACTGGAACTGGCGGAAGTCCTTCACGTCCTTGTGCTCGTGCGGGGTGACGTAGCGGCAGACCGATCCGGCGGGCGTGCCGTCGGCCTGCTCGTAGATGTAGGCCCGCACGAGGCGGGTCGGCCCGGTCTGCGGGCCACGTTCGGCGGCGAGCGCGGCGCGGCGCACGGCCATCTCCTGCTGAGTCCGCTCGCGGCGGGCCTGGGCCTCGCGGCGGGCCTGTTCGGCGGCGGCGCGGCGGGCGGCGGCCTCGCGTGGGCTCTGCGGCCCCCGGGGGTGCTGGCGCGGTTCGTCATAGAGGTCGCGCACTGGGACGCCGATCGCCTCGAGGATATCTCGGCTGTCGCACCCGGCGAAGCACTTGACCACGGTGCGGCCGGCGCTGATGTTGTGCGTGATCGCGGCGCTGGCGTGGTGGTCGTCGTGGCATGGGCAACAGAACAGGGTCCATTGGCCGGACTGTTTGCCAGGCCCGGCGACCTGTTCGAATGCGTCTCGGACGCGGTCGAGCGACGGTGCAGTCATAGCGACTCCCGTGTCAGTCGACCCACCGACGACGGAGCTGTGTCAACGCGAGGCTGAGATCCGTTCGGTGAGTCGTTTGCCGTTTCTTCTCTGGCAGTTCGGGTCTAGCCACCCGTGCTACCTGATCGAATTGTACGTCTTTCAGGAGATCGGCACAGCCCCTGACTTGCGACTTTCTGAAATCGCCTCCCAACGGGGCGCGGCGCTCAGGCCACGTGGGTGTCAATCACCCATCGCGGTGTGTGTCAAACACCCACGCTACCAGCGGATTTGATCGTTTTGATTGCTGAACAGGTGTGGCACACTGCAGGTGTGGGAGTCCTGGTGGAAGGACACCGGGCGGCGTGTAGTGGCGCCGAATCTCCCATGGCGAGCGGTCCTCGTCCTGAACATCTCGACACGGCGCGCAGGACTGCTCGTGGTCGACGTGTGAATAGGACAAGCGCTCATGATCATTCCCAATCGTGCGCGGGCTCGCAGTCGCGGGCCCGCCGACCACTCCCCCAACCGATCGACCCGGCGCCGTGCCGGCCTCAACCGCGCGCAGTCGAAGCGGGTCGCCACTCTCGGGCTCACGGCAGCTCTCGGGGTGAGCCTGCTCGGCGCGCCGATGGCGCTCGCGGACCCCACGACGCCGACGACGCCCGGCGCGGCTGCCGCGACGACCGGCCGCGACTCCGGTCCGGACGCCTGCGCCCAGTACACGCCGGATCCGGACGCGCGGATCCAGGCCGGTGCGTTGCCGACGGAGCGGCAGTCGCGCACCGAACTGTTCAAGGGTTCGGAGCGGCTGAGTCCGAATCCGCTCATCAGCCAGGCCGCGAAGATGATCGGGATCGACGAGAGCAAGTTCCCCACTAAGAACGCGTTCCCGGAGTTCCGCGCCTTCGACGACACCCTGCAGGGTGAGGGCCTCTACGGCGCGAAGACGAGTCTGCAGAGCGGTCTGCCGTGCGCGATCGTCGACTCCCTGGTCGAGACGAAGGTGCGGCGCGATGTCGCGCAGAAGGTCGCGATGGCGTTCCTGTCGCTGCCGACGCTGCTCGCCGGCATCGAGGGCCCCGACGTCGCATCGGTGATCACCAACGGCGTCGGCTGCGGTGTGGCGATCGCCCAGGCTGCGGCCGCGGGCGCCATGGCCGGCGGGACCAGCGGGGCGGCCGCGGCGGCCGCGGCGCCGGCTGCGATTTCGGCTGCTCCGGTGTGCATCGCGGCGGCCGGCGATGCGGCGGTCATCGCGGGCAAGCTCATCAACATCTGGGAGCACAATCCGGCGTTCCCGCAGCTCGCGGAGTTCTCGGCGATCCTCAACCCGGACAGCGTGATTGGCAAGAAGGTGGTCTCGAAGCTGCCGAAGGTACTCCGCGAGAACAAGGAGTTCCTGGGCATGATGAAGACCCTCTCGCGCTTCATCCTGAAGCTGTCGGAGATCTGGATCGGCAAGTCGATCGCTGTCTTCGGCGACGCCGTGCGCAAGGCGGCGGCCGGCGACGTCTCCGCGACCCCGAAGGCTGCAGTCGGCGCCGTCGAGATCGGCCTCCAGCTGTTCATGGCGGCGGTCTACGCGTTCACCGGCTCCGACACCCTCGAGTTCGGCGGGGAGACGCTGGTCGACCCCAAGGCGCTGACCAACATGCAGACGAAGATCATCACGGGCGGCATCACCAGCCTGCCCGGCGAAGGATCCGAGCTTGTGGACGGCGGCAAGCTCGGCGGCAACAGTGGCATCTCGCAGCCGCTGCGGGACCTGCAGACGACGGCGAACCTCGGGTGCCTCATGGGCGCCAACGGCGGCGCGAGTGGACTGAGCACCGCGTTCAACACCGGCTACCAGACCCAGGACACGAAGATCACGCAGGCGCAGAACCGCGGCGACTTCCCGTGGCTCGGCGGCGGCCAGCAGAATTCGAGCGGCAACGTGAACCTGCCGTGGCTGACGCAGACCCCCTCCGCGCCCACGACCACGCAGGCGCCGCAGGGCGTGACCGGTGGCCTGGACTGGCTGACCGCAACTCCGACCACGACGCAGGCGCCGCAGGCCGGCGGCCAGCAGCAGTACCCGGCGCAGACGGTCGCGCCGGGCGTTGGGCAGCAGGCCTCGGCGCAGGGGCCCGTGCTGATGCAGCAGCCGCAGTGCGCGATCAACGGCAAGTCCTTCACCATGGACCAGACCCAGATGCTCTCCGCGGCCGATCTGAACCAGCTACGGCAGGTCCCCGGGGCCGTCACCCCGGCGGATCCCAAGAAGCGCCCTGACGGGGCTCTCTGGGGCCTGGATGCGCAGGATCCGAAGAGCATCGCGGCGTCCCTGCCTCTCATGGGGGCCAACGGGCTCCAGCTGCCTGGTCTGCCGGGCTTCGGCGAGAGCATCAACCTCGGCGCCGCGAACGGCAGCGGCTCGATCCTCAGCAGCCTGACCAACGGGCTTCAGATTCCGACCCTTCCCGGGCTCGGACAGGGCGGCGTCGGCGGCGCGGCCAACGGCGGCGGAGCGACCAGTGCACCGCGCTAACTCACGAAAGGATGTAGGACCCATGGTTTCGAACTCACGGCGTACTGGTGCCGTCGTCGCAGCGTTCCTCTTCGCGTTCGCGTTGATGGGCTTCGGCGGTGCTCCGGCGCAAGCAGCTCCCGGCCCGGCCCCCGCGCCCGCGCCGGCCACCTTCAAGAACACGGGCGGCTGCGGCACCATGCAGGTGATCGCGGCGCCCGGCACCACGGAGACGAGCGTCAACGCTCGCCCGAACGAGGCTCGTGGCATGCTCGGCGGCTGGGGGCAGCAGCTCCAGCAGAAGGTGCCCGGGGCGCAGGTGACGATGACGCCGTACCCGGCTCAGGTCGGGCCGTTCGCGGGTTCCATGCCGCTCCAGCAGTCCCGCGCGATCGGCGTGCAGAACATGATGACGCAGGTCCAGACCGCGGCCCGCAACTGCCCGAACACCCCCATCGTCCTCGCCGGCTACAGCCAGGGCGCCGAGGTGGCGGGTTCGCTGTGCAGCGGCATCGGCAACGGCAAGGTCCCCGGCGTCGCTGCCCGGCAGATCCGCTCGTGCGAGCTGTTCGGCGACCCGGGCCGCGGTTCGACCGACCTGAACATGGGTGGCCCGAACGCGCCCGGTGCTGGCGCACTCGGCAACGGCCGCGACTACGGCGAGCTGGCCAACCGCACCTACAGCGCCTGCAACATCGGCGACCCGTACTGCAGCTTCCGCGCACAGGACGTGGCCTCCGGCCTCGGCGGCAGCTCGGGCTTCGCCCAGCGGCAGATGACCCAGGACTTCCTGAACTTCAAGTGGCCCTGGGCCGGTAGCAACGGGCTGCCGCAGAAGCTCGCGGACTCGCTCGGATCGTTCGCAGGTCTGCCCGCCCACACCATGTACGGCCAGGGCACGAACTTCGGCGGCCAGTCGGCGCTCGGCTCGTCCGTCAGCCGACTGGCCGGTGCGCCCAACGCCACTCCCCTGGCGCCGGCCTCCACCGCTGTCGCTGGTGTTCCGCTCGCCCCGGCGCCCGGTGCGGGAACGGGCCTGACGAACGTGAACGGCAACGGGATCGGGCAGACCGTGGGTGGCATCTTCGGGTTGGGCCGGTGACCCGGGGACGGGGCTGGCGGTGGCGCAGTGCCATCGCCGTCACGGCGGTCGCGGTCATCGGCTCGGCCGCCGGCCCGGTGGCCTCCGCGGATCAGATCGTCGCAGGCAAGAAGGTCCAGGGCCAGATCGAGACCACCTACTTCTCGCTGAGTGGGCCTGCAGGCTTGGGCGATCCCGTCACCGAGGAACTGCCCGACCGCCGCGGCGGCCGCTTCCAGGCGTACAAGCTCGACTCGTCGATCTACTGGAGCCCCGGCTTGGCGCCCCTGAACAACGCCTTCCAGGTCGGAGGTGCGATCCGGGCACGGTGGGGGCAGAAGAACTGGGAGGTCGGCGCGCTGGGCTATCCGATCAGCGACGAGCTCCGGATCACCGAGACCTTCACCTTCCCCGGCGTGAAGATTCCGATCGCGCTCGGGCACCGAGTCACTGGAGCGTGGAACGACTTCCAGGGCGGCTCGATCATGTGGTCGCCGTCGACGGGTGCGCAGATCGTCTGGGGCAAGATCCGCGAGGAGTTCCTCCGCAACGGCGGCCCGAGCAAGTACGGCTGGCCCGTCGCGGAGGAGCAGCGAACGGCGACGGGATGGTCTCAGCAGTTCGAGAAGGCCACCATCACCTACCCGCCGGCGCAGAGCCCCGCGCAGTAGCCGATCGACACGAAGGAACAGAAGACGTGATGCACTACGCACTCCCCCAACGCAATCCATGGCGTACAGCGCTCGTGGTGACCGTCGTCGCGGCGGGCTTGGTCGGCCTCGGGGCCGGGCCCGCGCAGGCTGAGCCGGTCAAGCCGGTGCCGGCCGAGTACGCGGCCGCGGTGAAGACCGCGGGCACCACGTGCTCGCAGATCGACTCGGCGCTCGTCGCGAGCATCGTCAACAACGAATCGGCCTGGGATGCCAACGCTAGGAGCGTGACCGACCGCGTCGGGCCGGGACAGCTCGGCAAGGTCGAGCAGGAGAAGTACCTGCGAGCGGGTGAGTCCGCGACTTCACCCGTCGACGGCACGATCGCGCTGAGCCGGTACCTGTGCGACGTGGCGCAGCAGGTCGACGAGCGTCTCGGCGGGAAGGCCGAGGCGGCGCAGGTACAGCGGCCGGCGGTCTACGTCGCCGCGTTCTGGGCCGGGGTGAACCGCACCGTCGAGCTGGTGACCAAGGTCCGCGCCGAGGACTCCACCGACAGGGACCAGACCGCGGTGTACGTCCAGCGAGTCATGTCCGACGGGGCCGAGTACGCCGGGCAGGGCATCTAAACGTCGTCACACGGCGACCGCGAGGGCCGTCCGTCGGAGCACACTACATGCTCTGACGGACGGCCCTCGTTCTTCTTCCGTCGCCGCGGGTTTGGTTAGATCAGAGGGTGGTGGTGGACCAGATTCCCGCTGGTCCACCATCGCCTGATGATGTCGTGCCCGGCGTTGGCGGCGGTGAATATGCACGGTGCATATCGCGTGTCGTTCCCTTATTCGAGGACCTCGGCGACGTGCACCTTGGAGCGGCCGGATTTGTTGTACAGGTGGACGATCACGCGGACGACTGCCTGCCACTGCTGCCCGCCGTAGGTCTTGGTGGAGTCGACGGCGCGAGCGTGGACCTGGCTGGGCGTGACGTCGCTGAGCGTGTCGGCGAGACGGCCGGAGTCGCAGCGCTCGGTGCGGACGATCTCGAAGAGGCCGCGGACGATGCCGGCCTTCGTTGCTGCGGCATCGTCGGGCCAGACGTCGGTGATGAGTTCGAGTGTCTGACTGAGGAACTGGGGATCGTCCTGGTAGGTCCGTTCCAGCGTCGACAAGCACGTCAGGTAGGCGGGGTTGCCGCCCTGCATCACCCGGAAGCCGAAGCCTTCGGCGATGCGGTCGATGCCGACGACGGTGTGATCGCCGGCCGCGCGACGGGCCTTCCAGCGATCCCAGACCGACAGCTTCTTAGTGGTCGCGTCGAGGTCGCGGAACAGGGCGGCCTCCTCCTCGAGGGTCAGGCCGGTGTGTACGACGGCGACCAGATGTGAGGCCTTGCCTGAGTGCGAAGCGGCCGCGTAGCGATGCTGCCCGTTGACGACGGCGTAGCGCGGGTCCTCCCCTTCTCCGCGGTCGGAGACGTCGATGATGCCGACGAGGCGGCGGTCCCAGTCGGCGCCGATCTTGCGTGCTCGACGCTCGTCGAGGTCGCGTTGATACCGGCGGTCGACGAACATCTCATCGAGCGCGATCGCGGCGTGGAAGACGTCCCGGGTCGTGTCGTTGATGGGGGCTTCGATGGTGGTCATGGTGGTGGTCGTTCCCTTCTTGAATTCGCTGTATACGGATAGTCTCGGGGTGTTTCGTCACGTGACCGTCTAGTTGGCGTCGGGATACCGAACCTCCCTCCACAGCCCGAGCTGGATGAGGGTGCTCACCTGTCGCCGGTTCAGGTCGTCGACGCTGTCGAGCCTGCGGGCGGTGAGCAGCGCGTGGCGGTCGGAGGGATGGAGGGCCGCGAACGACCCGGTCGCGATCCAGTTCAGCGCGCGGGCAATCAGCGGCTGGTCGACCTTGTACTCCACCTCGTCTCCCTCGGCCCAGGTGACGATGGTCATCGACGGTGCCGGGGTGCTCTCGACTTCGAGCGCCCAGGAGCCGATGCTGCGCACGGCCAGATCCCAGAGGTCGGAGAGGAATGCAGCCCTCGCGTCGGTACGCATCAACGGGTGAACGGTCATGGCTACGCCACCTCCTTCCGGTGCGCGGCGCGGGCGAGGAGCGCGGTGTCGCGGGCTTCGGCGAGGTCTGCGGGGATCTCGTCGAGCTGCGGCGCCGGCGGCGTGAGAGCGCGTCGGGCGATCGCATGGTTGAGCGCCAGGGTCAGGTAGTCGACCACCTCGTCGGAGGTCCCGCTGAGGATCAGGCCTTCGCCGTCCTCGTTTGAGAGCAGGAGCACAACCTCACCCTCGATACCGACGGCTTCGTAGTCGGCCAGTTCGAGGTCCGCGACAGCGCTCGGTGTCGGTGCGGCGTAGTAGTTGGAGAACCGTGCGGCTCCGAACTTGTACTTGGTGGACACGATGAATTCCCTTCTCTGATGGGTAATCCGAGGCGTTGCGCACTGCGGATAGGCCCAGTATTGCCCCGCTCACTCGGCTTGTCAAGGGTACACTTGACAAATATGAATTCAGACGGCTACCTTCGTCGTCAGCAGCCACCGGATCGGGCTGCACGGAAAGGAAACCGCATGTCCGACAGCTCATATCCCTACGAATGGAGCCGGGTTGCGTTCCCGGCAGACTGGCTCTCCACTGCGCGCGCAGACATGCTCGCGTGGATCCGCGACGAGGCCAACGTCAACTTCCGCTTCCACTGGACACCGATGGACGTGCTCGACGAGGTGGCCGCGCTCGAAACCGACTGGTTCGTGCGTGAGGACGGCAGCATCATCCACCTGTGGATGTACGGCAACGGGTTCGATCACGTCGACGTGGTGACCAACCCGACCTGGGGCACATGGATTCGCGTGCTCGCCCCGGACCGCGTCGTGCGGGCCGTCCCGATTCCTGGAGTCGACGGTGCGACGACGCTGGTGGTCCGTACTCTGCGTGACGTTCTCCTTGCCCGGCAGAGCGGAGCGGAGTTCCCGGGGATCTTCGCCGATGCGCCGCCGCTCTGGCCGCTGCCGGATCCCGCGGACCCGAGCCGGACGGTAGCGCGGTAGATGGGCGCGGAGCACAACGCGCCGCGGGCGCGGGCGATATGCACCGTGCATAACGGCGCCGGGTTGCGCGGAAGTCGGCCTCCGTCGGCTCGACACATACGATGTGCGAGCAAGACGACGATGGGAGGGCTCTCCGTGAGCGATCAGACCGATGCCGACGCGTGGGTCACGCGGACTGACGAACCGAGCGTGTGGGCAGTGACGATCGGCACTGGGCCTTCCGTGCGCGGCCGTCTTCGGGACCTGCGGCGGCTCGCCGCCGCGCTGGTTGATCCCGGTGTCGAGCTGGTCTGGCATTGGCCAGCGGACATTCAGGACGTGCTGGACGAGTCGGAGAACGAGGCCGCGAACATCAACGCATCCAAGAAGCGGCTCGCTGCACTTCGACGAGGGTTGGCGGTCGACCTGCGCGGCCCCGAGGATGCACCGAAGGAGGGGATCGAGGACGTCGCCGCGGTGCTCGAGGTCTCCAAGCAGCGCGCGAGTGACCTCGTCAAGGAAGGTCGCGCCGCGCGGGGCGAATCCTAGACTGGAATCACGCGGCGGCCCTCGGCTAGGAGGAGAAGTCGCGCAAGGAGAGGAAACGGCAAATGAGCAAGACATCAGATGAGCACAGAGGCGTCGCGGCGCTCGCGACTCCGGCCGAGACCGAGCGCTGGGTCCGTGATCGGGTGACGACGTACGCGAAGCGCGCCGTACCTGCGACTTACGTTCGGATCATGGTGAGCGCGCTTCCTGATCGGCGTACCGGGTTTCCCACGCAGCCACGCAAGCGCTGGTGGTCCCGCCAGAAGGCTGCTCCCGAGGCGAGCACGCAGAGCAGGTGGGACGTGGCCGCGGCCTCACTGACCGGAGTGCCGCAGGCGCTGGCCGCGACGGTGATCGACGTGATCGCAGACATCGCCGGCAGCTCCGCTTGGAAGGCTGCCGAACTGGATCAGCAGAGGGTGCGCATCGACCTGGCGGTCGAGCGGTTCCACGTGCTGTCGCAGTGCGCGGACCTCTACCACCTGGCGCAGATGGGGGGAGGGGAGGTCGACGTCCGGGATGCATCGGAGGCGACCGTGATGCTCCAGGCCGCGGTCGCGGAGCGCCAGGAGGACTACGAGGTCGCAGAGGCGGCAGTCATCGAGCGCGTCGCGGCCCTTCGCAGCTACCACCTGGGGCTGGTCCAGATCGAAGCGCTCCTCGCCAACCGCGATGTTGCTGTGCAGCTCACCTCCTCAGCACACGCCGCCGAGGACCTGCGTGATCAGATCACGGCGATCGCGCAGGTCCGATCGAGCGAGGACGCGCCTGCTACAGCGAGCACCCCCGCGGTCGACCTCGAAGGCCTCGACGCCAACCTGCAGGGACAGCTCGAATACCTCGCGCAGCTGATCAGCCGGCCCTCGGGCACCCCGCTTCACACGACGCCCTTGGCCGCGCTGGCGTAGGCCGAGCCGTTATGCACCGTGCATAACCGGGACTCCGAGGCTCGGCGTTATGCACGGTGCATAACGAATCCGGTCGCCGAGAGCGCCCCATCTTGCTCCCGCGGGGGCGTGTCGGGCCGAGTCCTCAGCGGGGGAGCGGTACCGTCATCACTATCGGCAGCCGAGCGCGAATCGCGTCGCTCACCCGAACTGCATCCCGCCACTGCGCCCTTATGCACCGTGCATATCCCGAACCGTGAAGGTCTTGACCTCCGGTCGGCCCCTTGAAACAATATAGGTAATACCGGTATTTAGGAGGCTCTGATGAGCACCAAGAAGAAGACCGTCTCCCGCCTTGGTGGATATCGCCACCTCGCAGGCGGCAACTCCGATCCCGACGACACTTCGGACGTCGGCGCTCCTGGCGGCGTCGTCGGAGGCCTTGCTGCCGCGCAGGCAGTCGCTGGCCACCGCGTGCGGCAGGTTGATCCGAAGGACCTGATCCCACACCCGTTCAACGATCCGAAGCGATCCGAGGAGAACGCAGGGGAGAAGTGGCCCGTACTCCTGCAGAGTGTCCAGGCACAGGGCGTTCGTCTTCCCGCTCTGGTGGTGACCCGTCACGCCTTTCTCGCGGCTCGGCCGAATCTGGCCGACACGCTTCCCGAGGGAACCTACGTCGTCATCTACGGCCATCGGCGCGCGGCAGCAGCTCGTGCCGCCGGGCTCACGTCGATGCCGGCCGCCGTCGACGACGAGGTGATGAAGAACAACGGCGACCTCGACCTGATGGCGCTCGAGAACATCGGCCGCGAGGATCTCGATCCCATGGCAGAAGCACGGATGTTCGCCCGGTACTCCGAAGAAGTGGGGCTGACGCAGGAGAAGATCGCCGATCGGCTGGGATTCAACCAAACCACCGTCTCTCGCCGATTGGCACTGCTGCTGCTGGGCGAGGAAGCCGTCGCCGCGGTCGAGTCCGGCCAGTTGTCGGCGACCGCCGCGGCCGCCTTGGCCGGCACCCTGCCGTACGGGCCAGTGCGGGCCTGGCAGAAGGCCGGCCGGACCGGCGAACAGAACTCCGAGGAGCGTCGCCAGGATCAGGCGCTCGCCCTGGTCCGCATCCTCGACGGGAACGAGTCCGCTTCGCGAGCGGCAGAACGGGTCCGCGACGAGCGGACATCACGCCGCCGTGCCGCGCAGCTGGGCATCAAGGTCGTCGCGGACGCTGCGGTGGAGCTCGGCGGTCCAGTCCGTGAGGTCGACTCGGACAGCGCCGACCCTGCCTCGGTCGTCGGCACGATCGACCCGGTGACCGGTTCCCTGCTGCTGTGGGGGACTGCGACCACCGTTGAGTTCGCCGCGGACGACGTGGACGCCGAAGCGCCTCCTGCGACGGTGCAGGACGTGCCCGCGTCCGAGGGCGTAACGACGGAGAGCGATCCCACGCCGCCGCGCAAGCCGAAGAAGGAGACGAAGGCCGGCGAGAAGGTCGCAGATGCGGCGACGAATCCGTCGCGCTCCGACAGCGCTCCCGCTCAGGCCCCTGGCGATCGGGAGGCCGACGAACGTGCCGAGGCCGCCGAAGGCCGCATGGCTGCGTGCGCGGCGGCGGTGCAGCAGGTGCCAGGGAAGAACGACCTCGTCGAGATCCTCGCCGCGGCGATCGCGCACGGCATCGACACCTCCTCGTCACGAGTGCAGGCTCAGGCCGACGTATGGCCACCGACAGGTGACGGCAAGGCCAGCGGCGGCTCATACGGCGCCCACGCCGCCGTGGCATGGCGCCGCGTACTCGCGGGCTACGAGGTCGCCGCGGCGGCGGCAGGGGAGCACTGGGGGCCTGCGCAGGCCACGTACGTAGAGCTGCTCGCCACCCGCGTCCGTTCCTACCAGCCGACTGCCTGGGAGCGCCGCGTTATGCACGGTGCATAACGCCAGCGTCGATATGCACGGTGCATATCGGCCCTCGAACTTCTGATCAGACTTCACTTCACGAAGCAAAGGACTTGAAATGGGAACGTACATCTACGCAGGAAACTGGGGAAGCTCAGGTAAGACCACCACAGCCGTGACCGAGGCGGCGCTGCTCGCTGCGATGGGGAAGCGCGTACGCCTGGTGGACCTCGATCCGCAGGCAAACGCCTCGACGCTGCTCGGCCATCCTCACGCCGGTCATGAGCCGGGTTCGGCGGATCCGCGATCTGTGGCTGACGTGCTGCGCGCGAAGGCCTCCGTCTCCGATGTGGAGCGCCCCGCGCGGATCGTCCAGGACATCGTCGAGGAGACCGGCGAGGCGGTCTACGACGATGCCCACGTGATCGAGAATCTGACCGTGGTGCCGGCGATCCGCAGCTCGCTCGATCAGCTCCCGGTCGAGATCGCGAGCCAGCCCGGCATGGTGATGAACCTGCAGGATGCTCTGGCGTCGGCGGACAAGGTCGACGTGACGCTGATCGACTGCCCGGGCAGCATGAACCTGTTGGTGACCGCTGGCCTCCTTGCCGCGGATCAGGACGGCGAGGACCGGGGGCTGATCACCTGCGTGAAGCCGAGCGGTAAGGAGACCGAGGGCATCCCGGATCTACTCGATCAGATCCGCGTGCTTCGGAAGATGTACAAGGCCGACATCGACTTGGTCTCGATCGTTCCGTGCCTGGTGCCGGCCAAGGGAGCCGTGTACGAGCAGCAGATGGAGGGTCTCCGATACACGTTCGGAGACCTGGTCGCTCCGCCGGTCCGGCACACCGTGATCGTCGACGAGGCGTACACGAACTACACGCCGCTGCCTTACTACGGGTACCGCGCGAAGCCCATCGTGCGGGACTACCAGGCGGTCGTGGACCACCAGATCAAGCAGGGCCTGTTCAAGCAGCGCAAGCGCGTCGCATCCTGACATGAGCCAGAAGGCCACGTCGCCAACGAACATCGACACCGACCTGCTTGCTCTGGCCCGTGCAGCGGTACGCATCGTGCAGCGCAAGACAGGGAGGCGGTACACCCTTGCCCAGTTCTTCCGGGAGGCGACGATCGCGCAGCTGAGACAGGTCTCGAGGGACTACAACGACGGGCGCCCGATCACCCCGGACGAAACGCCTCTGCCTCCGGGGCGCCCGGCCTAGTCCCCGCGCTCGTTGTCGTTCGTACCGCGCGGATCGACCTGCGGATCGCGCGCGGCCGGCGGGGGAGTGGGCTCGATTGCCGGCCCGCTGTTCGACGGGCTCGGCCCGATGGATTGGGTCGCGGCGAGGATCCGGTCCAGTGGGCTGTCCTCGTCGGGTTCCTCGCCTGGTACGAGATCGGCGTCGCGGCCGAGGACCTCGACGCGGATGTACTCGGCGAATCCGGGAGCCGTGAAGGACAGGCGCCCGTAGCTGGTGTCCTCGATGAGTCCCTTGTCGAGCAGCGAGCTGCGCACGAAGCTCAGCGACTCGGTGCGGACGTTGAGTGCCGCCGCGATGTCTCGTCGGCGGATATCCGTTTCGCCGAGAAGTGCCATCGCGCTGAGCATCCTCATCTCCGCGTCGCTCGCATCGTTCCACCGTCCGCGAAAGAAGTCCCGCTGGGTGCTCGCGAACTCCTCCTCGGCCCGCTGGACGTGCTCTGTGGTGAGGACGGTGCCGGCCGCTGGGTTGCCGGCAGCTCTCCATGTCTCATCACCGATGAGCTGGATGAAGTACGGGTAGTTCCGGCCGAAGGTGAGCGCACGAGTCGCCGCTTCGGGCGTCCAGGTGACGCCGAGGCGATTCGCTGGGCCCGAGAGGGCCGCGGCCGCGGCGCCGTCATCGAGGTTGCGGAGGTGCTTGTACTGGAAGCGCTCCGCGAAGGAGACCGCGGAGCGGATCACGTCTGGGCTGTGGCTCAGGCCAGCGGCGAAGGTCGTAGCCGGAAGGTCTGCGTCCTCGGACTGCATGTGCTGCCAGGCGTAGGCGAGGGCCTTCAGGCCGTCGGCGTCCGCAGCCTGGACCTCGTCGACGAAGATAGCGAGCCCGACGGCGCCGTCGTTCTGTGCCTCCTTGGTGGCGGCGCGAACGAGGGTCTGCAGGGCTCGGCTCGCGCCACGGCGGGCGGCCGCGACGGCAACCGGGCCAGCGGTCTTGAGGCTGAGCGGTCCTACCGCGATGGTGAGATTCTTTGCTGCAGCCGCTATTTGAGCGCGTGCCGTGTCCTGCCAGCGGTGGCTCAGCTCGGTGAACTCTGCGCTGAGGACCTCGAGGAACGGCACGTCATCGCCAGCGGTGACGAAGACCGTGGCGAAGCCCTGTTGCTCTGCGGCGTGCTGTGCAGCTCGCAGGAGGCTGGTCTTGCCGACGCCGCGGGGGCCGACATCAACGCGGATGCGGCCGTTGAACTTCTGGAAGGTGCTGACGTACGAGAGGCGTTCGTTGATCGCCTCCCCCTGGGAGGCTCGCCCGGGGAGGCCGAAATCGTGATCGGCGACGGTACCGGGCGTGTAGGGACTGGGCTGGGGCGCGGTCACAGGTGCGACGCTACCCCGATCGGCAAATAGGCGCAGATAACTCGGCCCTAGTTATTTGAACCTATCTGAACAGCACCTCGAGCGGGTCGCCCCAGAGACGATGACCAGGAACCCTGGCATCCCTGCAGCGTAGCTGCGGTATCCGACAAGTTCGGCCCCGATCACCCGCGCACCACACAGTCCCATCCTGTTCATGTGCGACAGGAAACGATAATTGCTCCTACCGCAAGCAAATTGGACACTATGCAGGTCACAAGGCATTTGATAGCGTCTACGGGTATGAAGGTGCAGGTGAGTGCTCGTGACGCGCCCGCGGCCGCCACGGCGACAGCGTGCCCGTGGTGCGCGACCGACGTGGCCACGACGGTGTGGCCCGGCGAGACCGAGCCGGTGATCGTCGATCATCCGCTGCCGGCGCCGCGCGGTCGCCTCCGCTGCCCGGCGTCCGGGCTCACCCGTTCCGAGGTCGAAGTACCAGGCGGTGAGGGGTGACTGATCCGGCGCGCCTTGTTGCGTCACGTGACCTACCGGCCGCGATCGCGGAATCCGCGACCCCGGAAGTCCCAGCTCTACCAGCGGACGTCCTGGCGGACATCGCTGCGGCCGTCGAGCGATCGCAGTCGCCGAGCACGCAACGCGCCTACGCCGGCGACTGGGCTCGGTTCGAGAAGTGGTGCCAAGAACACGGGTACGCGGCGCTCCCGGCTCATCCCGCCACCGTGGCGGCGTACCTGGTGTCGGCGGCCCGCACGCTCACCGAAGAGGGCGGGAAGGCGTACGCGCCGTCGACGCTCGGCAGATGGCTCAGCGCGATCGCCGATCGGCACCGTCGGGCCGGGGTCGCCGAGCCGCCGACAGCGCACGAGCTGGTGCGCGCCACCCTTGCCGGGATCCGCCGGCAGTACGCCGACGCCGGGGAGCGGCGCCGCCGGCCACGCGCCCCGCTGCTGACCGACGACATCGTTGCCCTGGTCGCCGCAGCCCGCGAGGATGTTCTCGGCTGGGCCGACGCAGTGCATGAGCGCCGCGACAGCGCACTGCTCCTGATCGGCTACGCGAGCGCCAGCCGTCGCTCCGAACTCGGCGCCCTCTGCGGCGCAGACGTGGCGCTGCACGAGATCGACGGTCTGCACATCCAGATCCGGCGCTCCAAGAGCGACCAGGAAGGCCAGGGATTGTTACGCGCCGTCCCGCGTGCCGAGGATCCCGCACGCTGCACTGCCTGCGCAGCAGTGCGGTGGGCCGAGGTCGTGGCGGTCGGCGATCGCTACGGCCGCCCCGGCATCATCCGGCTGCTCAGCCGGCCGGGTGCGCTCTCCGATCCACCCGTGCTCGGACACGCGTGCACCGACCTCGACGCGGCAGCGGGACGCTGGGTCGCCGGGCGCCGGCCCTTCTTCCGGGCGATCGCGCGAAACGGGCTCCTATCTGCGACCGCCTTGTCGGGGGCGTCGGTGCACTCGATCATCCAGCGCCGCGCGACCCGGGCTGGCTACAGCCCCGAAGTCGTCGAGCAGCTCGGCGGACACTCCCTTCGTGCAGGGTTCGTGACCCAGGCCATGCGCCACGGCGCCGACGCCGCCGCTGTCATGCGCCAGACCGGCCACAGCACCGAGGCGATGGTGCACAGGTACCGCCGCGAGACGGCGCCTTTGCTAGGCAACGCGGTCAACCACCTCGGTTTGTAACCTCGCGGTCCACATTCACTGTCTGGATTGCCCGTCCGGAAAGGGCTGGTGAACCCAGATGCCGCGTGACCAGGTCCTCACCCAGGGCAACGATCGGTCATACTGTGGTCAGAAGTGTGTGTAGTGGCTCACTTCCCTGATCTAAGGACAAGCGCATGGCCCGATCGACCGGCCCTTCATCTCTCCCGGTGAACACACGAATAGCTGTTGACTATAACCCGCCGAAACTGTAGGGTAAAACCATCATGCTGAAACAGAGTGAAGACCGAAAAGCTATGCAGCCCAAGAATCATGATCGCCGCGTTTTCGCGGTGATGATGCGGCGTGCCGCGGTGGCTCTCGCCGTCGGTGTGGCGTTCATGACGTGGGGCATGTGGAACTGGGAGGGTGCGTGTCCTCCGCCCTCGGACCCCACCGGGTGCTATATGACCCCGCCGGGCGGCACGGTGGAGTACGTGCTCGTAGCCCTCGGCGCTGCCACGCTGATACTGAGCGCGCTGGGCGCGTTCACGCTGGTAGACAGATTGCGCGGACGTCGTATCGGAGTACCGGTCGCCGGCGGTGGTGACGATGAATGATGGCGCTTGTCGACCCTACCTGCGTCTGAGAATGAGCAGCAGCAAATCGTCTTGATATCGAAGGAGGCGGATGGTGGAGTCAGAATGCCGTACCTGTCACGTCTGTGGCACCAGGCACTACAACGCGTGTCCTTGGCTGTGGGGCGGTGACCCCGAGCGGCCGGTCCCCGCGATGGATGGGCGCCCTGACGAGGACACCAGCATCCTGCCGAACCTGGCAGTCCAGTAGACGTCTGGAAATCGAACCCGTTCAAGAATGAGAAGAGGCACCTGATGCACGTAGACGTCATCGATCGCGAGCGCGGGCTGTTCCGCTGCGAGCACGGCGAATTCACGGAGTTCCCGGACGCACCAGCGCCCGGCCCTCTGCCACCGGTCGCGAGTTTCTCCAGGTGGTCCCCGCCTGGCAATCGTCTCCAGTACGACGGGATCGAGTACGTCGTCGTCGACCACGAAGGGCGCTCGTGGACTTACGAGCTGGAGCCGGCGATCTCCCGCGTGCCTGCCGAGACGATTCCTGCGTTCTACGAGCAGGCGGAGATGTTCGACGTCGGGCTACTGCTCCCTGACGGCCCTATCCGCTGATCGAAAGGAAGACCGTATGAACCGCGCCAAGTGGCTCGCCGTTGGTCTCGCAGTCGTGGTGGTGCTCGGCGTGATTCCACTGACCGTCCTCTGGGTCGCTCCCACGTACGGGACGAACGTGAGCGCCGTCGTGCTCATTGCGGATCTGCTGGTCTGGTTCGCCGTCTACGCATGGGTCGAGTGGGAAAACGTCAAGAGCGTCTCCACTCCCCGAGCGCACCCCGCGATCGCCTCGGCGGCGGAAGAGCCCGAGGACGACCTCGAGTTCAACATCGTCGACAGCATCTTCCGTCTCAACGCGAGCGCGCGCGGCGTCGAGACGGCGATCGCGCGACTGCGCATCGACGGAGAACTCGAACAAGAGCGGAACCCTCGCCGGCGCGCTGAACTGATCGACCAGGCCGAATTCCTTGCAGCAACGGCCGCCATCGACGACGGGGTAGCGCGCTCCCAGACGCCCTGGCAGAACATGGATCCCATCTTTGCAGCCGCCGCACACGCCGCCGCGACGACCAGAGCGCGCTACACCGAGCCCACGAGGAGAGAGTCACCATGACGGAAGCTGGTCGACTCGACGAGACACCGGCCACCCTGCGCGATGATCGGCCTCGGTGGCAGGTCTGGACCGAGACGATCTTCCGCGTCGCGTTGGTCATCGTGGGCGTGCCGGCGGTGTGGATCCTCCGCTCGATGGGGATCGTCGACATGGCCGCCTGGCACGCAGTTGTGGCTTCCGTCGTGCTCGTGGTAGTCGCAGTTCTTGGTCCACACGTCGTACCAGCCTCGATCTAGAGCCACCAAGGAGCAGAGCATGGAGCGAAAGCTAAACAGCACCACTGGCATCGCACTTGGCGTCAAACCACCGAGGCCCCTGCACCTCTCGCTGAACGCGTTTGGCGCGCGACGAGCTGGCGTCAACCTTGCCGAGGTGCACGCACTGAAGCACCGGCGGGTCACGCACCCACTGTTGGTCTTCACCGCAGACGATCTGCGGCGAGTAGCGGATCTGCACCGCCTAGTCCAGCAGCCAATGGAGAGGGGATGAAGATGGAGCCAGTTGCGCCCACCGAAGTTCACATCGTGACGTCGGGCAACTACAGCGAGTACGGAATACGCCGAGTCTTCCTCGACAAGGTCGAGGCGGCCGCATACGTCACAGCGCTCGCTGCTAGCGCGGACGTTTGGTACGAACCGAGGGTCGAGACCTGGCCCGTAGGTGATGTCGATCGTGAGATGGAAGAAACGCCTACCGCGTACTCGTGGACACCTCAAGACGGATTCACAGAAGAGTTCGCCTGGGACGTCATTAACCGAGTGCCGGCCGGAGCGCGTGCACACGTCGTCGAACGAAGCGCGAGCCGCGTCGTCGTCGGCGGATACTCGGAGCACACGGTCCGAAAGACCATCTACGACGAGGTAGGGCAGGTCAAGGCCGAAGCCGCCGGCATCACATAGGAACCGAAGGAGACCACGATGAGCGTTCGGAAGACAGCGCACCTGGCGGAGGTTGCGCCCCGCGGCCGGGACGGATTTCCTCTCGCGCCCGGTGCCGCGTGCTACCTGCTCGACCCGCCGCACGCTGGCGTCAAGGTGGTAACGATCGGCAAGATCGACCCGGTCGGCACCTGGGGGAAGTCGATGCCCATGCAGATGTGGTCCGCCGCCGACGGCGCATCTGTTCCGGGTGCAGGAATCGGGCACCCCACAGCGACTCACGCCGATCTGCTCGCGCAGCTCGGCTACGAGGTCGCGCGCTGATGTGGCGTCCGGAATCCACCAACGAGACCTGTCACACCCGCAGGAGAGAGTGCAGTCATGAATCTATCTGAGGTGTTCACCGCGGTCGCGGCACTCGCTGTTGTGGTCGTGTGCGTGTGGGTCTATCGGGCTCCGTCCATCACGCGCGACCTCTCGGGGTGGATCTCCGTGCCGATCGCCGTGGCCGGCGTGGCGAGCTTCTTCGCGCTGCGGACGAGCGAATCGTGGGGTGTGTGGCTCGGCAGCGTGGTCCTGGTGACGATCGCGATTGGGGCGCTCGGGGCGGTGATCGTGTTGGTCTTCACGCGACCCGCGCAGGAGAAGCGCTCCGACCCGGGCAAGTCCATCGGTCCCGACATCGAGCGCATCCCGTAATCCGAAACCAAGCGAAGGCCTGGATCCCCCATGAACGCACCGCAACTGGTCGGCCACACGTCCGACGGAACGGCCGTATGGCACACCGGAACTGCCTCCCCCTCCGATACGCCCAAGGGGCTCTATACGCTGACCGCAAGGGACGCCCTCTACCGGGGCATCAAGGCCGAGCAGTTGACGCAGGCGATCACTTTCGGAATCGACGTGCCACCGGGAGAGCCGTTCTTCGCGTCACAGCTTCCGGACAAGCCGTGGGAGTACGCGGCAAGCGACGGGGCACCGGCTGTGCTCCTGGTCCTCGACCGGGCGGTCGCGGAGCGGAGCTTCTTCCTTCCCGACGAAGACGGTGCTGCGGCTATCGCGCCGGACAAGTCCGTCTACCCCTACGAGTACACCGATGCTGACGGCAGCGTGGTCCATACCCGCTTCAATCGGGAGGCCCTTCGGGGCGCGACGAGCGCGGACGCAGAAAGCTACTACGGGTACTGGATCTCACCGCAGTACCTTCCTGAAGCGCTGTTGGCGGTCGTCATCGGAGGCCCGCGGGATCAGGTATCCACCGTGCTCGACTCTATCGCCCGCTAGCACTGCCAATAGGCCATTCTCAGAGAGGATTACGACTATGACCACGAACGAGCCTCGGACGCTCGCCGAGCTACTTGCGGCGGTACCTGACGAGGAGGACCGCCAGCATCGCGCGGACGACCTGAGCGAGCGTGTGCAGCTCGTGCGAGCCGAGGGCTGGGGGCCCTTCAGACACACGTGGTCGAGCGGCGAGGTTGTCGGCGTCGCCCTGGTTCTCGAGGACGGTGCGCTTGTCGACGAGGTCTCGGGCAGCGAGACCGCCGCGCTCGACACCTGGGCGGCGAGCCTCTGGGGTGTCAACGGCGGTGCTGTCGACGCCGAGACCGGACACCTGCGCACTCGCGGATGGTTCGACACGGTCCGCGCCATCGTGTGAGTAGTCGCACAGATCTACCAGGAAGAGAAGGAAGTAGTCATGGCACGAAGCAACGATTCAGTGATCAACCGCACCGCTGTGGATCTGGTGAATCTCGACGCAAACGGGCAGTACGCGCCGGGCGTCGAGAGGTACCTCACGGAGGGCGCGATCGCCGACTTGCGTGAGCGCACGAACGGGCCGCGGTCGTCGCGGCGTCTGCGGATGTTCGTTGACGGCGAGGAGGTCTCGCCCGGCAAGTTGTCGACGGTGCCACAGGTGGGTGACATCGTCTGGAACCTCAGCCTCATCGAGGGGCGAACTCCGCTCGGCCGGGTGGTGGCGATTGAGGACACCGACACCGAGCGGATCGTGCGCCTGGTGCGCGTGGGCGAGGTCGGCGATGAGTGAGCGTGACGGGGTCGCGGCGGCCAGCGTGCCGCCGCAGCGGCCGTACACGTTCTACTGGACTGGTGGCCCCCGGGAGGTCGTGCTCGGGGCGACGTGGTCCGAGGCGATGTACAAGACCGGGTGGAGCGGCGGCGATCCGTGGGATCACCGTGACGAGGGCGAGACGTGGCGCCGGCAGGAACCCGATGGGACGTGGGGCGAGTTGATCGCTGCGCCACTGATCCGGCCACAGCGAAAGCCTGGGCTGCTGGCTCGGCTTTTCGGCCGAACATAGGAACATGTCAGCCCCATCGGCGACGATGGGTGGACGGGACGCCGTGTAGTGGCGGTGTCCACGAGGACGAGGACAAGCGCATGACGATCAAGAGGAAGATCCCCTTCAGCGCGGCGGCGCGGGTGTATCCGCGTGGTGCTGCGTACGCGGCGTTGACGTGCCTGGGGATGACGGTGTTCATCTACTGCGTGGCGGTGGCCGGCATGAAGCAGGACGCTCAGAACGGTCCGGAGTTCTGGCGGCTGTTCGGCTCGTATGGGACCTGGCTGACCCTGTTCGGCGCGGCGTTCGCTTTCGGTGTGGGGCTGATGTGGACCGGGTTGAAGCTCGCGATCCCTGCTCGTGCGTCGTCCGCGGGCGAGGGGCGGTAGACCATGAGCAGTCGGAGCAAGTCGACGATCACCACCGACGAGCTGCGCGGTCGGCTGAGCTGCGAGCGGCGTCTGTTCGCCCATGACACTCCGATGCAGTGCGAGTTTCACGTGTGGGTGCGCTCGGCGATTCGCCGGCTGGAGGAGCCGCATACTCCTGCTGAGGCTCGGCAGGTCTTCGAGGAGTGGCTGGTCCACCGCGCACCGTTCGTGCGTCCGCTCAAGGAGCGGCTGCTGCCGTGGCGCTGGGGCAAGAACCTGGCGCCGCTTCCGTCCGGCCTGCGGCTCGTCGATACCGGTGGCCTCTATGAGGAGGACCTCGATGCCGTGGAACGCCGCTTGGCACTCAGTGTGGTGGACTCCCTTCAGGTGGCTGTTGCACCCGGGATCGAGATCGCGCGCGAGGCAGCGCAGGCCGCGATCGACGGCGACAGCCGGTCGGGCTCGACGGTCAGCAAGCGGGATCGCGTGCTCGCGATGACCGATGAGGAGCGTGCTCGCGCAGGCGTCTTCATCTTCGACCCAAGCCGGTACCGCGCCGGGCGCGACGCTGACGACGAGATCTGAAGGGGTCATGATGGAACCTGGCGTGTGGATTCTCTGGATCGGGCTCTTGTTCGTGATGTGTATGGCGATGGCGACGGCGCTGCAGCGGCCGACGCTGGCAACGGTCGCGGGCGTGTTCGCGGCGTTGACGCTGATCGTGTACGCGGTGTTCGCGGCGACAGCAGGGGAGTACATCGGGACGGTGCTGACCGTCGCGGCCGCGGGCGGCATGGTCTGGGTGGCGATTCTGATCAACTATCCGTTGTACCGGTGGTTTTTCCGCCGACTGCACCCGAAGGGCCGGGCAGCGGCTCGATCGGCAAGCAACGACTAACTGACCGACGACCAGCGGAAACAGGAGGCATCGTTCATGGCGAACGAGTCGTGGGAGGGCTACTCGATGGAGGACCTCGCGGGCGAGATCCGCGGGCGGCTCGACGACATCATCTACTACCTCGGGAAGGATGATCGCCGCGGCGCGGAGATGAAGGCCGAGTGGCTGGCGTCGGCCGCGCAGGAAGTCCTCGACCGAGTCCGACCTTGACCACCTCTTTCCGTCAGTGAGGATCGACGTATGGCTGTGATTGGACCCGCGCACTTCCTTCTCCACGACGATGTCGTCGGCGCCTTCGGGCGGGAGCTCATCGAGCGGGAGGTCGTCGGTCGCTACACGGCGGCCGGGGAGTGCCCGATCTGCCAGGTGCCGTTGGCGCCGAGCGTCCGGGATGGTGCGCGGACGCTGACGGTCGCGACGACGGTGCCGGCGGAGACCGGAAGCCCCTTCGCGGGCGTCGTCGCGCTGTACGCCGCGCATCTCGAGTGCGCGCCCAACCGTGGCTTTCTCAGCTTCGGAGCGAGTTTGATCGCGCCTTCGACCTACCAGTACTTCGGCGTTGCGATGCCCGTGGCTGACGCACCGAACGCTCTGGTGATCGTGGTCAATCCGTCGGTCGACCAGGTGCACCTGACGCGCATGAGCGTCAACGACGAGTGGAAGGTGCTGGGCAGCATCCATGGCCTCGGCGATCCCAGCGAGGGATGGTTCAAGATGACCGGCGGTACGGTCCTGCCCGACATGCCGAAGATGGTGGGCACCTTCGACATCACGACGGGCCACGTGAGACTCAACGGCGGGTACACCCTGGATGTGGAGGCCACCGAATGGCCCGCAGATCTGCAGATCGCCACGGTGCTCGTCTCGGAGCGGCTAGCGATCCCCAGCGGTGCATCGCGTCAGGGGTTGCTGGCCGCGCTGGAGGACTTCATGAAGTACGGGCACGCTGGCCAGCTCGAGATCGTAGGCCGTGCGCCCGCAGCGCCGGTAGGAACACCGGCTCCCGATCCGGGTGTGCGGGCGGATGCCGCGCCGCGGCGTCGGTGGTGGCGCCGTGGTGGTGAGCGGCGATGAGACGGGAGAAGACGCCGCACCTGGCGGCCTGGCCCGCGCGCCCCAGTGCCACGTTCACCAGCACCCTGATCTGCGAGCCGCAGCTCTTGGACGCGGAGCGCCTCGAGGAGCACGGCTTCCGGACGAGCCGTGACGCGCATCGTGTCGCGGTCTACGGCGGTGTGGAGATCTGGCACACCGAGCTGGTGTCCGCGCGCGAGTGCCCGTACTGGCCTCCCGGGCGCGACGGTGCGCGACTGGTCTACCGCGGCTTCGACTTCGACAAGCTCGCGGTGGCGCTGTCGGCGGGACTGGACTATCGCGGCTCAGGTGCGTTCTTCGGGTCGACCTTCGAGGACAAGGCGTGGGAGTACCCGCCCTCGCGGGAGGTCGCCGCGGTGTTGATCTTCGACGGACACCGCCTCGAACCGAGTTGGGCGATCGCCGGTCCCGGCGTCGATCCGACGGGCTACGCGTGCACCTACGTCGACGAGGGCCGCGAGATCCACACCCGCTTTCCCCGCGGCCGAGGCACCCGCACCTTCGCTGACGAGGCGTCGTACGGCTACTTCGCTCCGGGGAATCCTCGGGAGGCGTTGCTGGGCGTGCTGATCGGCAGCGCCGAGACGGACTGCCGCCGGCTTCTTCCGGATCTGCCGGGCTTGGTCTTCGATCCGGTCCCGGACCGGCCCGTTCCCTGACCTCGGCATGATCGGCGACGGCAGCTCCGAGCAGACTGGGCCGCGCGATCGCGCGACGTGGTCCCTGTGGGTGGACTGGTGTACCGCCGTCGGCGGCGTCCCGGTGCCGGCTGAACCTGAGCAGCTCGCCCAGTTCATCGCGGCCAACCCTGCCGCCGTCGGCACGCAGCGCCGCCGGGTCGCGGTGATCAACGCGGCGCACCGTCGGGCCGGTCACCGGCCGCCGGGCCTGGCCGAGGTGGTGCGTGAGCACATCGACGCTTCGAGGGCCGCGCGGCGCCGCCAACTCACGGCGATCGCGGCCGACGTCGTCGAGCATCTCCCCACGGAGGGCTGGCCTGTGGAGCTGTTCGCACTGCGTGACTCGCTACTGCTGGTGCTCGCGACGAGCGGCATCCGGTCGGCCGCGTTGGCACGGCTGCGAGTCGGTGACGTGTTCGTCGACGACCACGCTGACCAGCTCCACATCGCGGCCGACGGCGCGGGGGACTTCGCAACCGATCCGGCTCTGGTGGACCTCGGCATCTCCCCGATGGCGGTGCTCGAGCAATGGCTGCCGCTGCGCGCGCTGCAGCACCACGTGCCCAGTCCGAGCGTGACCGCCTCCGCGCTGCGTGGTGACCCAACGCCCAGGGTGCCGGCGGCACCCGACGATGCGCCGCTGTTCGTGCCGCTCGACGGGTGGGGCGTGCCGCCGCTCGACACGAGCGTGCACCTGAGCGGGCCGATCGTCGCATCGGTGTTGCGCGCTCATCTGACGGGCGGCGCGCCGCCTCATCGTCGCGTCGCGCAGCGGCCCGCGCCGAGTTCGTCGCCAGCCCCGGACGTGGTGGAGGAGCCTTCGCCGGCGCCCCTCGATCCGGAGAGTTGGGAGCGGGGCCTCGCCGCGCGGCGCGCCGCGAAGTCGGCGCTCGCTGACGTCGACGATGTCCTCGACGCAGTCGAAGCTGAGGCGAGTCGTCGTCTCGAGGATCTGCTGCGGATCCTCGAGGAGGAGAACGCACGAGGTTGAGGGAACCGAGCCGGTGGCTGGTGCGTCTAATCGGTATGGAGGATGAACTGCTCACGCGAGCACTCGATGCCCTGCTCGCCGCTGAGGCTGGCCGTTTCGATCCGGTACCGGACAGTCCCGAGTTGGATGCACGTATCGTCGCGGCGCTGCGGAATGCACCTCGCCCGGAGCGTGAGGGGACGATGGTGGTGAACATGCACCGCGCATAACCGAAGACTGTTGCTTATAACCCGCTCTTAGTGTAGGTTATAGGCAACAGATAAGGAGGTGTGCACCATGAATGCAGGCACGTCAGGCACGGTACAACTGGACCTGTTCGGCGAGGTCGAAGCTGAGGAGCAGGCGCAGCTCGCGCAGGCCGCGCTCGCCGCAGAGCGCGCCGCGGCCTTCGAGCAGCTCGTGAGCACGGCGGTGGTGACGGCAGCCGAGGCAGAGGCCGCAGGGATCTACAACGTCAAGACCGAGACGACGACGGTGTGGATCTGCCCCGCGTGCGAGGGCTGGGAAGCCAACGACTACCTGCTCTCGCAGAACCACGGCATCGGACCTCACTACCTCACCCGGGACGAGGACGGAGAATGGCACGACGGACGCTTCGGGCGGACCTGGTGCATCGCTCTCGACCTGACCGCCAACCATGCGACCTACGGCGAGGGGTGGCTACACCCGAGGCAGCACGCGATGATCGCGCGACTGCGACCCGAGATCCGCGCGCTCTACGACGACGCTGTCGCGTCACGGCCCCGGCGCGGCCCGGGCGCATAGCACCCACCAAAACATGTCAGCCCTACCGGGCATGATGAACAACGACGTGGCTGCGTAGTGGCGGTCACAGACAGATAGGACAAGCGCTCATGATCACTGACACGATGTACGCCGCGGACCCGCAGCAGCCAGCCTCGATCGCCGATCACATGCTGCAGACGATGCTGCAGACCATGCTCCCCATCATGATGATCGTGGGGGGCTTTTGGCTCGCCTACGTCCTGATCAAGGCCGTATTCCTTGGCGGCGGAAGCAGGGTGATCTACCGCGATCGCCCCGTCGAGCGGCCGACCGTCACGGCGGCGGTGCGGGACAAGGAGCCCCTGGCGGAGATCGCGGCGACGTGGAAGTCTGCGTGCGCGGCGCGCGACGAGTTCGTGGAGGGCTTCACCGAGTTCGAGGTGGGCAAGAACGCCCTCGAGGACCAGTTGTTCAAGCGGTGCCTGCTCAAGGACGTCAGCGAACCACTGACCGCGGCATGGCTGGATGCGAAAGAGGACTTCGACGCGCGGTTCCCGGCGGCTCAGCCGAAGTCAGCGGCGGATGCCGAAGCGGCTCTGCAGCTCGCTCGCACGACGCGCGATGCCTGGCGCGCTGCCGAGAAGAACGCGCGGACGAAGGGCATCGGCTCTCTCAGCGATGCGGATGCCGCGCGACTGGACACCGCACAGCGGCTGCTCACGGCGGCGCGGGATCGCGGCACGTCGGCGGAAGAGCGCCGCACCCAGGTGCTGAAGATCTCCAAGATCCTCGGCGACCTGCACCACCGCCCGCCGCAGGAGGTGACCGTACAGATCGAGAAGTCCCTCAATCCGTGGCTCAAGAGCATCGGCGCACCGTCGCTGAACCTGGCGATCGAGGCATAGGGGATCCGACGATGTCCGCGTATCCGAGCCCTGACGAACAGATCGCGCCTTCGCCAACCGCCCCAGAGGATCGCTACTACGACGAGAGCCTGCTGTGCACCGCGTGCGGTGAGCACTTCGCCGATCCTCACGCCCCCGAGTGCGACGAACAGTTCGAAGCGGCCCACGGGGACGACGATTCTGTGGCCGCAGCGCCCTTCTAACGCCTCGTCGGGTCCCCAGGTGCCGGGCGCAAGACGCGCGGGCGTGTCAGACCCAGCTGGGACAGTCGTAGGCATGACTGGCATCACTGGTCGCTCCAAGGATCTTGGCTCTGCCGATTTCGGTGATCCGGCCGCCGCGGTGGTGGTGGAAGCTCGGCGGGATGGGCGCGCCGTCCGCATCCGAGTCGGTGAGACGGTGGCGGTGCTGACCCCGGCCCAGGCGTACGAGGCCGCGGCGCAGCTCGACGGTGTGCTCGACGAGCTCTCCGTTGCGGCACAGGTCCGGACGCCCGCCCGCCTCATGCAGGCGCGGGTGGCGCGCCACCTGGATGGCTATGTCAAGTTGATCTGGCCCCGGTAGGGCGGTTTCATTCGGCCCCACCTGAGTGGGGCCCTGAGCCGCTAGAGTCCGGGGTGTGGATGGGCGGCCGCGGGTGCGCAGTGTGGTTGCGCCGACTGGTTGGGATCGCGAGTCGGTGCGTGCGTATGCCGAGTTCGTGATCGCGCGTGATGATCAGCTCGGTGATCAGGTATCGGTCCGGGTGAAGATTAAAGACGGGGAGCCACTGCCGAACCTGACGACCCGGTGGACCGTGGTTTATGTCACTCACCAGAACCGGGCCTTGCGCCGGCATCTGTCGGTAGTCAAGGACGAACGCCGCGCTTAGCCCGCGGTAGCTGCTGCTTCGGTGTGAGCCAGGCGGTAGCTGTGAGTGCCGGTTTCGATGATGGTGCCGCGGTAGGTGAGCCGGTCGACGATCGCGGCGCAGAGTCGTGGGTCGGTGAAGGTGTCTGTCCAGCCGGAGAAGGACTGGTTGGAAGCGATCGCGACGCTGTTCTTCTCTTCGCGTTCGGTGAGGACTTGGAAGAGCAGTTCGGCGCCGCGGCGATCGAGTTCCATGTAGCCGAGCTCGTCGATGATGAGCAGGTCAACGCGGCCGTAGCGGTTGATGGTCTTCGCGAGCTGCTTCTCGTCAGCGGCCTCGACCAGCTCGTTCACTAGTTTGGTGGCGAGGGTGTAGCGGACTCTAAAGCCTTGCTCGGCGGCAGCGGTTCCCAATCCGATCAGCAGATGGGATTTGCCGGTTCCGGAGTCGCCGATGAGGCAGAGCGGCAGTCCGTGGCGGATCCAGTCGCCGGTGGCGAGCTGGTGGATGGTGGCGGGTTCGATGTCGGGGTTGGCGTCGAAGTCGAAGTCCGCCAGCCACTTCTCCCGCGGGAACCCCGCGGCTTTGACGCGGCGAACAGTGGAGCGGCGGTCCCGGTCGTCGACTTCGGCGAGCAGGAGTTCGGCGAGGAACCCCTGGTAGGACAATTGCTGCTTGGCGGCGGCGGTGAGGTGCTGGTCGATCATCGACCGCACTGTCGGCAGGCGTAGGCGCCGGCAGGCCTGGTCAACGGCGGCGAGGGCGGCTTCTTCGGTGAGGCCGCCCCGGCGGCGCAACGACGGGGCCAGCGCATTCGTCTGGTTCTTATTGGCGGTTGCGGTCATAGCCGGGTGGGCCTTTCAATCGGTGGTGGGTCCAGCGACTCAATCGGTGGTGGGTCCAGCGACGCAGGTAGCGCGTCGGAGGCAGTGCGTCGCCGGTGCTGCGGGAGCAGGCGGTCGTAGGCCGTAACGCTGGGCAGCGGTCGCCGGTCGGGTGGCAGGCCGGCGATCACCGCCGCGGGGTCTGCGAGCCGTCGTTGGGTGAGGCTGACAACTCGTTGCTCGCGTCGTTCGGCATGGCGATCGAGATGACGGCCAGCGTTGGCCCCACCTGTCTGGTCGGCAGCGACCGAGGCGTGCGCGAGCAGGCGGGCTTCGGCGCGGCGAGCCTCAACGGCGACGACCTCGGCGCTCACCGCCCCGACCCGCAATGCAGCATCGATGCCGGCGATCACCGCCGCGGCGGGCAGGCTGCGGTGCAGCAGCAGGACGTCGATCAGCTCGCTGGTGCCGTCGGTGTCGCCGTTGACTCGTCGGGCGGCGGCCCAGAACGCATCATGGCTGGCGGTGAACACCCCGGCAGCGCGGGCCTGCGCCAACGCCGTTGATCCCGGCAGGGCACCGGGTTTGAACTTGAGCACCTCGAGGTAGTGGTCGAGGTCGATCTTCGCGGTGCCGCGGCCGGCGACCCGTGGATGCCGCGCGACCAGGGTCCGGCCGTCGTAGACCAGCAGCTGGGAGGCTTGTAGTGAGACGCGGACTCGGCGGCCGATCAGGTGCGCCGGCACCGAATACTTCACCATCCGAACGGTGATCATCGCCGACCGATCGACCCGTGGTGTGAGGATCAGGCCCGGGTCGAAATCCTCCACCGGCAGCGGCGCGAGCGCTGCTCGGTCGTGCTCGTAGTCCTGGCCGATGGTGCGCAGTCGTCCGTCGATCCGGCGGCCCTCGTCGCGGTCCTCCCAGGCTTTGATCTGCTCGTTGAGCTCATCGAGGGACTCGACCTGCGGCATTGGGGTCAGCCGGTTGCGGCGGAACCATCCGACCTCGCCTTCAACGCCGCCCTTCTCGTGCGCCCCGGCGATGCCGGGCTGGCAGTAGAACGGATCGAATCCGTAGTGCGAGTGAAACAACGTCCACCGCGGGTTCTCCTGTCGCCGCCGGTCTCCGCCCTGCAGGACCGCGACCACCGCCGAGGTGAGATTGTCGTAGCGGATATGCCGGGTCGGGACCCCGCCGAGCTCGCGGAACGCCTCGACGTGCCCTTCGAGGAACGCTTCCTGCCCGCCGGTCGGATAGACCCGGTGAATGGCCTTGCCCGAGTGCGAGAGCCGGTAGACGAACATGTGGCACTTGGTCTTCACCCCGCCCAGGATCACCCAGACCTCGCCGAAGTCGACCTCCGCCTCCGCGCCCGGGGCGTGGTCCTGGGCGATGAACACCTCCGTCCGGCGGCCGGCCTCCACCTCGATCTGCGCCCGCCGGACCCGCACGTAGTCCCGCACCGTCGAATACGACAACTCGACCGCATCGTGCTCGATCGCCAGGCGTTCCCGGATCCGCGTCGCGGTGTGCCGCTGCTTACGCGGAGCATCCAGATCCGACCGCAACATCTCATCAATCGCCGCCTTGAACCGGTCCAACCGCGGCGACGACCGCTCCGGCGTCTTCCGCGGCGGCGGCTCCGCCGATGACAACGCCTGCCGCACCGTCCTCCGGTGCACGCCATGCTTGCGAGCCAACGCCCGGATACTCATGCCCTCGACCCGGGCGTCCCGCCGGATCTGCGCGAACAGCTCCACCTTCGATCCCATCATTGGCCACCACCTGCTTCGGCTCGGAAACGATGTTCACGAGCAACCATCAGGTGGGGCCAGATCAAACCGTCGCAACACCACCGGCGAGTCGCAAACGGGGCCAGGTCTAGCCGTCGAGCCGGGGCCTCTTCAAGCTGTCATAGCCAACCTGGAAAGCATTCAGCGCGCCGTCGATCAGCTCTAGCAGGCTTTGTCGATGCGCATGGCGCCATCGTCCATACTGGTCACGGGTGTGTGTAGTGGCTCACCCCTTCAACGCAAGGACAAGCGCATGACATCTGAACTGAAGGCGCGCCACCGAGCACTGCTCGTGCTCGGCGCAGCGTCCGTGGCTTTGTTCGCCGCTGGCTGCGGATCCTCCACAGCGGAGCGGCCCGTCGCGGCCGAAACCCCGACCTCCGGCGCGCAACCAGGAGCCTTCGCCGCGGGCGGCACCTCCGAGCAGCAGCCACGGCCTGGCGAGCAGAATCCACCGGCCGGGGACGGTGGTCCGGTCTGGCCTTGGATGAGCCCGGCAGCTCCACAGCCGTCGACGCCGCCGGCACCGCCCGGGACGCCGATACCGCCGGTTGGTGCAGCCCCGGCGCCGCCGGTCGCGATCACGAAGACGGTGACGTCGACGGTGCCAGCACCGCTGGCGCTGCCTCCGATCACCGTTCAGGTGGTGCCGCCTCCGATCGTCGTGACGACTTCGCCGGCGACCACGACACCGCGCACTGGGACGGCCGGCTCCTCGTCGACCGCGGCGACCACGACGCGGCCGTCATCTACGAGTGCATCCTCGGCGGTGCGCTCTTCGCCGTCTCCGTCGACGCCGGCCTCGAGTGCGAGCGTCGTGCCGACGGCGCGCTGCTGGCTGTTGTGCTGATCGCGGCCCACGTGCTCGCGGTGCGGCACCAGGCCCCGAGTGGGAGCGGTAGCGTTTGTGACGCGAACACTCGAGGGAGAGAGTCATGGCAGAGGTGACAGCGGCGCAGCTCAGAGAGGGCGACCGAATCGTCGACAACGATGGCAACATCGCAGAGCTTGTGGGGATCAGCCGGGCCGCGGAAGACGTCGGGCCGAACAAGGCGTCCGCAGCCGACTTCCGTTTCGAGCTACGAGGGGTCTTCGGCTATCGGGTCGGCCAACACTTCTTTCACCCGAACGTGCCGGGCGATCTGACGTATACAACGCTCGACTGAACACGGCTTCGGCTCGATAGTTGCGTACCGTCTGAGGACCGTTACCGTACAGCCTTGCGTACCGATGTCGAGGATCTAGGGTTTCGGCTCGTTCGTCCAGGAGCGGAGGTAGGTAGATGTTCGAGGTGTTCATGTTCAGCCGCGAGGAGTGGCAGATCCTCGGGGTGATCCTCGGGTGCGCGTTGGTCGCGTTGCGACTGGGGCAGATGCTGCGGGTGCAGTCGTTCGCTCTCGTGAAGGCAAGCCTGGCAGTGTCGTTCGTCGTCAGCGTTCTCGTGATCTAGCGCCCCCAATACACGACTGCGCCCCGCCCCTCGATGAGGGCGGGGCGCATCAGATGCTCACTACTCGACGGGCTCTCGCGCTGCCGTGGCGACGAGTCGGCCGTGTCCGTGATCGAGCCACGACGCGCCGTTCGGATCCGGCAGGCGGTGGAATGCCTTCATCACGTTCCGCACCACGTGCACCGTCCCATCGCGGCCCGCCAGCTCCTGCAACTGCGTCAGCGCGGCGTCAGCGTCAAGCCCGCGGGCGAGCTGGGCACCGTCGGCGGCGGTGACCGTGAACGACCCCGTCGGGGTGAGGTCGTAGCCGCCGATCGGCCCCGCACACTCCATGCCTTCCATGAGCCCCGGGAACGCGAAGTGATAGAGCGTCCGCGCGAACGTCGCCGGGTCCTGCAGGCCACCCTGCATCGGAACGACCATGACCTGCTCCTCGCGCTGCACCGACCCGGGACGCCCGGGCAGGACCGGCACCGTCAGCAGCCGCAACCAGCAACCGAAGGCGGGAGCGGTCACCAGCTCCAGCCGGTACTGGTCGAGGTACCCGCGGTAGTGCAGCGTCCCGTCCTCCTGCTCGCGCCACTCCCGACGCAAGTCCTGCTCGACATCCGTGATGGCGAGGCCGTTCGCGCGATAGATGCCGTGTGCGACCTGCACCAGCCATGGCCACGCGACGTCGTCGATCCACCCCGCCGGGAACGGAACCCGCTGCCACTCAGGGTCGCCCGACAAGCGCCAGTCGATCGCCACGGCCGGATCCGAGCCCAGCCCGGAGAATGCCGGCTCCGCGCCGCACACCTCGCACGAGAGGTCTTCCAGGGTGGCCATCGTCGGCGAGAATCGCGTCCACCACCCCTGGGAGTCCGTGCGGACCTTGAACTGCCCCTTCTGCATGCCGCCGATCGCCGCGCGCAGCTCCGCACCAATGTGCTTGCCGCACAGGATGCGATCGTCGTCGCCGCTCATCCACAGATCCATCTTCGATTCCTGCCTTTCGATTCGCCGGGCACCTCCCGACTGTTGATTATAGTCTACAGTGCTAGAGGGTTTTAAGCAACATGCAATGTGGGGTATAGTCCACAGCATGAGGGAATACGAGGACCGCTTCGTCGAGCTGGGCAGGCGGCTCGCTGCCGCTCGCGACAAGAAGGGCCTGAACCAGGCGCAAGTAGCCCGCGACCTGAAGATCGACCGCTCCAATCTCGTCCAGATCGAGCAGGGAGCCAAGAACCCGACCACCGCCACGCTCTACAAGCTCGCGGACCACTATGGCGTCAAGCTCGGCCGCCTGATCCCCGACTGACGAGGGTCGGTCCTGGCGAGCGATCGAAGAGGAGAGGCGTCATGAGCAAGCACGAGAAGCCGCGCGACGAGACCCAGCCGCAGGCACCGGAGGCCTGGTTCGACGAGAGCGCGATAGAGGCGGCAGCGAATCCGCCGCAGGCGCCGGCGAGCTGGTTCGGCGGGACCGAGCGGGCGGCGGCGGATCCTCGGCAGGCCCCGGAGGTCTGGTTTCCCGAGCAGTAGAACGCGATGAAGGCTCCGCAGCCCTGGGTGCTGCGGAGCCTTCATCGTGTCCGTGCCTAGTTCGTCGGGTTGAGGGGGTACTCCTCGAGGCTCTGGGCGGCGATGTCGTAGCCACCCCAGGGGGAGCGCCCTTGCACGGCGCCGATGCCGTGGCGGGGCCGGTAGCGGCGGGTGATGATGGGCCAGCCGTGCGGGCGCGGACCGTATGCCTTGTCGACCATGGTGGTCCACGTCTTGGTGGCGTTCATCCGGTCGTCGTACTGACGTGGCTCGACGATGGGGGATTCGCGCCAGCCGGGGTGGGCGTGGTCGAGCCCATCCATGGCGGCGCGCTCGCGCTCGATGTGCTCTCCGTCAGCCTCCCAGTCGCAGCAGAGGCAGAAGGCGCGGTGGACCAGCTCACCCATGCAGTAGCAGTTCACCCCGTAGCGGTGACCGGGGGCATCGCAGCGCAGGTCGGCGCTGAGCACGATGGGCTGGCAGGTCTCGGTCGGGTCGCCGATCGGGAAGCGGGTGTCCCAGCCCTTGACGATGAGGGCACAGCCGAACGGGACGATCGGCTTCCACTCCTGCATCCAGGCCGAGTAGGCGGCGAGGCGGGCGCGCAGGCCGCGGCCAGGGTGGGCGTAGAGCTTCGGGATGCCGGTGGCGAGCTTGGCGGCGGTGGTCGCTGCCTTCTCGTCGGCGGCGAGCATCTCGAACATGTCGAGCTGCATCGTCTGTCGCTTCACGGGGACTCCTTTCGGAAGGTGGGTGTTGCGGATTACCAGAGACCGGGCTGGCTGCAGGTGCTGTCGAGCCACTCGCGCGCGATCGTCTCGAACTCCGGTTGGGCTTCGCGGTGGTCACCATGGCGGCGCCAGGCCTCGTAGGCGCGATCGCGGTACTCCTGCGGGATGGTGGTGAAGATTTCCTCCATCCGGCGGGAGGTCATGGTGCGTCCGTCGGCAAGCCGGATCCAGCAGGACGCGTTGCGCGGGATGCAGACGAGCGCACTGGCAGGGAGGTAGATGTTGGTGCGCAGGATGTGCAGTTCGTCGTCGGTGATCTCAGTGGCGTCCGCGGTGGTCATTTCTGGTCCCTTCTCGGTCTAACCTGTTGCTTTTAGTCTACAGTAGATGTAGATTAAAAGCAACAGGTTAGACCGAGATCGGAACGGTGCCGAAGGAAGGCGAAATGAGCAAGCGTGCAGTGATTCTCACCGATGATGAAAAGACCCTGCTGGGCTACATTTGGGGCCGCACAGCCTCAGTCATCTGCCACCCGGCGAGCGGGGTCGCGAACCTCCGCACTTCCTCTGCGGGCGGCGGCGGCCACGGGTGGGAGTACTCGACCTTGGAGCGGCGCGGGCACATCGTCGCGCGCCAGCACGAGTTCCTACCCGACGTGGTGCTGCGCCCGTGCCCGTTCTACTGCGACGGCGGCGAGCGGTGGTCGCACACCGACGACGGCGGGCACATCGACAGGTGGCGCGAGGGCGCTCTGCTCTTCGAGTGCTCCATCGCGCTGCCCCGTATGCGGCAATGGGCCGAGCAGTTGCCTCCGCAGGTCCGTGAGGACCTGTCCGCGGCGCGCGATTACGCGACGCGCAAGGCGGTAACGCTGGCCGCGATCAACGGCGAGCACGAGGCGCTGCTCGTGGGGCGACAGGAGATGTTGTGGTAGCCCGCGAAGGCCACGGAACCCGGGAGGTTGCCAACCGGGCTCCCGTCCGAAACACTGATCAGCAGGTCGGGGCGTGTAGTGGCGATCCTCGGCCACCGACTACGACGATGCAGGACAAGCGCATGAACGATACTCAGCTGCCCGGCGAGCATGATCTCACTCCGATCGAGGCCGGCCCACGATTCGCCGCGCTCCCCGATGCCCGGCGCGCCGCAGCGTTGGCCGCGATCGCCGAACCTCTCCCCCCACACGGTGACGACGATGACCTCATCGGGGGCGTCACCTTCCGCCTGGGGGCGGCGCTGCAGGAGGACAGGCTGCCCCCAGAGACGCTCGCGAAAATCCGCGCCCTCGAGGCGAGCGGTCAGTACGAGACGCCACCCAGCCGCGGCCCGTGGCTCCGCGGGCGTGTGGGTGATCCCGGTGGTGTGCCGGTACGCAAGAGCGCGCTCGTACTGAACTGGCACCGTCGCAGCCGGCTCGTCGACTTCGCATATGAGATGGGCAATCCGCAAGCCTCAGCGGTCGCGGCCGTGGTCCTACTCCTGTTCATCGGACTCCTCGGCAAAGCTGCCGCCTCGGCGGTCATCAGCTCCTCGATCGCCACCTCAATAGCGGGGATCGTCGCGGCACTCGCCGTCCTGGTGAGCGTGATCGTCGGTGACCGCGTCGAGCGCCAGGCTCCGAAGGATGTACGGTTCACGGCCGCAGACTGGCGGGCCGTCAGGGCGGCGACGTTCCGGTTCAACCAGGACGTGAGCGAGACGCGAAGCGCCGCGTGGGCGGACTACCTCGCATCGTCGATTGAGGCGATGCCGGTCTGGTCCTCCCCCTACCTCGATCGCGCGCGGCTGACGTACTCGCCGGCCGATGATGCGGTGCAGGTGTCCCGTCACGCCGCGCAGATCCTGCTGATGCGCAGGAAGCTCGGCGTCGACGAGCGTGATCTCGCCGGCCGCGATAGCCGGGCGAGTGCCCTCGTCGGCGAGCAGCTCCAGATCCTCGACGGCCTCACCGCGTCGTTGCGAAACAGGGTCGCCGCGATGTGGGACTACCGGGCCTCGCTGGAGGAGCTGCAGGCACGGATCAAGGACCTCCAACGGTTGGAAGCGGCGATCGGGCTCGCCCCCGAAGTGGACCAGCTCGCGCGACAGCTCGGCGCCGACGAGTACGCCACCGACCGCCTCAGCGAGCTGACCGCCGAAGCGCAGGTCCTGACCGAGCAGATCACCACCATGGTGGAGCACCTAGACCTCGCGCGAACCGTCGAGCCGGAGCATGCGGTCGAGCAATGAGCACTGACCAGGAGACCGCGCAGTCCAGCGAGCAGCGCCCGCCGGGCTTCATCGGCCGTGTCGCGCTGGCGTACCCGCGCGGCGCGGTGGCGGCGATCGTCACCTGCGTCGTACTGACGGGCGTCTTCTACCTCATCGCGGCGTCGGGGATGGCGCACGATGCAACCGAAGGCCCGGAGTTCTGGCGGAAGTTCGGCGGCTACGCGATCTGGGTGACGGAGACGGCGGCGGCGTTCTCGTTCATCGGCGGCGCCGCGCTCACCCCGGTGCGGATGCGAGAGCGCCGGAAGACTGCCGAGGCCGCAGAGAACCGAAGCTGTCAGACCTCTCGGAGAGACTGAGCGTCATGAACACGCAACGGGTGAAGATCGCAGCGCACGTGGTGAACCGCGCTGCTGTTCGGCTTCGCCGCCGTCTGGTGGATCGTGGGCATGCAGAGCTGGGGCACGTCCCGATTCTTCTTCGCGGGCTTCCTGGTGTTGATGGCGGCGGTCTTCGCGTCCCTCGCACGTGACCTGCGGCGCGAGATCCGGTCTGAGCAAGGACCTCCCTAGCCCGCGGGCCTCAACCACATAGTCGTCGAGTCGCTGTGTAGTGGCAGCACCTCGATCAGATGAAATCAACAGAAAGACAAGCGCAATGAACGCTACGAGAATCAAGGAACTACTCGCCCAGGCATGGGAGCGGGTGGGCGTCGGCGGAGTCGCCCGGTTCGTGCTGACGGTCGGGATCGCGGTGCTCGCGATGCAGCTGTGGTTCGGCGGTGCCGGGGCGGCGGCGTGGGCGGTGCTGCAGCACCTGACCGCGACGCAGGACGCCTTCGTCAAGGGCGTGTTCGTCCTGGCGGTGTTCTGGATCGTGCTCCGCAAGGTCGTGCTGATGATGGTGTATCCGTTCCGGCGCACCACCGTCCACACGTCGGTCACCCTGGGGCCGGCGGCAGCGGCGCTGATCGGCGCGGAGACCGAGGCCGAGCGGGAGAAGCGCGCGAGCAGGGCAGTGAGGGTCGCGCGGCACGAGGCGGTGCACGCGGTGGTCGCCGACCACCTCGGCGCCACGGTGTCTCAGATCCGCGTCAACGTCCACGACGGCTCCGGACACATCGTTGCGCACTGGCCGGATGCCGTCGATGCGCAGGCGTCAGTCGATGTGTACATGCGGCGGATGATCGTGACGGTGGCCTCGCACGTCGACGAGCTCCGACGCGGGATTCATGACGGGGGCGCGGAGGACGATCTGCTCAAGACGACGAGCCTGACGTACCTCATCCAGGCGGTGGGCCTGGCCCCGAGCGGCTACACCGGCGAGCTGACCACCGAAGCCCTGCTCGCGCACGCCCGCGAACGGGCCGGCAGCATCGTCGCCGCCGAGCAGGAGCGCATCGGCCTCCTGCGGCTCCAGCTCGAGGCATCGGCCGGCGGCGCGAACCTCAACGGCGAGGAGGTCGCGGCCGCCCTCGCACAGAAGAGCGGGTGAGTCCAGCGAACTACCGCTCAAGCCCTCGGTCGCGTTCCTCGCGGCCGGGGGCTTGTTGCTGCGGCCGGTACGTGCCGACGGTGGGATCGACGCGATGCTCGCGGCTCCGCTGCGCCTGGGGCGACTGGGTGGCGTTGAGCAGGTTGCGCAGCGCGGCGCCGCGGTCCTCCGACGGTTCGGCGTATGGGCTGACGACGTCGACCGGTCGGCCCGCGCGGAGCTGCTCGGCAGCGGCGGTCATGTAGGTCTTGACCGCGTCGGCTTCCTCGGCGCGCAGCCACGGGAACTCCGAGTCGGGCAGCCGGGCGAACAGGCTCATCTGGTCGGCGAGCACTCCGCGGTCAAGCGGGGTGACTTCCTTCTGATCGGCGACCTCGAGCATGCGGGCGAAGGGGTACCGCGTGGCGAGCCGGGCCAGGTCGTCACCGTCGCGGGCCCGGGTGACGTTGTAGACGGTGAGGATCTTGTTCGCGCCGAGTTCGAGCGGGTCGAGCACGGGCCCGATGGGGGTGACGATCGCCGGGAGCGCCTGGAAATCCTGGCCGATCTCGACCTTGACGGTCTCGGGCTTGCGTCCGGCGGCCGCGCGCGTGGCGCCGTCGACGGCGCGCGGGGTGACGAGCAGCCGACGCAGGGTGGCGTCGGGGTACGCGCTGTCGTCGACGACGCGGTAATTGGCGCGCTCGAAGGCGCCGCGCACCCGGTCGGCCAGCTCGTGGGTGCTGGTCTTCATGTGCCGGGTGAAGGCGTCCAGGTCCTCGGTGTCGCGGTCGATGACGCCGTGGGTGATCAGGCCGGCGCCGCCGGCGAGACTGATCTCCCCGGCACCAGTTGCCAGGAGGATGACGGCCGCGGCCTCCTGCGCGCTGCTCAGCGCCATCTACAGCAGTCCCCACTCCTCGAGGGCGGCCCGCCAGACCGGCTCGTAGCCGCGGGGCCAGATCACCTCGTCCATGTGCGCGGCGAGGATCTTCGGGTCGATCCAGCGGATCATGTCGCTGACGCGGCCCTCGGTCATGACGATGACGTACGCCATGAGCAGCGACGGCAGGTCGTCGGCGCGGCGCCAGCGCTGCTCGGCGGTGCCCGACCACTCCAGGTGCAGCGGGAGTCGGAATCGTCCCTGAGGCGCGAACACCGGCTCCCAGAGGGCGTTGGGCAGCCGCACGGGCCCGCGGCGCAGTCCGGCGTCGACGATGTCGGCCTGGGCGTCCGTGGCGGCGATCGCGCGATCGAGGCGATCGGCGTACTCGGGCTGCGGGCTGCGGGTGCCGCGCGCCCAGTTGCTGACGGCGGCCTGGCTCACGTTCAGGGCCGCGGCCAGCTCCTCCTGAGAGAACTCGTCCTCCAGGAGCTGCAGCACAGGCGAACCAGCGAGTGTTGAAACCATGGTCAAATCATAACAGTGCAGGTCAGGCAGCGCACTGGGCCTAGAAGTCGCTCTCGGCGACCTCGGTGAGGTTCTGGGCTACGCGGTCGAAGAGGCCCGACAGCAGCGCCTCGCCGGCATTGCCGACGTCGTCGGCGGGTCCGCCGAAACCCGAGGTCCGCTCGGAGGTCAGGATGAGCCCTTCGCGCGCCGCGGCGAGTCGGCGCTCGTGGACCTGGATCTGCTCAGCGAGGTGCTCGCGGTAGCGGGGGTCGTCGTCGGCGGCGGTGGCGAGCAGCTGGCCGCGCAGCTGAGCCACCTCGCGGGCCTCGTCGTCGCGCTGATGTGCGGCGCGCGTCAGCTCGTGCAGATCCTCGGCCCATCTGGTCAGGCGCGCCGCGGCGAGCTTGAGGTCGAGCGCGACACGCAGCTCGGCCTTGACGCCGATCGAGTGGTGGCCGCTGCGCTCGGCGTATCCGGCGGCGTGCCGCAGGACGATGTGCGGGGTCGGCAGAGCCCCGATCGAGCTGAGTGCCCATCGGCACAGCGCGCGTGCTCGATCCGAGTGGCCGACGCGAAAGGCCCCCTGCAGAGCGGGCTCAACGGACCACAGCGGGATGAGGATCCGCTCGATGTGGTCGGCGAGGATCCGCGCGTGCGTGATCGGCAGCGTGCCGCGGTCGGTGTACTGCTCCCCCGGCAGCTCCAGGTCCGCATGCACCACCAGCTCGGGATGGTCCTTGTAGTCGACCCCGTGCCACGGGTCGACGTCGTACGGGCCTTCCGTGCGGTAGAACTGCCCGGCGTAGCGCGGCCCCTGCCGCGTCTCGATGCGGTGCTCGAGGCCGGCGAGCACCGCGGGCGTAGCGGCCAGCTTCACGCTCAGCGCGCGGCGGCCGGCGCGCACGAGGTCCACCTCGCCGCGCTCGGCGAGATCCTCGACGGCGCGCCGCACCGTCGTGCGGGGCTCTCCGGTGTCCTTGATGAGGTCCGTCAAATCCACGTCTTCGTAGCCGTCGAGGGTGCGCCGCGTGAGTGCGGCGAGGATCTTCGTCCCGGTGGAGCCGAGCAGCGTATTCACGTCCATACGGTCAGTGTACGCCCAAAAATGGGTGTTGGACACCCGAGCGGGCTGATCTGTTGTCCTCGGTCGGTCTGTTGCCCTCGGGCCAGGCGACCAGCGACAATGAGTGCGGGTGGTGTGTAGTGGCACCTCCCCATCCCGGCTCTGAGCCCGGGCGCTCGGCGACGTGTAGTGGCGTTGCCGCACAACCGAATCGAAGGACAAGCGCATGCCCCATTTGACGGCGCCGCAGGCACATCGGCCGCGGCATCACCTGCTCCATCACGGCCCGGCGGCGATCGGGAAGGCGGTGGCGTCATGGTGAACCGGATCAACGACATGACCGTGCCTGAGCTGCTTGCCCGGCTCAAGAGCATGATCGACGAGCAGGTGACCGACCTCGGGGACGACGGGATCGGGCTCGACGAGTTCGAGGTCGACGATGCCGGCGGCTTGCGGATGGGCTTCTGGGACGAGAGCCGCGGCGAGGGACGCGAGATCCAGCTGCAGGTATCCACCGAGGAGATGCAGGCCGAGCGGCGCTACCGGGAGTTCGAGCTGAATCACGTGGAGCCCGACGACAACGTGTACGAGTGGTTCCGCACCGCGATCACGGATGCGGCCGCGTACCCGGACCGGTACGTCGAAGGCCGCGCCGCGCAACTCAGTGAAGGGTGGCGCACTCTGCATCGGTACGGCCCCGCGTCGCCGCAGCTCGTCGAGTGGTTTGACCGCGCGAACGAGGGTGCCACGCATCCGATCGAGAGCCCTTTCGATACCCGTATCGGTGCGATGGCACACGACAGCACGATCCGCCACTACTACCGCTTCGAGCGCGAGTTCAACGGCACCATCGACGGTGCGATGTCGGCGAACATCAAGAGCGCGCTCGAAGGACAAGAGTTCGCATGGGAGAAGGCGGCCTACCTCCGGGAAGTCGACCAGGCGGCGCGGGCCGCTGGCATCACCGCTGGGCACCAGGCCTTCGAGGACTACGACTGGTCTGCAGCGATGCGCGAGGACGTCCCGCCACACGAAGCGTTCGAAGACGCCCAGTTCAAGCATGGTCTCGCCACCGATGCCGCCGAGGCTCAATGGCGAGACGAGGAGCAGCGATATCTCTAGGAGCCTCCTGACTGTCCACGACGTGGCTGACGGGTCTCATCGTGGCTGTTGTGGCCCTGTGGCGGACGGATTATCTGCATGTTCTCCTCGACGGGCTTCTTGTTTGGCCGGCGGCCGGGTTCCCAGTTCGAGGAGTCGGCTTCGGAGCGCCTCGTTCTCGGTGTGTAGTTGCTCGAGCTGTTCGGTCAGTTCGCGGTTGCGGTCGATCGCGGTTGCGAGCTTGGTGCGGAGGGATTCGGCACTGGCTGCCCTGGAGCGTTCTATTCCGGCGGTGGCGGTGCCGCGCTTCGCGTCGATATCCTGCCGGAGCTGGGTTTGCTTGTAGAGGAAGCTGGTTGAGACGTCGGCGGCTCTGGCGACAGCGACGAAGGTGACGGGTTGTCCGGTGTTGTGCAGCCGGGTGATGGCTCGACGTGCGCGGGCGGTCGCGCTGGTTGTGCGGGCGGCGGCGGCCGCGGTGAGGCGTGCAGTGCGGTGATCGCGGTCGCCATTGCTCACCTGGATTCCTGCGTGTCTGAGTCGATTTCGTCGATGAGCCTGGTGACCTTGTCGAGCATGGTCTTGTTCAGGTCCGCTGCCTGGCGGTCGCCGTTGTCTTGTGCTTGGGCGGCGAGCTGTCTGAGCTGGTCGCGGTGGGTGATGTGTGCGCCGAGGAAGGTGCGGCCGCCGGGGTCGTGGAAGGAGCAGTCGATGCAGGGGTTCGGGCGGAACTCGCAGCGCTGCGTCGCGGGGAGCGTGCAGAACCCGTTGGGCAGTGCGGTGGTGAAGCGGGCGCGCAGGCGCTCGACGGTGGCGTCGACGCCCTTGTCGGGGTTGGTGTCCCAGAATTCGCGGGCTTTGCGGGCGAGGGTGTCGTCGGTAATGCGAGCGTAGGTCGCGGTCATGGTGTCGCTGTGGTGGCCGAGGAAGTCGCGCACTTCCGGTTGGGTCCATCCGTTGTTGAGCAGGTGCATTCCGATGGTGTGGCGGAAGCGGTGGACGTCGCCTCCGGAGATCTTCTCGCCGGTGGCGACGGACGTGGTGATGCCGTGCTCGCGGAACAGTGCGGCGAGGCGGTGTCGTAGCCCGCTGGTGGACCAGGGCTGGGTGCGGCCGGCGATGGCGCTGGACCGGGCGCCAGGGAAGAGGTGCTCGGCGTCGGGGCCGTAGGTGTCGCGGACGCGGGTCTGCTGGTCGCGGATGATCTCGGCGAGGCTTTCGGGGACTGGAAGCCGCCGCCAGGCGCTGGTTTTGGTCATCCAGTATTCGATCCAGTGGCCCTGCTCACTGTGTTGGAGGCAGTCGATCGGGAGGGCGACGAGTTCGGATATGCGGCACCCCGCCCATCGTGTGGTGGCGATCATCGCCCGGAGGGTGGGGTCGGTGGCCGGGTTGTCGACGATCAGGGTGTCGATGCGTTCGATGACATCGGGTGGAAAGGGCCTCGGTCGGCGGGTCTTGCGGTGGACGTTCTCGCCGCGGCGCAGGAAGATCGCTGATCCCAGGTCGTCGACGAGTCCGCAGTCGCGCAGTGTTTCGAGCAGGTAGGCCGCGGTGTTCGCGAGCTGGGGGCTTGCCTTGGTGTCGGGGCGGCGCGTCCATTCGAGGTAGTCCAGGAACGCCGTCCGAGTGACCGCAGACGGTTCGGGAACGGTTCCGTCGAGCGTGAGGAACTGGGCGAGCTGGCGGGTGGCGCGCAGCCACTGGGTGAGCGTTCCCCAGGACATGCGGGAGGTAGACAACTGTTGGCGGGCCAGGCTTTTGACGGCCTCTTTGAGCCAGGGCACCGGGATGGTGGCCCAGTCGACAGCGGTTCGTGTCGCCCCGGCTTGGGTGGCGTCGAGGACGAACTCGAATCCGTCGCGCCACCGCCAGTGATCCGCGGCCCATGGGTCGGGGTCGGTGGCCCCGTGAAGGAGTCGGAAGAACCTCCGGATGTAGGGAGCGCAGAGGGAGTCGAAGTTGGTGTAAGGCCAGTGCTGCCTGCACAGCAGCAGCCAGTCGTCGACGGGGCGTTCGGTCAGGGAGCTGGTGATACGCCCGTGCGCGACCTCGATGAGGACGATCAGGGCGCGGCGCAGGCCGGCGTTGGGGGTCCAGTCGCCGCGGCCGATCTTGGTTGCGGCGACGAACCGGACTTCGTCGGCGGCCGCCGCTGGGATGCGGCGGAAGTCGACGACCTGCGTGGTGGCGGGCCGTCCACGGGGCACGCCGACGGGCAGAGCGCTGGTGGTGGCCCAGGCGTCAAAGTCGGCGGGCTGTCCAGCGCGGAACCACTGGAAGTAGTGGGCATAGCACAGCCCCGAGGTGGCGGCTGCGCGTCCACCGGGGCCGCCGAGCCAGTACCGCTCGCCGTCGCAGTCGGAGACGGCGCACGGGTCGGTGGCGGCGCGGCGGCGGTCGCCGGCGATGTCGACGACCGGCCACGTCGATGCGCACCAAGGCCCGTCCGGCACCTGCAGAGCGGGGACGCCGCGGGGCCCGGACCGGGCGCGCTCGCCGTTACCGCGCGCCATCGCCGTCTCCCTTCAGTCGGTACTGCTGCGGTTCTCGCCAGACCAGATGCTCGGTGGTGCGGAGCTTTTCGGCGAGGTCGTCGCTGGCGAGGTGAATGTAGACGTCGGCGCTGGCCGAATGGGATTGGCCGAGGCGGGCAGCGATCTCGGCCGCGGTCCATCCGGCTTTGGCCAGGGCGGTGGCGTGGGTGTGGCGGAGCATGTGCGGGTTGAGGTCGTCGATCCCGGCGGCGGCGCCGATCCGTTCGATGAGCTGGTAGGCGTTGGAGTAGGTCATCGGACCACCGACGGGTGGGCGTGAGAGGTTGACGAACACGTAATCGCTGTCGACGTGGGCGATCTCACCGAGCAGGTACGCGGCATACAGGTCGAAGAACCGCCGCGGAGCCTCGACGATGAATTGGGTCTTCTGCTTTGATAGCGCCCCGTTGGCGTTGTCGTCACGCCGGCGGATCATCACCTGCCTGCGCATCGGGTTCAAGTCGCCGTGGCGCAGGCCGAGCGCTTGGCCTACCCGCAGGCCCAGGTCGTACTGCGCCGACAGCAGCAGTCGGTCACGGGTGGTCGACGCCGCGGCGAGCAGCTTGGCGAAGTCGGTCTCGAAGTCGATGACCTGCACGGTCTCTGCCGACTGCCGGTCGGGCCGGGCCAGGCGGGAGACTTCGCGCGGACGGCGGTGTTCGAGGTGCGCAAGGAAGCTGTGCGCGCGCCGCGGCAGCTTCGACGGGTTGCGGGTCAGTACCAGATCCTGCGGTCCCCGGCCCTCGACGCGGTGGAACTCGTAAAACTCCCGCACCGCGGCGCTGACCGCTTTCACCGTGCCGGGTGCACGGCCCCCGCACCGCGACGGCAGCGGCGGCAGTCCAGCGGTGAGAACGGCGACGAAGTCACAAAGCTGCCGGAAATCCAGCTCATCCCAAACGATTCCCCGCGCAGCCAGCCAACGATAGAACTGACTCAGGTGCCGCGCGTACGAGCGGACGGTGTTCTGAGAACGTCCGATCGCCCGCTGCCAATGCAGGAACTGCTCGATCTCGAGCACCGGCAAACCCTGTTGGTCGACGACGGTCCACGACCGGACCCCGTGGACCGTGACCGGGGCGGCCCTCATCGCTGGTCCTCGAGGCCGTCGGCGCGGCGCGGCCGGCGGGTCGTGATGTCAGTGCGCCGACGCTGCTGTTCGTCACGCACATCGATGACCACGTCATCGGCGATCGCGGCGTCGGCGATCGACGCAGCGGGCAGCCGCCCGGGCAGCCAGCGCACGTCCCGCTTGCGCCACGCGGCGTACCTCTGCTGCACCTGGTCCATCGGGATCTCGAACCGTTCCCACTGCACCCCGGGGGCGCTGACCCAGATCCGCCGCACGTGCGAATCGGTCGCCGCGTCGTAGTCCCAGGTCAGCTCGCAGTGCGTGGGATCGCCCACCAGCTGCAGAGTCTGCGAGTCCTGCTTGATGAAGGCCTTGCGCCGAGTGTTGGTGCCCTCCATCTCCTTGTGATGGATCGCCAGGTTTATCTGTAGCTACTTGCTGGCCGTCTCGCTCTGTAGCGGACGGTGTTCTGAGGTGAAGCAGTGTACGTCTGCGTCGGTGTTATCTGAGCTGTAGTGGACGGTGGTGGGGGCTGTCGTTGCTGAGCTGTTCTTCCCAGTGGTTCCAGTCGTCTCCGTCGGGGTGGGTCTCGCCGAGGGCGGTGCGGTGGCGTGCGCGTTCCTGAGCGAACCAGGCTTCGGCCCAGGGCGGCAGCACTGTGACTCCGTCGTAGAAGTCGTCCCGGATGTTGTGCTCGGTGTCGTTGGGTAAGTCGCGATTGGTGCTCACTCTTATTGGACGCATCGGCTTGGTGATCGGTTCCCCTGCCTTCTCCTCGGCCCGGTCGGGCCGTCGAGTTTCGAGTGGTCGCGTTGCGGCGTGTCCGAACGGCAGGATCGTTACCCCCTCTGCAAGATGGACAGCAAGTTTGGTAACGACTTCTGGGGGCGTCATGGTGCGAATCGAGGGACTGCGTCCGAGGGCGCCGCGAACGCAGGCGCTGCGGATGCTGCGGCCGCACATGGTGCCGATCGCCGCGATCGCGCTCGCTGCGGATGAGGCGTGCACGCAGCTGTGCGAGGCGCTGTACTTGGATCCGGCGTCGCGACGTCGGTACGACTCGAAGTCGCGGGGCCTGCTGACCGCGATGGTGTGGTCGGAGGGGCTGCGCGAGTGGACCAACGAGGTGAACCCGCCGCAGGTGCGGCTGCATGAGCCGCACAATTGGACCGAGCTGATCGTGCACGGCAACCTGCACGTGAAGGTGGAGCGGGACACCCCCTGGAGGCAGGTATCGCAGAGCGAACGCCAGCGCCTGCGTAAGCAGCAGTGCCAGGATTACACGCTGCCGTTCGACGTGGTCAGTACTGCCGAGTTCGCGGTGACCAACGTCGACCTATCGGGGACGCTCAACGACGCGAACCGGATCACTGGGGTTCAGGCCCGCACCCGCCTCGGTGAGCGGTATCTGTGGGCGCCGCATGAGGTGGATATGGACGCTGCGCGCCGCATGCTGGTGTCCTGGCGCCGGCGGCGGGTGCCGTGGTTGATGACCTCCGATCGTGCGTTGGTGCTGGCTGCGACGGACGAAGCCCGTGAGGAGGCGGCTCGGCTGCGTGCCGAGAATGAGGATCTGCGGGACCGGCTCTTCCGCGCCGAGGCTGACATCGCCGTCCTGACTCGACGTGCCGGCCTGGTCGCGGAGCGCAGCCGTTTCGAGATCCCCACCAACCCGAACGCCGCCGAGGGCACCGCAGCAGACGATTAGAAGCTGGGCGTACCTCCCGGCCGATTCCCGGTGGGGCTGGTGTGACGGCAGAGATTACCGGTGTGCGGGGAATCATTGCGTGGTGTTCGGCACGTCAGCGTGATCGGTGTGGGTGGGAAGGTCTACGATTCTGGTCATGGGAACGGTGACGGATCTTGATTCGCGGGCATCGCGTTCGCCGCTGTCGACCGGCCGCGGCGCGGTGGCCGCGACGCTGACCGCCACTCGGGAGCGCCGCGGGCTGACCGCCAAGCAGGTCGCTGACGCCCTGGGGCGATCGCCGAGTTACGTCTCGCGCGCTGAGAGCGGCGACGGATCAATCAGCGGAGCGGACCTGACGTTGTGGGCGCAGGTGCTCGATGTGACCGAGGAACTGCTGTGCACGGTGTTGCCGCAGGAACCGCCTGAGGGGGTGCACTTCCGCAGTCAAGCCGTCACCAAACGGTTGCAGGACAGGCTGATTCAGCACGCGAACTTCGCGGGCTGGATGCTCAATCGGCTCCATGAGGACACGCTCGCGACCGCGGTGCATCCGCGGTCGGTGCCGCAGTTGGATGTGGACCTGCTCGACGAGGGCCCGGAGGAGGCCGCCCAGCTGGTGCGCAAGGCGTGGCGGCTGCATGGCCCGGTCTCCGATGTCGCTGGTCTGCTCGAGAGTGCCGGGATCATGATCTTGCCGATGCCCTCCGATGTGGACAAGGTCGACGCGATTAGTGTCCGCACCACCGGCCCGGTGACTGCGGTGATTCTGCTCAACCCCGACACTCCGGAGGATCGGCAGCGGCATACCCTCGCGCACGAGCTGGGGCACCTGGTGATGGATGAACTGTCTGGTGTGTCGTTGGGGCTCAAGGAGATCGAGAACCGTGCGGATCGGTTCGCCGCGGAGTTCCTCGCCCCGTACGGATCGTTGCGCGATGAGCTGCGGGGGATCACGCCGGCGCGGATCGATGCCCTCGATGATCTGCGGCGCCGGTGGGGTGTGAGCTTGTCGGCGTTGGTGCGTCGCGCGCACGTGCATGCCGACATCACTGAATCGCAGTATCGGTACTGGTTCCGTACCCTCAACGCCCGGAATCTGCTGCGGGACAAGCGACGCTCGACGTACCCGGTCCGGCCGCAGGCGGCCGCCGAGTTCCTGACCTCGTTGCGTAGCAGCCGCTACGCCGTCGCCGACATCGCCGCGATCACCGCGACCCGACCGCGGGAACTGCAGGACGTGTTCGGCGACTCGTGGCCGTTCCCGCGGCTGCGACCGCAGCTGAGCAGCGTTTAACCCATCCAGCTCGTGCGGGTCGTCCGCCGGAAGTGGCGTCCGGCACCGTTACCTCCTGATGCAGTGCACTCGGCCGCCGCGACGTTGCGTGAGCACCAAACCGAGCAGGACACCGCCGCCGGCGGCGAGGTGCGCCGGCGCATCATCTGCGATGACGGTGTGATCGCACTCGGCAGGATCAAGGTCGCCAGGCGTCGAAAAGCTCGCCGCACCTATGCTTTCCTGATCTGGCGCGAGCGTGGCCGTCGCCGCGAGCTGATGCTCGGCGAGGTGGTCGCCCGCACTTTCCCGGCCAACTTGCGTGACGCCTGGGATCTGGTGCACGTACATAGACTCACCACCCGCGAAGGGCGCCTGGCCTGGCCGCAGATCCGTGAACAGCTGCGCGCGGAAGCGCTCGACTGCCCCGGCGGTGAACGCTAGAGTCGTCCGCGCCGTGAGCCGCGCCTTCGCAGTTGTCCACGGCCGGCGCCAGGCACGTGTGATCTCGCGGTCATTCCCAGTAGGCGCGCCAGTCGAGTTCTTCGCGGATCTTCTCTTGGTGCAGCTGTGGAGATGCGGGTGTGAGCACCACGTCGGGGTGCGGTTCGGCGAAGAAATCGCCCTGCCCCCGGGCTGATTGGTGAGCGCCGGTATCGATGTAGCAATATCCCTGCCCTGATAGAGACGCTGGGGATTCGGCGAGCCCGAGGTAGTGCAGTACGTTTCGGGCCACCGCGGCGGCGCCGTTTTTGGCGAAGATGGCGGCCTTGGGGAGGGGCCTGTTCGTGGGGGAGGTGACTGCGGAGAGGTCGCCGATCGCCCATACGCCGCGGTGGTCGGTGAGCATGGAAGCTCGGTCGACGGGAATCCACCCCGGTGTGTCCAGTGTTAACGCGGGTTCGTGCGGTGGGACGAAAACCAGCAGGTCGAAGGTGACGTGCTCGCCGTTGGTGAAGTGCACGGTCTTGGTTTGATGGTCCACTCGTTCGACCTGGTGTTGTGGGTGCAGGTCGATTCCTGAGGCTCTGACGCGCTTGGCCAGTTCCCTGCCGACATCGGGTCCGGCGGACGGCATTGGCTGCGGTTCCGGGGTGTACACAGCGATATCTGTATTGTCCCGCACGCCGCGTTCGGCCAGGAGATCTGCCGCGAGAAAGGCGCCCTCGTAAGGTGCGACGGGGCAGCGGAAGGGCATCGATGCGACGAGGAAGACCAGTCGGCCGCCCGGGAACGCGGTCAGAGCGCGGTGGGCACGTGCGGCGTCGGCGGTGGCGTAATAGTGCACGGCGACGCCTGCGTCTGCCGCCTCCTGGAGACCGGGCACTCGATGCGTCGCATTGCGGGCACCCAGCGCGAGCACGAGCGCATCGAAGTCCACGCGCTCACCGTCGTCGAGGATGACGGTGCTGTCGGCGACGTCGACACCGGAGACAGTGCTGCGCACCGTGCGAATTCCGGTGAGGTTCTTCTCGGACGGTCGGATGGGAACGCTCGCTGGCGTGCGCCAGCCTCGCATCACCCACGGCAGGGTAAAGCCAAGGTAGTGCTCGAAGTTCTCGTCGACCAAGGTGATGTCGGTGTTGTCGAGGGGAGCGCCCGATTCGCGCAGCTCCTTGATCACGCTGAGCCCGCCAATCCCGGCGCCGGCGATGACGATTCGTTTGCTATTCATGATCTCGATTTGCTCCGTTCTCAGAGGTGGCTGTTACTAGGGTGTGCAAACCGTTGTACGGATGCGAAGGTCTCGACGGTGGCGAGTGTTTCGAGAGCGGTGAGCAAGTCGCGTGCGGCGGTGGGGGCCGGTATCGCGGTGAGCACGGGACCGTGGAAGACGGTCTCGCCGATCCCGATCAGGGGGCTTCCTGCGCTTTCGCCCGCGGCTTCTTGACTGAGCGTATGTGCATCGCGCACCGCGGCGTCGAAGGTCGGGTCGTCGATGCTCGAGATGTGGTGTGCGGGCAGGTCGAGCTCCAGTAGCATTTCTCGCACTGACTGATCGTCGATCGTGCCGCCGTCTCGGTGGTACTGGTCGCTGAACGTTCGCAGGGCCTGCCACATCCGCTCGCTGTCTAGTTCGCGCGCCAGCGAGGCGAACAGTCTGCCCGCCGCCCGGGAATCCTGCATCCGCTTGCGGGCAGGTTCGGGTAGTTCGCGTCCCTCGTTGAGGAGGGCGAGACTCATCTGTTTCCACTGTAGTTCGTTGGGATTGTCGACAGCGGCCAGCAGCCACTGTGCGGTGGTCCACGAGTACGGGCACACCGGGTCCAGCCAGATTGTGAGGGCAAGCGGTCGGTTCACTGTTCTCTCCTTCAGTTGTTCTCCACTGGATTGATCGCTGGTCGTAGCAAGTCCACTCTGAGCGGCGGCCTACCTAGAACGCCTTTCCGGATCGCATCCCTGTCTTCGTGAGAAGCCTCGCTGCTGGGCAGAACCCGGTGAGACTTGATTGAATGAGGTTCACCGAGACAAACAGCGCCAGGAGGATCCACCAGGATGACGCGGTGACGCTGAGGGCGACGCCGGTCAGGTTCAGTGTTCCGGCGAGGAGCAGAACTGCTCGGTCGATGGCGAGCTTGCGCATGGTGGGTGGCCGTTCCCTGTCGGTCGGAGTGGTAGAGATTTCAGGTGGTTAGAACCAGCGCCGTTTGGGACGCGCACCGGAGGCGTCGGGGTGTCCTGGGCACCAGCTTTCGGGTGGAACGGTGCGGCGGACTGCATCGATGTGGCTTCCGCATCCGGCCCAGGTGATCTTGTCGCAGGTGCGGCATCGAGTGGCGTGACACATTGCTGGTTTCGCTCCTTGACAGACTGTTGGGCGGTGTTGGTGACCTCGCGGAAGCGTTCGCGCCGGATGCGACCGCGAGGTCGCCAAGGGGGGTGTTGGGGATATCGCTCACGCGGGTTCCCTCGGGTGTCGGTCAGTCGGGTACTAGTCATGGGCGAAGCTGATGTTCGGCAGGACTTTGGCGAGCCAGGCCGGGCAGGCCCATGCGGCGCGGCCGGCCAGACGCAGTGCGACGGGGAGCAAAACGAGGCGGATGAGGAAGGTGTCGAGGAGAACCGCGACGCCGAGGATGACGCCCATCTCCTTCGGGGGCAGCGGCCCGGACAGGGCGAAGGTGAAGAACACGGCGACCATGACGCCCCCAGCGGCGAAGATCACGCGACCGGAGTGCGAGACAGCTCCGATCATCGCCTCTTTCGGGTCACCGGAGCGTTCCCAGTGCTCCTTGGCGGACGAAAGCAGGAACACTGTGTAGTCCATGGCGATCGCGAAGATCATCGCGAAGAAGAAGACCGGTGCCCAGGCGTCGAGGAAGCCCTGCGATTCGAAGCCGAGCAGGCTTGCGCCGATGCCGTCCTGGAACACCAGGCGGGCCACGCCGAATGCCGCTGCGGTGGACAGCAGGCTTACCCCGGTGCCGATCAGAGCGATCAGCGGCGCCCGTAGCGCGACCAGCAGCAGAGCGAAGCCCAGCAGGAGGATGACCGCGATCACTATCGGGGTGGAGGTGTCGAGTTGGGCCTTCAGGTCGAGGTTCTCCACTGCCGCGCCACCGACCAAGGTGCCCTCGGGAAGGTCGGAGCGGAGCCGGTCGACTGTCGCGGTCAGGCTCGGGTCGGAGGGATCGACCTTCGGCACCGCGGAGATCAGCGACAGGCCGCTGTCATCTGTTGCGGCGACGGGCGGCATCGCGCCGGCGATTCCCGCATCACCGGCCAGCACCTGGTGCGCCTGTGCTGCGGTCGAGGACGGGGTGATGATTTGCAGTGTTCCAGGAGCGCCGGGGCCGAAGGCTTGCTTGACCTGGTCGTAGCCGACTCGCGCGTTGGCATCGGACGGTAGCACCGCGATCGATGGCATCGCGGTCTTCAGTCCCGCCAACGGGATCGACAATGCGATCAGGATTGCTAGTGCGGCAGCGCCCCAGGCGAACGGACGCTTCCACAGCCGCTGTCCCCATCGCTCGAACACGGGTGAGTGGTGCTCACCGACGCGGGCCCACGGCAACGCGAGCGCGTTGATCCGCGCATCGAGCTTGACCAACACCAGCGGCAGCAGGGTCAGCGTCGCAGCGAGGACGAACACGACCGAGAGCATGATCCCACCAGCCATCGACCGGAACGACGGTGAAGGCACCAGCATCACCGCGGACAGGGAGATCAGCACGGTGACCCCGGACAGCAGCACCGCCTTGCCGGCGGTATTCATCGTCTGCGTGATCGCCTCGCGCGGCGAAGCCCCCTGCCCGAACCGGGCCGCCCGGTACCGCACCACCAGGAACAGGGCATAGTCGATGCCCAGCGCGAGGGAGAACATCATCGCGAAGTTCATCGCCCAGATCGACACCGGCACGATCTCGTTGATCAGCACCAACGCACCGGCCGAGGCCACCAACCCGGCCAACGTCAACAGCAACGGCAGACCGGCGGCGACCAACGTACCGAACGCGATCACCAGGATCGCCAAAGTGACGGGCCAGGAAAGCATCTCCGAGGTGAGCATCGCCTCGAGGTTCGCGGCGTTGAAATCCGACCACAGCACCGACGAGCCGGTCGGATTCACCGACACCGTCTCCGTCGATAGTGCACTGAGCGGCCCTTTGAGATCGGTCGCAGCCCGGACCATTTCATTCGTATCGGCCCCTGCGCCGGCGAGGACGATCGCCGTCTTGCCGTCCCCGCTCAGTGTGGCGCCCGGCTGTGGCGCGACGACCTGGGCGATCCGCGGATCCGCTCTCAGCTCGGAGGTCACCCGCTCCAGGATCTGAGGCCCTTGACCTTCGGTCAACGCCGCGGTGTCGCTGTGCACGACCACCTGGATCGCGTGGCTGGCGTTGCCACCGAAGTGTTTCTGCGCCAGCTCGCGCACCTGCACCGACTGCGAACCATCGGCCTGCCAGCCCGCACCGGAGAGGTTCTTCTCCACGAACGGCGCGAAGATCCCGAGTCCCACAACCAGCAGCACCCACACTGCTGTGACAACCCGGCCGTGCCCGGTCACCCAGACGCCAAGACGCCCCAACGCGCCGGTCAACGATGACCTGGGCGTGCCAGGAGCCGATTCTGCCGTATCTGTGACTGTCTCGGGCATTCCATCACTCCTCAAATAACCCCCGAGGGGGATGTGTTGTCCCGAAGTTAACATCCCCCTAGGGGGTTATGCAATACTGGATGCGGTGGCCTTTAGGTATTCAAGGAAGATGAGCCCATGAACGAATTCACGATCACTCGACGAGCGCTATGTGTGCCGTATGCGCAGGCCGCGTTAGATGTGCGAGAAGGCTTGGCGCGCATCGACGGCGGCGCTCGGTGAAGGTTCCAGAGCAAGCCGCCAAGCCCATCCTCACCAGGCTCAAGCGCGCACACGGGCACCTCGCCACCGTCATCCGGATGCTCGAAGACGGCCAAGACTGCGAAGACGTCCTCACTCAACTCGCCGCCGTCAACAAGGCCCTCGGACGCAGCGGATACGCCCTCGTAGCCACCGGCCTCCAACACTGCATGAGCACCGAAGGCCCCGAGAACGTCGACCAACAGAAACTCGAAAGGCTCTTCCTGGCGCTCGCCTAAGTCGACCGCCACTGACGTCAGACCGCGATATGATCCGGTGGGCGATTCGTCGGCCCCGCAGCCTCGCGAGGGTGCTTACGCTGGCCGCCGTAGAGTGCGCTCGCTGGCGGCAATACCCCCGGGGAGGGTTCGCTCAGTCCGGGGACAGGTCGTCGATCTCGCCGTGCAGTCGGGCGATCGTCGCTTCGTGCTGCTTGATCTGCCGGGTCAGCTCTGCGATCTTGGCGTCCTTCTGTTGGATCCGAAGATGCATGGCCGCGAGGACACCGGTCGCCGGATCCGCTGCGGCCGCTTCGTGGCCGGCAGCAGCTGGCGGCGGGGTCGCTGCGGTGCGTCGCTGGCGGTGAACCTTCGCCAGCAGCTCCTTGTGCCGGTAGACGGTCGAGCGAGCCAGCCCGGCCCGCCGCGCGACGGCCTGGACGTTGATGGTTTCCCCGTTGCGGCGCATCGCCTTGAGTGCCTTTTCGATACTGCGCTGCGATGCCTCGGACCGGAGCTCGGCGCTCGCGGCTAACGCGGCACGAGAGGCTTCGTTGGCGCTCACGCGCCGCCGTCCTCACCGGCGGTATCGCCGCCGGGATCGACATTGCTGCCATCGACTTCACCGGCTCTACCGTCAGCCGGTGTGCTGCCCGCGGCAGTGTCCGCAGCGCGGCCTGCAGCGGTGCGCAGGGCTGATTCGTGGCTCCCGCGGGTCTGGATCTGCAGGATCGGCAGCCGATCGGCGGCGCCGGCACCGGTCACCGTCCCTGCAGTGTGGCTGTGCTCGTCCTGGCCCGTGCGGCCCTGGCCTGCGCAGCCTTGGGCCTCGGCGGTGAGCCGGGTGATGATCTGCTCGAGCGAATGCAGCTCCCGCAGCCGTTGGTGCACCCAGATGTTGTCGTCGGTCAACGCCCGTCCAGTCCGGGCGTGGAACTGCTCACGACGGGCCTGCAGCAACGCGGTCGTGGCCGCGTGCTGCGAGCGCAGTTCGTCGAGGTGGGTTGCGTCGGTGGCGAAATGCCCACAGGACAGGCAGGCGTTGCCCTTGTCGCAGGTCTTCACCGGCGGCAGCAGGCACACCCCGTTGGGCAGGACCCGGTCGGTGCGCTTGGCCAGCTGGGTCATGTCGTAGATGTCGCTGGGACTGAGCGCGATATCGACGCCACCGGCGCCGATCTTCTTGTGCTTGAGGAACTCCGCCTCCGACGTCGCCGCCAGCGTGGCGGCGTACCGGAGCGTCATCTCTGGGCTCTTGTGCCCGAGGTAGCGCTGCACCACGTGCAAGGGCACCCCGTCGTTGAGCAGCTCGGTGGCGCGGGTGTGCCGCAGCCGGTGAGTTTGGGTGAACCGCAAGGCCCGCCCGGTGCTGTCGGTGAGTCCATGGATCCGATCGAGGTTGCTCAGTGCCTGCCGGTAGCTGTTGTAGGGGCGGTGCCGGCGGCCCTGGTGGTGATCGCGCAGCGGCACGAACAGATACCGCGGTGACCAGTCCGGGTGCTGCGCGGCGAGCCAGGCCCGCTGCTCGGCGATGACGTTGACCACGGCCTGCTCGATGAGGATCGTCGGGATCACCCCGTCGACCTTGGTCTGCTGGTACCGCAACTTCGCCACGAACACCCCGCTGTCACCGTCGTCGTCGCTGGCCACAGTCTCCTTCCCCATCCCGTCCCCGCTGGTAACCCTGTTCGCGGGGTGCTCTGCCGGGTTGGCGGGTGGGCGTTCGAACCCGGGGATCGGCTCGATCGGGTCGACGTCGAGCATGAGGATCTCCGAGGCCCGCCGGCCGGTGAGGGCCTGCAGGAGCCAGATCCGTGCCGCCTGCGGGTCCCCGAGGCCGGCGACGAGGGAGACGGTGCCGTCGGGGTGGGTGAGCGTGACGTGGCGGCCGCGGTCGGTGGCGAGGACGTCGAGGTAGCACAGCATCCGCTGCAGATCGCCGGTGCTGTACCAGGTCAGTTCCCGGTTCCTCGGTGTGGCGCGGCGGCGGAACGCCGGCCCCCACAGGCGGGTGTGCGCGGGGCCGACGTCGCCCCAGCGGGCGATGCCGGTCGCGGCGGCCGCCTCGCCGGCGTGGTCGACCATGAACGTGTAGAACACCTGCGTCTGGGACACGGTCGCTTCGATCGCCGAGCCGGTCAGTCGTCGGTTCGGGCGGGCGGAGGCGGCCGGGCTGCGCAGCCACGCGGCGAACTCGGTGAAGATCATGCGCAGCTGCGCGGGGTCGTCGGCCAGGACCGGGTCGTCGGTGTGCCCGGTGTCGGTGAGGAATCGTCCCAGGTGCCGGGTCGCCATCCTCGAGCGTTCCACCGCGGAGGACCAGCGCAGCAACTCCGCGGTGATGGACACGCGCAGCCAGAACCGCACCCCTTCGCGCAGCCACCCCGGTTCGATGCCGCCCAGGCGTGCGGCCATGTCGTGGCTGGGTTCGTGTTCGCGTTGCGGGATCCGCGGATCGACCCGCAGGTCCCAGATGTCGTGCTCCCACCAGGAGCGGTCGGTGCACCGCACCGACAGGTACAGGTGCAGCTGCTCGATCAGATGCGTGATGCTGCGACGAGTGTTCACCGGCGGGAGCCGCTTGTTGCGGGCCTCATACGCGAGCAGGGCGTGCCGCAGCAACGCCGCCGACGTCAGGTCGGTGATCGACACCGGCGGATGCCCATGCTCCTTAATGAAGCTCTGGGTGGCGAGGGAGATCGCCTCGCAACACCACCGCAGGTACGCCGGTTCGATCTTGCCGATCTGGTCGGTGGCGCACAGCCACACGAACCAGGCCACCTCCCGGGCGAACCGCGGCGGGCAGCCCTGCGGAGTGAAGTCCAGACGACGGCCGAGATAGCGCGAGTTCTGCCGGAACACCTGCCGGTGCTCGGGCGAGTCGATCTGGTAGATCGGCTCCCGCCACGCCGTCGGCACAAGGGCGGCTTGCGCCTGCCAGGTGAACGCGGTCGCCGCAGCCGCGGACAGCCGCGGCGCAGGCTCAGGGGTGGTCATCGTGCAGGCCTTTCCATCCGGCGACGTAGTTGCGCCACTGTGCGATCGACCGCATCTCGGCGTCTTCGGTGACCCACCCGTAGGTCGAGAGGGTGGTCTGCACATCCGCGTGACCGAGCCTGCGCATCACCACGTGCGGAGCGACACCGGAGAGCAGCAACGCCGTCGCGTGGGTGTGGCGGAGCCAGTGCGGCGTCCACCCTGGCTGCAGCACCCGCTGCCCGGGCTCTGTATCGGTGTGGGCGCCGTTGTTGGGGTGGTTGCAGCGGCGGGTGATGGACCGGACCGCCGCGTACACCGTTTCCGGCCGCATCGGCGCGAACCGGGTGCCGTGGGTGAGGTTGACGAACACGAAATGCGTACTGAAACCGGGCACTTCCAGATCAGCGCTGTCGTCGATCAACGCCCACACGTACTCCGAGTACAGGGCCGCCAGGTCGTCGCCGACGTAGATCCGCCGCGGCCCGGTCTTGCATCGCACCTCGTGCGGGTGGTCCTGGCGGCCGGCGACCTCCACGTACGGGGTGCCACCGCCACCGATGTGGAAATCGTGATGCCGCACCGACAACGCCTCACCGAGCCGCATCCCGGTCTCGGCGAGGATCGCGAACAGCAGCCGGTTCCGCAGCCCAGGGCCGGCGCCGGACCAGCGGGTGCCGTCATGGGTGGCGCAGGCGTTGAGGATCGCGGTGACCTCCCGCGGCAGCAGCACCGGGGTGGCGGCCCGGTTGGGTTGCCGTACCCGGTAGATCGGGTGATCGGTGGGGTGGCTGGGGCCGACACCGTCGAGGAACCCGACGTACCGGGACCGTCGGCGCCACTGCCCGTGCGAGGTGAACAGCTTCTCGTACGGGCCCAGCAGATGGTGCGCATCGGCCTGGAACCGGTAGAAGCTGAGCACCGCAGTCGCCCGCAGCTGCACCGTCGCTGTCGACGATCCGCCGACGATCTCGGGGCCGATCCGCCGGGTCCCGGGCAGATCCCCCGTCCGCAGGAACGTCAGGAACTGCCCGAACAAGGTGGTGGGGAACTCATCCCACCGGTGCCCGCTGTGATCGAGCACCGTCCACCACTGCGCCAAACCCGCGGCGTAGGCGCGGACCGTGTTCGGTGACGCCGCGCTCGCGGTGAGAAACCGCAGGTACTCCCGGGCGGGTTTGATCGGCCGGTCCAGCTCGTCGACCACGATGTACGTGCCCGGCCGGTCCGGGAACCGCACCCGCTGCACCTTCGCCACCGCTCGCGTCCCTGCCTGGTTCGTCTCGGGTCAGGCTCGCCGGGACCGCTGCTGGAATCGCCGGAAGTCGATCACATCCGCCGAACCGTCACCGGCACCCCGGTCCTCGCCCCGCGAACCCGCGGCGGCGTCGACGGCCGGCGCAGAGGGAGCCGCGCCGGAAGAGGTGGGGGAAGAGGAGGGGGGGACGAGGTGGTGGAGGGGGCGGGCCGCTGCCCGACCAGGAAATCGGCGAGGATATCTCCGGGGAAGATCAGGTCGTAGGTCGCCAACAACTGCGGTGACTGCACGGAAAATCCCAGCTCGATCCACTTGCTCAGCAACCGCGGCCGTTCCACGGCTCGGTCGTCCCAGCCCGGCTCGGTCCGGCCCCAGGTCCGCCCGGTATCCGGGTTGACCCGTTGGTAGAGCTGCTTCTGCAAGCTGCGGAACCGGTCGTCGTCGAGCACGCCACCGGTGTGCAGGTGCCGTAGCAACGCGCCGATCGAAATGCCCCACTTCTGCTTGACCGGCACCAACGACATCAGCGACGGCGTCCGGGACACCTCCTTGCGTACCTGCGCCAACGGGGCGAGCAACTCCGAGGCGAACCGCGAAGCCTGCTCCTCCTTGTCCTCAGTGACATCGCCGCTCCAGTGCAAGCTCAGGTGGCCCAGCTCATGGGCGAGAGTCCACCGTGTCCGCTCCCAGGAAGTCGACTGCCTCACGACGATCAGCGGTCGCGCCTTGAACTCACCGACCCGTGTCGAATACCCGAGGTGCTTCTCCGATGCGGCTGCGCCGCCGTCGCGCAGGGTCGCGGCAGCGAGCATCCGTCGCATCACGATCGGCACACCCGCGTGCTCGATGTTGTGGGTCAGGTAGTCGATAGGCTCGTCCCGGCCCACACCGAGCGCATCACGTACCCGCCCGGCAGCCTCCGCGACCGGCACCGACGGATCGACCATCGGGATCTTCACCGCCGGCAGCTGCCACCGTGAATGCAGCTCGTCGAGGAACTCCCCGACCATCGAAGCGAAATCCGTCAGATACTCCTGCTCAGTCTTCGTCGTCGACTGCGGCGCCCGAAACAGCAAGTCCGATGGGTGGATCCGCATCGGCGGCTCCGTGGTGAAGAACCGTGGCGGGAATCGCAGAATCGTCGTCAACGCCTCCAGTTCACCGGTACTGATCTCGCTCGTGATCGACTTCTCCAAGCGGGTCAGTCGCGCCGCTGACGGCCAATTCAACTCAGCTGCCAGCGCTTTCGCGGTCATCTTCCGCATGATCCGGGCTTGACGCACCCGGCGTCCGTATACGTTCACCGTCGCCCTCATTGCACATCCGATTCAACGCTGCAGGTCCCCGCTGCATACCAGTTTCCCCCTGCTATGACGGCTACGCAGGCGTGGGCGTGGTATCCGGCCCACCGTCGTCGTGGTCGTCGCCGGTGCCCTGAGCGCGCTTGTCGTAGGTCCCGAAGTCGTCCGACGGGGCGCCGCCGATCGGCTTCGGCTTCTGCAGTCCGTAGAACGGTGACTCCTCCACCGGAGGGAACGGCACCAACGCCAAGATCTCCGCACTGCTCGGGTTGTCCACTCCACGAACCACCGCCAGGTGCAGCGCCTCCAACGTTGTGTTGTCCGTCGTCGACCACAACGCGAAGATGCCGTCGTGCTCGCGTTGGTCCTCGTCGTCCCCGCTGGCGCTGCGCTTCGCGGGCTTGGGGATCTGGCCAGGTCCGGCGAACAGATTCATCTGCTCCGGCCGCAGCCCGCCGTTCGCGATCTTCTGCTCGACCTCCGGCGGCAGCACGACCTCCCGGTCGACCGCCGCCTGCAGATGCCTGGACAGGAACTTCCGGAGCCGAAACTCCGTACCCAGATTCACAAACACGGCGCCACCGCCCTGACCCCGGATGCACCGCAGATTGACTCCGGGCCTGTCGTTTCGTTCGTTCTTCCAGATATCGCGCATCGTGTGCCGCACCGCCGAGCAGAACGCATCGCCGGACACCTCCGCCGGATCCGCATGCCGCGGCGACCACATCGCCCCGACCTCGGTGATCGCCACCGGCAGATCGAGACGCACGGTCGCCAACGCGGGACGATGCTGCTCGACGAACGCCTCGAGCGTCTTCTGAAGCTCCCCATGGAGTGCCATAGCGAAATAATTGCACGGAAACCCTCCACTCGCAAGAGGCTCGCCCACCATCGCGTTTCACGGTAGATCCGACCACTGACATGTATCTAATCCTACATGTAGCGGAAGATAAAAACTAGCGCTGACTGGGATGAATCTCCGTGTCCGGCAGAGTAATTACTGATAAGCCTTCAAGTACGGCCGTGACTACTCACCTCGGACCACTGATACGGCCGCTTGACCAGGTGCCCGGGCGGGTGCATCCCCTGGGTGCTCAGCCACACGTTGGTGCCGGCGGAGACAAACGCCGCAACGTGACTACCCCGCAGCAGCGGCTGCAGCACCGTCCGCAAGTGCGCCGGCTGCCCCGCGGTCAGCGTGTTCCAGTGATCGACCGCGGCCAGCAGCAGCGCGCCGACGCCGATCGTCACCGGGCGCAGGATCCGCTGCGCCTCCTTCCGAGAAACCGCTCCCGCGTCGAGCGGGTTGATGTCGTCGTCCATGAGTGCCGTCACGATCTGTCTCCCATCGATGTAATTACTTGCATGGAATCTTGCCTAACGTGGTACAGTTCTCAGCAAGACAACACGCCGTGACCTGCAGAATTGGCCAAACCGTCTCGCCTCGCTCTCGCGAGCGAGACGGACGTCACATCAGTCACTTGCGTTTCGGATGGAGATAACCGCGTCGGGCAGAAAGTCGCAGTTCACACGGTGTTTCTGCGCAGATTTCGGCTGTTACCGCGATAGCGTGGAACGCAGGGATCGATCGAGGATATGGAGGCGATCTGGGTGACGGCACTCTTCTCGCAGGCCGAGGCGAACCCGGTGATGGTTGCGCTGACACGACTGGCGCACGGCTGGTCGAAGAAGCGGCTCGCTGAGGAGGCCGGGATCTCCGGATCGCACGTCACCCGGGTCGAGGCTGGCGCTCTGCCGCTGGCAGGTAAGGCGCTCGACGATTACGCCCGGGCGTTGCAATGCCCGGTCGAGGCGCTGTGCGTCGCGTTCGAGCGCTCACCTGCGCAGGGCACGCACTTCCGCGCCAACGCCACCACAGCGGAGTGGAAACGTGACCGCGTCTGGGCGCGCGCCAACCTGGTCGCGATGCGGCTAGGCCGGGTCGTCGCCCACACCGATCTCGATCCGGAACTGGCGCTGCCCGATCTCGACCCCGGGGACTACGCCGCCGATCTCGGCGAAATCACGGTCGCGCAAGTCCTGCGCCGGCTCTGGCGCATCGCCGGCCCCATCCGGTCGATGACCGAACTGCTGGAAGCGGCCGGGGTCTTCGTCGTCGTCGAGGACTTCCACGACCGCGAGATCGACGCGGTCACCCTACGCGCCACCGCGCATCACCCGCACCTGGTGTACGTCAACGCCGCACTACCGCCGGACCGGATGCGCATGACCCTCGCGCACGAACTCGGGCACCTGGTGATGGATGCGATGACCCTGGTCAGCCCCACCGAAACCGAGCGACGGGCAAATGTCTTCGCCGCCGAGTTCCTCGCCCCGGTCGACGACATCGGCCCGGCGCTGGACCGGGTCTCGACCCGGACCGTGCACGAGCTCGACGAGCTGCGCCTGGACTGGGGCGTGAGCGAGTCCTCGCTCGTTGTCCGAGCACGCGAGCGCGGCGTGCTCTCCGACCGGCAGTACCGGGCGATGTTCCGACTACTCAACGAAACCGGCCGGATGTACGGCACCCGGCCCGGTGTCCCGACCGAGACACCCGAGCTCGCCCGCGATGTTCTCGCCCAGCTCGCCACCGACGGATACAGCACCACCGAGCTCGACGCCCTGACACTGCTCACCGCCGAGAACCGCACCAGCCTGTTCGGCGCACCCGAGGGTGCCACCGCCGGCAGCCGTCACCTGACCGTCGTCTAACAGCGCGGGGGACGCCAGGGATGTCACGGTGGGGCTGGAACAGCAAGGACGCGGTCAAAGACCACCACTGGCGCGTCCCGCACGGGTCGAACAAGGCAGTGCAGGCCAAAGAGCAGGACGACGCCGCAGGCGGCCGCCACAACCGTGCCATCCGCACCGCACCGAACGCGCTGGGGCGGGTGGTCCTCCGGTGCCAGTACCGGCGCCTGTACGCGGAGCTGCGGTGGACCGATGCGACGAGGAAGCACGCCGAGTACCTCGGCGAGATGACCTGGCACAGCCGCGCCGACAACCTCGCCGCCGCCTGGCGCGAAGCACACGCCCGCGGTCTTACGACCAAGTCCTGCGACCGTCATCCAGTTATTTAATCTGTCGATCTTACGGTGTGCGTTATCAGATAGCGAGCTGGGTGTGGGGCCGACGGGCCGCGTGCCGACCGTTATGTTTCGTCGTCATGCGGGCGCAGTGGATTCGGGTCACCCGTGTTTGCCTGGCCACCAGCTCGCTGGTCCGGCCAGGGTGGCGATTGCGGGTACGACGATCGTTCGGACGACGAAGGTGTCGAGGAGTAGTCCGACACCGATGATGAGGCCGACCTGGGTCATGATGGCGATCGAGCCGACCATCAGTCCGAACATGCTTGCCGCGAAGATGAGGCCGGCGGAGGTGATGACGGAGCCGGTGTTGGTGACGGTTCGTAGGACTCCGATGCGAATGCTGCGGTGGGATTCCTCACGCAGCCTGGAGATCAACAGCATGTTGTAGTCGGCGCCGACGGCGACGAGCACGATGAACGCGAGAAGCGGTACAGGCCAGGCAATCTCGGTGCGAAGGATGCATTGGAAGATCACCACCCCCACGCCGAGGGCTGCAGCGTAGTTCAGGATAACGGTTCCCAGCAGGTAAAGCGGTGCAATGAGCGCTCGGAGTAGTGCGATCAGGATGATGCCGACGATGATGAGGGTGGCCAGGGCGAGTAGCCGGAAATCGTGGCTGAGCAGGCGTTGCAGGTCGGCGTTGATGGCGGGGAATCCCGCTAGCGACACCGATGCGTTCTGCAGGGCGGTGTTGGGTCTCGCTGTCTGGGCTGCGGTGGTGATGGCGTTGGTGAGTTCAATCGCCTGGCTGCTGTAGGGATCGGCGTCGGTTTGGATGGCATAGCGCACTGTCCGCCCGTCTGGAGAGACGAATTGTGCAGCAACGTCGGAAAACTTTTGGTTGACGAACGCGTCAGGCGGTAGGTAGAAACCCGTGGCGGCGTCCGAGCCGCGGGTTTCGCGGGCGGTGGTCTGTAGTTGCGCGGCAAGGGTGGCCATCCCGGCGAACTGTTGCAGGTTGCTGTCGACGAGTGCGGCGACTCCCCCGGCAATCGCGCGGGAGCCAGCAGCGAGTTGACTCACCCCGTTCTGAAGCTGGGCGAGTTGTGCGGGGAGGTCGCGCGCGGTGACAGCACCCAGCGTTGTGTCCAATGTGTCCACTGCGGCGGTGAGTTGCGCGGTGATGGTGGTGATGGGTGTGCCGAGGTTGCCCAGTTGCCCGGAGAGAGCGCCGATTTGGAGGAGGAAGTTGGAATCCCGCAGTGTGCCCAGGGTCCGGAGTTGCTGTTGGACGGCGGCGCACTGAGGGATCGGGGCGCACCAGGGAGCGTTGTCGAGCAAGGGCCGCACGGCGGTCACGAGACTCAAGGCGTCGGATGCCTGCCTTGCCGCGGTGGCCAATTGCGGTGCCTGCCCAATGAGTTGGTCGAGTGCGGGTGCGGTTGTGCGGAGTTGACCGAGCAGTGGTCGGTATTGCTGGATCTGTTGTCCCGCGGTCGTGGCCTGGTCGAGAATTCGCAACAGCGGTGTCAGGTTGGCGCGGATCTGGCTGTCGAGCGTGGCAAGGCCGGTCGCGAGTTGGTCGGCGCCATCTCGAAGTTGGAACAGGTCGCCAGTGCGTGATCGGCCGTCACTGACTGCCGCGGCGAGTCGGTCACCGATCTGTCCGTTCTGCCACGACAGCTGGGCTTGTTCGAGGCGGCTGCCGGTGGGTCGGGTCACGCCGACAACCCGGGTCACTCCCGGGACTTGCGCGACGCGTGATGCCAGGTCGTCGAGGTCAGCCAGCCCTTTCGCGGTACGCATGTCGTTCGGGGATTGGATCACGAGGAATTCCGGGACGGTAGTGTTGGTCGGGAAGTGCCGGTCGAGCAGTGCGTAACCCTCGTTACTGTCAGTGGTGGCGGGTTGTCCGCTGCGGTCGTCGTAGGTGATGGTGATGCCCAACGCCACTGCGCCGAGGGCGAGCAGAGCGACGAGTGTCATAGCCAGTAGCGAGGCGGGGCGCCGTACGACGAGTACCGCGATGCGGTTCCAGTAGCGCCGCGTCAGGTCCGCGCGGGGTGCACCCCACCCGAGGTGGGAGGCGGCGTGCAGGACCGGCGGTAGCAGGGTGACCGTGGCGAGGAACCCGATGACGATCGCGATCGCACATGCCGGCCCGAGAGTGGAGAAGACGCTCAGTTTTCCGAACACCATCGCCAGGAACGCCAGGGCGACGGTTGCGGCGGAGGCGAGGATGACGCGCCCGATCGTAGCGGTGGCGTCGATGAGCGCAGGTGCGTGCTCGGCGCCCGACCGTAATCGCTCGTGGTAGCGGCTGATGAAGAAGACCGTGTAGTCGACGCCGGCACCGAGCAGGATCACCGTCATGAACGCGACGGTGAACTGTGAAACGGGCATTCCGAACTCGCCCAACGCTGACACCACACCGCGACCCACCCCGAGGCTGATCCCGATCACCAGCAGGGGTACGAGCGCGGTGAACAGCGACCGGTAGACCACCAGCAGGATGAACGCGATCAGCAGAACCGTGGCCATGGTGATCACCACAAGGTCCTTTTCGGCCGTGACGATCTGATCGCTGAAGGTGGCGGTGGGCCCGGTGACGTGTACGGTTGTACCGGTGCCGGAGAACGAATGATAGGCGAGGTCGCGCACGGAATCCAAGGCGCGAGTCGCGGCGGGGCCGCCCAGCGTTCCGGTCAGCCCCACCGGCAGGTACCAGGCCGTCCCGTCGCGGCTCACCGCCTGCGACGCCGTCGTCGGATCCCCCACCAGGTCACGGACGGAAGCGACATCGGCGGTGGCGCCACGAAGTTTCTGAACAAGCTCGTCGTAGCGTACGCGCACCGTCGGGGTGAGGCCGCCACGGTTCTCCATGGCGATGAAAACCGTTGTCTTGGCGCCTTTCTCCCCGAACGCCGTACCCATCCGGTCGAAAGCCTGAAATGACGGCACTCCCGCAGGGATCGGATCGACCGATTGTTGGCGCACGACTGTCTCGAGCTGCGGGAACGCCAGCGCCAGCACCACACCCACCGCGAGCCACGCGCCGACGACGACAACCTTGTGCGCTAGCGCGTACCGAGCCACCCGCGCAAGCGTGGCGCTGTATTCCGCGCGTTCTGACCGCGCGCCAGCCGATCGCCGGTGCACCACCATCAACACCACTCCTGCCGAAACGGAACTACCTGGATCGGTACGCTACATGATGTAGCGAAAAGCGGTGGCGCGGTCGCTCGTCTTCGGACTCGGCGTGGACCGTGCGAGCGGTCAGGGCATGCGGCGATGCGCCGTCAGGAAGTCGTCGACGATGCGGCGGCGGTCATCGGCGTCGACGGCCCGGATGCCGGTGATTTTGGCGAAGATCAGCGGTCCGACGAGCTGGGTGATGGCCAGGGTCAGGTCGAAATCGTCGAGCTCGTCGACGGCACTGGCACTGGTGAGCAATCGGTCGAACGGTTCGCGGTAGTGATCGACCACCCGCGCACGCAGTGGGGCCAGGGCGTTGCTCTGCTCGCCGGCCCGTTCGGGCACCATCGCCAACCACGCGACCGTGGTGACCTGCAGCGGCGCCTGTTCGATGACGTCCGCCTGACGATCCATCAACCGGATCAAGTCCTCGCGCACCGACCCCGAGAGTTCGTGGCGATCGGCCTGGGGCAGCAAACGCTCGAAGGCAGCGGCGACCAGGTCGGTGGTACTGCCAAAGTGCCGGTAGAGGGTTGTGCGGGCAACCCTGGACAAGCTGGTGACCGCCTCGACGGTGACAGCCTCCACTCCCCCTCTGCGCAGCAACACCGCCGTGGCGTCGAGTAGACGGTTCCTGGAACGAACCCGCCGCGGATCGACGTCGTCGAGGCCATCGATGCTCACCGCTACCCGCATTCTTCTCGCTGTTGGTCCACGTATGTGGCATCCTGCCAACGATACCGTCAGTAGCGGTCCGCTACCGGCACGAGCATCGATTCGAGGACTGTGATGTCAGCACCCAGCAGACTGCCCGCGCACTCCCCATCGTGCATGGGCTGCGGGCCGGAAAATGCCAGCGGCCTGCAGCTCGAGGTCTACCGCGACGAGGACCGAGTCTTTGCAGATCACTCCTTCACCGAAAAGCATTCCGGTGGACCAGGTCTGGCGCATGGAGGGGCCATCTCGGCCGCGTGCGACGACATCATGGGATTTACGCTGTGGATCGCCGGCACCCCGGCCGTCACGCGCACGTTGACGGTCAAGTACCGCCGACCGGTACCCCTCCACGTACCAGTACGCCTCACGGCGTGGATCGACGAGGACGCCGATCACACCCTGCACATCGGGGCGAGCGGGACCGTGGAGGGCGAGACCTACTTTTCCGCCACTAGCGAGTTCGTGAAAGTCGATCTCACGCACTTCGCGCGCTACGCCGACACCTCCACGGTAGACAGCTTTTTCGTCAATTTCCTCCGCGCGGACTGACCTGCTCAGATGCCCGGCGCTGCCCGCTGATTCGACGGTGCGCGGCGGAACTGAGTCGGGGAGCACCCGACCCACCGTGTAAATGCATGGGAGAAACTGGCGACCTCGGAGTACCCCAGTTCTGCGGCTATCTCGCCGACACTGATGCCGGGATCCAGCAGTCGCGCGGTGGCTCGTTCTTGGGCGAACTGCTGCCGCAGGCGACGCAGGGTGGTGCCCTCGGCGTGCAGGCGTCGCTTGAGTGTGCTCACCGATGTCGCCAGCTCCGCCGCGATACGAGCGCCGTCAGCGCGCGCAGGGTCAGCATCGAACTGTGCGCGGACCAGCTGCGTGTAGGAATTGGGCCTGCGCTGTTCGTAGACGCGTCGAAGCTCGGCGATACCGATCCGGTAGGCCACGGGGTCGGAGAAGCGGCACACGTCGTAGAGCACGGCAGCCGGTATATGCACGAACGCCGCGCGCGCGTCGAAAAGGATCCGATGGCCGATCTCACCCACGACGATCAGGTCTGCCGGCGCCTGGCATGTCAGATGAAGCTCCACGGAGGGGACGGCACCGGCGAGCATGTCCACCAACCGCAGGACAGCCAGACCACCGTAGGTGACGGCGAGACAATCGGTGCCGGGGCTATCTGTGCGCCCGGCCAGAGCGATCGTCAGTCCAGAGTCTCCGTGCTGGAACTCGGTGCTCAGCGCGGTCGATATCAGGGGCAAGAACCGAAGCAGTTGAACAACTTCGAGGACGGAACCCGCACTGACCAGCGGCAAACTGAGGGGGCCGAAAGAGGTCAGCTGGGCGTGCTCGGCGAACGCCACGCCCAACCGGAATCCCTGCTGGGCGTCCATCGCCGGATACACCTCGTGAAACCACCGGACAGGCACTTGGCCCTGTCGCGCAATGACGACCGCGAGATCGACGCCCTCGCGGGCCATGATGCGTCCGAACGCTCGCGTCTCCGCCGCGCCCAGGGCACCGCTGTCGAGGAGCTGCGCGAACGCTAGCGGCGGTATCCCCAACTCGACAAGGCTCACATGAGCCAATTTAACAAGACATCGCGACGTCCGAGCCTGGATCAAGCACATCTGCCGCGTGCACACTCACCTCTACGACCCACGAACAAGGAGGTGGCCATGGCCACGATCACTTACGTGACCCACGACGGCGAGGACTACCCCGCGCCGGTGACGCCCGGCAGGTCACTGATGCAGATTGCAGTCGACGAGGCGATACCGGGGATCGATGGCGACTGTGGCGGTGAGGCGGCATGCGGAACGTGCCACGTCGTCGTCGACAGCGCGTGGATCGACACCGTCGGACACAGCACAGACGTCGAAGAAGGCATGTTGAGTATGCACCCCGAACGTGAGGCCAACTCGCGACTGGCCTGCCAGATGACCGCCAACAACGAGTGGGACGGTCTGACCGTTCGCCTTCCCGAGTTCCAGTTGTGAACGTCTAAAGCGAAAGAGCAACATCTATGAGCATCTCAACTGCCCTCGCCGACAAAGCGCAGTCCATGATCCCGATCGATCTACAAATCCGTGGCGCCCACGTCTATGACAAGGCCCGCCGGATCGTCACCCGAACCGACGGCAAAAAGATCTTCACCGAGACCCCCATCCCGCCTGTCGAGGAAGTCGAACTCACCGACATCGATCTGAGCAACCCATTCCTCTACCGACAGGGCAGGTGGCGGTCCTACTTCGAGCGTGTGCGCAATGAGGCGCCCGTTCACTTCCAGCCCCGCAGTCCCTTCGGGCCGTTCTGGTCGGTCACTCGACATGCCGACATCATCGCTGTCGACAAGAACCACGACGCGTTCTCCGCCGAACCGTTCATCATCATCGGTCGGCCGCCCCGCTTCATGGACATCGCGATGTTCATCGCCATGGACCCGCCGCGGCACGACAAGCAGCGCGCCGCCGTCCAGGGAGTCGTCGCACCGAAGAACCTGCGCGAGATGGAGGGCCTCATCCGGTCGCGCGTCCGGGAAGTCCTCGACGAGCTACCGCTCGACGAACCGTTCGACTGGGTCCAGACCGTGTCGGTCGAACTGACCGCGCGGATGCTCGCGACATTGCTCGACTACCCCTACGAGCAGCGCCACAAACTCGTCCAGTGGTCGGATCTGGCCACGTCGATGGAGCAGGCCAACGGCGGACCATCAGACAACGACAAAGTTTTCCGCGAGATGGTCGCGATGGCACAGGGCTTGAGTGCGCTATGGCGAGACAAGGCCGCGCGGACCGCGGCAGGCGAGGAGCCTGGTTTCGACCTCATCACCATGCTGCAGAGCAACGAGGACACCAAAGACCTTCTCGACGACAGCCCCATGGAGTTCCTCGGGAACCTCGTGCTGCTGATCGTCGGCGGCAACGACACCACCCGCAACTCGATGAGCGGCGGAGTGCTGGCTCTCAACGAGTATCCCGACCAGTTCGAGAAACTCAAAGCCAATCCGGACCTGATCCCCAACGCGGTGTCGGAGATCATCCGGTGGCAAACCCCCCTGGCGTACATGCGCCGGGTCGCCAAGAAGGACGTGATGCTCAACGGTCAGTTCATCCGCAAAGGCGACAAAGTCGTCATGTGGTACGCCTCCGGCAACCGCGACGAGCGAGTGTTCGACCGCCCGGACGAGCTCATCATCGATCGGTCCAACGCTCGCAACCACATCGCGTTCGGTTTCGGCGTGCACCGTTGCATGGGAAACCGCCTGGCCGAATTGCAGTTGCGCATTCTCTGGGAAGAACTCCTCGAGCGCTTCGACGACATCGCGGTGGTCGGTGATCCGGAGTACGTGCAGTCCAACTTCGTTCGTGGGATCAGCAAGATGATGGTCCGTCTGACTCCCAAGCAGGAGACGTGAGCACTGATCGGGTCGTGATCGTCGGCGCAAGCCACGCCGGCGCACAGCTGGCGGCCAATTTGCGCAAGGAGAAGTGGGCTGGAGACATCCTGCTGATCGGCGACGAGGGCCGCCTGCCGTATCAGCGGCCGCCGCTGTCCAAGGCATACCTGGCCGGCGATTGCCATCTCGACGATGTCGCGATCCGAAGCCACCAGTTCTACGACAAGCAACGGATCCAGCTCGTCGACGGAACCGTAACCTCGATCGACCGTGCCGAACGAACCGTCACTCTCGGCAACAACGACGCGGTGTCCTACTCGAAGTTGGCCCTGTGCACCGGCGCTCGAGCTCGCGCACTGCCCGTCCCTGGGGCCGATCTGCCGGGCGTGCACTATCTGCGCACCGCCACCGACGTCGAGGCCATCCGCGCCGCCGCGGTCCCGGGTTCGCGGGTCGTCATTGTCGGCGGCGGGTACATCGGCCTGGAGACAGCGGCCTCGCTTCGAACCCTGGGTGTCGAAGTGACCGTCCTGGAGGCGGCAGGACGCGTACTCGAACGTGTCACGGCGCCCGTCGTGTCGGAATTCTTCGATCGAATTCACCGCGAGAAGGGTGTCGACGTACGGATCGACGCAATCGTCGAGGGGTTCCGCGGCGACAAACGAGTCGCCAGCGTTGTCCTCGCCGGTGGAGAAACGCTGGCCGCTGACCTGGTCATCGTCGGCGTCGGCGTCATTCCGAACACGGAGCTCGCAGCAGCTGCGGGCATCGACGTCGAAAACGGCATCCTCGTCGACGACCGCGCTCGTAGCAGCGATCCTGACATCGTCGCAGCCGGCGACTGCGCCAACCACCGAATCGAGCGGTACGGGAGACGTGTTCGTCTCGAGTGCGTGTCCGCAACAACCGAGCACGCCAAAATCGCGGCGGCCACAATCTGCGACAACACAACCGGTCGTGCCGCACTGCCGTGGTTCTGGTCCGACCAATACGACCTCAAACTCCAGATCGCCGGGCTCAACACCGGATACGACGAGGTGCTGGTCAGCGGCGACCCCGCCCATGGCCGCGACTTCACCTGCTACTATTTCTCCGCCGGAGAACTGATTGCAGCTGACTGCGTCAACAGACCCGCTGACTTCGTGAACGCCAAGCGCGCCATTGCACAACGAGCGCCGATCGTCAGGTCCGCATTGATCGGAGCGACCCCATGACCACATCACCGACAAACGCGGTCAGCCCGGCGGCGCTGACGGGTTCACGCTTCCTCGACATCGAGCACGCCACCGTCGCGACCTTCACACGCGAAGCCGTCGGCAACGCGACCACCGACAAAGACAAAGCTCGCCGCCTGTTCACCGCGGTACGCGACGCCATCCGCTACGACCCGTACACCGTCTCCAACGACCCAGAGCATTACCGGGCCAGCCACGTAATCGAATCCGGACGTGGATACTGCGTCCCCAAGGCCGTCGTGCTCACCGCCGCATTTCGCGCCGCCGGGATCCCAGCGCGGTTCGGCTTCGCCGACGTCCGTAACCACCTCCAAACGGGCACCCTACGTGAGCTGATGGGAACCGACGTCTTCGTCTATCACGGGTACAGCCACGTCTACATCGACGGACGGTGGCTCAAGGCAACACCCGCGTTCAACTCGGAACTGTGCGCACGGTTCGGAGTTGCCCCGATCGACTTCACCGGCGACAGCGACGCGTTGCTCCACGCTCACTCCGCGGACGGCTCAACACACATGGAGTACGTCCGCGAAAGAGGTACGTACAACGACCTGCCTCTCGACAACATCCTGGCGGCTCTCAAACAGGCCTATGGCCCTCTGATATTCACGCAGCGTGCGACGCCACTAGATGCATTCCACGCCTAACCCGACCTGCCTCAGTCGTCGGCCGGCAATCGACTCTACGAACAAGATCCGCACCGCCTCAACACAGGAGACTCGTGTCAGTGTCCGGCCCCTCGATGATCGACCCCTACCCGCACCGAATGGGCGGCCACTGTGGGTCCGGTGCGATGCGAGACCTCATGGAGTGGACCGGGCTCGGTTTCGACGGCCCACCCGATGAGGGCCTCGTCTTTGCCCTCGGCGGAGCCCTCTCCCTCACCTACATTCGATCAAGCGCGCTGATGCCACCCGTGTACTTGGTCGGACGAGGACCTGATTTTGAGGTGGACCTCCCCCGCCGTCTGGGCGGCACCGTCGAGGTGCTTGCCACCGACGACCCGGCCGAGGGTTGGGAGAACCTTCGTGGCGAGATCGATCAGGGCCGCCCTGCACTGGTCTGGGCGGAGATCGCAGAACTCCCCTATCTGCGGGTCCAGTTGCGCATGAGCCGCCACGACATCGTGGTAGTCGGCTACGACGAGACGCAAGGCATCGCGTACATCGCCGACAACGATCGCGAAGATCTTCAACGCGTCCCACTGGACGCACTCGCACGCGCGCGCCGCTCGACCTCCTTCCCGGAGCCAACCCGACACACGCAGTTTCGTATCAATTGGCCACAGACGCCGCCTTCAATTATCGAGGTGGCCGCACAGGCATTCGCGCAATCCGCAGCGAGCCTGAGCACCCCAGGCGCATCGACGATCGCCGGGCCCGCAGAACATGGGTCACACGGCCTCGACGCGGCCAGCGCTCTCGCATCCGACGTCTGCAGCTGGGGAGCCCTGTCCACCGACGACCTCGAGATGCACTTATTCAGCCTCGGCGCCTTCATCGAGAAAGCGGGGACCGGCGGTGGCCTCTTCCGCCGACTGCTGGCACAGGGCTGCGATGAAATCGCACGCCTCACCGGCGATCACGCAACCGCCATCCTTGCAGCCAACGCCCACCATGCGGCGACATCCTGGACTGCAGTCGCACGCGCAGCAGTACAGAAGGATCACGCCTCATCCGAGCGGCTCCGATCCGTCACAACCCTCGCGGCAGCTCTACCCGAGGCGGAAGCGACTCTGGAGGCGTCACTGCGAAAGGCCGCAGCATCCTTGTCAGGCTAACCGGGCCAGTCGCGGGAAGTCCGCGAGTAGGGCGCTAAGCAGGGCCGCCGCGTTCACACAACGCACGCAGGAGCACCACCGTGAGCAGGACGCCGGTTCCCGCTCACCTGGGTCCTGATCCGTCGTGGCGATCTGTCGACACGCTGCGAGCCATCGCCGTCGACGCCATAGACGGTGCGTCGGGGCGATGCGACGGACGACTGGCGGATCCGGTCGTACAAGTCCCCCATCGTGGACCGCGGCCGACGAGGCCGATGGCCAGGTGATGCTCGAACACGGCCTCGAGGGGCGTGGTTGCCAAGCGCCTGTCCTCGCGCTCTTACCGGCCCGGTGAGCGCTCCCCCCGACTGGATCAAGCAACCGTTGCGGGTCAGCGCAACGGTTGTGGTCCCCGGGGTGGATCGGGACACCGGGAGATCTCGAATCACTGCTCGCTCGCAGCAGTACACCCCGCCAGCGGGTGGCTATGTCAAGTTGGTCTGGCTCCAACCAGGGCGGTGTGATTTGGCCCCGACTGTAGGCGGGTGGCCGCGTTTGGTCGTAGGTTCGTGGATGTGGATGGGGAGGATGATCTGCAGATGCCTTCTCGGCGGACGGTCGTTGTCCCGTCAGGGTGGGATCGGGCTTCGGTGTGCGCGTATGCCGAGCATGTGATCGCTCGGGATACCGGGGCTTAGCAGTCATCTGTGGGTGCGGGTGAAGTTGCTTGAGGAGCAGCAGCTCGAGGATCTGACGTCGCGGTGGTCGGTGTCGTATGTGGTTCACCGGCACCGCAAGGCGTTGTCGATTGTCACCGATCCGACACAGTCAGGCCCGAGGGCGCCCTAACTTGGTTGTGGTGGTGTCGGCTGCGAGGGGATCGGTAGAGGCGGTGTTCGCCGTCTGAGTATCACGGGCATCGTCGTGGATGGCGCGCATGGGAGGATCGGTTTTGAGGCTGATTCCTCCACTGAGTAGCGGTGCGATATCGAGTGCTCTGACTAGGTTTTATGCGCTCTGGCAGATCAGGGCCTGTGAAGCGGCGGGGAGGACTTGGAGGTGTTCGCGGAGCACCGTCGACAAAACGCGGTGAAGACACAGAGCGCGGCGTCCAGGAACGCCTCACGTCGGCTTCGTCGGCGAACGTCGGCCTCCACACATCGATACGTACGCTGCGTCGGAGCCATGACGCCACAATAGTCACCCCGCGCACCCGCCACCATCACGGACTCGCCGGACCAGCCTCATGGCCAGTCAAGCATTTCGTCATCTGCTGGACCTCCCAACGCTCAGAACCCCCGGGGCCGGCGATCCGGGGGGGGCTCCTAGCTGACAGCAGTCAGAAACTCATCATATCTGTGGAGGCTAGGGGATTCGAACCCCTGACCCTCGCCTTGCAAAGGCGATGCTCTACCAACTGAGCTAAGCCCCCGTGTGTGGTTGTGCACCCGCTGCTGGGCACCGTCCCACCGCCAAACTACGACCTCGTGACGGACATGTCCACCACAGCATCCCTGCTGGTCAACCCCTTACCAAGCCTGTCAGCTGGAGATAAGACACGAACTCCTGACATCCGCCTTGCAAAGGCGGCGCTCTACCAACTGAGCTAAGGCCCCGGGACGGGGTGTGGTGGGCCTAGGAGGACTTGAACCTCCGACCTCTTCGTTATCAGCGAAGCGCTCTAACCGCCTGAGCTATAGGCCCGTGAACCGAGGTGGAACATTACCAGCGCACCTCGAGTTCTACAAAACAGCTGGTCAATCCCTATCGGCGAGGGTCACCTCGACGCCGCCGACCAGGTCGGCGCAGAGGTTGTAGATGAACGCGCCCACGGTGGCGAGCGCGGTCAGCAGGATCACGTTCGCCAGGCCGGCGAGGCCGGCGTAGGTGAACACGTTGCCCGCCGTCAGCAGGCTGACGCCGGCCTGCTCGTTGGTGAGCGTCTGGAAGCTGTCGTTGATCTTGCTCCACACGCCCATGCCGCTGAGCACGATGTACAGCACGCCGACGGCGATCATCCACACGAAGAACAGCACCACGGAGATCACGCCGGAGATCTTGAACGTGGTCCACGGGTCGATGCTGCGCAGCTGCATGCCCGCGCGCACCGGACCGGCCGCGGCTTGCGTCTTCACACCCGCCGCACGCGCGGGCGTGCCGCCCACGGTGTGCAGGTTCGACGGTGCCGCCTCCCCCGCCGGGGCGGGCTCGGCCTTCTCCGCCGGCGCCGACGCCGGGGCCGGGTCCGGCGTCGCCGAGGCCTGCGCGGGCATCGGCGACGTCGGGGCGGCCGCGGGAGCGACGTGATGGATCTTGTCCAGGTCGGGCAGGTTCTTCGGCAGCTCGTCGCGCTCGACGCCCTCGGTGGGGGCGTCGATCACGCGGCCGACGTCGGTGTCGCGTCGCGGGATGCGGACGGGCTGCCGGCCCGCCTCCGGTCCGGACTCCGGCGACTGGCCGGAACCGGTTCCAGGGGTACTCACATGCGCTCCTTCGTGCTTCGCGGCGGCTTACGCCTCGCCGTCCGCCTGCTCGGGCTCGTCACTCTCATCGGCGTTGCGGGCGATCGCCAAAAGCGTAGTGCCTTCGGCCAGGTTCATCAGCCGGACGCCCTTGGTCTGGCGGCCCGCCTTGCGGACCTGCCGCGCCGCGGTGCGAATCACACCGCCGCCCGACGTGATGGCGTACAGCTCGGTCTCGTCGTCGACGATGAGTGCGCCCACCAGCTCGCCCCGCTTGGGGTCGAACTGGATCGTCAGCACGCCCTTGCCGCCACGCCCCTGGACAGGGTAGTCCTCCATCGCCGTGCGCTTGGCGTAACCGCCCGAGGTCGCGACGAGAAGGTACGTGTCGTCCTGAACGACGTTGAGGGCCAACAGCTGATCATCGCCGTTGAACCGCATGCCCTGCACACCGGAGGTTGCGCGGCCCATGGGTCGCAGCGCGTCGTCGGTCGCGTGGAAGCGGATCGACTGGGCGTTCTTGCTCACCAGCAGGAGGTCGTCCTCGGACGAGGCCAGCACCGCGCCCACCAGCTCGTCCTCGTCGCGCAGGTTGATGGCGACGATGCCGCCGCTGCGGTTCGAGTCGAAGTCCTCGAGCTTGGACTTCTTCACCAGGCCGTTCTTGGTGGCGAGGATCAGGTAGGGCGCGTCGTCGTAGTTCTTGATCTGGATGACCTGCGCGATCCGCTCCTCCGGCTGGAAGGCCAGGAGGTTCGCCACGTGCTGCCCGCGGGCCGTGCGGCTCTGCTCGGGCAGCTCGTACGCCTTGGCCCGGTAGACGCGGCCCTTGGTGGTGAAGAACAGGATCCAGTCGTGCGTGGAGCACACGAAGAAGTGCGCGACGATGTCGTCCTGCTTGAGATCGGCGCCCTTGACGCCCTTGCCGCCGCGCTTCTGGCTGCGGTACAGGTCCGTCTTGGTGCGCTTGGCGTAGCCGGTCTCCGTGATGGTGACGACCACGTCCTCGCGGGCGATGAGGTCCTCATCGGTCACGTCGCCGTCGGCCGCGATGATCCGCGTGCGCCGGTCGTCGCCGAACTTCTCGACGATCTCGCCGAGCTCGTCGCGGACGATGGCGCGCTGGCGCTCCGGCCGCTCGAGGATGTCCTTGAGGTCGGCGATCTCGAGCTCGATCTCGGCCAACTGGTCGATGATCTTCTGCCGCTCGAGGGCCGCGAGGCGGCGCAGCTGCATGTCGAGGATCGCGTTGGCCTGCAGCTCGTCGACGTCGAGGAGCTCGATCAGGCCGGCGCGCGCGATCTCGGTGGTCTCGGACCGCCGGATGAGGGCGATGACCTCGTCGAGGGCGTCGAGCGCCTTGACCAGGCCGCGCAGGATGTGGGCCCGCTCCTCGGCCTTGCGCAGCCGGAACCGGGTGCGCCGCACGATGACGTCCAACTGGTGCGTGACGTAGTAGCGGATCATCTGGTCCAGGCGCAGGGTGCGCGGCACCCCGTCGACGATGGACAGCATGTTCGCGCCGAAGCTGGTCTGCAGCTGGCTGTGCTTGTAGAGGTTGTTGAGCACCACCTTGGCGACGGCATCGCGCTTGAGCCGCACCACGATCCGCATGCCCACGCGGTCGGAGGACTGGTCCTCGATCTTGCTGATGCCGGCGATCTTGCCGTCGCGCACCTGCTCGGCGATCGAGAGCACCAGGTTGTCGGGATTCACCTGGTAGGGCAGCTCGGTGATGACGAGTTCCGTTGCGCCCTTGGAGTCCTCCTCCACCTCGACCACGCCGCGCATGCGGATCGAGCCGCGGCCGGTGGAGTAGGCGTCCTTGATGCCCTGGCTGCCCACGATGAGGCCGCTGGTCGGGAAGTCGGGGCCCTTGATCCGCTCCATGCACGCCTCGAGCGTCGCCTCGGAGTCGGCGTCGAAGTTCTCCAGGCACCAGAAGATCGCGTCCGCGAGCTCGCGCAGGTTGTGCGGCGGGATGTTGGTCGCCATGCCCACGGCGATACCGCCGGAGCCGTTCATGAGCAGGTTCGGCACGCGCGCCGGGAGCACCGTCGGCTCCTGCGTCTTGCCGTCGTAGTTCGGCGTGAAATCGACGGTCTCCTCGTCGATGTCGCGCAGCATCTCCATCGCCAGCGGCGTCAGGCGGGCCTCGGTGTAACGCATGGCGGCCGCGGGATCGTTACCCGGCGAGCCGAAGTTGCCCTGGCCGTCGATCAGCGGGTACCGCAGCGACCACGGCTGCGCGAGACGCACGAGGGCGTCGTAGATCGCGCTGTCGCCGTGCGGGTGGTAGTTGCCCATGGTCTCGGCGACCGGCTTGGCCGACTTCACGTAGCTGCGGTCGGGCCGGTAGCCGGCGTCGTAGGAGGCGTACAGGATGCGGCGCTGCACCGGCTTCATGCCGTCGCGCACCTCGGGCAGCGCGCGGCCCACGATCACGCTCATGGCGTAGTCGATGTAGCTGCGCTGCATCTCCTGCTGGATGTCGACCGGTTCGATCCGGTCGTGGCCACCGGTCTCGGTGGGCGGGGTGGTGTCAGTCATTTCAAGTCCTTCAGTTCATCGGTTCGACGGTGCGCGGCCCCGCCCCGAGGGGCGGGGTGTCCCGGCTACACGTCGAGGAACCGCACGTCCTTGGCGTTGCGCGCGATGAACGAGCGGCGCGCCACCACGTCCTCACCCATGAGGATGGAGAACAGCTCGTCGGCGGCGGCGGCATCGTCGAGGGTGACCTGCTTGAGCACGCGGACGGTCGGGTCCATCGTGGTCTCCCACAGCTCCTTGGCGTTCATCTCGCCGAGGCCCTTGTAGCGCTGGATGCCGTCGTCCTTGTTGATCTTCTTGCCGTTCTGCAGGCCGTCGGCGAGCAGCACGTCGCGCTCGGCGTCGCTGTAGGCGAACTCCGGGTCGGCGCCCTTCTGCCACTTGAGCTTGTAGAGCGGCGGCTGCGCCAGGTACACGTGGCCGTGCTCGACGAGCGGACGCATGAAACGGAAGAGCAGCGTCAGCAGCAGGGTGGAGATGTGCTGGCCGTCGACGTCGGCGTCGGCCATGAGCACGATCTTCTTGTAGCGCAGCTTGGCGATGTCGAACTCGTCGTGGATGCCGGTACCGAAGGCCGTGATGATCGACTGGACCTCGGTGTTCTTGAGCACCTTGTCGATCCGGGCCTTCTCGACGTTGATGATCTTGCCGCGGATGGGCAGGATCGCCTGGTACATCGAGTCGCGTCCGCTCTTGGCGGAGCCGCCGGCGGAGTCGCCCTCCACGATGTAGACCTCGCACTTGTCGGGGTCGTTGCTGCGGCAGTCGGCGAGCTTGCCGGGCAGGCCGCCGATGTCGGTGGCGCTCTTGCGGCGCACCAGCTCGCGCGCCTTGCGCGCGGCGAGGCGGGCCTGCGCGGACGCGGCGGCCTTCTGCACGATGGTCTTGGCATCGGCAGGGTTCGAGTCGAACCAGAACTGCAGCTGCTCGCGGCAGACCTTCTGCACGAAACCCTTGATCTCGGAGTTGCCGAGCTTGGTCTTGGTCTGGCCCTCGAACTGCGGCTCCGCGACCTTGACCGAGATGACCGCCGCGAGACCCTCGCGGATGTCGTCGCCCGAGAGATCGCCGTCCTTCTCCTTGACCAGCTTCTTGTCCTTGGCGTACGCCTTGACGACGCCGGTCAGAGCGGTGCGGAAGCCCTCCTCGTGGGTGCCGCCCTCGTGGGTGTTGATCGTGTTCGCGAAGGTGTGCACGGACTCGGAGTAACCCGAGTTCCACTGCATCGCGATCTCCACCTCGTGGCCCTTCTCCTTGCCCTCGAAGGAGATGATCGAGTTGTGGATCGGCGTCTTGGACGTGCGCGCGTTGATGTGCTTGACGTAGTCGACGAGGCCGTCGGGGTAGTGGAAGATGCGCTCGCGCTTCTTCGGGGCGACCTCGGCGAGCGCCGCGGCGACGTCGTCCTCGTGCGCCGACGGGGCCTCCTCGGTGATGGCCTCGTCCGGGACCTCGACGGCCACGGGCCGCTCGTCGGTCAGCGTGATGGTCAGGCCCTTGTTCAGGAAGGCCATCTCCTGCAGGCGGCGCGAGACCGTCTCGAAGTCGTAGTGCGTGGTCTCGGTGAAGACCTTCGGATCGGCCCAGAACCGCACCGTCGTACCGGTGCGGGTGGTGGGCTCGCCCTTGATCAGCTCCTCCGCGACGGAGTCGCGCTTCTTCTCGTCCCAGTGGAAGTTCTGCTGCCAGTGGTAGCCGTCGACGTCGATCTCGACCTCGACCTTGCTGGAGAGCGCGTTGACCACGGAGATGCCGACGCCGTGCAGGCCGCCCGAGACGGCGTAGGCGTCGGAGTCGAACTTGCCGCCGGCGTGCAGCGAGGTGAGCACCAGCTGCACGGTGGGCATGCCCTTGGAGTGCATCGCGACGGGGATACCGCGGCCGTCGTCGATGACCTCGACGGCGCCGTCCTCGCGCAGTTTCACGTCGACCCTGGTCGCGTGGCCCGCCATGGCCTCGTCGACGGAGTTATCGACGACCTCCCAGATCATGTGGTGCAGGCCGCGGGGTCCGGTGGTGCCGATGTACATGCCGGGGCGCTTGCGCACCGCCTCCAGGCCCTCGAGCTGCTTGATGGAATCCGCGCCGTACGAGCCCTTGGGCTTGTCCGCGTTGTTGTCAGCCGCCACGATGTGTTGGCGCTCCTTCGTCGAAACCACCGGGCGAACGGCCGTGAACTTCCACGGGCCGGGCCGCCGCGATGGCGATCGGACAGTGACCCGACGAGACGGGGCACTCTTGCCCTTCCAGTCTACTCCTCTTCACGACGATGAATGCGTTTGCCACGCCCTCATCGCGTCGCAGGCGCGATCAACCTCGTTTCGGTCGATTCAGTCCGAACCGCAAGCCGACGCGCACACGGCGACGCTGGGGCATGAACCGGCATTCGATCGTAGAGTCGGAGGCATGGATCACGCCGCGATCGACGACTACCTCGCGCGGTACGCGCAGACGCTCGCCCGCTTCGACGCGACGGCCGCCGCCGGCCTCTGGGCGGAGCCCGGGATGATCGTCGACGACCGCTTCTCCGGCGTCCTCGACGACCGCGCCGCCATGGCCCGCGGGCTCGAGCGGTCCTACCCGCTCTACCGCGCGTTGGGGCTGGCGTCGGTGGGCCACGAGCTCCTGGACACCACGTTCCTCACCGGCGCGATCGCGCTGGTCCACGTGCGCTGGCTCTTCCGCGACGCGGAGGGTGCACCGCTCACCGACAGCACGGCGTACTACATCGTGCGGGAGGAGGACGACGGGCTGCACGCCTGCGTCTGCGTGCAGGTGGACGACGCCGCGAAGCTGCAGGCCCTGGCCGCCGCGCGCGGCGTGGACCTCGCACAGTTCCTGCCGGACGGCCCGCTGGCCTAGCCGTAGGTGTCCCGCGGGCCGCGCCCCGGGACGTGCAGCGGACCCTTGCGCCAGCTGGGCGCACTCGGCCCGGTGATGTTCAGGGACGTGACCACGCCCTGGCCCACGGCCGCGTTGATCTTCGCCAGCAGCTGCGACTGCATGAGGCGCAGCTGCGTGGCCCACGCCGTCGATTCGGCGCTCACGTACAGCACCTTCTCCCGCAGGCTCACCGCGCGCGCGTGCGCCGCCACATCGGCCCCGACGACGGTGTCCCAGCACCCCAGGACCGTGCCCTCGCTGACCTTCGTATCCCACCCGCGGGCCTTGGCGATGCCGCCGATGAGGGCGCCGAAGGCCTGCGGATCGCGGTTGTCCGGCGACGGTCCGCTCCACTTCTTCGAGCCGCTGCGCAGCCGGCGGACGCCGCCGGTCATGGGCTCGGAGCGGCCCTGACCCACCGACTTGCCCGCCGCCTTCGCGGCCGCGCGCGCCTCCTCGAGGGCCCGCCGCGCGATGTCGGAACCGTGCAGCCGGCCGTCCTCGTTCTGCCCGGTCATGACACCTCCTTGCGCCCGCAATACCTGATGTTCAGGCTACTCCTCACCACCGACACGTTCCCGGCCGAACGGCGCGTCGAAGACGTCCGGTGCGGCCAGTGCCTCCAGCAGGCCCCGGGCGCGCGCCTCGTCCCACTCCCCCGTGTCCGACGGGGTCGCGGCGCCGTCCGCCAGCAGCGCGTAGCCCCGGCCGGGCGAGGCTCCCGCCGCGCCCGTCCGCCCGCCGAGGACGTATCCGCGCATCAGGGCCAGGCCGACCGTCGCCAGTTCCCGGTAGGGGACGGTGCTGGTGAAACCGAACAGCTCGAAGAGGCGGCGGTAGTTCGTCTCGAGCCGATCCGTCACCGCCGCCTCGGCGCGCTCGACGGCGGCCACGACGCGCTCGCGCTGCGTCCCCTCCGGCAACGTCGGCACGGCCACCGCGAGCGTCAGGTACAGCCGCCACCGGCGGTTCTCATTCCGGTCGGCGAGCAGATCGTCGTCCGCCGAGGCGGTCACGGCCCGCACCAGCGCGGCGCGCCGGTCCGCCACGGTGCGCAGCGCCCCCGCGTCGTTCCCGACCGCGTCCCGCAACACCGCCGTCGCCCGCGCCCCCCGGGTCGACGCGACCGGCAGCGCCTCCTCGGCGAGCGCGGCGAGGACGTCGGCCAGGAAGTCCTCGCGCTGCGCCCAGCAGCGGTAGGCGGCGGTCCGGGAGACATCGGCCTCGCGCACGGCGTCCTCGAGCCGCACGTGGTCGAGCCCGTTGCCCGGTCCTTCGTCCAGGACCCGGGCGACGGCGCGGGCGAGGACGCGGCGCCGCGTCTCCTCCAGCGCGAGCCGCGGCCGCCTCGGGGTGGACCCCGATTTTGGTACTCGGGGTTCCATACTCTTGCTCATGTGCATATGGTACGTGGTGTACCAACTTGGTACTCCGTGTTCCAAAGGAGACGATCATGGCTCATCCGACCCTCGCACGCCCGGCACCGTCGACCGGCACCGAGCGCACCGTGCTCGCGTACGGCCTCGGCGCCGCAGCCACCGCAGCCGGACTCGGGTACGCGCTCGCCGACGGGTTCGCCCTCGGCGGGCTCGAGCGGCACCTGCACGCGCTGTACGACCCCGTCGGGAAGTACGGCGAGAGCGCGCCGCTGTACGGCTACCTCGTGGTGGTCGGCGTCGTCGGGCTGCTCTGCTGGTGGGCGAACCTGCGGTGGGCGCGCCGGCGCGCGGCGACCGCCCGGCGCCGGGGTGCCCTCACCCTGGGCCTCGCGGCGATCCCCGTCCTGGCGCCGGTGTTCCTGCAGGAGTACGGGCAGCCGGTGATCCCGCTGTCGCTGGCGGCCGGCTACCTGGTGGCGTGGTCGTGCGGACTGCTCGGGGTGCTCCTGCTCCGCAGGCCCGGCAGCACGATCTGAGCGGTCACGTCCTCGGACTCGCGGAGCAGGAGGTCCTGGACGCTGACCTTGCCACTGGTGGGCGCATGACGGTGCCGTGCCGGCGGCCGGGTCCGCAGGAAGATCGCGACGAGTACGCACGCGACCACGCCCACGCCGGCCGCCACCAGGTTGGCGGACTGCATGGCCGAGACGAAGCTCTGCTGCACCGAGTGGCCGAGTGCGGCCTGCAGCTCCGGCGGCGCCGCCCCGATCGCGCGGATACCGCCGATCACCGAGGACTCCGCCTCGGCCCGCACCTCGGGAGCCAGCGGCAGGCGAGTGACGTCCTCGGCGACCTTGGCCGAGTACAGGTGCGCCACCACCGAACCCAGGATCGCGACGCCGAGCGCGCCACCGACCTCGCGCGTGGTGTCGTTGACCGCCGAGCCCGCGCCGGCCTCCTCCGACGGCACCGACGTCATCACCGAGGTCGTCGCGGGGCCCTGCAGCAGGCCCAGGCCCACGGCGATCACCGACATCGCCGGCAGGATGTCCGTGAGGTAGTCGGCGGACTCGGTCAGCCGCGACGTCAGCACGAAGCCCGCTGCCATGATCGCCAGGCCGACCGCGATGGTGAAGCGCATCCGCCGCTCGGTGTTCGCCAGGGCGGCGAGCGGTGTCACGGCGACGGCCGCGAGCGCGAACGGGATCACCCGCACCGCGGTCTCCAGCGGCCCGAAGCCGAGCACCGCCTGGAAGTACATGATCGTGATGAACACGAAGCCCAGCAGGCAGAAGAACCCGGCGCAGATCGCGAACGAGCCCATCGCGAATCCGCGGGAACGGAACAGGGTCACGTCGAGCACCGGGTTGTGGTGCCGCCGCTCATAACCGACGAAGGCCAGCACCAGGATCGCCGCACCGATCAGCGACCCCACGATCAGCGGGCTGCCCCAGCCGAAGTTCGGCGCCTCGATCAGGCCCCACACCAGCAGCGTGATGCCCGAGATCGACAGCAGCACACCGACGACGTCGAAGGAGGGGCGCTCCGACCCGAACGACTCGGGCACCAGGGCCAGGCACCCGATGATCGCGACGATGGAGATGGGGACGTTGATCCAGAACACCGAGGACCAGGCGAAGTGCTCGACCAGGTAGCCGCCCACGACCGGTCCGATCGCGATCGACGCGCCGGCCGCGGCGGACCACACGGCGATCGCCTTGGTCCGTTCCTCCTTCTCCGGGAACAGGTTCGAGATGATCGCGAGCGTCGCGGGGAAGATCAGCGCCGCCGCGGCGCCGAGTGCCGCGCGTGCGGTGATGAGCTCCGCGAGTGACGTCGACCGCGTCGCCAGCACCGAGATCACCACGAAGAGCACCAGCCCGGTGATGAGCACCTTGCGCCGGCCGAGGCGATCGCCGAAGTAACCGGTGGCGAGAAGCAGGCCCGCGAACACCAGGGTGTAGGAGTCCACGATCCACTGCAGCGCACTCATCCCGCCGCCGAACTCCTCGCTCAGCGTGGGCAGCGCGATGGTGACGATGCTGTTGTCCATGCCGGTCATCAGCACCGCGATGCACAGTGTGCCGAGTGAGATCCACCGGGTCGCAGCGGACGACGGACGCGCGGGAGTGCTCATGTCAGCGATCGGGGGTGGCGGCGCGCGCGTCGCCCACCTCGGCGAGGAAGGCGTCGAAGGCGGCCACGAACTCCTCGCGCCCGTCCAGGTCCGCGGCTGCGCGGGCGCCGGTCGCGCGGGCACCGTCGACGATCCGCTGATCGCGGATCAGCCCGAGCACGCCGTCGGCGATGGTCCGCGCCGTCATCCGGCGCCGCGGCAGGACCGCGCCCGCCCCGGCCGCCTCGATGCGGCGACCCCAGAAGTGCTGGTCGAAGGCCTGGCTGCAGATCAACGACGGACGTCCCGATGCGGCGGCGATGGCCGTCGTGCCGGCGCCGCCGTGGTACACCAGCGCGGCGCAGCGGGCGAAGACCCGGTCGTGGTCGACATCGGGCACCACCAACAGGTCCGGCGTCGCGACGATGTCCTCACGGGTGCTCGGCGACCAGCCGGGGACGGCGAGCACGCGGATCCCGTCCCGCGCCAGGATCTCGGCGAGGCCGTCCACGACGGTATCGAAGTCCACGACCGGCATGCTCCCGAATCCGACGTAGACGACGGGGCGCTCGTCCTGCGCGAGCCAGGCGTCGACCTGGGCGTCGCGCTCCGCGCGGGAGGCGGGGCGGCCGCCGATCCGGATGAAGCCGATACGGGGCTGTCTGACGTCGGAGCGCGAGCGGGGCGGCACCAGCGCCCGGCCGAAGGCCTCGACGCGCAGGATGTCGCGCCCGTCGAGCACCGACCGGGGATTGATGATGCGCCGCGGATACCCGGCTCGCCGGGCCAGTGCCACCGTCTTGGTGAAGATGCTCAGCGCCCAGCCGACGTTGAAGATCCGGTAGGTCAGCGGCAGGATGGCCGGGATGCGCGCCGTGAAGTCCTGCAGGCGCGGCTCGAGCAGCGGGTTCGGGACGGCGCTGTGGACGTCTCCGGGGAAGTACTCGAGCATCACGAGCGGGGTGTTCTCGCGGTGGGTGATCACCGCGGCCTGCTCCTCGAGGATCCGCGTGCTGATCACGCAGTCGACGTCCTGGCAGAACTCGGCGAACCGGTCGTCGAACTCGTCGCCGTGCGAATCGGCGAGTTTGCCCAGCTCCCGCAGCTGCGTCGTGGTGCTGGCACCGAAGAACTTCTTCTGGCCCTGCGGGGACTGCAGGAACTCCTTGAGGTTGAGCGTCGTCAGCACGTGCGGCTCGAAGCCGTAGGACCGGACGTACTCCTGCGACTCCACCGTGCACCCGATCTTCACCGCGTCGCCGCGGTCGGCGAAGATCCGCGCCACGGCCAGGAGCGGACTGATGTCGCCGCGTGAGCCCATGCATGCGATCGCGATGCGCATCGTCATGCCCTTTCTGTCGAGGTCACCTAATCGGTGGGGATGCTGTCCGGCGGAAACACACGAACTGTACGCCGTCCGAGGTTATTGCACACTCCGTTCCCCAATGAAACGTGTTCCGGATGAGAGCCGCGAGACCCGTGCCTCGGCGGGCCCCTCGACGGTGACCTCGTAGTTCGCGGCGCGCAGGACGGGGGGCAGATCCTCGGGCACGGCGGCGGTGACGATCACCTGCTCCGTTCCCGCGGCCACCTCCGCGAGCGCGGTCCGGCGCTTGGCGTCGAGCTCGGCGAAGACGTCGTCGAGCAACAGCACCGGCTCGGAGCCGCCGGCACGGAGCAGCTCCAGCGACGCCAACCGCAATGCCAATGCGTACGACCAGGATTCGCCGTGGGACGCGAATCCCTTGGCCGGCTCGTTCCCGAGCCGCAGATCCAGGTCGTCGCGGTGCGGACCCACCAGGCTCATCCCCCGGTCGATCTCCCGCGGCCGCGCGGCCGCCAACCCGTCGAGTAGCAGGCGCTCGAGCTCCGCGACGGAGGCCGTGGCCGGATCGCCGTCGAAGCCCTCGAACAGCGACCCGCTGTAACTGATCGTGGCGGCGCGCGAGTGCGGCGCGAGCGAGGCGTAGGCGACGGTCAGGTGGGGTGCGAGCGAGGCCACCACCTCGAGCCGCGCCGCCAGCACCTCGGCACCGAACCGGGCCAACTGCGCGTCCCAGACGTCGAGCGTCGAGAGCATCGCCTCGGCGTCCCCGCCGCCCCGTCGCGCCGCCGCGTACGCGGTCTTGAGCAGGGCGTTGCGCTGCTTGAGCACCCGCTCGTAGTCGGCCTTCTCCGCCGCGATGCGCGGTGTGCGCAGAATGGCGAGATCGTCGAGGAAACGGCGCCGACCGCCCGGCTCCCCACGCACCAGCGCCAGGTCCTCGGGGGCGAAGAGCACCGACTGCAGGATCCCGAGCAGCTCGCGCGGCCGCCGGCACGGGGCGGTGTTGATCCGGGCCTTGTTGGCCCGCCCGGCGATGATGTCGACCTCGGCCGTGAGCTCGCGGCCCGCGTTGTGCACCGTCGCCGCGACCGAGGCGCTCTCTGCGCCGACGCGGATCAACGGCTGGTCCGTGGCCACCCGGTGCGAGCCCAGGGTGGCGAGGTAGTTGAGCGCCTCGATGAGGTTGGTCTTGCCGAATCCGTTGCGGCCCACGAAGACGCTGACGCCCGGCTCCAGGTCGACGGTGACGTCGTCCCAGGACCGGAAGTCGTGCAGGGTCAGGCGGCGGACGTACAAAAGAGCAGTCGGCCCTGACTAGTCGGCGCGCCGCACGGCGTGTCCGCCGAACTGGTTGCGCAAGGCGGAGACCGCCTTCATCGTGTCCGAATCCTCCTGGCGGGACTGGAAACGCGCGAACAGCGCGGCCGCGATGACGGGCGCCGGCACGGAGTGGCGGATCGCCTCCTCCACGGTCCACCGGCCCTCACCGGAGTCCTCGGTGTAGCCGGTGATCTCCTGCAGCCCCGGGTCCTCCTCGAGGGCCTTGACCAGAAGGTCGAGCAGCCAGGAACGCACGACGGTGCCCTTGCTCCACGCCCGGATCGTGCCCGCGACGTTCTCGATCAGCGGCTCGGCCTCGAGCAGGTCGTAGCCCTCGCCGTAGGCCTGCATCAGGCCGTACTCGATACCGTTGTGGATCATCTTGGCGTAGTGACCGGCGCCGACGGGGCCGCTGTGCGCGAAACCGTCCTCCCGCGCGCCCTCCGGGCGCAGCGCGTCGAAGATCGGCATGGCGCGTTCGACGTCGGCGTCGGAACCGCCCACCATGAGGCCGTAGCCGTTCTCGAGCCCCCACACACCACCCGAGACGCCGCAGTCCAGGTAGCCGATGCCCTTCTCGGACAACAGTTCCGCGTTCACGTGATCATCGGTGTAGCGGGAGTTCCCACCGTCGATGACCAGATCGCCCGGCTCCAGGATGTCGGCCAGCTTCCGCACGGTCTCGCGGGTCGGCTCGCCCGCGGGCACCATCACCCAGACGGTGCGCGGCGCGGTGAGCGCCTCGGCCAACGCCTCGAGCGAGGGAACGTCCGTGACCTCCGGGCGGGGGTCGTAGCCGACGACCTCGTGCTCGGCGTTGCGGATCCGCTGGCGCATGTTCGCGCCCATCTTGCCCAGACCGATCAGACCCAACTGCATGTGCGAGGCACCCTTCCGTGCGGAGACGACGGTTCGATCAGCCGGGCAGGCGCACCGGCATCAGCAGGTACGTGTACGGGCTCTGCGGCGCGGGGAACGCACCCGAGTCGTCCGGCTCGTAGCCATTCTCCACTGCGGGCCGCAGCACCGCAGGGCGACTGGGCGTGGTGAATCCGAAGGTCACCGACTCGGTGTGGATCGCGGCGAGGCCGTCGAGGAGGTAGCCCGGGTTGAAGGCGATGGTCAGCGGCTCGCCCTGGAAGTCGGCGGGCAGCTCCTCCTCGGCCCGGCCCGCGTCGTCGCCGCCGGCGGAGAGGCGCAGCGTACCGTCGGCGAACTCCATCCGGACCTGCGCGCCGCGGTCCGCGACGAGCGCCACGCGCTTGATGGCCTCGAGCAGCGGCGCGATCTCCATGGTGGCGAGCGCGGTGTGCGAGGCCGGCAGCAGCTGACGGAACTTGGGGAAGTCCGCGTCGAGCAGGCGAGTGGTGGTGCGACGGTCCGCGCCGACCACGCCGAGCAGGCCGTCGGCGCCCACGGCGGATCCGGCGCCCAGCGCGATGCCCACCTCGGGATCGACGGCGAAGGTCTTGGCGGCCTCGGACAACGTCTTCGCCGGGACGAGGACGGCGGCCTTGACGTCGGAGGTGCCGGGCTGCCAGTCGAACTCGCGGACCGCGAGCCGGAACCGGTCGGTGGCGGCGAGCACGACCTTCTCGCCCTCGATCTCGACGCGGATGCCCGTGAGCATCGGCAGCGTGTCGTCCTTGCCGGCGGCGATCGCGACCTGCGCAATGGCTTCGGCGAACGTGCCGCGCTCGATGGCACCGGTCTGCTGGGGCAGCTCGGGCAGCTGCGGGTAGTCCTCGACGGGCATCGTCGGGAGCGAGAACTTCGCGCTGCCGCAGGTGATGGCGACGCGGGTGGTGTCGAGCTGCACGTCGACCGGCTTGTTCGGCAGGGCCTTGGTGATGTCGGCGAGCAGGCGGCCGGAGACCAGCGCCTGGCCCTCGTCGGCGACCTCGGCGCCGACGCGCACGCGCGCCGAGACCTCGTAGTCGAATCCCGAGACGGTCAGGCCGTCGTCACCCGCGGTGAGCAGGACGCCGCCGAGAACCGGCACCGGAGGGCGCGACGGCAGGCTGCGCGCCACCCACGCGACGGATTCGGCGAACTCCTCGTGCGGGACGCGAAACTTCATGCCGACGGGGCCTTTCGATGGGGGTCGTTCGGGTACGGCGTGGCGGGCACGACCGTGAGGCCTTCGATGCTATAGGAGCCGGGCTCATCCGGTGGCGTTCAGGTCGCCCCCGGCCCGAACCACGGGTCCGGCCGAGCGGAGCGCGCCGGACCTTCACGTCCCCTCTTTTCAAAAGAAGGATCTAGAGAAGAAATATGTCATCGTCATAAGCCCTGTGGAGGATGTGGAAACTCCGAGTCCGCGCAGCGCGGGTGGCGTGTCGGGGTGTTGACGACGCGCCGCAGGGATTGTGGAACTACATCGGTGTGATTGGTGACGAACCGGGTCTGTGGATACCTGTGGATGAACTCTCCCCAGGTCACTCCTGGGATTTCCCCGATTCATCCACAGGGTGTGTGCAGTACTGGTGAGTAATTCGTCGTTCGCTCGCCGCCGCGCGGCGCGTACGGTGTGACCATGGGATATCCGGATCCGCAGCGCCCCGGGGAGCACCCCGGCGGCCAGAACTACCCCGCCGGGCCACAGGGCCCGAACGTGCCGAAACCCACGCGTGAATACGAGCGCCCCGACGCCGGACCGGCCGATCCCGGCGCATCGCAGGGCCCGCCGGCGCCCCCTCCCCCGCCTCCCGCGGGCCCGGGCGGACCCGGTGTCCCCGGCCCGCAGGACCCGCCCACGCAGCAGTACGACGGTGGCTATCAGCTCGGCTACGCGCCGGGCGCGTACGGCGATCAGTACGGCGCTCCGCCGCCCCAGGGTCCTCCTCCCGGCCCGGGCGGTCCGTGGGGTCCCGGCGACGGCGGCGACGGCTCGGGCGGCGGGAACGGCGGCAACAAGAAGCTGTTGTGGATCGCCGCGGCCGCGGTGGTCTTCGCGCTCGTGCTGGCCGTGATCGTCGCGCTCGTGGCGACCAGCGGCGGACCGTCGAGCAGTACGGCCTCGGAGACCACGACGACCACCGCGCCCCCGACGACCACCACGAGCGGGAAGCCGGGCGGCATCACGCTGCCCGGTGAGATCCCGTCGGGCATCTCCATCCCGCCGATCTTCGGCGGCGAGTCCACGGGACCGAACGCGCGCAAGTGGCGGGTCGAGGTGACCGGCAGCGGCTCGGCCCAGTTGGTCACCGTCGGCATCCCCGAAACGAATCTGTTCGGCTCGCAACCGCTTCCGTGGTCCAAGGAGTTCACCTCGGACTCGTTCCTGGTGACGGTCACCGTCATCGGGTACACGGGCGATGCGTCGTGCACGATCACCCGTGACGGGACGACGGTCGCCGAGGAGCGCAGCACCGGCGGGTCCGCCGGGCCGCTGATCTGCACCGCGAGCCGCTGAGGCCGGGCGCCCTGCGCCGATGCACCGGCCGGTGATCCGCGGGGTCGCCGGCCGGGCGGCTACTGGCTGCGCCGCTTGATGCGGGTGGTCAGTTCCTGCACCTGGTCGTAGACGCGGCGGCGCTCCGGCATCTCCTTGCGGATCTTGCGCTCGGCGTACATGACGGTGGTGTGGTCGCGGTCGAAGATCTGCCCGATCTTCGGCAGCGAGAGCTCGGTGAGCTCGCGGCACAGGTACATGGCGATCTGCCGCGCATGCGTCACGGCGCGGGCGCGCTCGGTGCCCTTGAGGTCGGCCACGGAGATCTCGAAGTACTCCGCCACCACCGAAAGGATCGTGCTGGAGGAGATCTCGATGGTCGTGGTGTCCGGCACCAGGTCGCGCAGCACCATCTCGGCGAGCTCGTAGGTCACGTCCGTCTGGGTGAGCGAGGCGAAGGCCGTCACGCGGATCAGCGCGCCCTCGAGCTCGCGGATGTTGCGGTCGATGCGGGTGGCGATGAGCTCCAGCACGTCCGGCGGCACGTGGATGCGTTCCATCTGCGCCTTCTTGAGCAGGATCGCCATGCGGATCTCCAGCTCGGGCGGCTGCACGTCGGTGATCAGGCCCCACTCGAACCGCGTGCGCAGCCGGTCCTCCAGCGTCGCCAGCTGTTTCGGCGGCCGGTCGGAGGAGACCACGATCTGCTTGTTCGCGTTGTGCAGCGTGTTGAAGGTGTGGAAGAACTCCTCCTGGATGCCCAGCTTCCCCTCGAGGAACTGGATGTCGTCCACCAGCAGGATGTCCACGTCGCGATAGCGCTGCTTGAACTGGACCTGGCGGTCGTCCTTGAGCGAGTTGATGAAGTCGTTGGTGAACTCCTCCGTGGACACGTACTTCACGCGCATCCCGGGGAACAGCCGGCGGGCGTAGTGGCCCGCGGCGTGCAGGAGGTGGGTCTTGCCGAGCCCGGATTCGCCCCAGATGAAGAGCGGGTTGTAGGCCCGGGCCGGGGCCTCTGCGACCGCGAAGGCCGCGGCGTGCGCGAACCGGTTCGAGGCGCCGATCACGAAGGTCTCGAAGGTGTACTTCTGGTTCAGGCTCGAGCCCGACGAGCCGGTCATCTCCGTGCCGTTGGTGACCGGGCCGGTCATCGGCGGGGGCAGCTGGACCGACGGTGACGGAGCGCCGGGCATGCCGGCGGCGATCTCGCTGACGGGGACCGCCAGATCGGCGGTGCTCGGTCCCGACGGCCCCTCGGTGGGCGGGATGGCCGCCGCAGGTGCGGCGGGCGCGGCCGGCGGCGTCGCGTCGGGAGAGATCCGGACGCCGAGTTCGACGTCCTGGCCGAGGCGGGTGGTGAGGGCGGCGACGAGGGGTTCGCGGAGACTGCGCTCGATCGCGTCCTTCATGAGCTGGGAGGGCACGGCCACGAGCGCGAAGCCCTCGGTCAGGGTGAGCGGCTGGACGAGCCGGAGCCAGGCCTTCTCCTGCTTGGTGAGGGTGCGATCGGTGTTGTCTCCGCAGAGCTCGTCGACCACGGCGGTCCACGTCTCGATCAGCGGATCAACGGTCATCAGGTCCTCCACACCGGGTTCGAAGCCATCGGTCCCCGGCTTCCGACCGGCGTACTCGTTCACAGGTTCCATGTCGCGCTGTGCATAACCGCACCCCACCCGACCTGCGAACGAACTGTACTCCACAGGTTCATCCACAGGTGTGGAAGACCGGAGCACAGGGGTGTCGGCCGAATGGTTCGGCCGTTGAACAGCGAGGTCGCAGGACTGCAGGGTCAGCGTTCCGGAGGGACCGGATTAGGGTGCAGCACCGAGCCCGCTACACGCCCGGCGCCCATCGGCCCGAAGCTGCCGTGCTCGGGGTCCACGGGGTGCCGCGGCCGTGCTCAGCAATCGCATTCGGCAAAGTTAACAGAGTGGAGCGCGGTCCTCAACACGAAGCACATAGTCCCAGGCGGCGGTGGGATGTCGGCGACGTTCGGCGTGTCGCGCCCGACGGATTGTGAGACGCGTCACGGAGCGCCCGGGGCCCCGGTTTGACCTTGTCAGTGGGGATAAGTAGTCTTGACCGGTCTGTGCGCACACCGATTCGTCGGACGGGTTCGACCTCAAGTCGAGCTTCATGTGCCGCCGAAGAAGTTTCCGTCCATCGATCGGCGGCGCACCAGCGCCGCCCACTGAACAAGGAGTGTCACCGTGGCCAAGGGCAAGCGGACGTTCCAGCCGAACAACCGTCGCCGCGCGCGGGTGCACGGCTTCCGTCTTCGTATGCGTACCCGTGCCGGGCGCGCCATCGTCTCCGCGCGTCGCACCAAGGGCCGCGCGAAGCTGACGGCCTGATTCCGCCTCTCGCGTAGCGCCACCGCGTACCGGTCCGCCGGGCGCGGTGGCGCTGCTGCAAAGACGATGGAGAAGGCAGGCAGGCAGTGCTTCCCGCTCGCAACCGCATGAGCTCGTCGCGCGACTTCGGCGCGGCGGTCAAGGGTGGGCGCCGCGTGGGTCGCCGCTCCATCGTGGTGCACGTGGCGACAGCGACGAACACGAGCCCGGTCGCCCCTTCCGAGGGGGGACCGGGCCTCGTCGTGTCCGCAGACGATCCGGTGACGCCGGCGCCGCGGGTGGGCCTGATCGTCTCGAAGGCCGTGGGCAACGCCGTGGTCCGCCACGCGGTCGCCCGCCGGCTGCGCGCCGCCGCCGCATCGGTCACCGCCGATCTCGACGACGGTGCGCTGGTCGTGATCCGCGCGCTGCGCTCCGCCTCCGACGCCGATGCGAACGAGCTGACGGCGCAACTGCGTTCCGGTCTGACGAAGCTGGGGGCGTTGTGAGCGAGGAGGTCTCGGTGAGCACGGGAGGCGCGCTGCGAGCGCTGCCCCGGCGCGCATTGATCTCCGTGGTACAGCTGTACCGGACTTGGATCTCCCCCATGCGGCCGCCCACCTGCCGTTTCACTCCCACCTGCAGCGAGTATGCGGTGGAGGCACTTTCGGCGCACGGCGCGGTCAAGGGCGTGTACCTCAGTACCATTCGCCTGCTCAAGTGCGGGCCGTGGCACCGCGGCGGCTGGGACCCCGTTCCGGAGTGACCCCCGCCGGCAACGGCTTTCACCGCCCGATGCGCGAATCACCGCGCTCACGAACCTGTTCGAAATAGATCGGCAAGGAGCACCGCCCCGTGTCAAGTTTCAATCCGATGTCCTTGGACTACGTGTACTACCCGGTGTCGGGCATCATGTGGGTCTGGCACAAGGTGTTCTCCTTCGTGCCCGGCCTCGGCCCCGATAGCGGCATCACGTGGGCCCTCTCGGTGATCTTCCTGGTGCTCACGTTGCGCGCCATCCTGTACAAGCCCTTCGTCCGGCAGATCAAGACGACCAGGCAGATGCAGGAGTTCCAACCGCAGATGCAGGCGCTGCGGAAGAAGTACGGCAAGGACCGGCAGAAGCTGGCCCTGGAGATGCAGAAGCTGCAGAAGGAGCACGGTTTCAACCCGCTGCTCGGCTGCCTGCCCGCCCTGCTCCAGGTCCCGGTGTTCATCGGCCTGTTCCACGTTCTCCGGTCGTTCAACCGGATGAGCGGTGGCACCACGCAGCTGTTCGGCTCGCCGGACATGAACGCGTACGAGACGCGCCACACCGCGAACTACTTCTTCTCCGCCACCGACGTGCAGAGCTTCCTCGACGCCCGCCTGTTCGGCGTCCCGCTCTCCTCGTACGTGCAGGAACCGGTGAAGCAGTTCCAGGCCTTCATGCCCGTGAGCCCGCCCGACGCGAACGGCGTGATCCCCTACATCGAGCCGAACTTCGAGAAGTGGTGGATCATCGCGCTCTCGGTGCCGCTGATGATCGTCGCCGCCCTGGCCACGCACTTCAACTCGCGCGCCTCGATCGCCCGCCAGCCCGTCGCCTCGCTGGACAACCCCCAGACGGCCATCATGAACCGCCTGATGCTGTGGGTCTTCCCCATCGGTGTGCTCGTCGGTGGCTTCTTCCTGCCCGTCGCCATCCTGATCTACTGGGTCACCCAGAACATCTGGACGTACTTCCAGCAGCACATCGTCTTCGGCAAGCTCGACAAGGAGGACGAGGAGAAGAAGCGCCTGGCGCAGGAGAAGCGGGCCGAGAACGCCCCGAAGCCCGGCGCGAAGCCCAAGAAGGGCGGCGCCGCCACTTCGCTGACCAAGGCCGCGGACACCGCGGCTGCGGACACCACGGCCGGTGATGCCGAGGGCACGACGGAGGAGAAGGCACCGTCGAAGCCCACCCCCGGCGCGAAGCCGAAGGCCCAGCACCCCTCGGGCAACGCCCGGCAGCAGCAGCGCAACCAGCAGCAGCGCAATCGGAGCAAGAAGCGCAAGCGCTGAGCGCCGCAGCCCCCACGAACCCCTGATGATCGAATTCCCAAGGAGTACCCATGCCTGACGACGTGACCGTCGAGGAGGAGCAGACCGCGACCGAGGCGAACGCCGAGGCGCAGGTCGAGGCACCCGTCGAGAGCCCCGTGAACGAGGACGACGAGCTGGTCGAGGAGGGCGAGATCGCCGCCGACTACCTCGAGCAGCTGCTCGACATCCTCGACTTCGACGGCGACATCGACCTCGATGTGGAGGGCGGCCGCGCCATCGTCGCGATCGACGGCGGCGAGGACCTGACCAAGCTGGTGGGCCAGCGCGGCGAGGTGCTCGACGCGCTGCAGGAGCTCACCCGCCTCGCGGTGCAGCAGTCCACGGGCGACCGCAGCCGGCTGATGCTCGACGTCGCCGGGTGGCGCGCGAGCCGCCGCACGCGCCTGTCGGGCCTCGGCACCGAGGTCGCGGAGCGCGTGGCGTCGACCGGTGAGAAGGAGTCGCTCAAGCCGATGACGCCGTTCGAGCGCAAGATCGTGCACGACGCCGTGGCCAAGGTCGACGGTGTGCACTCGGAGAGCGAGGGCGCGGAGCCGAACCGTCGCGTCGTGGTGCTCCCCAACGCCTAGACTGGACGTAGGTGAACGATGGGTCCCGGGCCGTGCGCCTGGGGCCCATCGTCGTTTCCGGGCGTGGTGCCCGACTGGATGAGAGCCGTGTGGCAGGAGAGGTTTCACGTGGAACAGCGCGACGAGGCGGGTACGCCTGCCGACAGTGGGACGACGGCGGAAGCGTTGCCTCCCACTCCCCCGGTCGCGCGCGAGGTATTCGGCGATCGGCTCGAGCTCGCGGAGGAGTACGCCCGCGTGCTCGCGACCGACGGTGTGGTTCGCGGCCTGATCGGCCCGCGCGAGGTGCCGCGGCTGTGGGAGCGGCACGTGCTCAACTGCGCCGTGCTCGGTGAGCTCCTGGATTCCGGCGAGACCCTCGTGGACATCGGGAGCGGTGCCGGGTTGCCCGGGGTGCCGGTGGCGATCGCCCGCCCCGACGTCGAGGTGGTGCTCGTCGAGCCGTTGCTGCGGCGTGCGGTGTTCCTCGAGGAGTTCTGCGGTCCGCGGCTGCCGAATGTCCGCGTGGTCCGCGGGCGCGCGGAGGAGCGGTCCGTCGTCGAGGCGGTCGGTGGCGCGGACGCCGTGACCTCTCGCGCAGTGTCCGGGTTCCCGAAGCTCGCGCCGTGGTCCGCTCCCCTGCTGCGCGACGGCGGTCGGCTGCTCGCACTCAAGGGTTCGCGCGCGGCGGAGGAGATCGAGGAGCACGGCGCGATCCTCACCAAGGCCGGGCTCCGCGATCCCGAGGTGGTCCTGTGCGGAGTCGGTGTCGTCGACCCGGCCACCACCGTGGTCCGCGCGGTGCGTCGCGCGCCGGCGCCGAAGAAGCGCACGAAGGCTCGCCGCTCCTACTGAATCGGGCATTTCCGGCGTAGTTTCGAGACGCCCAACCACCCACGGTCTGTTTCGACACGTGACGGCACGGCGCTTCCGACCGGCTCACCGAGACGTCCGACGGCGAAGGAATGGTACGTCCGTCCTGGAATTCGCACGTCGCAGAAGCCGCCCGGCGCGCGTGCCGAGGGTTGCCCGCGCCGTTCGGCGGTGCGATCGGTCCGGGCCGCACGCCGATCCGATCAGGACGGAAGGCCGCCTCGCCGATGATGGCGCGTGCGTCGGCGGCAGAGGTGGATCGCTCCGGTCGCCGTCGCCCTGTCGCCTCCACTCACACGGTCGGTGATCCCGCGGGCGCGGCGCAGTGGATCGGCGCGAGGCAATCCGGTCGCGAAGTGATGCCGCGGTGCGGGCTCCCCGTCTCGCGTGCGGTCGGCCCCGGCGGCACCGGCGCCAGATCGACCCTTCCCCGGCGACGCCGCTCGCTCGACCGGGCTGCCGAGGGCGTCATCCAGGTACCTCGGTCGACTGGCGGCGACCATCCGTGAGAGGGGTGTCGTGCCGATGGTGCCCGTCTGGATGTGTTGTTCCCAGAAGCCCGCCTTGTGACGGGTGCCCGAGTGCCATTGGCCGCGCCCGCCCGGTGTCGGCGACGCCGATCGGAGATCCGTGGTGGGCCACTTGCAGACGACGTGGTGGCTGCCCGGCTTGATGCCGGCCGAGCGCCGGCCGGCGGGGGTGGTGTGCCCTCGGTGTCGGTGCGGGCGCGTCCGGTGGAAGGGGCATGACCGACTCAGGAATGGGGTGGTTCGCCGTCGTCAGAGTGAGCACCGCGGGGTCGGGGCACGTGAATCGGAGGGCGGTCATGCGCCGCGGATGCGCCCGGTGGCGGAGGGACGGTGGGGCGGGCGGATGACTGGGCGACGGACGATCGCTCCATCGAGGCCCCCTGTCCGATCGGGCTCTCCGGCAGGTTCGCGACTCGACGGGGCGCGTTTCACGTGAAACGCGGGGCCTTCGAGGAAGACGTTCCACGGAGCGTACGGGCCACCGCACGCCGCGACGTGTCGGACGAACCCGCTCGGGATCGCCTCGGCACGGGCACGCCGCTGGGCGCGTGCAGAGGTGGAGACGGCCACTGTGGTGGATCGGTCGAGCGCGGCGGGATGCACGGCTGACATGCTCGCCACACCGGCTCCGGTCGGAGACGAGGGGGGCGACTCCCCCACGCGCCGCGGCGTGCACGCACGACGATCGTCCCGCCGTCGGGACGGTCGCGTGCGCCTTCTTCCCCGCCGCGTGAGCGAGAGCGCCGCGCGTGACGTCGAACCACGTGCTCCACAGTGACCGCCCGTCGCGTTGCTGCCGCCGCGGGGATGGGGCACGCGCGCGATCGGGGGATGTGTGCGAGGACTGCGTGGCGCGGTGGCGCGCGTGGAGTGGAGACTGTCGGTGCCCCGCGGGGCGTCGCGGGTCGAGTGCGGCTCGCGGTGTCATGGGGCAGCGCCGGAGCCTGACGGCGGGGCCGGTTCCGGCGGGAGGTGGTCGGCGACCCCGCGGGCCGTTCCGTCGGCGCGAGACCGTGCCGTGGCGTTCGACGATATCCAGCCACCGGGGTGCCCCGCGGTTGCCTGGGACGAGGGAGCCGGAACCGGCCCTGTGGTGCGACAGTGCGCGACAGGATCGCGGACGCGCCGTCGACCTCCGACGGGTGGCGCGTCCGCTCTGTGACCGCCCGAGCCCGCTCCCCCGGTGCTGGGACTGGTGAGGCGGTTCTCGGGAGGTCGGTCCGGTCCCGCCGGCGCCCGTGACGGCGAGGGTCGAGGGCGGGATCGGGGCGACGGGCGCGGGCACAGACACGGCGATGCGGGGCCTCGAGCGGGATCCGTCGTGCGGGGTGCGGTACGGAGCGCGCCGCCGACCAGGCCCGCTGGACCGGTGTGGCGTGTGCCGTCGCCGCAATCGTGTTTCACGTGGAACACGGGAGCCGCGTGTATGCGCCGTGAACGAGTGCGCGGGAGTCCAGGAGGAGCACGCATCGGGGGTCGACGGCACGGACACTGCGAGGTTTCACGTGGAACGTCGAATTCATGGGCGCGGGCGCACCGCCACGCGCGAGGGCCGTAGCTCCTGTTCCTCGCGTGCGGGCGCGCGAGCTCGTCGATGGTGGAGCGCCACGTCTGTCACGGGCAGCGGACCGTGGCGTGACGGCCTGAGCGATCCCATCGCACACGGCCTCGGCCGAGCGGTGAGACGGCGGGGTCGTCGGTGAGCACGACGGTCCGCGTTCGGAGGGGCGCGACTCGGGACGCTGGGTGTGTGTTCGCTCTCGACCGCAACCGCCGTCTGCCGGGCCATCGCACCACCCCGTCGCCGCCCTGACCGCCCGCCGCACTGCCGACCCGTCGCCGCGCGGCACCGGGGCACGGAGCGCTCGGCCCCAGGTCGCCTCGCGTCGCGGACTGCGGCGGGCCGCACCGCCCGCTGCGTGCTGCGCGGAAGACGTTCAGTAGCGACGGAGTCCTCGCCGACCCCGGACCCGCCCGACAGCGGCGGGGCGCGATGGCCCGATGGTCCGACGCGAGGGCAGGCAGCGTCGGCCCGCCGCGCTCGGACGACGACACTGGCGCGACGGGCCCCGCCGCCCGCGATCGCCCGATGTGCCGAACACACCTCGATCCGGCGCCCGGAGAGGCCACGTTTCACGTGGAACCACGCCCGCGGCCGTGCTCGCCCGGCGTTCCGACGCGGGCTCGCGGGTACCGGGCTGACGCACCCCGACGGAGAAACTAGGATGGGGGCAACTGCTGAGGAGAGCGCGTGACTGATCACGATTCCGGTTTCGACGTTTCACGTGGAACCGCTGACGACGACACCCCGATCGCCGCGGCCGCCCGCCGCGCCAGCCAGGTCCTGACCCCCGGAGCGGCGGGCACCCTGCCCAAGCCCACGGAGCGTCGCGTCCTGACGATCGCCAACCAGAAGGGCGGTGTCGGCAAGACGACGACGGCGGTGAACCTCGCGGCGGCGCTCGCGCTCCAGGGGCTGCGCGTCCTCGTCGTCGATCTCGACCCCCAGGGCAACGCGAGCACGGCGCTGGGCGTCGATCACCGGTCGGGCGTCCCGTCGACCTACGAGCTTCTGCTCGGGGAGTCCACTCTGGAGGAGGCGATGGCGCAGAGCCCGCACTCCCCCAACCTGTACTGCGTGCCCGCGACGATCGACCTCGCCGGCGCCGAGATCGAACTCGTGAGCATGGTCGCGCGCGAGACGCGGCTGAAGAACGCGCTCGGCAGCGCCGCCGCGGACGATCTGGACTACATCTTCATCGACTGCCCGCCGTCGCTCGGCCTGCTCACGGTGAACGCGCTCGTGGCCGCGAAGGAGGTGCTCATCCCCATCCAGTGCGAGTACTACGCGCTCGAGGGCGTGGGGCAGCTGCTGCGGAACATCGAGCTCGTGCAGTCGCACCTGAACAAGGATCTCCACGTCTCCACCGTGCTGCTCACGATGTACGACGCCCGCACCAAGCTCGCCGACCAGGTGGCCGCCGAGGTGCGCAACCACTTCGGCGACCGCGTCCTGGGCGCGACGATCCCCCGCAGCGTCAAGGTCTCGGAGGCGCCCGGCTACGGCACCACCGTGCTCGATTACGATCCCGGTTCGCGCGGCGCGATGAGCTACCTCGACGCGGGCCGGGAGCTGGCCTTCCGCGGCGCCGGGCAGGCGGTGTAATCGTGGCCGGGCAGAAGAAGGGCGGCCTCGGCCGGGGCCTCGCCGCACTCATCCCCACCGGACCCGACGAGGGCCCGCGCCTGGGCAGCGACGCTGCCGACCTCATCATCGGCGCGCGCCCCGGCGCACCGTCGAAGGCGGCGCCCACGGCACCGGCGGACAAGCCGGGCCGGGCGGGCGCCGCGAAGGGTCGGACGGACGTCGCCGAGGGCCAGCCGGAGGAGGCACCGACGGACCTCGCGGACTCCGGCGCCGTGTACCGGGAGATCGCGCCGGCGGCGATCCAGCCGAACCCCCAGCAGCCGCGCACCGTCTTCGACGAGGAGGGCCTCGCCGAGCTCGTTCACTCGATCCGCGAGTTCGGGCTGATGCAGCCGATCGTGGTCCGGCCGCTCCCCCGCCCCGAGGGCGATGTGCGGTACCAGCTCGTCATGGGCGAGCGTCGGTGGCGCGCCAGCCAGGAGGCGGGCCTCACCGCGATCCCCGCGATCGTGCGGGAGACCGCCGACGGCGACATGCTCCGTGACGCGCTGCTCGAGAACATCCACCGCGTGCAGCTGAACCCGCTCGAGGAGGCGGCGGCCTACGCCCAGCTGCTCGAGGAGTTCGGCGTGACCCACGACGAGCTGGCCGCCCGCCTCGGCCGTTCGCGGCCGGTGGTCACCAACACGATCCGGCTGCTGCGCCTGCCCGTCGCAGTCCAGCGCCGCGTCGCGGCGGGGGTGCTCTCCGCCGGCCACGCCCGCGCGCTGCTCTCGCTGGAGGCCGGCACCGACGCCCAGGACGCCCTCGCGGCCCGGATCGTCGCGGAGGGCCTGTCGGTGCGCGCCACCGAGGAGGCCGTCACCCTCGCGAACCGCGGGGACGGCACCGTCGCGCCGGCGGCACCGCCGCGCCGGCAGCCGGCCGATCCCGCGCTGCGGGAGGTCGCGGACCGGATCGCGGACCGGCTGGACACCAAGGTCACCGTGTCGATGGGTAAGCGGAAGGGCAAGATCGTCGTCGAGGTGGGCTCGACGGAGGACCTCGAACGCATCGTCGCCCTGCTCGCCGAGAGGTGAGATCCCGATGGCACTGACGATCGTCCCGCTCACCCTCGGCGGCTTCGACGACCTCCCCCGGCACATCCGCCGCTGCGTCTACTGGGAGGTCGCGCCGGACGGCGAGACCCTGACGGACACCGAGTTCGACAAAGAGGCGTGGCTGTCGATGCTCATGCTCGAGTGGGGCTCGTGCGGCCAGGTCGCGATCGATCACGCCGTCGACGGCAGTACGCGGGTCGTGGGCGTCGCCTTCTACGCCCCGCCGCGCAGCGTCCCCCGGGCCGCCCACTTCCCCACCGCGCCCATCAGCCCCGACGCGGTGCTGCTGACGTGGGTCGGCTCCGAACCGGGCATGGACGTGCGAGTCAAGGAGGAGCTGGTCTCCGCGGTGTGCACCGATCTGGTGCGCCGCGGTGTGCGCGCGATCGAGGCCTTCGCGCTTCTCACTCCGGTCGGCATGTTGACGGAAGACGTTGTGGCGCAATTGGATTGCGGTCCGTGTGGGTGCAAGACCCTACCGCTGACGGACGCCGACTTCCTGGAACAGATGGGCTTCGAGACCGTCGCCCCCCACCATCGCTTCCCGCGCCTGCGACTCGAGCTCTCCGAGGGCCTCGGGTGGAAGGCGGGCGTCGAGCACGCACTGGAGCAGCTGCTCGCCGCGAGCGCCGCCGAGGCGGCCCTCAGGAACGCGCTGGAGGACACGGGCGACGCCGCCGCACCCGTCGGGAGGGTCGGCGAGCACTGACGCCGCAGCGGGCCGCTCAGGCCCGTGCGCGGTGCCGCCGCCCGGCGGCGTGCCCGCCACGCCGACTTCTCAGCGCGGATCGGCCGGTTCCTGCTCGCGGCCGTCCGGGCGCTCCGAATCCGGTGGCGGGGGCCGGGGCGTCGGGCACCTTCGAAGGGTGCCGGGCAGCGGAGCGGACCGTCAGGCCCGGTTCTCGGCGCTCTCCTCGAGCTCGAGTAGCTCGGCGAAAGTGTATGTGCCCGTGGGGCGGTCGTTCTCCCCCAGCAGGTACAGCCGCTTGACGGCCACGAGGATCGCCTCGGCGATCGTGTCGCGCATCTGCGGCGAGGCGAGCACCGCCGCGTCGTGCGGATTGGTCACGTAGCCGACGTCGATCTGCACCGTGGGCATGCGCGTCAGGCGGACGATGTCCCAGGTGCGGCCGTGGTAGTGGCAGTCGGTCAGCGGCGTCCGCGCGACGATCTCGCGCTGGATGAAGCCCGCCAGGTTGCGGCCGATGTTCGAGCTGGCGCCGTGCGTGTTGCCGAAGTGGAACGAGGCCACGCCGTGGGCGCGGTCGTTGCGGTAGTGCGCGGTGCGCAGCGCGATCATCATGTCGGCGTCGAAGGTGTTGGCGGTGTACGCGCGAGTGCTGTCGTCGGCGTCCATGCCGCGCGGGCGCGAGAGGTAGGTCTCCATGCCGGCGGCGGCCATCCGGCCCTCGAGTCGCGAGCCGAGATCCCAGAGGATCTCCTCCTCGGTGACGGGCCGGCCGTCGGGGCCGCGCACGGCGAGGCCGCGGTCCGGCCCGCCGAGGCCCGGGTCGATGACGATGCGCTTGCCCGACAGGCGCGGACCGGAGCTGCGGACGTGCTCCTCCTCCTTGATCGCGTGCGGCGATCCGCCGGTCACGCGCGAGCCGAGGAAGGTGAGCGAGCGCAGCGTGGCCGGGCCGCAGATGCCGTCGGCGACGAGGCCGAACTCGCGCTGATAGGCCGAGAGGCCCAGGTGGGTCTGCGGGCCGAAGAGGCCGTCGATCATCCCGGCGTAGAAGCCGAGGTTCTGCAGGCGGGCCTGCAGGGCCGCCACGTCGTCGCCCGAGGGGGGCGCGGAGGCGATGTAGCTGAGCGTGCGCGCGCCCAGCTGGTAGGTGGACTCGCGGAGCGCACGGTAGGTGGCGGGACCGACGACACCGTCGACCAGGAGACCGCGCTGCTGCTGGAAGGCGCGCGTGGCGCGATCCAGCCGGCGGTCGAAGACCGCCTCGGGGGCCGTCCAGCCCCCGACCACCAACTCGGTGGGGGCCACGTAGTCGCGGAGGAAACCCTGATCGGCGAGGATGCCGCGGATCTCCGCCACGGCGCCACCGTGATCACCGAGGCTGATGCGTGGCATGGAGCACCCTTCGCTAGCTTCCTACGGGCCGGCGGCCCGAGGACGGGAAATCGTGTACACGATACGGCCTCGGGGCCCACCGGCCAACGCGACGGCGAATCACACCAGGCCGTCGAGCTCCTTGAGGATAGCGGACTTGCTCTTCGCGCCGACCAACTTGGTCGTCGGCTTCCCGTTCTGGAACAGGATCAGCGTGGGGATGCTGAGCACCTGGTAGTCGCGGGGCGCGCCGGGGTTCTGGTCGACCTCGATCTTGGCGAAGGTCACCTTGTCGCCGTGCTCGGCGGCCAGCTGCTCCAGCACCGGTGCGACCACCTTGCAGGGGCCGCACCAGGTGGCCCAGAAGTCGACGAGCACGGGCTTGTCGGACTGCAGCACCTGCTCGGTGAAGGTGTCGTCGGTGAGGGTGACGATCTCGGCCATGGTTGAACTCCTCGGGCGGTGGAAGGGGATTACTGGGCGGCCGCGACTTCGCGGTGGTGGGCGAGCCAGCGCTCGGCGTCGATCGCGGCGGCACAGCCGCTGCCGGCCGCCGTGATGGCCTGGCGGTAGGTGTGGTCGACCAGATCGCCCGCGGCGAAGACGCCGGGAACGCCCGTCGCGGTGCTGCGGCCCTCGACCTGGACGTAGCCCTCGTCGTCGACGGTGACCTGGCCCGCGACCAGACCCGAGCGGGGATCGTGGCCGATGGCCACGAACAGCCCGGTGACCTCGAGGGTCTCGACGGCGCCGGACACGGTGTTCTCCACCAGCAGCGACTCGACGGACTTCTCGCCCTGCACCGCGGTGACCTTGGAGTCGGTGAGGAAGCGGATCTTCTCGTTCGCCCGCGCGCGGTCGAGCATGATCTTCGAGGCGCGGAAGTTCTCGCTGCGGTGGATGAGCGTGACGGACTTGGCGAACTTGGTCAGGAAGATGGCCTCCTCCATCGCGGAGTCGCCGCCGCCCACCACCGCGATGTCCTGATCGCGGAAGAAGAAGCCGTCGCAGGTGGCGCAGGCGCTCACGCCGCGGCCGAGGAGGGCCTCCTCACCGGGCACGCCCAGGTAGCGCGCAGCGGCGCCCATCGCGAGGATGACGGCGCGCGCGCGGTAGGTGCCCTCGGAGGTGACGACCTCCTTGATCTCCCCGTCGAGCTGCGCGGACTCCACGTCCTCCATGCGCAGGTCGGCGCCGAAGCGCTGCGCCTGCTCGCGCATCTCGTCCATGAGCTGGGGGCCCATGATGCCGTTCTGGAAGCCGGGGTAGTTCTCCACCTCGGTGGTGGTCATCAGCGCGCCACCGAAGTTGGTGCCCTCGAACAGGATGGTGCTCAGCTCGGCGCGACCGGCGTAGACGCCCGCCGTGTACCCGGCCGGACCCGATCCGATGATGATCACGTCCGCGATATCGGTGCCAGCTGCAGTCATCTACCTATCCAACCGTTGAAGGGGTGCCCGGGCGGTTTCCCCCGGGCCGACATGTGTGCCAACGGTGGCGGGGTTCTGGATGTTCCCGCACCGTCCCGTCCAGGTTACGGCGTGCCGGCGCGTGCGGCGGAGGCACCGCTGAGCACACGGTTCACCAGCACCGACGAGCTCTCCCCCTGCGCGCACGACGGCGTGACGGCGAGCACCCGCAGCTCTCCGAGCTTTCCGCCGGGCAGCAGCAGCACCGTGGTGTGCGCGCCGCGCAGCTGCATCGATCCGGCGCCCAGCAGCGTCCGCTGGCGGGTGGGCACCGATGCCGCGTCCAGGCAGCGCCGCAGCGCGGGCGGGTCGGTGAAGGGGCCGCGATCGCCACCGGGAACCGCGGCCGCGAGCAGGACTCCGCTCTCCGGTTCGGCCGGCACGTCCCGCACGGTGCTCACCGCCACGGAGATGGCCAGCACCCCCACCGCCGCGGCGGCCGCGCCGAGCAGGTACCGCCGTCGCACGCGGGACGGTGCGGGAGCGGGCGCCGCGCGGATCGCGGCCTCGATGCGCCGGTCTCCGAGGGGGTTGTCGGCGTGCGCGCCCTCGGGCGCGGACCACTGCGCGTACATGCGATCGCGGTACTCGGCGAGCGCGGCGTCGAGCCGCTCCTCCTCCGCGCGACTGAGCCGTTGGCGCTCGTCCCCGTCGTCGTCCGCACGCGGTCCTGCTTCCCCCATCGGAAACCTCCTCTCTTGAATTGGACGCACCAGCCCACCGATCGGTTCCCACCGCTTTCAATACTCGTTGTGCGTCATGCGAACGACCCGCCCGGATCCGGGGCGGGGTGCACGACGCGGGGAGACGCTCAGCGCAGGAGGCGCTCGAGCCGCACGCGGGCTCGGGCGCGCCGGCTCTTGACGGTGCCCGGCGCCACGCCGAGCAGCTCGGCCGCCTGGGTCACGGACAGGCCGTGCATGTCGACGGCGACGATCGCCGCGCGCTGATCCTCGGGCAGCATCCGCAGCGCGGACTCCACCGAGAGCCGGCGGTCGAGTTCCTCGGTGCCGCGACCCTCGTCCGAGGCCAGCCCGCTCAGGTCGTCGGGCATGGGCAGCGACGTGCGTACCTGGTTCCGGCGGGCCCGGTCCAGGCAGGCGTTGACGACGATGCGGTGCAACCAGCTCGCCACCTTGCAGTCGCCGCGGAAGCTCGGCGAGAGCTGGTAGGCGCGCAGCATGGCGTCCTGCAGGCAGTCCTCCGCGTCGGTGTGGTCGCGGATCGTCCGCAGTGCCGTGGCGCGCAGCTGCCGGCTGTGCCGCCGGAAGAGTTCGGCGAAGGCGTCACCGTCGCCGCGGGAGGCATCGGCGAGCAGCCGCTCGTCGGAGGCGTGGTCGGAGGCCGGCCCCGTCGGATCCCAGGGCGGCGTCGGGTCTGTGCCGTGCATATCGGTCACCGGATCCCCCGATCCGGCGGGCCGCGAGATGGTGTTCCCCCACTCGGTCATGCACGGATGTTAGAGGGGCCCGATACCGTTCTGAGACCGTTTCTTTGCAATTCGATCACCGATATCGAAAACGCGCGGATCTTTGCGATCACGCATCCGCTCGCGTTCGGCGTGTGATCGGTCTTACACTGGAGCGCAAGGCCAGGTGGCGCACCCGTCGCTGTGGATTCTCCATTTCACTGCGCGAGCTATCAGGAGGCCTCTCATGGTCGATTCGTCCCGTCCGTCCCCGTCCGTGCCCACCGGCGCTGTGCCCGGCTCCCCACTCTCCTCATCCGGCACAGGCGCCGTCCTCGGCACCGGTCCCGGCACCGATCGTGCCGTCGTCGACGCCGCCGTCGGTCGTGCCCGCCGCTGGCTGCAGGTCAGTCGCGGTCCCCGCCCCGCCGACGTCGGGCGGCGCGAAGCGGCCGCCACATCCAGTCTCGCAGCGCTGCTGCATGATCCGAGTGGCGTCGAGTTCACGATGGGCTTCGTCGATCAGGTCGCCCGGCCCGAGGACGATCACGTCGCCGCGAAGGCGCTGCGCCGGCTCGTCTCCCCCGCCGCCGGTGGCGCTCCCGGACGCGCGTTCATGAGCCCCGTCGACGCCGCGCTGCTGCGCGCGGGCACCGTCGCCGCCGGCATCGCCCCGTCGATCGCGATGCCCGTGGCCCGCCTGCGACTGCGGCAGCTGGTGGGGCACTTGGTCTTCGACGCCGACGGCGACAAGCTGCAGCGCCGCCTGCGCCGCGCCCGCGAGGCCGGGGTGCGGCTGAACCTCAACCTGCTCGGCGAGGCCGTGCTCGGCCAGGGCGAGGCCGACAACCGGCTCGCCCGCACCCACGAGCTGCTCTCGAACCCGTCCGTGGATTACGTCTCGATCAAGGTGAGTTCCGTCGTCGCGCAGCTCAACCCGTGGGATCTCGAGGGCAACCGGGACCGGATCGTCGAGCGACTGCGACCGCTGTACCGCACCGCCCGCGACGGCGGGAAGTTCGTCAATCTCGACATGGAGGAGTACAAGGACCTCCACCTGACCCTCGAGGTCTTCACCGCGCTCCTCGACGAGCCCGAGTTCCGTTCCCTCACCGCCGGAATCGTGCTCCAGGCCTACCTTCCCGACGCTCCCGGCGCGATGGCCCGGCTCACGGAGTTCGCCCGGCGCCGCGTGGCCGAGGGCGGCGCGCCGATCAAGGTGCGCCTGGTCAAGGGCGCCAACCTCGCGATGGAGCGGGTGGACGCCGAGCTGCACGACTGGCCGCTCGCGACCTACGGCACCAAGGCCGACGTCGACGCGGACTACCTGCGGATGGTGGACGCCGCGCTGCGGCAGGAGAACGCCGACGCTCTGCGCATCGGCGTCGCCTCGCAGAACCTTTTCTCCGTGGCGTACGCGGTCGAGTTGGCGGAGCAGCGGAACGTGCAGCGGCAGTTGGACATCGAGATGCTGCAGGGCATGGCGCCGATGGAGGCCGCCGCCGTCCGCGCGGACGTGGGTTCGCTGATCCTCTACACCCCGGTCGTGCGGACCGGGGACTTCGACGTGGCCGTGAGCTACCTGGTGCGGCGCCTGGAGGAGAACGCGTCGAGCGAGAACTTCCTGTACTCCATGTTCAGCCCCGACCCGGGCGCGATCGCCCTGGAGGAGGAGCGCTTCCGCACGGCCGTCGCGCGCCGCCACGCGGTGCAGGACGGGCCGAACCGCGTGCAGGACCGCGGCACCGAGACGGTGCTCGCACAGCACGGCCCGTTCACCGGCGAGCCGGACACCGACCCGTCCACCCCCGGCAACCGGGCCTGGGCCTGCGCCGCCCTCGCGCGGCCGGACGATGTCGAACCCCCTGCGCAGGTGAGTGATCCGGCCGCAGTCGACGGAGCCGTCGCGGCGGCGCTCGAGGCCCAGCGGGCGTGGGCGGCGCGGCCGGCGAGCGAGCGGGCGGCCCAGTTGCACCGTGTCGCCGACGAGCTCGCGCGGCGCCGCGGCGACCTGCTCACCGTGATGTCGTACGAGGCGGGCAAGACCGTCACCGAGGCGGATCCCGAGATCTCCGAGGCCATCGACTTCGCCCGGTACTACGCGCACAGCGCGTCGGCGCTGCAGGACGACGAGGCCGCGTTCACGCCGCACCGGCTGGTGGTCGTCACCCCGCCGTGGAACTTCCCCGTCGCGATCCCGCTCGGCGGCGTGCTGGCCGCCCTCGCCGCCGGCGCGGCCGTCATCATCAAGCCCGCCCCGCAGGTCCTGCGCTGCGGCACCGCCGCGATCGCCGCCCTGCACGCCGCGGGAGTCCCCGAGCACCTCGTGCAGCTCGTCAACGCCGACGAGGCCGATGCCGGTCGCCGGCTGGTCACCCACCCCGAGGCCGACGCGGTCGTGCTCACCGGGGCCAGCGAGACCGCGGCCCTGTTCCGCGGCTGGCGGCCCGAGCTCGAGCTGCTGGCCGAGACGTCCGGCAAGAACGCGATGGTGGTGACGCCGGCCGCCGACCCCGATCTCGCGGTGAACGACCTGGTGCGCAGCGCCTTCGGGCACGCCGGACAGAAGTGCTCCGCGGCTTCGCTCGCGATCCTCGTGGGCAGTGTCGGCGACTCGCAGCGCTTCCTCGGCCAGCTGCAGGACGCAGTCCGCACCCTCGCCGTGGGCGAGGGGCACGACCTCGGCACCACGGTCGGCCCGCTCATCGAACCCGCTGCGGGCAAGCTGCTGCGCGGGCTCACGCAGCCCGCTCCGGGCGAGCGCTGGCTCGTCGAGCCTCGCCGCCTCGACACGGCCGGCCGCCTCTGGTCGCCCGGCGTGCTCGACGGAGTCGCCGAGGGCAGCTGGTTCCACACCACCGAGCTCTTCGGCCCGGTGCTCGGCATCATGCGCGCCGCGAGCCTCGACGAGGCGCTGCGCCTGCAGAACTCCACCGGGTACGGCCTCACCGCCGGCCTGCACAGCCTCGACCCCGAGGAGATCGCCCACTGGCGCGAGAAGGTGGAGGCGGGCAACCTCTACATCAACCGGCACATGACCGGAGCCATCGTGCAGCGGCAGTCCTTCGGCGGCTGGAAGCGCTCCTCGATCGGCCCGGGCGCCAAGGCCGGAGGACCCAACTACGTGGCCCAGTTCGGGCGGTGGGCCGACACCGTCGTGCCGTCCGCACCCGAGGTCGCGCCGACGGTGTTCAGCGAGCGGATCATCGCCGGAGCGCGGCACCTCACCGCGGAGGACGTGGCCTGGCTGCACGCCGCGGCCGCGTCCGACCAGCGGGCGTGGGACGCCGAGTTCGGCGTCGAGCACGACCCGACGGGACTGGCGAGTGAGGCGAACGTCTTCCGCTACCGGCCGCTCCCCCACCTCGAGGTGCGCGTGGGCGCGGAGGCCCGCCCCCGCGACCTGGTGCGGCTGCAGCTCGCCGCGGCCCGCACCGGCACCCGGCTCGACGTGACGGCGAGCCCCGACGCCCCGCCGCTGCCCTTCGACGCGCCGGTACACGCGGCGCAGGAGTACGCCGACGGCCTCGCCCGGCGGGCCGAACCCGTGCGCATCCGCGTGCTCGGGACCCCCGAACCGGAGGTGGCCGCCGCCGCGGCCGCGCACGGGCACAGTGTGCTCCGCGGACAGGTGCTGCTCTCCGGCCGCCGCGAGCTGCTCAGCGTGCTGCGCGAGCAGGCCGTGAGCACCACGCTGCACCGCTACGGGCACCTCACCGGAGGGACCGGCACCGCGTAGCCGCGCCCGCTAGGCCCACACGCCGGAGCTGCCCCGCCGGTGACTGCCGATGAGGTGATCGTCGACGATGCCCACCGCCTGCATCAGCGCGTACATGGTGGTGGGCCCGACGAACCGGAAACCCCGGCGGCGCAGCTCCTTCGACAGCGCGATCGACTCCGGCGACGTGGCCGCCACCTCGGCCATGGTGCGCGGGGCCGGGGTGCGCTCGGGCTGGAAGGACCACACCAGATCCACCAGCCCGCCGTCCTCGCGCAGCGCGAGGACGGCGCGGGCGTTGCCGATGGTGGCCTCGATCTTCTGCCGATTGCGGATGATGCCCGGATCGGCCATCAGGCGCTCGACGTCCCCCTCGTCGAACGCGGCCACCGCATCGGGATCGAAGTCGGCGAAGCCGGCGCGGAACGCCGGCCGCTTGCGCAGCACCGTGGCCCACGACAGTCCCGCCTGGAAACCCTCCAGCGAGATGCGTTCGTAGAGGCCGCGCTCGTCGCGGATCGGCATGCCCCACTCGGTGTCGTAGTACTCGCGCAGCAGGCCCTCGGCCGCCCAGGCCGGTCGCGCCAGACCGTCCTCGCCGATCACCACACCGTCGTCGTGTTCCGTCATCTCGTCCCCCTCGATCGAGCGCGCCCGGCGGGCGCCGTCCTCGCACCGTAGGGCACGACACCGACAAGTCCGCCGTAAGCGTCCCTTCAGTGGCATCGACGAGGATCGGCCCATGTCCGTCCGAACCGACCCGCTCCGGCTGCTGCGGGCCCGCTGGTGCCTGCTCGCGGCGGCGCAGCCCGTGCTCGCGGCCGGCGGCGCGCCGCTACCCTTCCGGGTCACCGTCGACGGCACCGAGCGCGGCGTCGCCCGGTACGACGCCTCGTCGACCGCCGGCGCGACGCTCGCCTGGTTCGGCCCGGACCGCGCCGTGCTCTCCTGCGGCGATCTCGGGTGGCACGTGCCGGGAGCGCCGGGGGCCGCCGAGCGGATGGCGGGCGGACCGTCGTGGCTCGAGCACGTGTCGGCCCTCGATCACCGGCTCAGCGCCGGCCGGTACGGCTGGGCCGGGGTCTGGGACGGGGGCGGGTTCGATGCCGGGGAGGCCCCGGAGCCCGGTGCGCCGCTCCCCCCGGTCGGCAGCGCGGACGAGGTGGTGGCCGCCCTCGCCGGACGTCTCGAGAACGGCGACGGACTGCAGCACGTGGTCCGGATGTGCGAGTACGAGTGGCTCGACGCCGCCTCGTGGCGCGCCGCGTTCGGCGGCTTCGCACCGGAGCGGATGCTCGACGAGGCATGGCTCCGGCTGCGCGAGTGGGGTCTGACCCAGTGGACGGGCGACGGTCCGCGCTACGAGGGTGTGCCGGGCCGCACGCCCGAGCGGGCCCGCGCCGTCGCGGCCGAGCACGCTCGCGAACGGGGGATGCAGATCCCGGAGGAGGTCCGGGTGGAGTCCGCGTTGCGGACTCGAACAGGCTGGCGCGTAAGGTTCCTCGACTACCGGGACGTGGAATCCGGTCGGCCGCTGGTGATCTCGGTGCCCGATACGGGGCCCGCGTGGATCGAAACCGCGGCGCGGGTCATCAGGATCCCTGGAACGCGACCTGATTGATCGTGGTGTACCACGAGTTGCCGGACTCCTTGGTGAGACCGGTGATCCACACCAGCACGTACCGGGCGCGCGGGGCCACGGTGCTGACGTGGAAGTCGTTGGCGCCCGGGCGCAGCGTGCCGGACCACACCAGCGAGGTCTCGCCCAGCTCCTTGACCGAGTCCTTCGTCGACGTGCGCACCTCGACGGTGCTGCCCGCGCTCGGGGAGGTGATGGTGCCGCGCGTCAGCGAGACCGCCTTGTCGAGCGTGACCAGGAATCCGACGCCCTTCTTCAGGTTTCCGAAGGCGGGCCCGGCCCGGTAGGTGTCCGTCTTCCACGACGGGGTCTTCCCGGTGAGCACGTTCGCCAGGTTCGTCGCCGGGTCCTTCGAGGAGGCGAAGTCCACGAGGGCGACGTCGGTGGACTTCACCGGGGCGCCGACGCCGGGCGCCGGGGCCGGCGCCGCGCTCTGCTCGGCCGTCGCGCTCGTGGTGTAGAGCGAGCTCACGCCCGACTGCGTGTCCTTGCCACCCGTCAGGCTGCTGATCAGCAGCGTGAGCCCGATGATCACCAGCAGGGCGACCGCGCACGCCGCGATCACGAGCAGGGGAACGTTCTTCTTGCCGCCCGAGATGCGCTGCAGCAGTGTGGGCTTGGACTGGATCCGCTTGGCGGGAGTGGGCTGCTGGGACAGCGGCACGGCCGGCTCGGAGCGGGGCGGCGCCTGACGGGGTGCCTCGCGCGGGGGCTCGGTGCGCACGGCCGCCAGCAGGTCGGTCTTCACGTCGACGACCGAGGCCTGATCGAGCAGCTGCTGCACCGTGGCGGCGGTGCGGATGCCCTGGCCGCCCTCGAGCGTGCGGGTGGCGACCGCCGAGATCTCGAACGGGATGTCGCGCTTGGCGTCCCGCGGTTCGACGGGATTACCGTTCGCGTCGGCGTCCGCCTGCCGGATGCCGGCGACGGTGCCCGTCCCGGTGGTCACGGTGCGGCCCGTCGCATCGTCGAGCGGCCAGCGCTCGAGCAGCAGGGCGTAGAGCACCGCGCCGAGGCCCCGGACGTCGGACTCCTTGGTGGCGTCGGCCAGCGTGCCGGGGAAGGCGAGGTAGGCGTGCCCGTCCTGCGAGATGCGCACGCGGTCCGGGTGGTCGATGGAGAGGGCGGCGCCGGCGCGGTGAGCGCCCTCGGCGGCACCGGCCAGGGCGCGCACGGCCTTCGCCGCGCCGATCGCCGACGGATGGGTACCGGCCACGTCGGCCAGCGAGCTGCTGGGGACCCACTCGGCGACCACGATGCCGCCCGAGCTGCCGCGCACCACGTCGAGGACGCGGGCCAGGCCGTTCGAGTGCACGCGGCCCAGGCGCAGCGTGCGGGAGAGGATCGACTGCGGGCCCTCGCCGCGCATGCTGATCTGGGCGCCGCGCTCGGGAACCGGGGCGCGCTGCTCGGAGTCGACGAAGGTCAGTGCCACGTCGCGGTCGAGGTTGATGTCGCGCGCCTGCCAGAACTGCAGCCCGCGGATCCCGCCGTAGTGCTCGATGAGCCGGTAGCGGCCGCCCGCCACGACGGCGCCCGGGATCAGCTCGGGGCCGCGGGGCGCATCGTCCTCGTCCCACGACGGTGCGGCGGGCTCGGGCGAGGCCGGCAGGCCGGCCTGCGGAGCCGGCGACGCGGACGGCAATCGCATCTGTCCGGTCCCCGGTGCCTCGTTGCCGGACGTGCGTGCGGAGTCGTCCTCGGTCACTGCGAATGCTCCTCTTCTGCGGTATCGAAGGCCCGTGGTCGGTGTTTGCTCGCCCGCCCGCGGGCGCCGGGGAACATGGCTTTGACCAGCATACGGGAGGCCGATGTCGTCGGCGATCCGCGGCAGCTGGGCGGTGATCTCCTCGCGGCGCAGGCTCGCGTAGGCCTCGAGCTCATCCAGGCGCATCTCGCGGGTGTCCGGGGCGCGGGAGGCCGCGCGCTCCGGTTCCGACGGTGCGCTCGGCCGCAGCGCCGGGATGAACCGGCCCGCGATGCGCCGCAGGGGTGCCAGGATCGCCAGCACGTCCGGTACCCGCCAGAGGGCGAGTAGCGCATAGATCAACGTGAGGCAGAGTACGCCTGCGATTGCAAGATACAGGAACGCGCCGAGCGGACCGCTGCGATCGATCGCCTTGAGCACGGGCAGCTGCATGATCACGTACACGGTCACCGTGACCAGCACCGAGACGGTGATCGTCTGGATCAGCGTGCGCGCGACGTTGGTCAGGTGCAGCGGACCGAGAGTCCGTCGCAAGAGGTACCAGCCCATGATCGCACCGGCGGTGTACGCGAGGCCGCGTGCCGTACCGACGAGCTCGACGATCCGGTGGTCGTCATCGGTGACCACCAGCACGAGGTAGGACAGGGCGACCTGCACGATCACGATCGCCACGACGATCCCGGTGGGGATCCAGGCCCGCTCCTGCGCGTAGAAGACTCGCAGGTGGATCAGCACCATCGCGTACGGGATCAGCACGAACGCGCTGAACGTGATCGCGGTACCCAGGAAGTTCGCGTCGTCGCGGGAGAACTGGCCGAAGTTGAACAGCGCGCGCCCGATGGACGGCCCGAAGACCGTCATGAACGCGACGATCGGGACCAGGGCGACCATCGTGATGCGGGTGGCGACGGCCAGGTCGTCGAGGACGGCGTTGCGGTTGCCGTTCGCCGCGTTGCGCGACAGTCGTGGCATCACGGCGGTCAGCAGCGCGACACCGATGACGCCGTACGGGAGCTGGAGCACCATCCACGCGTACTGGTACACGGCCGGACCGCCGCCGGAGGCGTGCGAGAGGATCGGGGTCACCGCGTACCAACCGACCTGCGAGATGAAGACGTAGGTGACGATCGCGATGCCCATGCTGCCGAAGTGCTTGAGCCGATCGTCGACGCCCCACCGCAGCCGCAGCTTGATCCCCGAGCGGCGCATCGCGGGGAGCAGCACGAGGGCCTGGAGGACGACGCCCAGAGTGCTGCCGATGCCCAGGACCAGGAGCTTGGGCTGGCTCATGTCCGTCGGGTTGATCGTGAGCTCGCCGGGCATGAAGTAGAAGGTCACCAGGGTGGTGATCTGCACGATGTTGCACGCCACGGGTGCCCACGCGCCGGGTTTGAATTCGTCACGGGTGTTGAGCATCGCCGTGAACAGGGCCGAGAGCCCGTAGAACATCAGCTGCGGCAGGAACATGACGACCAGGGCCTGCGTGAGGCCCTCGTCGACCTTCGAATCCCCCACCAACAGGCCGACCAGTACCGGTGAGAGCGCCAGGGACACGATCAGTGCCACGCCGAGGATGGTCAGTGACAACGTGAACAGGCGCTCGAAGAAGGCCTGGCCGCGGTCCTTGTCCTCCATCTCGGCCCGCACCAGGACGGGGATGACCAACGCCGTGAGCACCTGCCCGAGGACCAGCTCGGACACCTGCTGGGGCATCTGGTTCGCCACGCTGAACGCGGAGGCGATCGCCGGACCGAGGATGGCCGCGAGCAGAACGGTGCGCAGGAAGCCGGTGACCCGCGAAGTGAGCGTGGCGACCGCGACCGAGCCGGTGGAACGCAGCAGGCTGCTGGTGCCGCCGCCGTCCGTCGCACCGTCGGTGCTCCCGCCGCTGGTGGGGCGGTTGCTCGGCGGGATGTGCCGGGGCTCGGCGCGGCTCATGTGTCCTTCGGTTCCGGGGTCTCGTGCGGTGCGGGCGGTCGATGTGCAGCGTAACTGTTCGCGATCCGCTTCTCGTGCTCGTCGGCCGGGGGGCGGTCCGCATCCGCCGGGTCGGGCCGGCCGCGGTAGCGGCGCCACAGGCGCCGCCCGGCGAGCAGGACCAGCAGGATCCCGGCGCCGCACGTGATCCAGAACAGCGACTTGCCGTAAGCGTTGGAGTGCACGGAGACGGAGATCGGGTCGCCCAGCGGCATGTTGCTGGACGAGCGCAGCGTCAGCTGCACGGAGATCTGCCGCGAGTAGTCGACGGTCGTCGGCAGTTCGATCTGCCGGGTGCCCCGTGCGGGCAGCTCCTGCACCTCGGAGGCGTCGATCGTGACGCCCTCGGGGGCCGACCAGTCGATGACGGTCCGGATGGGCAGCGGCAGGTCGTTGCGCGCGACGATGAGCAGTGGCGATTTGTCCGAGGCCAGCGTGTACGCCCCGCCGGGGGTGACGAAGCCGACGGAGCGCAGCTGTGCGGCCATCGAAGCGCGCGTGGCGGACAGCCGGATGGAGGCGTCACCGTCGACGGCGGAGCGCGACGGCGCCCAGCGCAGCGCACGCACCGCGTCCTCGCGCAGGGGCGAGGTGTACATCCGCGGAGTGAGCGGGGTCTTCGGCAGGGGGAGCAGCGCGGCGCCGAGCTGGTCGACCTGCCGGACGTGCGCGGCGGCGGCGGTGACGATCCGGTCCGGGACGCGGGAGGGCGCGCTCTCGGGCGCCTGCCGCAGCGTCCAGGGATCGGCGGCGCGGGCCGGGTCGCGGCCCGTCGACTGGGCGGAGGCGGTGAGGTCGCGGAAGGTGCGCGGCTGCGCGAGGCCCGCGCCGAACTGCGCGGAGACGGCGTCGAGGACGGCGCGCGCGTCCTGCGGCCCCGCGGCCCACACCTGCGGCGGTGCGATCAGTGTGGTGCGGCCGGTGACCTGTGCGACGGGATCGACGGCGGTGCTGGCCGCCCACCCGTCGGGGGGCGCGTAGCGCTGCGTCGGATCGAGCGCGGCCGCGGTGACCGCCCCGACGGCGGCCTGCCGCCGCATCACCGCCGACTCCTCGCCGACGGTGAAGGTCGATGACGTGGGCACGGTCCCCGTCGGGCCCGGTACGACCCCGCGCTCCGCCCCGTCGGGGACGTCGCCCATCGCGGCGAGGGCGGCCGAGACGCTCGGGTCGAACACCGCGGCCCCGATGCCCTGGCCCACGTTGACGATGCCCGACGGGGTGCCCCGCCCCTGGGCCGGCGCCTTCACGGTGGTCGCCGCTACGACCGTGGCCCCGATGTCGGAGGCGCGCAGCTGCCCGGCACCGTCGGCGAGGAGCTGCCCGGACGCGGGGATCGCGACGCCCCGCACGGACTGCACGCCGAGGATCGAGTCGATGACGTCGGACGGGGTGTCGAGCGCGGCGCGCTGCAGTGACGGCTCGGCGGAGCGGCCGAGCGCCTCGAGGTCGACCTGGCCGAAGGGCAGCGCGACCACGCAGGAATCGGCGGCGACCCGCTTGAGGCGCTCCAACCAGGCACCCGCCGCATCACTGCCGGTGCCGGCGCTGCTCGGGCCGCGCGGGTCGGCGGGATTGCGGGCGACCCGGTACGGCGCGGTCATGGCCTGCACCGTGACGAGCAGGTCCGGATCGATCGCGAGGCAGGCGGCCGTCCGCAGCGCGGTCCGCCGCGGGTCGGGCCCGCGCGTCGCGTCCTCGTAGGCCGACAGCAGGCCGTCGAGCCGGCCGCCCTCGCCGAGGGAGCCGGCGAGCGCGTCGTCGACGAGCCGCACCGGGGTGTCGCCGCCGCCGGGTACGCCGCCCGCGAGTTTCGGATTGTCGGCCAGTGGCCACAGCAGCGTGACCTGGGCGGGCGACGTCGTGACGGCCTTGTCGACGGTGCCCGCGTCGTCGGAGCCGCCCTCGGGCAGGCCGAGGACGGGCAGGAGGGTCCGCGAGTCGTCGAGCCGGGCGGTGCCGCCGTACGCGGGCTTGCCGTTGAGGTTGAGCAGCAGCGGGTAGACGCCCGGGCGGTCGATGCCGAGAGTGGGCCCGCGCGTGGTGGGGGTGGCGCGGACCGGGATCGTGACGGTGAACGCGGTGCGCTGCCCCGGCTTGAGCACCTTCGAGACGGGTTCGAAGCGGCCGAGGGTGTCGTAGACGTTGTTGTCGGCGACCAGGTCCGAGCGCAGCTGCGCCGAGGTCGACACCGCGGGCGCGCGCTGGATCCGCAGGTCCAGGTCGCTGACGTCGCGGTCGCCGAAGTTCTCGACGTCGCCGCGCACCACCACTTCGTTGGGGGAGTTCTCGGTGACCCGGGAGGTGACCTCGTCGACGGTGATCCGTACGAACTGGGCGTCCGGGAGACCGGCGCCGCTGGGAACGGGCAGGCCGGTGATCGCGATCAGGAGCGTCAGCACGCACAGGAGGCGGGCCGATCGGCTCACGTCTGACCGCCCCCGCCGCCTCCGCTGCTGCGGCGACCGCGCGAGCGGCGCCCGCCCCGCCGCCGCCGGGGCTTGGGCGGATCGTTGCGCACGGCGTTGCGCTCGGCCGCGGCGCGCTCGTAGGCGGAGGGCTCGCTGCGCGGCGCGGCGGCGACGCGGGCGGCCAGCTCCTGCGGGTCCGCGGTCAGATCCTCGATGACGGTGCGCGCGGTGGCGACCAGCTTGCGCTCGTCGGAGTAGGTCAGCCGGGTCGCCAGCTCGCCCAGCGGCACCCAGGCGACCTCGGAGACCTCGTAGTCCTCGGTGGAGAGATCGCCGCTCTGCCAGGACAGCAGGAAGTGGTGCACGGTCTTGTGCACGCGGCGGCCCTCGACGGCGAACCAGTAGTCGATCTTGCCGATGGGTGCGAGGACGGCGCCGGTCAGGCCCGTCTCCTCCGCGACCTCGCGGATGGCGGTGAGCTCGGCCGTCTCGCCCGTCTCGATGTGCCCCTTCGGCAGGGACCACAGGGTGCGGCCGCGGCGGTCGACGCGCCCGATCAGCGCGGCGCGCAGCTCGTCGTCACCGTCGAGCCCGGCCACCACGAGGCCGCCGGCGGAGGTCTCGCGGACCGTCCGGATGCGCGGATCGGGGCGGACGCGGCCCGGCGCGGGGCGCTTGGCCTTCGAGGTCGGGGTGCCCTGCTTGCGTGCGGGCTTGACGGCCGGAGCGGGTTCCGACGGTGCCTCGCCGCTCTCCGGTGACGGCTTCTGCTCGGTGACCGCCGAGAGCTGGCCGCGACCGCGACCACGGCCCCCGCGGCGCCGCCGACGGCGCGGCCGGGAGGGCGCTCCTGCCGCGGAGTCGCCGACGGGACCCGGGCGCTGCGGGCGGCCCGAGGAGTCGGCGGATTCGGCGGAGGTCACCCCCCGATGCTACTGGCCGGTTGCGCTCCCATACGCCACCGTCGTGTTTTCCGCGCCGCAGTAGACTGACCGGTCGTGACCGACAGCTCTCCCGACGGCCCCGCGGACGCGCGCGCCGAGCGCCGGACCCGCCTCCTGGCGGCGGCGCACATCTCGCTGCGCGGATTGTCCGACGTGCTGGCGCCGCTGGGCGCCCGCTTCGCCGATGCCGGGCACGAGCTCTACCTCGTCGGCGGTTCGGTGCGGGACGCACTGCTCGGCCGCCTGACGAGCGATCTGGACTTCACCACCGACGCGCGGCCCGAGCAGGTGCAGGCGCTGCTGCGCGGCTGGGCCGACGCGATGTGGGACACCGGTATCGAGTTCGGCACCGTGAGCGCGGCCTTCGCCGACCAGCAGATCGAGATCACCACCTACCGCGCGGAGGCGTACGACCGCGTCACCCGCAATCCCGTCGTGAAGTTCGGCGAGAACCTGCACGACGACCTGGTCCGCCGCGATTTCACGATCAACGCGATGGCCGTGCGCATCGGCCGCGACGGCGCCGAGGACTTCCAGGACCCGCTGAACGGGCTCGACGCGCTGCTCGCGGGCGAGATCGACACACCGGCCACGCCGGAGGAGTCCTTCTCCGACGATCCCCTGCGCATGCTCCGCGCCGCGCGCTTCGTCTCCCAGCTGGGATTCGCGGTGGCGCCGCGCGTGTCCGCGGCGATGACCGACATGGCGTCCGAGATCGACCGGATCACCGCGGAGCGGGTGCGGGCCGAGCTGGACAAGCTGATCCTGGGCGAGCACCCCGTGGACGGGATCGTGCTGCTGGTGGACACCGGGCTCGCCGAGCGGGTGATCCCGGAGATCCCCGGGATGAAGCTGGCGATCGACGAGCACCACCAGCACAAGGACGTCTTCTGGCACTCGATGACCGTGCTGCAGCAGGCCATCGACCTGGAGGAGTCCGATCCGGACCTGATCCTGCGCTGGGCCGCGCTGCTGCACGACATCGGCAAGCCCGACACCCGCCGGCACGAGCCGAACGGCGGCGTCTCCTTCCACCACCACGAGGTGGTGGGCGCGAAGATGGTGCGCAAGCGGATGCGGGCGCTGGCGTATCCGAAGGCCGTGATCGAGGACGTCGCGCAGCTGGTCTTCCTGCACCTGCGCTTCCACGGCTACGGCGACGGGCAGTGGACCGATTCCGCGGTGCGCCGCTACGTCACCGACGCCGGACCGCTGCTCCCCCGGCTGCACAAGCTGGTCCGCGCGGACTGCACCACCCGTAACAAGCGGCGCGCCGCGCGGCTGCAGGCCACCTACGACGGGCTCGAGCGGCGGATCGAGGACATCGCCGCGAGGGAGGATCTCGCGCGCGTGCGGCCCGATCTCGACGGCAACGCGATCATGGAGTTGCTCGGTCTGGAGCCCGGACCCGAGGTGGGCGCGGCGTGGAAGTTCCTCAAGGAACTGCGCCTGGACCGCGGCCCCCTCGACCGCGACGAGGCCGAGGCCGAACTGCAGAAGTGGTGGGCCGAGCGCCGGGGCTGAGTCGGCGGCCGGGTCAGCGAGGCTCGGCGTAGGGCGTGCGCGGCCCGGGGATCGCGGCGATCCGCTTGTCGAGCTCGCTGGGAAGCTTGGACAGGGCCGCCCACCCGCGCGGCTCGGGATTGTCGACGGTGGCCTTGAGCACGGTGCCGTCGGCGGTGCGCACCGTGGCGGAGACGATCCACCCGTCGAAGATCTGGATCTTCCGGTCGTAGTCCGGACGGTTGCGCAGCACCTTCTCGGTGATGGAGCGCAGGTCCGCGACGTCGGCGGGCGTGCCCCGCAGCTCGACGAGGCCGCTTCCGGACGCCGTGGACGAGACGGGCTTGGTGATGATGCGGCCGTCGGCGTAGACGGTGGTCCGCGGCGCGACCTCGTCGGCGGGCACGAGGAAGACGTGCGTGCGCACGTCGACGACGACGGTCTTCGCCGGGGTCGGGGCCGGCGTGGGCGCGGCGGTGGCGCCGCCCGCCGCGGCCGTCGTGGACGCGACCAGCAGGGTGACCGCCGCGGCGGCTCGCAGAGACGTACGCATGCCAGGAGCCTATCCGCCGCGCGCACCAGGCGAAAGATCTGATTCCTACTGGTGCAGATCGGTCGCGCCGTCGGCGGTGCCGTCACCGTCGGTATCGAAGAGGAGGACGTCGGGCGCACCGTCGGCGTCCGTGTCGGCGACGGCCTGCCGGGCGGGTTGCCCCGGTTCCGCCGGCACGGGGGTCACCGTCGCCGGGGGGCCGGGTTCCTGCGGCACCCGCGCGACGCCCGGCATCGGGCAGGTCGACGGTGTCGCCCGCTCCACGGCCTCGACGCGCCCCTGCTCCGGCCCGGCGCCGGGACCGGGTCCCTCCGGGCCGGTCGGCCGATCCGCGCCGGGTGCGGCCTGCGCCCAGAGCCCGGATCCGTCGTCGCGGAAGGCCGCCTCGCGGGTGCCGTCGTCGTCGAGATCGAGGGCCGCGACGTCGGCGCGGCCGTCCCCGTCCAGGTCGAGCATCGCATCGTCGAGCAGGCCGTCCCCGTCGAAGTCGAGGAGCACCGCCCCCTGCTCCCCCGGCGAGGTCCAGCGGGTGACGGCGCCGCCGTCGCCGAACCAGTACTCGATCAGCTCGTCCCCCATATCAATTGGACGCGCCAGCGACCTCCGGGGTTCCCGTGCGGCGGTAGAGCAGCACCACCGCGCCGACGGCGAGGGCGTAGAGGACGGCACCGGCGGCGGCGAGGGGCCGGGAGGCACCGTCGAACGGGACCACGGCGGCGGCGAACGCGACCGCGCCCACGAAGGTCACGTTGAACAGGGCGTCCTGGAAGGCGAAGACCTGGCCGCGACGCTCGTCGGGCACGTCCATCTGCATCGCGGCGTCGCCCGACAGCTTGACCACCTGACCGGCGAGCCCGAGCACCGCTGCGGCCGCCACCAGGACCGCGAAGTGCAGCGTCAGCACGGTGAGCTGGGTCAGGCAGGCGGCGACGAGCGCGCCGACCACGGTGTTCCGCCGCCCCCACCTGGCCACGGTGATCGGGGTGAGCACGGCCGCGGCGAACATCCCCACCGCCGTCGCGCCCGCGACCGCGCCGAACCCGGCGAGCCCGAGCGCCCCGTCGGTGAAGTGGTGGCGGGTGAGCAGGAGCAGCATCAGGGTGTTGAAGCCGAACACGATGCGGTGCGCCCCCATGCCGGTGAGGGCGGCCGCGACCGACGGGGCGCGCCAGGCGGCGAGTGCGCCGTGCGCGAGGCCGGTCGCGACCTCGCCGAGTGCGGTCGACGGCTTCTCGTGTTTGCCGGTGACGTCGTGATCGGGGCCGAGGATGCCGGCCGGGAACCGGGTCGCGAGCAGCGCGCCGAGGACCGCGATCAGCGCAGCGCAGGCGAGGACCCCGGCGCCGCCGGCGTCGTCGGAGCCGAACACCGCGCGCAGGCCCACGGCGGTGCTGGCGCCCAGCGCGGTGGCACCCGCCCCGAGGGTCGTGGTCACCGAGTTCATGGCGACCAGTTGTGGCCGGTCCACGACGTGCGGCAGCGCGGCGGACAGACCCGAGCCGACGAACCGGCCGGCGCCGCCGACGGCGAGCGCGACCACGAAGATCGCCGTCTCCCCCGCTCCCGACGCGAGGACGCCCGCGCACGCCGCGATGAGCAGCGCGCGCACCAGGTTGGCGACGACGAACACCCGGCGCCGGTCCCACCGGTCCAGGAGCGCACCCGCGAACGGGCCGATCACCGAGTACGGCAGCAGCAGCACGGCCAGGCCGGCGGCGATGTCCGCCGGCGACGCGCTCCGCTCGGGGTTGAAGACGATGGCCGTGCCGAGCCCGGCCTGGAACAGCCCCTCCGCGTACTGGCTCAGCAACCGGACGCCGAGCAGGCGCAGCAGGTCGGGCAGGTCGCGGAAGGTCCGCCAGGCGGGTTTCGCGGCGGCCGTCGGCGCGCCCGCTCGGCCGGTCGTCACGTGCTACAGCGTATCGGCGCGAAGCCTTCCCCGTCGGCGGACCCGGATGGTGCTCCGCGTGCCATGATGGGGGTGTGGGTCCCGATCGTTCGAATGAATCCGCACCGGGCGGCGCGTCCTCCGGCGAGTCCGCGGGCGCGGGCTTCGAGGTGTCCCCCGGCACGCTGCTGGTGGCCTCCCCCGAGCTGATCGAGCCCACCTTCTCGCGCACCGTCGTCTACCTGATCGAGCACAACGAGTCCGGCAGCCTGGGCGTGGTGCTGAACCGGCCCAGTGAGTCCGCCGTCCACGGGGTGCTCCCCCGGTGGCACGATCTCGCGGCCAAGCCGAAGGCCGTCTTCGTCGGCGGGCCCGTCAACCAGACCGCGGCGCTGTGCCTCGGCGTGGTGAAGGCGGGGGTCGATGCGAGCGGCATCCGCGGCCTGCAGCCCGTCGCCGGCCGGGTGGTGCTCGTCGATCTCGATTCCGACGTGGAGATGATGGACGAGCTGCTCGACGGTGTGCGCGTGTTCGCCGGCTACAGCGGTTGGGGCATGGGCCAGCTCGACGACGAGCTCGGCCGCGACGACTGGATCCCCTGCGGCTCCCTGCACACCGACGTGCTGGTCCCGTCGAGCGTGGATCTGTGGGGCAAGGTGCTGCGCCGGCAGGGCCTGCCGACGGCGCTGCTCGCCACCCATCCGGTGGACGTTTCCGTCAACTGATCAGTTAGGTTAGGCTGGCCTTCCTGTTACGAGGAGGGTTCATGAAACGGATGCGCATCGGGCTGATCGCGGCCCTGGCGGTGGTCGGGCTGATCGCCTCCGCCTGCGGTGGAACGGGTTCCGACGGTGCCGCCCGCGCCGGGAGCACGGTCACGATCACCCAGGTCAACGGCGTCACGGAGTTCCCCGTGGGGCCGGCCCGCATCGTGGCGACCGGCTACTCGATCGACAACCTGCTGGCCCTGGGCATCACGCCGGTCGCCGTGGTGCAGGCGGGCCTCCCGCTGCCGGCCCCGTGGCACGGCACGCGGCTCGACGGGATCCCGGTCATCACCTCCCCGGACAAGAAATCGATGCCCGTCGAGGAGATCGCGAAGTACCGGCCGGACCTGTTCGTCGGCGACGACTACGTGCTCGATCAGGGCACGTTCGACCGGCTCTCCGCGGTGACGAAGGTGCTCGGCGGCATCGAGGAGAACGGATCGCGCGCAGCCTGGGACGTGCAGTTGCGCGCCCTCGGACGGATCCTGGGCGAGCAGGACGCCGTCGCGCGGATCCTGGCCGAGGACGAGGCGCGCTTCGCTGCCGTCCGCGAGCGGCACCCGGGCCTGCAGGGCAAGTCGGCGGTGCTCGCGCAGTACCTCGCCGCGAACAGCACGTTCAACTTCGTCTCCGCCACCGCCGACCCGACCAACACGATGTTCGCCGAACTGGGGATGACGCTGCCGAAGGCGATCAAGGACGATCCGCAGTTCGCGACCGGCGCGGGCGCGCAGGGCGGGCGCACCCCGGTCTCGTTGGAGCTGCTCCCCCGGATCGCCTCGAACCTCATGGTGATCTACCCGAACGGCGCGACGGCCGCCGATCTGCAGCGCCTGCCCGGGTATGCGGGCCTGCCGCAGGTCAGCGGCGGCGCGACGCAGGTCGTCGACCTGCAGACCGTCATCGCACTGAATCAGCCCACGCCGCTGAGCCGGGAGTGGATCCTGCCTCGGCTCGAGCCGCTGTTCGTGACGGCTGCGGCACAGCCGGCGGTCGCCTGACCGGCCTCACCCGTCCGTCGGGCGCTGCGACTGGATGATCCGCCACAGCGCGGAGCGGCAGATCTCGACGTCCTCCCCGAGCAGGCGGCCCCACTCCTCGTCCAGCGCGATGGACCGGCCCAGCATCGCCGACGTCACGGTCTCGCCGTGCGGGGTGAGCGCCAGCGTGCGCGCGCGCCGGTCCCGATCGTCGACGGTGCGGACCACGAGGCCCCAGTCCACGAGCTCGGCGACGGTGGGCGCCACCGACTGTTTGGTGCTGCCGAGGCTGGCCGCGATGTCGATCAGGCGCTTCGGTGCTTCGTTCACCAGGGCGAGCACCCGCATGTGGCCCGGGCGTAGACGGGGTTCGTACTCGTGGACGGTCTCGAGTAGGAGATCGGCGATGATCACGCCGACGCGGCGGGCCAGGATGTGGATCCGCGCGGTGGGCGGCGGATCGATGAACGTCACTTCATCGATCGCGCTGAACTTCCGTCTGGACATGATAGTCAGTCTACCCGTACTATTACCTCAGCTAGTGACAACGAGTGTAGCCAGTGTTCTTTCCGGTACGGAGGTGTATCGAAATGTTCGGACTCGGTGAACCGCTGCGCGGGCACCGCCGTCTGCGGACGGTGCTGGGGGTCCTGCTGGCGACGGCGGTGGTGGTGCACCTGGCCCGCGCGCTGGCGATACCGATGAGCTCGTACAAGACGACCTGCATCGGGCTGGCCCTCGCCTACGGCGTGATCCTCCTGATGGTGCTGGTCGGCGAGCGGTGGGGATACACCGCGGCGGCGGTGTTCCCGCTCACCGCGGTGGTGCTCGGCGACTACTGCGGGGCGATCCGTGCCGGCTCGCTGAACACCGTCGACGTCGTGGTCGATCTGGCGATCGTCCCGGCGGCCATCATGATGCTCCGCGCGCACCCGAGACCCGAGCCCGCCGCGGCCTGACGCCGCCCTCCCGCGCATCGCGGGGCGGGATGGGTCGGTGCGCAGCCGGTGCCGCGGCTCAGGCCGCGACGCGCTCCGGCTCGAGCTCGCGCCCGTACCGCGCGGCCAGCCACGCGCACATCATCAGCTGGAGCTGGTGGAAGATCATCAGCGGCAGTACCAGCAGGCCCACGGGTTGTCCGGCGAACAGCACCGCGGCCATCGGCAGGCCCGTGGCCATCGACTTCTTGGTGCCGCAGAACTGGACCGCGATCATGTCGGCACGGTCGAAGCCCATCTTCTCGGCGGTCGCACGCGTCATCCACAGCATGAGCAGCACCAGCGCCACCGAGAGCACGATCAGCTGGACGACGCCCACCCAGGAGACCTGGCTCCAGATGTGCTCGCGCATTCCCGCCGAGAACGCGGAGTAGACCACCAGCACGATCGAGCCGCGGTCGACGTACTTCAGTGCCGCGGCGTGCTTGGTGACGAAGCCGCCCACCCAGGGCCGCAGCAGCTGGCCGAGCAGGAACGGCAGGAGCAGCTGCAGGCACAGGTCGATGATCGAGCTGCTGTGGAACTGCACCTCGCCGGTGGTCGCCATCAGGGCCAGGACCAGCAGCGGGGTGATGAAGACGCCGAGCAGGTTGGACACCGAGGCGCTCACGATCGCGCCCGGTACGTTGCCGCCCGCGATCGAGGTGAACGCGATCGAGGACTGCACCGTCGACGGCAGCAGCGTCAGGAACAGCACACCCGCGTACAGCTCGGGACGCAGCAGCACCTCCGGCGCGAACCGCAGCAGCACGCCGATGATCGGGAAGACGACGAAGGTGAAGCTCAGGATCACCACGTGCAGGCGCCAGTGCTTCAGGCCCGCGAGGGCCTCCTTCGGGTGGATCCGGGCGCCGTACAGGAAGAACAGGACCGCGATGGCGACGGTGACGGCGCCGTCGACCACCGGGACCGCACTCCCCTGCGCGGGGAAGAGCGCGGCGATGCCGACGGCGGCGAAGATCGCCAGGATGAAGCCGTCGATGGAGAGCTTGTCGAGGATCTTCTTCATCGCGTCAGGCGGGGCGCGCCTCGTGGTCGCACATGCCCTTGAGGGCGCACGCGCCGCAACCGCCGGTCACGCCGCAATCGGCGGCCGGGTCGTCCGACGGTGCCTCGTCCGCGCTGCAGCAGGTGGCCTCCGGCATCTGCAGGCGGGCCTGGATCGATGCGGCCCGCGCGCCCTGCAGCGCGCCGAAACCGGCCAGGAACAGGCCCGCGAGCACCGCGACGCCGACGGTGACGAACGACCAGGGAGCATCCATCGCGAGACCGATCAGCGCGCCGGCGGCGAAGATGACGCCCGCACCCACCAGACCCGGGCCGGCCACGCGGTTCGCGGTACGCCAGAGCAGCGGGTCGGAGAGCGTCTGTTCGGTGCGCACGCCGACGACGCCGTTCTCCGGCAGGCGGCCGGCGAGCCCGGCACCGCCCACGACGACGGCCGCCACGGCGGCCACAGCGAGGATCACAACCAGCACGAACACCCCTCCAGTGTAGGTTCGGCGCGAATTTCGTCCGATCAGGGGCACGATTTAGGCTGGTGGGGTGACGCAGAACGTTGAACAGAGTCCCTCGGCCGGCCCCGCTCACCGGTACACGGCCGAGCTCGCGGGCACCATCGAGCAGCGGTGGCGCGAGCAGTGGCGCGACGGTGGCGTCTTCCACGCCCCGAACCCCGTCGGGCCCCTGCAGGGCGACGGTGCGCTCCCCGCCGAGAAGCTGTTCATCCTCGACATGTTCCCGTACCCGTCCGGTGCGGGCCTGCACGTCGGGCACCCGCTGGGCTTCATCGCGACGGACGTCTTCGGCCGGTACCACCGGATGAACGGCGCCAACGTGCTGCACACGATGGGCTTCGACGCCTTCGGCCTGCCGGCCGAGCAGTACGCGGTGCAGACCGGCACCCACCCGCGCGTGACCACCGAGAAGAACATCACGCGCTACCTCGAGCAGATCGCCACGCTGGGCCTGGCCCACGACGAGCGGCGCCGCATCTCCACCACGGATCCCGAGTTCTACCACTGGACGCAGTGGATCTTCCTGCAGATCTACAACTCCTGGTACGACGCGGACCAGGACCGCGCCCGGCCCATCGCCGAGCTGGAGGCCGAGTTCGACTCCGGCGCCCGCGCGCTGGACGACGGGCGGGACTGGAGCGCGCTGAGCGCGTCGGAGAAGGCCGCGGTGCTCGACGATCACCGCCTGGTCTACGAGAGCAACTCGCTGGTGAACTGGTGCCCGGGCCTGGGCACCGTCCTCGCCAACGAGGAGGTCACCGCCGACGGCCGCAGTGAGCGCGGCAACTTCCCCGTCTACCGCAAGCAGCTGCGGCAGTGGATGATGCGGATCACGGCCTACGCCGACCGCCTGATCGACGACCTGGACGTGCTGGACTGGCCCGAGAAGGTCAAGTCCATGCAGCGCAACTGGATCGGTCGCAGCCGCGGCGCGCGCGTCGCGTTCGTCGCCGCGAACGAGCGGATCGAGGTCTTCACCACCCGCCCCGACACCCTGTTCGGCGCGACGTACATGGTGCTCTCCCCCGAGCACCCGCTGGTCGAGACGCTGACCGCCGCCGCCTGGCCCGCCGGCGTGGACGAGCGCTGGACCGGTGGCGCCGCCTCCCCCGCCGAGGCCGTCGCCGCCTACCGCGCGTCGATCGCGGCGAAGTCCGATCTCGAGCGCCAGGAGGGCAAGGAGAAGACGGGCGTCTTCCTGGGAACCACCGCGGTGAACCCGCTCAGCGGCGCCGAGATCCCCGTGTTCATCGGCGATTACGTGCTCATGGGCTACGGCACCGGTGCCATCATGGCCGTGCCCGGCCACGACGCGCGCGACCACGAGTTCGCCACGAAGTTCGGCCTGCCCATCATCGAGGTCATCGGCAACGAGGCCGGTGTCGTCGACGAGGCCTTCACCGGCGAGGGGCCCGCGGTGAACTCCGCGAACGCCGAGTTGGACATCAACGGCCTGGGCATCGTCGAGGCCAAGGCCGCCGTGATCGCGTACCTGGAGAAGACGGGCGCCGGCCGCGGCACCGTCCAGTACAAGCTGCGCGACTGGCTCTTCGCGCGCCAGCGGTACTGGGGCGAGCCCTTCCCCATCGTCTTCGACGCCGACGGTGCGCCGCACGCCCTGCCGGAATCCGATCTGGCGGTGCTGCTCCCGGAGGTCGAGGACTACGCGCCGGTGGCCTTCGATCCGGAGGACTCCGCCTCCGAGCCCTCTCCCCCGCTGGCCAAGGCCACCGACTGGCTGCACGTGGAGCTGGACCTGGGCGACGGCCTCAAGGACTACACCCGCGACGCGAACGTCATGCCGCAGTGGGCCGGCAGCTCCTGGTACCAGCTGCGCTACGTGGATCCGACCAACTCGGAGGCGTTCTGCGCCAAGGAGAACGAGGCGTACTGGATGGGCCCGCGGCCGGAGGTCAACGGCGCCCAGGATCCCGGCGGCGTGGACCTGTACGTGGGCGGCGTGGAGCACGCGGTGCTGCACCTGCTGTACGCGCGGTTCTGGCACAAGGTGCTCTTCGACCTGGGCTACGTCACTTCCCGCGAGCCGTACCGGAAGCTGTTCAACCAGGGCTACATCCAGGCCTACGCCTACACGGACTCGCGCGGCGTCTATGTGCCGGCCGACGAGGTGGTCGAGCGCGACGGGAAGTTCTTCCTGGGCGAGCAGGAGGTCAACCGCGAGTACGGAAAGATGGGCAAGTCCCTGAAGAACTCCGTCGCCCCGGACGACATCGCCCGTGAGTACGGCGCCGACACCCTGCGCGTCTACGAGATGTCCATGGGCCCGCTGGATCAGGACCGCGCGTGGGCGACCAAGGACGTCGTCGGCGCGCAGCGCTTCCTGCAGCGCGCCTGGCGCGCGGTGGTCGACGAGGAGACCGGTGCCGTCCGCGTCACCGACGAGACACCGTCCGACGAGTCGATGCGGGTGCTGCACAAGACGATCGCCGGCGTGCGCGAGGACTACGCGGAGATGCGCGACAACACCGCCATCGCCAAGCTGATCGAGCTGACCAACCACCTCACCAAGGCGTACCCCGGCGGCGCACCCCGTGCGCTGGCGGAGCCGCTGGCACTGATGCTCGCGCCGGTCGCCCCGCACATCGCCGAGGAGCTGTGGAACCGACTGGGCCACACCGAGTCCCTGGCGCACGGCCCCTTCCCGGTGGCCGAGGGCCAGTGGCTGGTGCAGGACACCGTCGAGATCCCGGTGCAGGTCAAGGGCAAGGTCCGCAGCCGCATCACCGTGGGCGCCGACGCCTCCGACGAGGCCCTCGAAGCGGCCGCCCTGGCCGACCCGAAGATCGCCGAGCTGCTCGACGGTGCTCCTCGCAAGGTCATCGTCGTCTCGGGCAAGCTCGTCAACATCGTTCCGTAGCAGGGGAGTACCGGCCATGACCTCGCTCGCCGAGCAGCTCATGGCCGGTCCCCGCGGGCGCGCGCTGTGTCTGCTCGCCGCATGTTTCGCCGATGAGCGCGTCTCGCAAGCGGATCGGGTGATCGCGACCAGGCTCGACACCACGGTCGAGACGGGCTGGTTCTCATCGGGTGCGATCGTGCTCGAACAGGGCTCGGAGCGTCAGGTGGAGGCCCTCGTCGGCGCGTTGGCGGGCGTCTGTGCGATCGACGGCCTGTGGGTCAGGCTTGCGCTGGAGTGCGTCGTCGACGAAGCGATGTACTGGCAGGAGCCCCGCGGCCTCCTCGCATCGCGCCGGGAATTGCAGCCGGCGCTCGCCAGGATCGCGGGGATCATCGCTCAGAGCCCCGCTGCCGAGTGGTGGACGGCGGCGCTGTCGCCCGTGGAGTACCAGGTGCGGTTCCTGCCGGTCGACCACGTCGCTGCGATCGACGCCCCCGCGGAGACGATCCTCGCGGATGCGTTCCGTCGCCGTGATGTGGGTGAGCCCTCCGGGTACCTGTCCGCCTGGTGGTCGGTGCCGCCGTTCGGTCTGATTCGGACCTGTCCGGCGCCCGCGGGCGAGCCGAGTGGGTTGTTCCTGGTCGAGGACGGGTGGGGCCAGACGGAAGCGACTGTTCATTGCGCTCGCATGCGATCACCGCGCGTCCTCGAGATCGATTCCGTCGACGTCTGGGCACGGCTGTGTAGGGCGCATGCATTCGACGCCACAGAGACGAAATCCCGTGACTGGTACCGCACTACTGGTCTGTCCAGTACCCGTTGGGCGATGCCGGATTGGCGCTCGGTGGCGCGGGAGTTCGACGCGGTGCACCTGCAGGTGGGTGCCTATCTGGCGGCGAGCGGCACGGCGATCGAGGTGGGCCCGGGGGTGCACTCGGTGATCGCGGGGTGGGCGCCGGGGGAGACGTTCTGGCTCACGGATGTGGTGGAAGTCGAACCGCAGGGGCGGGTCTTCGTCAAGGATGAGGGCGACGACCTGTGGCATCCCGCGGAGGAGTGAACATGATCGGCTCGGTTCGGGAACTGGCACTCGCGGAGCGCGCGAGCCTGCTCGAACTCATCGAGACCCTGACCCCGGACCAGTGGGCCACGCCGAGCCTGTGCGAGGGCTGGACGGTGCGGGACGTGGTGGCCCATCACTTCAGCTACGACATGCTCACCGCCGGCCAGACGGCCCGGCGGATCATCACGGGCCTGCGCCACCCGGGCGGCCCGAACGCACTGGGCATCGAGTACCTCGCGGATCAGAGCACTGACGAACTGGTGGAGACGGTCCGCCGACACCTCGATCCGCGCGGCATCGTCACGGCGTTCGGCTGTCGGGTCGCGCTGACCGACGGCATGCACCACCAGCAGGACGTCCGTCGCCCTCTCGGCCTGCCGCGGTCGATCCCCGAGGAGCGGCTGCGGCCCGCGCTGGACTTCTCCCTCTGGGCGCCGCCGATCCGTGGCGTGGTGCACGGCAGGGGTGTGCGCCTGATCGCCGACGATCTGGACTGGGCCTTCGGTCGCGGCCCCGAGGTGCGCGGCCCCGGCGAGGCGGTGCTCATGGCGCTCGGCGGGCGCAGTCACGCCCTCCGCGACCTCACCGGTCCCGGATGGGATCGACTGGCGCGCAACCTCGGTCACGCCGCAGCGTAATCGTCCATCGGCCACGGCGGATCGACGCGCCAGTGGTTGTCGGTGTCGTGTTGGGCGAGCAGATCCTCGAGGAGGGGCGGGCCGTGCGGACCGTCGAGGATCGCGGCGATGTCGTCGTGGATGGTGCCGACGAACTCGCGGTACAGCGCGCGCTCGTCCTGCTCTCGCCAGGCATCGGCGTACTGCTGGTGCCGCTGGCGGTGGTGTTCGACGGCGAGGCGGTAGAGCTCCTCCGGATGGTGCTGGTGATTGACTCGGAACTCTCCGGTGGGATCGGCGGTGCGCCGCCAGCCCGTGCGGCCCGCGGAGTCATCGCCCTCGGGCAGGGTGATGGTCTCGAAGCCCCGCCGGACATCGTCGCGGCGGGGGACGACCTTGCCGTGGTGCGCGTCGCAGGCGAGCGTCAGGACGTCGATGTCGGTGCGCCCGCCGTCCGCCCACTCGGTGATGTGATGGACCTGGCAGCGCGTGGCCGGTGCATCGCAACGCGGTGCACTGCACCCCTTCTCCGAGCCGTACAGCGCGATGCGCTGATCCGCCGAGGCGAGCCGCTTCTCCCGCCCGAGGTACAGCGGGCGTCCGACCACATCCAGCAGCAGGACGTACCGGGGGTTCGCACCCATCATCCGCAGTGCGTCCTCGACGGGGAGTCGCCCACCCGTGGCGGTGGTCGCGATGCCGGTCTCGGACTCGAGCTGATCGATGTCGAGGGTGATCACGGGCACGCACGGCAGTCCGCGGTGCTGCCCGAGCGCGCCGGAGGCGATCACGGCCCGCAGCGCCGCCACGAGCGCGTCGTGATTGCGCTGCGCCGCGGTGCGGCGATCCCGCTTCGCCGCCGCGGCAACGGCATCGGCGTCGTCCGTGTCGACCGGCGCGTCCGCGTCGTCGGGGTTGTTCACGCCGGGCCGGGCCAGCTTCTCCAGCACCACGTCCATCAGCGCACGCGCCTCCGGCGACAGCGCTCCGGCCAGCGCCGACATCAAGTCGTCACCCTGTTTGCCGACGGTGAGCTCGCGGGCGCGAGTGATGTCTTCGGAGGAGGGCTCGGCACCGTCGGGATCGATGTGTTCGTACGCGCGACGTCCGAGCGCGGCGATGTCGTCCGGAGTGCACCCGCCGACGGCGGCGGTGACCAGCATGTCCTCCAGGTCGTGGAGCTTGGGAAGGGACAGCTTGCGCGAGCACTTGTCGAGTGCCTTCTCGATCGACACCGCGTGCCGCTCGGAGAGCAGTCCCTCCCGTTGGGCGGCGGCGAGCACCGCACGGACGGGCCCCGGCGCGTGGCCGTGCTCCTGCCGCGGTGCGCGGGAGCGGGCACCCCGGATACGGTCCTGCGCTTCCGATCCGGCCAGATGCAAATGATCGATCAGCATCTCCTTCGCGCCGGTGTAACCGAGCTGCGAGTGCAGGCCCTGCTCGATGCCGACTTCGGTGAGCCAGTGCTGGCTGCTGGGGACCTTCCGGGCGGCGCACTCGAGCCGACGGAGCGCATCGAGCACCTCGGGGGAGGACAACATCACGGGGTTCGCCGCCGCGAGCCTCTCCGAGGCTTGTTCGAAGGAGGCGAGCGCATCGAGATACTCAGCAGCAGTGTCCGTCTCGACCATCGGCCACCCCCTCTCACTATCGCAAGTCTACGCCGAGATTCGAGGCAGTGCCATGGAATAGAACGTAGTAGCGACGACGAACCGAATGCTCTAGCCTGGTGAACGACGAGGGGGAACCGGATGCGACTGATCGACGACGCCGAACGCCGCGCCCGCATGGGACGCCGCCACGCGCTCGCCCCGCAGCACCGCGTGCGTACGGTTCTCGACGCGGTGCGCGCAGTCGGCGTGCTGCACGCGACAGAGCCGGCGACCCCGTACCTTTCGGTCCACGCGCGCACGGACGGCTTCGCGATCGGAGACCTGGAGTGCGAGCTCTACGACCGGCGGTCCCTGGTCAAGCAACTCGCGATGCGCCGCACCATGTTCGTCTTCCCCCGCGAGTTGTTGCCGGCGGCGCTCGGCGCACCGTCGGCGCGGGTGGCGGTGCAGGAGCACGCCAAGGTGCGCAAGGACGCGGAGGCGGGCGGGATCGCCGACGACGGTGCCGCGTGGCTCGCCGAGGCGCGCCGAGCGGTCCTGGACGCCCTGCGCGGGCGTGAGCTCAGTGCGCAGGAGCTGCGGGAGACGGTGCCCGAGCTCGCGGGCCGGGTGACCCTCTTCGAGGGCAAGAAGTACGGCGGCGACTCGCATCTCGCGCCCCGCGTGCTGACCTGGCTCGGCGCGACGGGCGCTCTCGCGCGCGCCCACAACGCCAGTCACTGGCGGGTGAACCGCAATCGGTGGGCCCGCGCGGACGACTGGCTGGGCGGGCCGATCGAGACCGTCGACCCCGCAGCGGGCTATGCGATCCTGGTGCGCGAGTACCTGCGCGCCTTCGGGCCCGCCACCGAGACCGACGTGGTGTGGTGGTTCGGTGCCACCAAGGCCGCGATCCGCGCTGCGCTGGCCGAGATCGGCGCCGTGCCGGTGCGGTTGGAGCGCGAGGGTACCGGCTGGGTGCTGCCCGACGACGTCGAGCCGGTCACCCCGATCGAACCCTGGGCCGCGCTGCTCCCCGCGCTCGACCCTACGTCGATGGGGTGGAAGGAGCGCGACTTCTACCTCGATCCCGCGTTCGCTCCGGCGATCTTCGACCGCGCCGGCAACGCGGGTACCACCGCATGGTGGGACGGGCGCATCGTCGGGGCGTACACGCAGGGTGAGGACGGCTCCGTCGAGCTGGTACTGGCGCCGGGGACGCCCCGCGCCGCGCGCACAGCGCTCGACGTGGAGGCGGTGCGGTTGCAGGAGTGGCTGGCGGGCCAGCGGGTGAACTCGATCTACAAGTCCCCGATCACGCTGCCGGCGTACGACGGCTGATCAGCGCACCACCGCGATCGCCAGGCCGTCCCAGCCCTTGATCCCGACGGTCTGCAGTGCGGTGGAGTCCAGGCGCGGGTCGGTGCCGAGCCGTTCGAGCGCGCTGCGGATGCCCTCGCCGTCGGCGGTCTCGTCGTGCAGGCGACGGACCACGTTGTCGAGCACGATGACCGTGCCCGGAACACTCAGTCGCAGGGCCCAATCGAGGTAGGCGCGGTTGTTCGCCTTGTCCGCGTCGATGAAGACCAGACCGAACGGCCCGTCGACGAACGGGAGGGTGTCGAGTGCGGCGCCGACCCGGATCTCGACCCGGTCCCCGAGGCCCGCGGTGTCGAGGCTCGCCCGCGCCACCTCGGCGTGCTCGGGGGAGTGCTCGAGGGTGACGACGGAGCCCTCGGGGCCGACCGCCCGCGCGAGCCACGCGGTGCTGTAGCCGCCCAGCGTGCCGATCTCGAGGACGCGGTCGGCACGGGCGATGCTCGCCAGCAGGTAGAGGAATTTGCCCTGCGTGGCGGAGACGGCGATGTCCGGCAGGCCGCCCTCGGCCTGCGCGACGCGGATCGGCTCGAACTCGGCCGCATCGACGGCGACGGTCCGCTCCAGGTAGTCGTCCGTCTCTGCCCACGACTCGCTGCTCACGGCCCCGACCCTACGCCGATCGTCCGCCCCGGGCCACGGGGTTCAGCGGGGCCGCAGGACGATCTCGGTGGGATGGGCATCGCCCGGGGTGGCGACCGCCTGGGCGACGGCGCCGGCCACCGTCTCCGGGCGCAGCAGGCCCGCGGCGGAGTACGCGCGCCCCTCGGCGGCGAAGATCCCCTCCTGCATCTCGGTGTCGATGCGTCCGGGGAAGACGCTGGTCACGCGGAGGGCGGGCTCCTCGGCGCGTAGCGCCTCGGCGAAAGCGGTCAGCCCGAACTTGCTCGCGGCGTAGGCGCCCCAGCCGGGGTTCGCGCGCTTGCCCGCGCCGGAGTTGATGAGCACGACGTGCCCGCCCGCCTCGCGCAGCGCCGGCAGCAGAGCCTTGGTCAGCTCCACCACGGAGAGCAGGTTGATCTCGAACATCTCCCGCCAGTCCGCGGTGGGGGTGTCCTTGATCCGGCCGATCCGCCCGAGGCCCGCATTGTGCACCAGCACGTCGAGTCGCTCGATCGGCGCGGCGAGCGCGCGCACCTCGTCGTGGTCGGTGAGATCCGCCGGAAAGGGTGCGGCACCGTCGAACTCGGCGACGAGGGAGTCGAGCGCGGGGGAGGGGCGCCCACCGAGGAGCAGGCGGTGCGAGTCGCCGAGCCGGCGCGCGATGTGCGCGCCGAGTCCGCGGGATGCGCCGGTGACGAGGGCGAGGGGGCGGGCGTCGTCGGTCATGGCGCCCACGGTAGCGAACCGGCGACTACACTCGCCTCCTGACCGAGGGGAGTGCAGGCATGGCGCTGACGCGACGCCGTTCCCCGGCTCGCCGGGAATCGCCCACCAGGCTGATCGCCGGCGGATTCGCGATGGTGCTGCTCGTGGGCACGGGCCTGCTCATGACGCCTCTGGCCTCCGTGGGCGGCACGGTCACGGCGTTCGTGCCGGCCCTGTTCACCGCGACCTCGGCGGTGAGCGTCACCGGCCTGGCGGTGGTCGACACCGCGACGCACTGGTCCACCTTCGGGCAGGTGGTGATCCTCGCGCTCATCCAGATCGGCGGCCTCGGCGTGATGGCGCTGGCGTCCCTGCTCGGGCTGATCGTGGCGGGGCGGATCGGGCTGCGGCTGCAGCTCGTCGCGCAGACCGAGACGCGCACGCCGACCCTCGCGGGCGGTCGGACGGTGGTGCTGCGCATCATCTCGATCAGCCTCGCGGTGGAGACCGCCGTGGCCGTGGCGCTGACCCTGCGGTTCTGGCTGCACTACGACAACGGGCTGGGCAGGGCGGCGTACCTCGGGATCTTCCATGCGGTCTCGGCGTACAACAACGCGGGTTTCGCGCTGTTCTCGGACAATCTGATCGGCTTCTCCTCCGATGCGCTGATCCTCGGCCCGATCGCGCTCGCGCTGGTGATCGGCGGGCTCGGCCTGCCGGTGATCGTGGAGGTGCTGCGCGCGATCCGCCGCGCCCGCGCCGATGCGGGTGCGCCGCGCAGGTTCACCCTGCACACCCGGCTCACCCTGATCACCTACGCGGGCCTGGCGGTCATCGGCGTCGTCGCCATCATCGCGACCGAGTGGGCGAACCCGGCCACCCTCGGTCCCATGGACTGGTGGTCCAAGCTCGTCGCCGGTACGTTCTCCGGGCTCTCGCCCCGCACCGCGGGTTTCAACGCGATCGACATCGGCGGCATGCACACCCAGTCGCTGCTCGTCACCGACGTCCTGATGTTCATCGGCGGCGGCAGCGCCGGCACCGCGGGCGGCATCAAGGTCACGACCTTCGCGCTGCTCGCCTTCGTCATCTACAGCGAGGTCCGCGGCGAGCCGAACGTGCACGCCCTCGGTCGAAAGATCGCGCCGGAAGTGCAGCGGCAGGCGATCACCGTCGCCCTCATGGGCGTGGGCGCCGTGATGGCCTCGACCTTGGCTCTGCAGTACCTGACCCCGTTCCGCCTCGATGACGTGCTGATGGAGTCGATCTCGGCGTTCGCCACCGTCGGCCTCAGCACCGGGATCACGCCGAAGCTGCCCGCCGCGGCCCAGCTGATCCTGGTGGTGCTGATGTTCGTCGGGCGGATCGGACCGATCACCCTGGCCTCCGCGCTCGCACTCCGCGAGCGTTCCCGTAGGTACGACCGACCCGAGGAGCGTCCGATCATTGGCTAGGAAACAGACGTACGACGGTGACCGCGTCGCGGTGCTGGGGCTCGGCCGGTTCGGGGCCTCCCTCGCCGCCGAGTTGGTCGAGCAGGGCACAGAGGTGCTGGGGGTCGACTCCAATCGCGCACTGGTGCAGCAGTACGCGGAGCAGCTGACCCACGCCGCCGTCGCCGACACCTCGGACCTCGAGGCCCTTCGGCAGCTGGGCCTGAGCGCGTTCGAGCACGTGGTGGTGGCGATCGGTGACTCCCTCGAGGCCAGCATCCTGACCACCTCGCTGCTCGTCGATCTGGGTGTGCGCGACATCTGGGCGAAGGCGAACACCGAACAGCAGAGCCGGATCCTGCAGCGGATCGGCGCGCACAACGTGGTCCTGCCGGAGCAGGAGATGGGCGTGCGCGTGGCACACCTCGTCGGCGGGCGCCGCCTGCTGGACTACGTGGAATTCGAAGAGGGCTACGTGATGGGCAAGACCCGCGCGCCGCGCGAGGTGATCGGGGTCCGGTTGGGCGAGAGCGGGATCCGCGCCCGCTACGGCGTCACGGTCGTGGCCATCAAACACGGCGACGGCGAGTTCCTCCACGCCGGGCTCGATTCGGTGATCGCCGAGGGCGATCTGCTCATCGTGGCCGGGCGCGAGGAGTCCGTCGAGGACTTCGCCGGGCTCTCCTGAGGCCCCCGGGCGCGACGGCGCACCGTCGACCCCGGGAACGACGACGGCGCACCGCTCCCGCGTACGGGAGGCGGTGCGCCGTGCCGGAGAGGATCAGAACTCGGCGTCGCCCACCAGGGCGGCCTCGGCGGGCACCTCGTGGGAGTCCGCGCCCTTGCCGCTCACCCGGGTCAGGATGACCGCGGCGATCACGCAGGCGATCGCGCCGATGTAGAACGGTGCCGCGGGGCTGCCGAACCAGGTCGCGAAGTGGGCGACGAGGGTGGCCGCGAGGGCGCCGCCGGCCCAGCGCAGGAAGTTGTAGCCGGCGCTGGCGACCGGACGCGGGGCGTCGGCGATCGACATCGCGGTGCCGGTGAACAGGGTGTTCAGCACGCCCGACGGGATGCCGGACAGGATCACGACGGTGACCACGACGGCGACGTTCTCGTGCCCGACGGCGGCGACCACGAGCAGCGCGCCGTAGACCAGCACGGCGGCGATCGACCCGGCCCGCTCGCCGAGCGCCGCAGCCACCTTGGGGGCGAGCCACACGCCGCTCACGGCGACCAACAGACCCCAGCCGACGAAGACCGCGCCGACGAAGTAGGCGCTGCGGTGCAGCACGAACGGCGACCAGGCGAGGATCGTGAAGAAGGCCGCGGTGTAGAACGCGGAGCCCAGGCCGGTGAGGAACAGGCCGCGCTGGCGCAGGGCGCGCAGCGGCGCGAGCGGGGAGACGGTGCCCTCGCGCTGCCGCTTCTCCTTCGCCTCGGCCGCATCGGACCGCAGCATGGTGGCGCACAGCACGGCGCCGATCAGCATGAGGACGGCGGTGCCGGCGAACGGGCCGCGCCAGGAGACCCCGCCGAGCACGGCGCCCAGCAGCGGCCCCACGGCCAGGCCGAGGCCCAGAGCGGCCTCGTAGAGCAGGATCGCGCCCTGCTGGCCGCCGGTGGCGGCCGAGACGATCACCGCGAGGGCGGTGGCGATGAACAGCGCGTTGCCCAGTCCCCAGACGGCGCGCCAGGCCACCAGCACGCCGATGGAGTTCGCCAGGGCGCAGGCCGCGGCGGCGATGACGATGAGCAGCAGGCCGGCGATGACGGTGCGCTTGGCGCCGAACATCGAGGTGAACCAGCCGATGAACAGCATCGCCACGACCTGCACGCCCAGGTACGAGGAGAACAGCAGGGTGGTCTGGCTCGGCGTCGCGTGCAGCGATTCGGCGATCGAGACCAGGATGGGATCCACCAGGCCGATCCCCATGAAGGCGATCACCGCGGCGAAGGCGGTCACCCACACCGCCTTGGGTTGATGGGACAGGGTCTCGCGCAGGCTCGGGTGCGCGTGCTCGGTCTGGTGACCGGCGGCGGTGGTCGTCATCGCAGCTCCTCTCGAATACTACGAAACTCTAACTATTAGGGCGGCGAAGATCAAGCCCTGTGACGGATTCGTCGGGTCAGAGGTCCTCGCGGTACCGGTCCATCAGGCGGTGCAGCGCCGGAATCGCCCGGTCCAGGTTCGCGCGGTCCTCATCGGTGAGCTCTCCCAGGTGCCCGGCGAGCACCGCGTTGCGCGCCTCCACCAACTCGGAGGTCAGCCGCGTTCCGTGCTCGGAGAGCTGCACGACGACCGCGCGCCCGTCGTCGGGATCGGGGCTGCGCTCGGCCAGTCCCAGGCGCTCGAGCCCGTCGACCGCGCTCGTCGCCGAGGGCAGGCGGATCCGCAGGTAGCGGGCCAGCTCACCCATCCGCACCGGGCCGAGCAACAGCAGGCTCTGCAGTGCGGCCTGCTGGGCCGGGGTGAGATCGGGGCCGGGGGTGTTGCGCCGCACCAGGAAGTGCAGCTGCAGCAGGGGCGAGCGCAGGCGCGAGGCCAGGTCGCCGATCGCGGCGTCGGGCGCCGGGGCCGACGGTGCGTCGGGTGCTTCGGACGCGGAGGTCATGATCCGATACTAAAGGTTGCAACGACGGTGCCGGGCGCACCCGCGGGCGCGCCCGGCACCGTCGGACCGGAGGAACCGGGGATCAGGCCCCGATGGTGCCCGACTTCTTCCACACGGCGACCACCGACGGGCGGGGCTGCGAGGAGCCCCCGTCGGGCCAGTGCGAGGAGGGCTTGTCGGCGGTGGCGTCGTCGGTCTCGCCCGGGTGCTGCACGGCGACCAGCACGCGGTTGTCGCGCACGACGGGGCCGCAGGTCTCGGCGCCGAAGGGCACGGTGAGGAACTGCTTGGTGAGGCCGCGGTCCTTGCCCTCCAGCACGACTCCGAACAGTCCGTCGTTGCTGTCGAAGGTGTCGTTGGTGCCGTCCGTGGAGATCCACAGGTTGCCGTGCGAATCGAAGGTCACGTTGTCGGGGCAGCTGATCCGCGAGACCTTGCTCTTGTCGAAGCCGCCGTAGTAGGTGTCGGCCGCGGCCGGGTCACCGCACACCAGCAGCAGGTCCCAGGAGAAGGTGGTGCCGGTGTGCTCGTCGGTGATCTCGAGCAGCTGGCCGCTCTTGTTCTTCACGCGCGGGTTGGGCGTGTCGATGCCGGGCTGGCCCTCCTTGACGCCCCGGTCGCTGTTGTTGGTCAGCGCGCAGTAGATCTTGCCGGTCTTGGGATTCGGCTCGATGTCCTCGGGCCGGTCCATCTTGGTGGCGCCCACCTTGTCGCCCGCGACGCGGGTCCACAGCGCGACGTTCTCCGCCGCCATCCCGTCGACGTGCGACTGCGCGCTGCCGTCGGCCTTGGTGGTGAGCAACGGGATCCACGTGCCGGTGCCCTTGTAGCCGCCCTCGGGGACCTTGCCGTTCTCGACCTTCTGGCCCTCGAACTTCGCGACGTACAGCGTGCCCTCGTCGAGGATCCGCATGTTCGACTCCATGGCCGCGGCGCCCTTGCCCGGCTGGATCTTCCGCGAGCTGACGAACTTGTAGATGTACTCGAACTTCGAGTCGTCGCCGCAGTAGGTGACCACCTCGCCCGTGGGCGTGACGTAGATGTTGCCGCCCTCGCGCTTCATCCGGCCGAGCGCCGAGTGCTTGATCGGCGTCGACTTCGGGTCGTGCGGGTTGACCTCGACCAGGTAACCGAAACGGTTGACCTCGTTGGGCTCCTTGGAGAGGTCGAACCGGTCCTCGTACTTCATCCAGTGGTGGGCGTCCTCGTCCTTGCCCACGCCGTAGCGCTTCCAGCCCTCCTTGAGGCCGTCCAGCGGCGGCGTCTCGGCGCCCGAGAAGTAGTTGGTGTAGTTCTCCTCGCCGGAGATCATGGTGCCCCACGGGGTGATGCCGCCCGAGCAGTTCGCGATGGTGCCCAGCACGCGGGTGCCGGTGGGGTCGGCCGCGGTCCTGGTGAAGAAGGTGCCGGCCGCCGGGCCGCGCAGCTCGAACTCCGTCGACGCGGTGATGCGCCGGTTGTACTCGCCCAGAACGGGAGTCAGCTTGCCCGAGCCGGGCTCACCCTTGACCTCCACCACGGTGATGCCGTGCGCGGCCATCTCGACCCGCACCTGGTTCTCGGTGGGGTCGCCCTCCTTGTAGCCCTTGAACATGTGGACGCCGGTCGTGTACTCCTGGTTGCACACCATGAGGAAGGTGTCCGGCTTGCCGTCCACCGGGATGAGATCGGTGAAGTCGTTGTTGAAACCGAACTGCTGCGCCTGCGCCTCGGGCGTCTGGTTGTCGAAGTCGAACTGCGGCGCGCCCGGCAGCACCGGATCGCCCCAGCGGATCACGACGGCCTGCTCGTAGCCCTCGGGCACGGTGACGGCGTCGGCCTTGTTCGGGGTGATCGACGAGAAGTTCAGGCCCGGGGCGTTCACGTTCTCCGACGGTGCGCCGGCCGCAGCGCTGGAGGACGCGCCGGCACCGTTCGAGCCGTTATCGCCGCACGCCGCGAGGACGGTGACCGCGCCCGCGCCGAGCGCGGCCACGCCGGCGCCGCGCAGCACGGTGCGCCGGGTGATGTCGCCGAAGTACTCGTTCTCCGACTGGTTGTCGTGCTCGCGGAAGCACTGATTGCCGCACTTGTACTTGCAGGTGGTGTGCGAACGCGCGGACTTACCGTCGTGGTCGGTGAGCAGGCGCAGGTTGGGCAGGCGCATGAGGTCTCCCTGGGGCTGAGCTGGGCTGATCGGGTGGGCTGGGCTGAATCCCCGCCAATGTAGGAGTGACACGTGATCAGCAGGCAAAGCTCGGGTAAACAGTCGCGTGGACGCTACTTCCTTCTGGGTCCGCGAACAGGGGCGATCGCGCCCTGGCTCTTCTCCTCCATTGCGATCCGCGCCCTACATCGCGGCCATCGCCCGGCGCTGGGAGAACTCGGTACGGCGGTGGCGTCCATCGGCGATCAGGAGGACCGTCGCCAGGATGCCGGCGACGGTGATGACTCCGCGCAGTGCCCATCCCGCGGTTCCGTCGATCGCCGACCCCGACCACATCACGACCCCGATGACGCAGCAGATCACCATCACAACGGCGCTGATCGCGCCTCCCCGCGCCGCGAAGTAGCCCGCCACCAGGAACGCGCCGGCAAGGACGAGGTAGCCCGCGAGGATCGCGACGGACACCGTGACCTGATTCGATCGCAATGTCTCGGCCGTCAGCTCGGGCCCGACATTGCGCCTCGCGTCGGCGAGCTCGTCCGGGGGAATGGTTCGTGTGAGCTTGTCGACCAGCCACAGCGTCGGAGTGATCAGTGATCCCAGGGCGGCGACCCAGGCGGCGACCCACCCCACCACGTTCGGCTTCATGACTTCCTCCTGTCTTCGACCGGGGGATCCGGCCTTCATCTCGTAGTCAACGGTGCGAGGGCGGAGTGAGACATCCTCCCTGAGGGGGAATTCCATCGACGCGATGTGCGAATGTGGGGTGGGCTCTCCGCCGAATCCCCCCACAGGAGGATGTCCGGGCGACGACGACTGGGGAGACTGACCGCATGCGATCCTCTGCGCCCAGCCTGATCCTGGATTCCGTCAGTAAGACGTTCGGCCACGGCACCGGAGTCCTGGACGTGTCGATGGTCGTGCGCCCGGGCCGCGTGTACGGGCTGCTGGGTCCGAACGGTGCGGGCAAGTCGACGACGTTGTCGATGATCACCGGACTGCTCACGCCCACTGCAGGATCGATGACTCTGTTCGGCGAGGCGTGGACACGCTCCGCGCTGCGCAGGGTCGGGGCATCGATCAACGGGCCCGCCTTGTACCAGCATCTCTCGGGCCGGCAGAACGTCCGCGTCCACGCCGATCTCCTCGGACTGGGATCACCCCACATCGATGACGTACTGCACCGGGTGGGCATCGCGGATGCGGCGGATCGTCGCGCGGGCGGCTACTCGACCGGGATGAAGAGCAGGCTCGCCACTGCGATCGCGCTCCTCGGCGATCCCGACCTGCTGATCCTCGACGAGCCGCAGAACGGTCTCGACCCCGCCGGGATCCGCTTCATGCGCGAGCTGATGCGGTCGTACGCGGCGAACGGGCGGGCGGTGCTGTTCAGCAGTCATCTGCTCGGCGAGGTGGCGGAGACGGCGGACGACATCGGGTGCATCGTCTCGGGGCGAACACGGTTCGAGGGGCGCCTCGCGGACTTCGCACCCGACGGCGACATCGAGCGTGCGTACTTCGCGATGTCGAGCGTCCCGGCGGTCGAGCGATGAGCCACTCGATCCCCGCGACCCGGCAGCGCCCGCACGAGTCCGTCGGTTCCACCGCCTACTCCTGGCCCGGGTACCTCCGTGCGCAGGCAAGGATCTGGTGGCGTTCCCCCTTGGCGTACGTGGCGGTGGGCGCGGCAGTCTTCACCGTCGTCACCTGCGGACTTCAGCTCGCCGCCGGCAGCCCGGATTGGGACTCCGCCCGGGCGTACCTCAATCTATGGGTGGTCGCGGGTGGTCCGAGCTTCGCCGCTCTGACCGTCGGCATGATGAGCGGTATCGAGTCGCGGCAGTCCGCGGGCGGGATTCTGCAGCGCGGAGTTCCGGGCCGAATGATCCTCTCCGGTAGGTTCGCTGTGGCCTTCACGTGGACGTGCATCAATCACATCGTGGCGATCACCGTCTGGCTCGCGCTCTCCGTGGTGACCACGCAGGGGCTCCCCCTCGGCAGCGCCCTCACCTGGGCGCTCGGGTTCGGCGGCACGACGGTGATCGGCTATGCGTGGTACGTCGCGCTGCTGGTGCTGATCAGTCTGGTCGCGCCAGTGGCGGGCACGGCACTGACGGCGCTCGCGACGATCGTGATCGGAGTGCAGTTCGTCGAAACCTCGGGATGGCAGGCGTTACCCCCAGCGTGGTTACTGCGTGGCCCGCTCGACGCCATCGGCACGCATGCGAACGGTACCGGGCTCGACGGGGCGTCCCTGCCCAGTGGTGCCCTGCCGCTGATCGCCTCGCTCGCTCTCGCCGCCCTGATCATCGCCGGTGCCGGCTCGGCGGTGTACCGCTCGCTCGCAGTCGTTCTCGGGCGTTCCCACCGCGGACGGGGATCGAGCCTGGTGAACGCCGTCACCGCCCGCCTCCACGGCCCGGGAGGCGCGCTGGTCCAGATCCTCCGCGGCGGTCTCGTGCCCGGTCTGTGCGTCGCGACCGTCGCGCTCACGCTCCTCCTCGCCCGATGGCGGCCGGCGGAGGACGCCGCGGAATTCTTCGGGATCGTGGCGCTTCCGCTCGGCTGCGCCGTCCTGCCCACCCTGTGGATCGCGAGGCTCCGCACGGGCATTCGGGCGGTGGCCACGCGTTCGCTCGTGCCGGAGCGACTCGGATGGCGGTTGATCGTAGCGATGGACGCCGTCGTGGTCGCGATGAGTGCGCTCGTCGGGATCGGACTCGGCGCTGGGGGCTACGCGGACGGTGCCGCACTGTTTCGGCACGTGCTCGTGTGGTGCGCAGCGGGGTGGCTGCTCATCGCTCTCGCGTCGGTCGTGAACGAGTTGGCCGGCCAGGTCGCCGGACTCGCCTGGGCGATCATCGGAACCGTCTTCGGGGCGCTGGTGGGCGGAACGGTCCTCCAGGACACGGTCGGCTGGGTCTTTCCCACGGCATGGGGATCACGGGCCGAGCCGTCGGAGATGGTGGTGGTGCTTGCTCTGACGGTGCTGCTCGGTGTCCCGTTGAGTATCGTCGCCGCGCGATCCGTGTACCGGGTGCGGCGTCACTGATCCCCTCGGAAGGCAACCCGCACCAGGGCGACCCGATCCCGGCATTGGAGCTTCACCAGGAGCGCGCGGACGTGCGTCTTCACAGTCGATTCCGCGACGAACAAGTGCTCCGCGATCTCCCCGTTGGTGAGCCCGGCTCCGATGAGGGTGAGGACTTCGCGCTCGCGATCGGAGAGCCGAGTTGCGATCGGATCGGTGGCCGCCTTCGGCCGGATGGCCGAGAACACGTGCGCGGTCGCGGACTCCGCGAGGACGACACCCCCGGCATGGACCTCGCGCACCGCGTCGGCCAGATCCTCGGGCGCACAGTCCTTGAGCAGGAAGCCCCTGGCACCGTAGGTGATCGCCATCTCGACGTAGGACTCCACGTTGAACGTGGTGACGACGATGACGGCGGGACGCGAGCGCGAGGCGGACAGTGATCGCATGGCCTCCAGGCCGGACAGTACCGGCATCCGAACGTCGACGATCACCACATCGATGCCCGGGATCTCGGTGACGAGCCGCACCAGATCGGCACCGTTCTCGGCGACTGCGACCACCTCGATGTCGGGCAGCGCGTCGAGGTATTCGCGGAACGAATCCCGGATCACCTCTTGGTCGTCGGCGATGACGACGCGGATGGGGCCTGCGGTCATCCGTGCCTCACCGCCTCGGCCAGGGGGATGATCGCTTTGACGGTGAACCTCTCGCGTCCCACGTCCACCGCCGCCACGCCCCCCACGTCGGCGACGCGCTGCCGCAGCATCGTCAGTCCGCGGCCCGAACCCCGGCTGTCGCCTGGGCCGGCGTCCTGCCGCACGGGATTGGCGATGTCGATGCTGACCATTTCCGCATGGCCCGGTCGGTGGATCCGGTCCAACTGCACCGTCACCGGGCACCCGGCGCCGTTGTGCCGGATCACGTTGATCACCGCCTCCTCGACGACCTGGCGCACCACCGCCCGTACAGGCGGTGCGAGCGCGCTGTCGATCCGGTCGATCGTCGCCGGATCCGGGATCACCGTGAGATCGGCGTTCCACCGCTGCAGATCAGCGAGGAACCGCTGGAGCGGCACCGACGATCCGTCCGGACGGCCGCCGTCGTTCCGGGACAGCAGTCCCAACGTGCGGCGCAGGTCCACCAGGGAATCGGCGGACAGTCGGGCGATCACCTGCAGTGCCTCGCTCATCCGTTGCGGGTCCGCGGTGCCCGCGGCGGCGGTCGCGGACTTCGCTCGGATCGCCGTCAACGCGTGGCCGAGCCCGTCGTGCAGTTCCTCGGCGATCCGCTCCCGCTCGGCGTCGTGGGCCCTCCGAACAGCGTCCTCGCGTTCCCGACGGGTGTTCTCGCGCTCGAGCCGCCGTCGGCTCGCCCACGAATAGCACAGAGCCAGCACCGCGATGTGCAGCGCGTACACCCATTGTTTCTGTTCGGCGGGGACAACCGCCGGACTCCAGACGGAGCCCACGGCGGCGACGACGGTCGCCAGGATGCCGGGCCATCGCCGCGGATGCCATTGAACGACGGCGACGATGGACAGGGGTACGCAGATCACCAGGGGGAACACCCCCAGACTGGTGGTCGATCGGGTCGCCACCATGACCGCGAAGGCGGCGAAGGTCACCGCCGCGGCGACGGCGACTGCGCGGCGCCGGAACGGCACCGCGACAGCGGCGACGGTGTAGCAGGCAGCGGCGACGGCGCCGTCCGCCGGGCTCCCGCGGGTCACGACGATGTACCAGGCGATCGGCACCCAGGGCAGCAGAGCGGTGAAGTAGATCAGGTCGCTGCGGGGCACGCCGCAGACCGATCCGGCGTGGCCCGGCCGGTGCCGCGACGATGCCGCGGTGACGGATGCCCCCTCCGTGGTCGCCATCGGTGCCGCGCGGTCCCCTCGTCCGGCCTAGCGGAGGTGGCGCTCGGCGAAGGCGTCGAGCGCGTCCTCGGTCCCGTGGAAGGGCTCGTCGGGGCGCGGCCAATGCACGATCACGTCCGTGAACCCGAGCTCGGCGGCGCGGCCGACGGCGTCGTCGGCCGCGTCGGGTGAGCTGAGGCTGTAGGTGCCACTGAAGTCGACAGCCAGGTACCGGTCGACGCTGCGCGGATCGCGCCCGACATCGGCGAGGGCGTCGTCGAGACGGCCGGAGAGTTCCGCGACGCGGGACCACCAGGCGTCGCCGCCGTCACCGTCGGGCCCGGTGGTGACCCAGCCCTGCCCCTGCTCGGCCACGAGTCGTAGCCCCTTGGGGCCGTTCGCCGCGAGCACGAAGGGCATGCGCGGCGACTGCGCGGGGGCGCCGACCATGCGCGCGCCGACGGCGCGGTAGAGCGGACCGTCGAAGGAGATGGGCCCCTGCTGCTCGAACCGCAGCAGCACGTCGAGGTCGCGGGTGAACTCCACGAACCGCTCGTGTCGCTGGCGCGGCGTGAGCTCGGGCTGCCCGAGGACGAAGGCGTCGAATCCGGTACCGCCGGAGCCGATCCCCAGCAGGAAGCGGCCGCCGGAGATCTCGTCGACGCCGGCGAGGTCCTTGGCGAAGGGGACGGGGTGTCGGTAGTTGGGCGAGGAGACGAAGGTGCCCAGGCGGATGCGTTCGGTCGCGGTGGCCGCCGCGGTGAGGAGCGGTACCGTCGCGCCCCAGGGCTGATCGGCGAGCGTGCGCCACGAGAGGTGGTCGTAGGTCCAGGCGTGATGGAAGCCGAGCTCCTCCGCCTTGCGCCAGCGCCGGCGCGCCTCGGGCCACGGGTACTGGGGCAGGATCACCACTCCGAATCGCACCCGTCCACCCTACGACTCGTGACCTCGTCGCACGACCTGGCGCGTTCGCGACGTACGATCGCCTGCTTGGACCTAGGGTTTTCACGTTCGGCCGAACCGGCCGCGTCCTTGAGAAGGGATACACCATGTCCACACCGGTACCCGCCGCGCCGAAATCCGGCGTCCGCGAGTTCACGACCCGGGCCGTCATCCTCGGCGGCATCATCACGCTGGTCTTCACCGCCGCGAACGCGTATCTGGGCCTGAAGGTCGGCTTGACCTTCGCCACGTCGATCCCGGCGGCCGTGATCTCGATGGCGCTGCTGCGCTACTTCGCGAACCACTCCATCATCGAGAACAACATCGTGCAGACGATCGCCTCGGCCGCGGGCACGCTCTCGGCCATCGTGTTCATCCTGCCCGGCCTCGTGATGGTCGGCTGGTGGGCGGACTTCCCGTACTGGACCACCACCCTGGTCTGCCTGGTCGGCGGCGTGCTCGGCGTCATGTACTCGATCCCGCTGCGGCGGGCCCTGGTCACCGGATCCGATCTGCCCTTCCCCGAGGGCGTCGCCGCGGCCGAGGTGCTCAAGGTCGGCGACACCGCGGAGGGCGCGAGCGAGAACAAGCGCGGCCTGCGGATGATCGTCCTCGGCTCGCTCGCGGCCGCCGGCTACGCGCTGCTGGCGAAGATGAAGATCGTCGCCGAGGGCCTGTCCACCACACTGCGGATCGGCAACGGCGGCACGCTGTTCGTGCCCGGCCTGTCCTTCGCGCTGATCGGCGTCGGGCACCTCGTGGGCGTCACCGTCGGCTTCGCGATGATCGTGGGCCTCGTCATCTCCTACTTCGTGCTGTTGCCGATCTGGACCTCGGGGCAGCTGCCGGACACCGGCAGCATCACCAAGGTGGTCTCGACCGCCTTCAGTACCGAGGTCCGCCTCATCGGCGCCGGCGCGATCGCCATCGCCGCCGTCTGGACGCTGATCAAGATCCTCGGCCCGGTGCTGCGCGGCATCGCCGATTCGATCTCCAGCTCGCGCAAGCGCCGCGACGGCGAGCTCGTCGACATCACCGAGCGCGACATCCCGTTCCCGTACGTGGCGGGCATCGTCGTCGCGTCCCTGGTGCCGATCGGCATCCTGCTGTGGATGTTCACCTCCGGCACGGCGCTCGAGGGCCAGGCCGGCGGCATCATCACCCTGAGCATCGTCTACATCCTGGTGCTGGGCCTCGTGGTCGCGTCCGTGTGCGGCTACATGGCCGGCCTGATCGGTGCGTCCAACAGCCCCGTCTCCGGCGTCGGCATCCTCGTCGTGCTGTCCGCGGCGCTGCTGATCCGCGCCGTGTGGGGCCCGGCGGAGGGCGACACCGCCACCGCGCTGGTCGCCTACACGCTGTTCACCGCGGCGATCATCTTCTCCATCGCCACCATCTCCAACGACAACCTGCAGGACCTCAAGACGGGCCAGTTGGTCGGCGCCACGCCGTGGAAGCAGCAGGTGGCCCTCGTGATCGGTGTGGCCTTCGGCTCCGCGATCATCCCGCCGGTGCTCGACCTGCTGCAGAGCGGCTTCGGCTTCGTCGGCGCGCCCGGCGCGGGCGACAGCGCGCTCGCGGCACCGCAGGCCTCGCTGCTCTCGAGCCTGTCCAAGGGCGTCTTCGGCGGCGATCTGGACTGGGGCCTGATCGGCCTCGGCGTACTCATCGGCGCCGCGGTGATCGCGATCGACGAGGTGCTCTCCCGCACCTCGAAGTTCCGGCTGCCGCCGCTGGCCGTGGGCATGGGCATGTACCTGCCGATGAGCGTGACGCTGATGATCCCGGTGGGCGCCGTGCTCGGCTACTTCTACAACCGCTGGGCCGACCGTTCGGCCAAGGGCGAGGTCGCGGAGGGCCGCAAGCGGCTCGGCACGCTGCTCGCCACCGGTCTCATCGTGGGCGAGTCGCTGTTCGGCGTGCTCTACGCCGGCATCGTGGTGCTCGCCGATCGCGCGCCGGACTTCCCTGTGATCGGCGGCAAGGAGGAGCCGCTGGCGCTGCCCTTCATCGGCGAGGGCTGGCTGCACTGGGGCGAGGCGCTCGGCGTGGTCCTGTTCGCCGCGATCTGCGCCTGGCTGTACCTCCGCACCAAGAAGGTGGCGGCGGAACCCGCCTGATCCTCGCTCTCCCGACCTGTGCCGGACAGTGCTCCCTCAGCGAGCACTGTCCGGCACACGTCTCTCAGTCGAGGAAGGGGGCGAGCTGCGGGATCGCGTCGCGCGGTGTCTTGGCGTTGATGCACTCGCCGATCGCCTGCAGCTTCCACTCGCCGCCCTGGCGGGTGATGGTGCACATGACGATCCCCGTGTAGGGCATGCCGCCGGCGAGCGCGAACCGCGCCAGCTCGACGCCCGAGGTGGAGTCCACCAGCCGGCAGTAGGCGTTGTCGACCTGGTCGAACCGCTGCCCCTGGTACGAGCTGACGATGAACACGAGCGAGGTCACCTGCGGCGTCACGGCCGGCAGGTTCACGTTGACCACCTCGTCGTCGCCGTCCCCGGCGCCGGTGAGATTGTCCCCGAGATGCTGGATCGAGCCGTCCTTGGACTGCAACTGCCCGAAGTAGACCACGTCCACGGGCTGCTGCCCCGCGAAGAGCACCACCGAGGCGTCCAGGTCGATGTCCTTGGCCTTCGACCCGAACAGCCCCTGCTTGCGCACCGGGTCCCAGCCCAGCCCCATCGCGATCCGCGTGAGCTGAACGCCGCCGTCCTTGCGCAGCACCACCTTCTGGCCCTTGGTGAGATCGACCCGCTTGTTCTTCGTCAGGCTGACCTCGCCCGTCCCGGCCGCCTGCTGCTGCCCGGCGAGCTGTGCGGTGGGGGTGAAGGGCTGCGCCGGTGGCGGTGTGTTCTGCTGCGGCGCAGGGGTGTTGAAGTAGTCGATCGGCGCGCTGCCCGCCGGGGCCGACGGTGCCGTCCCGCTCGCGAAGTAGTCGATCGGCGCACCTGCCGCGGCCGGGGGCTGCTGCGCGGGTGCCGGCGGGGCCGGGGTCGACGGTGCGGCGGGCGCCGGCGGTGCCTGCTGGGCGGCCGGCGGCGGGGCGGGGGCGTCGTCGACGCTGACCCCGTGATCGCGCACCAGGTCCGCGAAGCCGCCCGCGTAGCCCTGGCCCACGGCGCGCACCTTCCAGTCGGCGCCGCGACGGTAGACCTCGACCGCGATCACCACGGACTCACTGGTCAGCCCATCGATGGGGTACTCGTACAGCGGGGCCCCGGCACCGTCCCTCACGCGGGCGACGGGGGCGCCGAACCGCCCGAAGGAGGCCGAGGCGTCGTCGAGGGTGATGGCGACGCGTACCTGGGCGATGTCGGCGGGCACGGCCGCGCCGTCGATGCGCAGGGCCCCGTTCGTCAGGCTCACTCCGGGCCCGGTGGGCTGGTTGAAGAAGACGAAATCGGCGTCGGAGCGCACCTTCCCGGCGTCGGTCACGAGCAGGGCGGAGACGTCCGCGGGGGCGGGCAGCTCGACGGTGACGGTGACCGGGCCGGCGGGCAGCGGCCCGTTCTGGCCCTTGGACAGTGCGGTCATCGGATCTCCTTGATCGGATCGGGGACGGGGACTGCGGTGGCGCTGCGCGCGGCGAGCCACTCGACGATCTCGGTACCGGCGGTGATGCCGGCGCCGGTGGTGAGCGACAGGTGCGGCAGGGTGACGCCGAGTTCCTCGAGTTCGCCGTGCCGGGGGCGGATCGCGGCGTCGGCGGCCTCGAGCAGGTCCGCGTCGAGCGCACCGTCGCCCGCCGCGAGCCAGGGCGCGGTGGCCGTGATCGCACCGGTGCTCTCCAGGCGTCGCCGGACCTCTCGAGCCGCACGGGATTTCGTCACGGGATCGGGGATCGTGTACAGCTTGCGGCCCTGCTGCGAGATGCTCCAGCCCAGCGGTGCGCAGTGGGCCCGCCACTCGTCGACCACCTCCGCGGGGATGCGGACCTCGGAGACGACGTAGGCGAACAGCCCCGGCACCAGCCGCAGTCGCGCGCCCCACTCGGGCGCGAGGCGGTGCTCGAGCTCCGCCGCGATCCGGTCGAGGCCGGCGGGCAGGCCCCCGAGGAGACCGCGGATATGACTGCGCCACTGCGGGTCCGGCGCACCGTCGACGAGGATCTCGCCCCCGTTGGAGCAGATCGCGAACCGGTGCGGGCCGCCCGGCAGCCGCACGCGCAGGTACTGCTCGGGCGTGCGGGTGGTGGTCGGCACGACCGGTGTCGCGGCGCTGAGCGCGGCCAGCGCGTCGATGGACGCGGGCGTCATGTAGGACAGGGGAGCGTCGCGGTAGATCTCCACGCACACCGGATCCGCGGTGGCGAACGCCGGGCCGGAGGCCGCCTGCGAGTAGATCAGGGTGCGGTCGAGATCGCTGGTGACGAAGGCGCTCACGCGTCCTCCTTGATCAGGCCGATGCACGCGTAGGCGAGGTCCGGCACGATCTCGATCGGCACGTCGCGCTCGGCTGCGAGGCGGCGGATGTGCAGGTGATCCGGATCGTCGGGGTCACGCAGCAGCACCCGCCACGGCACGCGACGCAGCAGCACCCGGGTGGTCTCGCCGATCCCCGGCTTGACCAGGTTCGCGGTGGAGACGCCGTACTCGGCGCGCACGCGCTCCACGGTGGCCCAACCGGACCAGTCCGGCTCCCGCGCGGCGGGATCCGCGGCGAGCCGCGCGGCCTCTGCGCGGGCGGACGGGGCCGCACCGTCGAAGGCGGCGGTGACGGTGTCGAGCAGCACGCCGGAGACGTCGTACGGTGCGAGCTCGGCGTAGAACTTCGCTCCGTGGAAGTCCTCGGGGCCGATCAGGTCGGCGTTGAGCACCGTGCGCGAGACCAGTCCGGAGACCGTCGAGTTCAGGCACGCGGAGGCGATGAGGAAGTCGTCGCGGGTGCCGAAGGTGCGCACGCAGTGACCCGGATCGGCGAGCACCGCGAGGTCCGGGTTCAGGCGGACTCCGCGGGCGGCGGCGTACTCCTCGAGCGCCTCCGCGAGCTCGCGGGTGATGGCGCCCTTGCCGGTCCAACCGTCGACGAAGACGATCGACGCCGGATCGTGGTGCGCCACCAGATGATCGAGCGCGACGCGGTCGATACCGCGGCCCCGCACGATCGACACGGCGTAATGCGGCAGGTCCAGCCCGTGCCGGTGCCGCGCCCAGCGGCGCATCAGGATCCCGATCGGTGTTCCCGCGCGGGCCAGCGAGACCAGCACGAGGTCGCGGCCGCGTTCGTCGAGCAGCAGCTCGGTCACGGTGCCGACGGCCTCGGCCAGGCGGGGCGCGGAGGCGGCGAGCGCGGAGTCGAACAGGGCGCGGTACTCGGCGCTCGGCTGGTACTCCACGGGCAGCGATTCGGCGTAGTGCGCCTCACCCGACTGGATCTTGCGCTCGCGCTCGGCGACGTCCGCCTCGAGCGCCACCGCCGAGAGGTCCTTGAGCAGCCACGTCACCTCGTCGGGCGCGTAGGAGCCGAAGTCCGGGCCGTGCAGCGGCGGCGTCGCCGGGGTGATCGCCGGGGTCATCGGGTGGCCGCCCCGGTGCGGGCCGCGGCGAGGGCGGACTGATCCGATGCCGGCACGATCACCGCGAGCACGTCGTGGCCGGCCGCCGTGAGCACGTCGAGCAGCCCGCCGGGCGCACGCAGCCGGTCGGTGTCGGCGGGGGAGTCGGCGACGAACACGATCCGCGCGTCCTCGCCGGGCCACGCTGCGTTGTAGAGGTACCGGCGCGGAGCCTCGTCGTCCGGTTCGGGGGCGAGGAACTCGAAGCCGCGGCGCAGCGGGTAGCCCGCCTCGTCGCGCACCAGTGCGGGGGAGCGGGTCGTGGTCTGGAAGCGCACCCGCAGGCCCGTGCGCGCCAGCACCTCCGCCACGCACAGCGGCAGGTACATCAGCTCCTCGTGACCGACCACGATCACGGGCCTGTCGTCGAGGCCGGGGGCGAGATCGGCGGCGACCGCGGTGGCGGCCTCCTCGAGCCGCGGCTGGTCGGCGGCGAGCACCCCGTGGCGTCCGCCGTCGGGCACGTCCTGCGGCCAGGGCGCGTGCACCGTGCGCACTGTGCCCGGCCGCGCGGCCCGCGGATTCGACGGGGTGGCGGGCAGTTCCGCGACGCGGGCCGGGAGGCCGTCGGGCAGGTCGACGGTGCCGTGCGCCAGCGCGGTGAACCGCACGTCGAGCCCCGCGGCCGCGGCGACGCGCTCGTTGTCCGCCACGTGCTCCGGCGACCGCAGGTCCACCAGGGAGGCCACCACGTAGCGCCGATGCGGGGCGAGTGCGTGCAGTGCCCGGATGGAATCGAGTGCGGTTGCACCCGTGGAGATCTCGTCGTCGACGAGCACCAGGGTGTCGGCCGCGGTCAGCAGGCCGGGCGAGGTGGGCTGCAGCAGGTGCGAGGTGGCGTGCGAGTGCCCCTCGGTGAACTCGCCGTGCACCATCGCCCCCGGCCGGCGCGTGGACTGCAGGTACACGGCGGCGCCCAGCCGGGCGGCCACGCAGTGGCCGAGACCCGTTGCGGTCTCGGCGAAGCCGAACACCACGCACGGCCCGTCGAGGCGCTCGGCCACGAGGTCCGCGAGCCGATCCGCCGCCGCGCGCACCGCCCCGGGGTCGGCGGGGATGTGTTTGCCGAGGACCGTCGAGACCAGTAGGTGCGCGCGACGCGGGTTGCGCCGCAGGCCCGGGACGATGAGCTCGGTGAGCTCCGCGTCGCCGCGCACGTGCATGCCGAGTTCCTCGCACAGGGTGGGCGCCATCATCGTCCTTCCACTAGCGCGGTGAGCAGGTCGACGAAGCCGACCTCGGCCCTCGTCACGCCGAAGACGTCCGCGCGGATCAGTGTCTGCCGCGCCCAGTTGCGGTGCGGCTTCATCTCGTTCATCTTGTTCCGGTACCGCGAGGCCTCGACGCCGCCGGCGTCGCCGCCCATGACGTCGAGCGCGTCCTCGTACTCCTCGTGGGTCACGGCCGAGAGAGCGTGCACCGCCGCCACGTGGGAGGGGTGGATCACCGTCTTGCCGTGCAGGCCGTTCGCCCGGTCCAGGGCCGTCTCCCGCAGCAGGCCGTCGAGGTCGCGACCGACGAGTTGCTCGCGGAAGCGCGCGGCGTGGTTGCGCTCGAAGGGGGTGGCGCGCAGGAGTGGCCGGAACATCCGCTCGTGGTCGGCGAAGTACTCCCACACCGGGCCGGTGACCACGAATCCGGTGCCGTCGGAGCGGCCCAGCCGGTTCACGATCGCCGAGATGGTCTCGGCGACCACGTGCACGTCGTAGATCGTCAGGTCGCGGTCGCGCCGGATGCCGAACAGCGCCGACATGTCGGTGGCGCCGATCCGCACAGCGAGCACCCGGTCCCGGTGCGCGCGCAGCAGCTCCGAGATCCCCGCCAGCTGCGCGTCGCGGCTCTCGCGGTAGACGATCTCCGGGGTCTCGAGCACGGGCATCGCGTACAGGGCGTGCGACGGTGCGCGGTCGGCCAGCGCGTCGAGCGCGACGGCCCCGGCGTCGGCGGTGAACTTCGGCAGGACGACGCCCGTGAGGGCGGAGGCACCGTCGCCCAGGGCGTCCAGCAGGGCGCCCGTCTCGGTGGTCCGGCGGGGGCGGATGAACAGCAGCGGCAGGGGCTCGGCGGCCGCGGCGAGCTCCGCGAGGGCGGTGGTGGCGGCCCCGACGGCGGCGGCGACGGCATCGTCGGCGACGGCGTCCTCGAGGTCGATGACCATCGAGAGCACCCCGTCGTCGCGGCGGCGGCGGATGACGCCGGCGAGGTCCGGCCGGTTCGCCGGGACGTACAGCGTGGCGCCGAGCGCGTGCGCGAGCACCTCGCGCGGCGATCCCCGGTCGAAGGGGCGCGGGGACCGGTGGAACAGGCGCGTGCGGACCTCGTCCGGCAGTTGGTCGAAGTGGTGCAGTGCGCCGCTCACGCGCGGCCCCGCATCCGGTCGACCGCGTCCCCGATCACCCGGTCGACGTCGGCGAGGGTCTGCAGGTACTGCCAGTAGTCGGGGTGCACGCGGTCCAGATCGGCGATGGCGCGCTCGATCCGGGCGTGCTGGGCGTCGAGCACCGAGCCCCAGCGGGGCACCTGCTGCTTCTGCACGGCGAGGTGCTGCGCGTCGCGCAGCGCGAACCGGGTCCGCTCGGCGACCGCTGCGGGATCGGCGCGGGTGGCCCGCAGCGTGCGCAGCCGCTCGCCGACGGCGTTGACCGCCGCGTCCGCGGTGTCGAGGTGGTCACGGGCCAGGGCCACCTGCTCGAGCGCGAGGTCCGGGGTGCCCTCGCGCAGCGTGCGCGCCCCGGTCTCGAGCGCGGCATCGGCCGCCGCGGATTCGCGCTCGGCCACCTGGTCGTTGTCGACCAGATCGGCGGAGCTGGCGGCGTTGAACTCGCGCAGCAGCGCGGACCGGGTGTCCTTGAGGTCGGCGGCGCGGTTGCGGACGGCCTGCAGCCGGGTCCGGGCGGCCGCGAGGGAGCGCTGGGCGTCGTCCCCGATCCGGGGCGCGGCCTCGACCGCGGCCGTCACGTCCGCCGCTCGCTCCTGGACCGCCTGCGCCGCCGCGTCGCGGGCCACGAGGTCGGGGGCGGTGTCGAGCAGGCGCACCGCCTCGACCAGGGCGTCGGTGGCCCGGACCAGGGGGCGCAGCGTCAGGTACGGGGCGGTCGACGGTGCCGCGAGGAGATCGGTGGCGCGCTCGGCGGCCACTCGCGCCGCCTGCTCCTGCGCCGCGGAGCTCGCCCGCGCGCCGCGGGCGTTGGTGAGAACGCGGTCGTGGTCCGCGTGGAACCGGTCGAAGACCGCGGCCAGATCGGCCAGTTCGCGGGCGGCCGCGTCCTGGTCCTGCCGGGTGGGAGGCCGCGTGCCGCCCTGGCTGCCGCTGGCCCACAGGTAGCGCTCGGTGGCGGCGCCGAAGCGGTCCCGGATGGCGGGCCACTGCTGCACCGCGGCCGCGTTCGGGTTCTGCGCCGCGAGGGTGCGCACGTCCTCGTCGAGCGCGCTGAACCGGCGGTCAGCGTCGAGGAAGGCACTGGTGAGCCCGGTGTCGACGCCGCCCGGCGGCGTGTTCGGCGGGGAACTCGCGGGTTCCCCGCCGAACAGCCTGCGGAACGGATTCGATGCCACGATCGCGAGGGCTCAGGACTCGATCGCCTGCGAGGTCGACACCGTCGGGCCGTCGGCGATGGGTGCCTCGTCGCCGCCGCCCTCGCGGCGGTTGCGGATGATGCTCGAGAACAGCGCCGCGAGGATGAGCACGACACCCACGAGACCGGTGACGAGCTCCGGGACCGGCGTGTAGATCGAGTACAGCAGGATGCCGGCCAGGGCGCCGATCGCCCAGTGCGCGCCGTGCTCGAGATAGACGTACTCGGCGAGCGTGCCCTTCTCCACCAGGTACACGGTGAGCGAGCGGACGAACATCGCGCCGATGAAGCCGAGGCCCAGGGCGATGATGATCGGATCCGCGGTGATCGCGAACGCGCCGATGACACCGTCGAAGGAGAACGACGCGTCGAGGACCTCGAGGTAGAGGAACAGGAAGAAGCCGGCCTTACCGGTGGCCTTCGCCAGCTCCGACGGGCCCGAGCGGGCGCGCTCGGCCTCCTCCTCGAGCTCCTCGACGTGGAAGAACTCGCCGAGGCCGTTGACCACGATGTAGGTGACCAGGCCCAGCAGGCCCGCGATGAAGACCGTCTTCGACTCGTCGACGGTGTGCGTCGCCCAGACGCCCGTGGCCAGGAGCGCGACCAGGGCCACGATGATCGAGAAGCGATCGAGCTGGCCGATGCGCTGCAGCGGCTTCTCGATCCAGCTCAACCAGGTGATCTCGCGCTCCGGATCGAAGACGAAGTCGAGGAAGAGCATGAGCAGGAACATGCCGCCGAAGGCCGCGATCTGCGGGTGCGCCGCGGTGATCAGGGTCTCGTAGCTGGCGCTGCCGTCCGGGAAGTAGGCGGCGCCGTCGGCGGGCGGGTTGAGCGCCAGGTCCAGCGCCTGCGCGGGGTTCAGCCCCGCGGTGATCCACACGATCGCGAGGGGGAACACCAGGCGCATGCCGAAGACGGCGATCAGGATGCCGACGGTGAGGAACATGCGCACCCAGAACTGGCTCATGCGCTGCAGCACGGTGGCGTTGATGACGGCGTTGTCGAACGAGAGGCTGACCTCGAGGATGCCGAGGATCAGGGTGAGGACCAGTGCCTCGGGGCCGCCGTAGAAGAACGCTGCCACCAGGGCGGCGATCGTGACGAAGAAGGACAGTCCGAAGATGCGGAAGAACACATCGGCCTTTCGACGGGAAGGGGTGCGGAGCGCGAGGACCCGGCGTGCGGGATCCGCTCGCCGGGTCTACGCGCTCTGCTCGAGGGGAGCGGTACTAGACGTTGACGCCGTAGTCGCGAGCGATCCCCGCCAGGCCGGAGGCGTAGCCCTGGCCGACGGCGCGGAACTTCCACTCGGCACCGTTGCGGTAGAGCTCGCCGAAGACCATGGCGGTCTCGGTGGAGGCGTCCTCGGACAGGTCGTAGCGGGCGATCTCCTGGCCGTTGGCCTGGTTCACCACGCGGATGAAGGCGTTGCGGACCTGGCCGAAGGACTGGCCGCGGTTGTCGGCGTCGTAGATCGAGACGGGGAAGACCACGCCCTCGACGTTCGGCGGGATGGCCGCGAGGTTGACCTTGATGACCTCGTCGTCCCCGTCGCCCTCGCCCGTCAGGTTGTCGCCGAGGTGCTCGATGGAGCCGTCCGGCGTGCGCAGGTTATTGAAGAACACGAAGTTCTCGGGCGTGGCGACCTTCTTGTTCGCGTCGATGCCGATGGCGCTGGCATCGAGGTCGAAGTCGGTACCCGTGGTGGTGCGCAGGTCCCAGCCGAGGCCGACGGAGACCGCGGTGAGGCCGGGGGCCTCCTTGGTGAGCGAGACGTTGCCGCCCTTGACGAGACTGACACCCATTCCTTGTTCCTCCTGGTAGAGCGATGACGCCGACCGCCCCCGCGTGTGATTGACAACTATACCGACGTTTCGGATATCAATCGGGTCGTCGGAGTGAGCGGAGTCAGATGTTCACCCCGAAGTCGCGGGCGATTCCCGCGAGGCCGGAGGCGTAGCCCTGGCCGATGGCGCGGAACTTCCACTCGGTGCCGTGCCGGTAGAGCTCGCCGAAGACCATGGCGGTCTCGGTGGAGGCGTCCTCGGACAGGTCGTAGCGGGCGATCTCCTGGCCGTTGGCCTGGTTGACCACGCGGATGTACGCGTTGCGGACCTGGCCGAAGGACTGGCCGCGGTTGTCGGCCTCGTGGATCGAGACGGGGAAGACCACCGCGTCGATCTGCGGGGGGACGCCGGCCAGGTTGACGTTGATGACCTCGTCGTCGCCGTCGCCCTCACCGGTCAGGTTGTCACCCGTGTGCTCGATCGAGCCGTCCGGCGAGCGCAGGTTGTTGTAGAAGACGAAGTGCTGGTCGTCGAGCACCCGCTTGGCGGTGTCCACCGCGAGCGCGCTGGCATCGAGGTCGAAGTCGACGCCGGTCGTGCTGCGGGCGTCCCAGCCGAGGCCGACGGCGACCGCCGTCAGGCCGGGGGCCTCCTTGGTGAGCGAGACGTTGCCGCCCTTGCTGAGGCTGACTCCCATGTGATTCCTCCCGAGGATCTGGGCGACGGCGCACCGGCGCCCGCTGACGTGGTCGCGAAATTCACAGTACGCGATCGCGACCGTCGGGCGCCGGGTTCGCGGGCGGCGAACGCGGGCGGAACGACGTGTCACTCCGGTGTCGGTTCCGCGCCGAAACGCCGGATTCTTGCAACAACCACGCTGTGACGTCACTCGCACGCGGCCAGAACGCGGCCCTGTCCCAGACCTCCCTCGCCGTCTCGATCGCCGGCGTCGTCCCGGGCTCGGTCGACCTGTTCGCGCTGCAGGTCACCGACGACGGCCGGGTGCGCTCCGATGCCGACCTGGTCTTCTTCAACAGCCCGGCCTCGCCCGAGGGCGCGGTGCGGCTCACCGGGCCGGGTGCGCTCTCCCTGGATCTCGCCGGCGTCCCGGCGGCGATCAGCACGATCCGGCTGGCGGTGGCCCTCGACGACGCGGTTCCCGGCTCGCTCGCGGCGATCCCCGGGCTCGGCGCCCGGATCGGCACCGACGACTGTCCCGCCGCCGGCCTGACCACCGAGCGCGCCGCCGTGCTCGCCGAGGTGTACCGGCGGGGCGGGGCGTGGAAGGTGCGCAACGTCAGCGCGGGCTGGGACCGGGGCCTGGTCTCGCTGCTCACCGAGCACGGGGTCACCGTCGACGGTCCCCCGCCCGCCGCCGCACCGCCTGCCGGCGCACCGCCTGCCGGCGCACCGCCTGCCGGCGCACCGGCCGCGCCGCCGGCACCGTCGTTCCCGCCGGCCCCGCCGCCGCCGGCCGCGCCGCCCGTCAACCTCTCCAAGATCACGCTGACCAAATCCGCGCCGACCGTCTCGCTGACCAAGTCCTCCGAGCGGCCCACCGGCACGATGCGGGTCAACCTGAACTGGACGCAGGGCCGCAAGGGCCTCTTCGGCGGCGGGAACGCCGTGGACCTCGACCTGGCGTGCTTCTACGAGCTGCGCAACGGCGACCGCGGCGGCGTGCAGGCGCTCGGCAACGCCTTCGGCAGCATCGACCGCCCGCCCTTCATCGCGCTCGACGCCGACGACCGCTCCGGCCGGTCCCAGGGCGGCGAGAACCTGCACATCAACCTCGCGCACCTCGACGACTTCGTGCGGATCCTGATCTTCGCCTACATCTACGAGGGCACCCCGAACTGGGCGGCGGCGAACGGCGTCGTGACGCTGTACCCGCCCGGCGGGCCCGAGGTCGAGGTCCACCTGGACAACCCGGACCGGCGCGCCGTCTCCTGCGCCATCGCCCAGCTGCACGTGGTGAACGGGGAGCTCACCGTGACGCGCGAGGTGCAGTACATCCACGGCTCGCAGCGCGCGGTGGCCGAGGCCTACAACTGGGGGCTCAACTTCACGCCGGGGAGGAAGTGACGCCCTAGAGTGGCGTGCGACGAGGGGGAGGGGAGCCCGTGCAACTGAAGTCGAAGACCAAACGCGTCGTCGAGGCGCATCTGAACAACAGCTCGATCAGGGCCGTGAGTGGGTCGATGATCGCCTACGAGGGCCAGATCAGCTTCAAGTCCGCCGGCTTCGGCGGTGGCGACGGCGTGCTCGCCGGGCTGAAGCGGCGCGGCATGGGCGAGACGCTCTCGCTCATGGAGTGCACCGGGACGGGGGTGGTGTACCTCGCGCAGGACGCGGCCACCGTCACCGTCGTGGAGCTCAACGGGGAGACGCTGCAAGTGGAATCGGAGCAGCTGCTCGCGCTGACGCCGCAGCTGTCGACCAACGTGACCTTCGCCGGCGTGCGTGGCGGCATGTCCGGGCAGGGCCTGTTCACCACGACGGTGACGGGACACGGCCAGGTCGCGCTGCTCTCGCTGGGCGGCCCGCTGATCCACCTCGAGGTCTCGCCGCAGTACCCGCTGGTCGTCGATCCCGACGCCTTCGTCTGCGCGCGGGGGCAGCTCTCGCAGTCCTTCGTGACCGACGTGTCCTGGCGGACCGTCGTGGGCCAGGGCAACGGTGAGGCCTTCTCGCTGCGCTGGGACGGCTCCGGCGTGGTCTCCATCCAGCCGGCGGAGAGGTAGGCGCGGTGTTCACCAAGGTCAACGGCAAGGTCGTCTCCATCGACCTCACGCGCTCGGGCCCCGTCATCGCGCGGCGCGGCGCGATGCTCTTCTACACCGGGCAGGTCTTCTTCCAGCCGCACCAGATCCCGGGCATGGGCGGCGGCGGGATGGGCGGGCTCGCCGGCATGGCGGGACGCATGATGCAGGGCGAGCACGAGGCCACGATGGTGGCGCAGGGGCACGGCACCGTGCACTACGGCTTCCGCGGCCTCGAGGTCGAGGTCGTGGAGATGCCGCAGGGCGGCGATCTGCGCGTCGAGGCCTCGCGGCTGCTCGCGTACACGCAGGGCCTGCAGGCCTCGGTCGTGTCCACGGCGGCGTCCGGCGGGGGCGGCGGCGGGGGCGGCCTGATGGGCGCGCTGCGGTCCGCGGCCGGCGGCGTGGCCACCGGCCAGGGCATGTTCACCACACAACTGAGCGGCGTCGGCGCCGCGGTCATCCTCGGCCACGGCGGCTTCATCACCCTCCAGGTCGCGCCGAACCGTCCGGTCACCGTCGACCCGCAGGCCTTCGCGGCGGCGCTCGGCCCGGTCCAGACGAACCTGCGGTCCACGGTGAGCCTGCGGAACATGGGCCGCACGGGCGGCGAGGCCTTCCAACTCGACTGCACCGGACAGGGTGTGGTCTACGTCCAAGCATCGGAGCACCGGTTGTGAGTGAGCTCGACACGGTCTGGAATCCGCACACCCTGCCCTCCGGCGGCGACAACGTCCCGGGCAATCAGTACGCGTACTGCATCGACCTGACCAAGCCCTGGTTCCTGTCCAAGGGCGCGATGATCGCCCACTACGGGCAGATGACCTTCACCTCACTGCAGCACGGCCTGCACGGCCAGCTGCTGCAGATGGTGGCGCAGCAGTTCTCGGCACCGCTGTACCTGGGCGACTTCGTCGTCGCCGAGGGGCACGGCAAGCTGATCATCGGCGACCGCGGCAACGACATCAACGCCTACGACCTCGAGGACAACGGCAACCTCACCATCCGCGCGGCGAACCTGCTGGCCTTCGAGCCGAACCTGTCGCTGCAGCAGTCGATCGTGCCGGGCTTCGTCACGCTGATCGGCACCGGCCGCTTCCTGGCCTCGTCGAACGGGCAGGTCATGTTCGTCGAGCCGCCCGTGCGCGTGGACCCGGAGGCACTCGTCGGCTGGGCCGACTGCCCCTCGCCGAGCCACCACTACGACCAGGCGTGGGTGACGAGCTTCGTCGCCGCCGCGGGGCGCGCGTTCGGCGTGAACTCGGGCGAGGAGCGGCAGTTCGACTTCACCGGCTCCGGCACGGTGCTGGTGCAGTCGAGTGAGAAGGTGCTCGACGACCGGCACGTGGTCCGCAACATCACCGGCCAGCTGCCCGGCCTCTCCGCCGGCGGCCTGCGGGAGATCAGCGCGTCGGTCCAGCAGCAGCTCGGTCAGCAGCAGTAACCGGGGCGCAGACGCTGCCGAAACCCGTGAACGCGGCCAGTGGCCGGCAGCGTTGACGGCGATCGGCAGCGGCTGTGGGGCGAGCGATCAGAAGCCGCCGAAGTCCCCGCCGCCGAAGTCGCCGAAGCCGCCGTCGCCGAAGCCGCCACCGTCGAATCCGCCGTCGGTGCCGCCGCCGATCCCGGCGTCGCCGGCACCGTCGACCCCCGGATCGGCGAGGACGGCGGGGCCGACCCCGGCCATCCCGGCGAACAGTGAGCTGAAGATCAGGTAGCTGCCCATGCCCCACGCGCCGGCGACGAGCGCGGGCTTCCACCAGGGTTCGCTGTACCAGCCGGCGGGCACGGGCCGGCCGGCCACGACGCCGCCGGGGTAGTAGTTCGGGGTCCGGTCCGAGGGCGACGGGGACGCGGTGAGCGGGCGACCGTCGACGTCGACCGACCGCTCCTCGGTGACGGAGCCGGCGGTGCGCTGCCCGTCGAGCTCGGGGATGGGCGGGCCGGGGTCGAGGTCCATCGCGACGCGGGCGGCCCGCGCGTAGTAGAGGCCCTCGAGCGCGGTCTGCTTGGCGAGCCGGGCCTGCGCAGGGGTGTTGGCGCCGCCGACCTGGGCCCCGGCGGCGGTGTACCGCTCGCCCGCATCGGCCAGGGCCTGGCGGGCCGCGTCGTTCGAGCCGACGAGGTTGTTCACCTGGCCGGCCAGCCGGTCGATGGCGGCGCGGGCGTCGGCCTGGGCGTCGGCGAGCGCGGTGGACCGGTTGCGGTTGCCCCGGACCACGAGCACCACGACGAGCGCGATGGCGACGACGGCGATGACGAGTAGGACGGGATCCATGACCCGACGGTACCCATGGCGGGCTCCGCGCGGCTGATGAGAACCTGTGCGATCCGGACTTTTCGCCCACGGCGCAACGGCGGCGAACACGGCGCAGGGCCCGCCACCGGATCGGTGACGGGCCCTGCGACGGGGGCCGGGCGAGCCCGGCCGGGCGGCGGACTAGTCCGCGCCGATGATGAACTCCTCGAGCTGCGCACGCGCGACGTCGTCGGCGATCTGCTCGGGCGGGGACTTCATCAGGTACGCCGAGGCGGGGATCACGGGGCCGCCGATGCCGCGGTCCTTGGCGATCTTCGCGGCGCGCACGGCGTCGATGATGATGCCGGCCGAGTTGGGCGAGTCCCAGACCTCGAGCTTGTACTCGAGGTTCAGCGGGACGTCGCCGAAGGCGCGACCCTCGAGGCGCACGTACGCCCACTTGCGGTCGTCGAGCCACTCGACGTAGTCCGACGGGCCGATGTGCACGTTCTTGTCGTGGATCTTGCCGGACAGCGGGCCGTTGAGGTTGCTCGTGACGGCCTGCGTCTTGGAGACCTTCTTCGACTCGAGGCGGTCGCGCTCGAGCATGTTCTTGAAGTCCATGTTGCCGCCGACGTTGAGCTGGTAGGTGCGGTCGAGCACCACGCCGCGGTCCTCGAACAGCTTCGCCATCACGCGGTGGGTGATGGTGGCGCCGACCTGGCTCTTGATGTCGTCGCCGACGATCGGGACGCCCGCGTCGCGGAACTTCGCGGCCCACTCCGGGTCGGAGGCGATGAAGACGGGCAGCGCGTTGACGAAGGCCACGCCCGCGTCGATGGCGCACTGCGCGTAGAACTTGTCGGCCTCCTCGGAGCCCACGGGCAGGTACGAGACCAGCACGTCGACCTCGGCGTCCTTGAGCGCCTGCACGACGTCGACACCCTCGCCCGGCGCCTCCTCGATGGTCAGGCGGTAGTACTTGCCCAGGCCGTCGAGGGTGTGGCCGCGCTGCACGGTGACGCCGGTGGGCGGCACGTCGGCGATCTTGATGGTGTTGTTCTCGGAGGCGTTGATCGCGTCGGAGAGGTCGAAGCCGACCTTCTTGCCGTCGACGTCGAACGCGGCGACGAACTCGACGTCGCGCACGTGGTACTGGCCGAACTTCACGTGCATGAGGCCGGGAACAGTGGCGTCGTCGGCCACGTCCTTGTAGTAGTGCACGCCCTGCACGAGCGAGCTTGCGCAGTTGCCCACGCCGACGATCGCAACGCGAACCTTGTTGTCAGTCACCGTTCTTCCCTTCAGTCGGTGTCAGTGATTCGGCGCCGGTAGCGGAGCGCGCGGGCCGATCTTGTTGGTCGGAGCGGGACTCGGCGGCGATCAACTCGTTGAGCCACCGCACCTCGCGCTCCGTCGTTTCCAGTCCCAGCTCATGCAACTGCCGCGTGTACGTCTCGCTGATCCCGCCGGCCGCGAGGGCCCGCCGGAGCTCCTCCCGCCGCTCCTCCACCTGCCGACGGCGCCCCTCGAGGATGCGCAGTCGGGCCTGGGTCGGAGTGGCGGTGAAGAACGCGAGATGCACTCCGAACCCGTCGTCCGTGAAGTTCTGCGGCCCGGTGTCGGCGACGAGGGCGGAGAACCGCTCCTTGCCGGCCGGGGTCAGGCCGTAGACACGGCGCGCGCGACGTTTCCGAGCGGTCGCAGTGGGGCCGGGCGCTTCTTCTTCGGCGATGTAGCCGGCGTCCTGCGCGCGGCGCAGAGCGGGGTACAGCGATCCGTAGGAGAACGCGCGGAACGGACCCAGCAGTTCCGTCAGCCGCTTGCGGATCTCGTAGCCGTGCATGGGGGACTCGTGCAGCAACCCGAGTACTGCGAGTTCGAGCACTGCCGCCTCCCTCCGGGCACGGCGCCGAGCCGGGTGGCTGACGCGAGTGGATCTATCTCATCAATCGATCGACAGTTGTATCGAGCCGATATATAGGACGATACCCCAGGGGTGAACCGCCGATGAACGCCAGGCGGCGCGAGCGTCCCGCCGCACGCCCTCGTCCGAGGCGGAACGCCCTTGTCGCGGCGTTGCCGGGCCCGGCCACGTACATTGGATCCGTGCGGACGCAGAGGCAAACGGTGGACTACGCGCTGCAGCGGCGATCGCTGCTCGCGTCGGTCAACGCCGGGCGCACCGCGGTGAAGTCGGTGTGCGATGCCGACCCGTACCTCCTGCGTGCGGCCAAGTTCCACGGCCGTCCGTCCGAGGTGCTCTGCCCGATCTGCCGGAAGGAGCAGCTGACACTCGTGTCGTGGGTGTTCGGCGATTCGCTCGGCCCGGCATCGGGTTCGGCCAGGACGGACGCGGAGCTCAGCGAGTTGGAATCCACTCGCGTGGAGTTCTCCGTGCATGTCGTGGAGGTCTGCCGATCCTGCAACTGGAATCATCTGGTGCAGTCGTACGTGGCGGGTCTGCCCCCGCGACCACGACGCAAGCGTCGCGCCGCTCCCGGCTGAGCGGCAGCGACCGGCACGGAACGTACGAGACGACGAAGAGACGAGCGGAGAACCAGCGGTGACGAACCCGGGTGGCAAGGACGAGCGGAACGGGGCGGCCGGAGGGCCGTCGCGGCCCGGAGGCCCCACCCCACCGGTGCCGCCGCGTCCATCGACGCCGCAGGCCGCCGAGACGACCCAGTTCCCGCTGGTCCCGCCCAGCGGCGCGGACGCCCCGAACCAGGGCGCCCCGAGCCAGGGCGCCCCGAGCCAGGGCGCCACGCCGCCGGCACCCGGTGCGGGGCGGCCGGCGGACCCGGGCGCTCCCCGCACCGCGTACCAGCCGCTCTCCGGGCGTCCCGTCGACAACGACGAACTGGCCGCCGAGGCCGACCGCGGCGCCGGCGCGCCGGGCGAGAAGCCCGAGACGCCCGCCGAGGAGCCCGTGGTGATCCGCAAGAGTCCCGCGGCCCCGGCCGCCGGCGGCGACGGTCCCGGTGGTGACGGGCCGGGCGGTGACGGTCCCGGTGGCGACGGCCCCGGCGGTGACGGACCGGGCGGCGACGGGCCCGATGAGCCGGACGACGGCGACCATGACGACTCCCACAAGAAGGGCCTCCGAGAAATCGTGAGCGGTTCACTCCTCCGACGTGTCGTGACCGGCGGCGTGGCCGGTGTCGCGCTGATCATGGTGGTGGCGCTGCTCGCCTTCCTCGTGGGCTACTGGCGCACCGACGTGCCGCTGCCCGGCGAGATCCCCACCACGCAGGTGGCGAACATCGTGATGAAGGACGGCCAGACGCCCGTCGCGCGCGTCGTGCCGGACGAGGGCAACCGCGAGATCCTGCCCGCGCAGGACATCCCCGACGTCATGAAGAACGCGATCATGGCCGCCGAGGACCGCGAATTCGCCACCAACCCGGGCTTCTCGGTCAAGGGCTTCGCCCGCGCCGTGTGGAAGCGCGTGCCCGGCGTCGCCGGTGACGGCGAGGACGCGGGCGGCGGCTCGACGATCACGCAGCAGTACGTGAAGAACGCCCTGGTCGGCGACGAGTCCTCCCTCACGCGCAAGTGGAAGGAGTTGATCATGTCCACCAAGATGTCCAACTCCTGGTCCAAGGACGACATCATGGCGGCCTACCTCAACACCATCTACTTCGGTCGCGGCGCGTACGGGATCCAGGCGGCGTCGAAGGCGTACTTCAACGTCAACGCCAAGGACCTCAAGGTCGAGCAGGCCGCGTTGCTCGCGGGACTGGTCCGCGGACCGTCGCTCTACGAGCCCACCACGCACCTGGCCGACGCCACCGGCCGGTGGAACTACGTGCTCGACGGCATGGTCGAGATGAAGACCGTCGATCCCGCGCAGCGCGCCAAGATGCAGTTCCCGAAGACGATCCCGCAGGGCCGTGCCAACGGCGACGATCTCTCGCTCGGCCCGAACGGGCTGATCAAGACCCAGGTGCTGCGCGAGCTCAAGGACGCCGGCATTGACGAGCTGACCCTGAGCACGCAGGGGCTCAAGGTCACCACGACGATCGACCCGGCGGCGCAGGCCGCGGCGGTCAAGGCCGCGAAGAACATGGCCGAGAACCAGCCGAACGACCTGCGGACCGCGGTGGTGTCCGTCGACCCGAAGACCGGCGGCGTGCTGGCCTACTACGGCGGCGACGACGGCAACGGCTACGACCGCGTGCAGGCCGGCCTGCAGACCGGCTCGTCGTTCAAGGTGTTCGCACTGGTTGCGGCGCTCGAGCAGGGCATCCCCCTGTCCCGCGTGTACTCCTCGTCGCCGTTCAAGGCGCAGGGCGTGACCGTCACCAACTCCGAGGGCGAGTCCTGCGGCAGCTGCAACCTGGCGACCGCGATGAAGATGTCGCTGAACACGGTGTTCTACCGGCTCATGATGGACCTGAACAACCAGGCCCAGGACGTCGCCGACGCGGCGCACAAGGCGGGCGTCGCCGAGAGCTTCGGCGGCATCAAGAAGACGCTCGAGCAGGCCGACGGCAGCGGCGTCGAGGGCGGCGTCGTGCTCGGCCAGTACCAGAGCCGCCCGCTCGACATGGCCTCCGCGTACGCCACCCTGGCGGCGGAGGGCGTCTACCGCGCCCCGCACCTGATCACCAAGGTGACCACCGCGGACGGCCGCACCCTTCTCGATCGCCAGACCGATCCGGGCCAGCGCCGCTTCAGCAAGGACGTCGCGAACAACGTGACCGCCGCCCTGCAGCCGATCGCGGCGTACTCGAACGGCCACGGGCTGGCCGGCGGCCGCGCCTCGGCCGCGAAGACCGGTACCGCGCAGTACCAGGACACCGGCCAGAACAAGGACGCCTGGATGGTCGGCTACACCCCGTCGATCTCGACGGCCGTCTGGGTGGGCAACGACAAGGGCGGCCCCATCACCAACTCGTGGGGCGGCAGCATCTACGGCTCGGGCGTCCCGTCGGACGTGTGGAAGCAGACGATGGACGGCGCGCTGGAGGACACCGACTACGAGTCCTTCCCGACGCCGGGCGCCATCGGCGGCCAGGCGGGCGTGCCCGTCGAGACCCGCACCCGCACCTCGTCGACCGGCACGGCGTCCGCGTCGGCCTCCGCGGGGGAGAGCGGCTCCGCCACGCGCACTGTTCCGGGCCTGCCCGGCGTGCCGATGCCGACCTTCCCCTGGGACCCGACCACCACGCAGCCCGGCAACCCGAACGTCCCGGGTCAGACCACCGTTCGGCCGCGGCCGGGCACGGGAGGCACGGTCCCCGGTAATGGTGGCCGCACAGTACCGCCGCGGGTGACGAACCCGGTGCCGTGACGGTTCCTCGGGGGGAGCAGGACGTGGACGACGAGCGTCTGCACGTCAGTCCCGGACGGTTCGAGCCGGCCACGGTCATCGAGCCGGACCGGGACGTTCCCAGCCGAACGGACGCCGTCGCGCGCGACTTCTCGACGGCGGTCGGCGGTCCGGTGGGCGCACACGCGCTGGTCGGCTTCCAGCGCTTCTTCACGCCGCTGCGGCTGATCCTGCTCGTCGCGGTGCTGTTCCTGGCACTGGGCTGGACCACCAAGGCCGGCTGCCTGCAGCAGCGCTCCGACGGCGACCAACTGGTGCTGGACTGGTCGGGCAATCGCCCGTACACGGCGATGTGCTACTCGGACACCGTGCCGCTCTACGGGGCCGAGCGCCTCGACGAGGGCCTGATGCCCTACGTCACGCAGTTCTTCGACACCGATCCCACGGGCGCCCGCCAGGAGCGCTACATGGAGTACCCGGTGCTCACCGGGATGTACCAGTACGCCGCCATGAAGACGGCCAAGCTCTGGGCGGACCTGCACGAGCGGTGGGGCGTGCCCGCGGCCATCGAGGTGGTGCTGTTCTTCACCGTCGCCGCCGTGGGGCTCGCCCTGTTCTGGCTGATCGCCGTGTGGGCCACCACTCGCTTATCCGGCGGTGCCGCCTCGGCCGCGCGGCCCGGGGCGCGCCGCCCCTGGGACGCGATGCTCATGGCGGCCTCGCCGCTGGTGATCGTGCACGCGTTCACGAACTTCGACGCGATCGCCGTCGCCGCGATGGCGGTGGGCATGTTGCTGTGGTCGCGGGAGCGGCACGCGTGGGCGGGCGTGGTGCTCGGCCTGGGCACGGCGGCGAAGCTCTACCCCGCATTCCTGTTGGTGGTGCTGCTGTTCCTGTGCCTGCGCGCCGGCAGACTGCGCCCGTGGTTCACGGCGGCGGCGCCGGCCGTGGCGACGTGGATCGCGGTGAACCTGCCGATCCTGGTGGCTTCTCCGCGCGGCTGGTGGGAGTTCTTCCACCGCAACTCGATCCGACCCGTCGACATGGACTCGATCTACGCGGTGATCAGCTCCTTCACCGGCGGCTGGGTGTTCGGCGGTGCGGGACCGCGCGGCGGCGCCTCGTCGCTGGCGAACATGATCACCCTGGTGCTGTTCGTCGCGGTGATCGCCGGCGTCGCCTATCTCGCGCTGAAGGCGCCGCGGCGGCCGCGCGTCGCGCAGCTCGCCTTCCTGCTGGTGGCGGGCTTCCTGTTGGTGAACAAGGTGTGGAGCCCGCAGTACTCGCTGTGGCTGGTGCCGCTCGCGGTGCTCGCGATCCCGCACACCCGGATCCTGGTGGCCTGGATGACGATCGACGCTCTGGTCTGGGTACCGCGGATGATGTACTTCCTCGGCATCCAGAACAAGGGCCTGCCCGAGCAGGCGTTCACGGCCACCGTGCTGCTGCGCGACCTCGCTGTGATCGGCCTGTGCGCGCTGGTGATCCGGCAGATCTACCGGCCCGACGAGGACCTGGTGCGCTCGACGTTCCCGGGTCCGTACTCGCCCCCGCTCGACGATCCCGCGGGCGGCGTGCTCGACGGTGCGCCGGACTCCTCCTGGCTGCGCAGCCGCAGCGCGCAGCGCGGCAGGTACCAGACGAAGACCGCCAGGAGCGCGGCCCGGCCCCAGACGCCGATCCAGACGCCCCACTGAACCCACCAGGTGATCGGCTGATCCGCCGCGTGCTCGGAGAAGTAGCTCCACACGGTCAGCTCGAGGCTCAGATCGCACACCAGGTACGCCGCGATCAGCCGCCAGTCCACCTTGAGCAGGACGAAGAAGGGCAGCAGCCACAGCACGTACTGGGGTGAGTGCACCTTGTGGAAGAGCATGAACGCGGCGAGGATCGCGCCGCTCACGCCGAGCCACGGGTACACCCCGGTGCGCCGGTAGGACATCCAGCCGTAGACCAGGAGCGCGGCGATCGAGAGCACGATCAACAGCGGTGAGGCGGAGGCGACGAAGGCGTCGTAGTCCTTCGGATCGTCGAACGCCTTGAGCACGCCCCAGTACCAGATCGAGTTCGTCGACAGGTCCGCCGTGCGCAGCTCCTGGAACTTCAGCGAGGCGCGCCAGCCCTCGAAGCCGAACACCATGAAGGGCACGTTGATGGCGACGGCCACCACCACCGCGGTGGCCGCGGTGGCCGCAGCGCCGACCCAATCGAGCAGGCGCCAGTCGACCCGGGCGCGCCGACCGGGGCCGTCGGGCAGGGCGACGGTCCCGGATCGGCCGTGCGTGAGCACGTAGAGCACGAGGGGCGCGACGAACAGGCCCGGGTAGATCTTCAGGTCGAAGCCGACGGCGAAGACCGCCGCCGTCGCGATCGCCGGTATCCGGATCGAGCCGCCGGTCCGGTCCGCCCAGGCCATGATGCCGAAGCCGACGGTCGCGGCCGCGACCACCGGTAGCTCCATGTTGTGGAAGGCGTAGAGCGCGAGCGGCGGGGTCACCGCCCAGATCACCGCCGTGCGGCCCGAGACCTTGGCGAGGACCCAGCCGGTGAGCAGCCCGAACGGGGCGAGCAACAGCGCCATGTGCAGCAGGAACTCGGCGTCGTTGTGTGCGCCGATCGCACCGACCCAGAACAGCAGCCCGCTGAGCACGGGGTATTCGATGGCGCCGCCCTGCAGTCTGCCGTCGCCGTCGATCCAGCCGGTCAGGTACGGGAAGACGTGGTTGTTGACGTCGCGGCCCGACCACAGGAACTGGATGTCGGAGTAACAGATCCGGCCGGGCATCGAGGCGAAGTCCTCGGAACGCCCGAACTGATCGAACGGTGCGCCGGTGCACTGCGCCTTGATCTGGTAGCCGATGACGAGCGCTGCAGCGGTGAGACCGAGCACGGTCCACGCCACCCGATCTGGGCGGAAACTGGGCCGGGACATGCGCCCCACCCTATCGGCCCCGGTCGTGGGGGCAGTCGACGGTGCCGTCACGCTCCGCCGAGGAACCGCAGCGGGTTCGCGTTCCACACGCCGTGGATCACCAGCAGCGGCCACATCACCCGGTACCGCGGCCACAGGAAACCGAGGAACAGGCCGCTCACCCCTGGTTCGCGACCGTGCCGTCGGACCCGCCCGCGCCTTCACGCCTCGACGGTACGACGGATCCGTTTCCGAAACCGGGCTCAGGAGCGCCCACGCCGCGGATATCGCATCCTGACCGCGTTTCAGCCCGGTTTCGGACGGGATCAACGGCCGTAGAGGTGCTTGAGCATCATCCGGACCGAGTTCATGTCGCGCTGCGTGCGGGTGAACGAGAGCAGGTCCATCGGCAGCGCGAACTTCTGCGCGGCCACCGACTGGGGGCGGCTGAATTCGCGGAGCCCGTCGGCGCCGTGGATCCGGCCGAAGCCGGAGTCGCCGATCCCGCCGAACGGCAGGGCGGGGACGGAGGCGAAGGAGAGGAACGAGTTCACGGCGACGGCGCCGGTGCGCAGCCGGCGGGCGAGCTCCCGGCCGCGGGTGAGGTCCTTCGTCATGATCGCGGCCGACAGCCCGTAGGTGCTGTCGTTGGCCTTGTCGATCGCCTCGTCCACGTCCTTGACACGGGTGACCACGACGGTGGGGCCGAAGGTCTCCTCGGTGACCGCGGTCGAGTCGTCCGGCACGTCCACGAGGAGTACGGGCTGGACGGTGCGCTCGCCGACCGACTCCGGGCCGCCGACGAGGGCGCGGCCGCCTCGGTGCAGTGCGTCGTCGATGTGCGAGGCGATGATCCGCAGCTGCGCGGGCATGGTCGCGGGACCGTAATCGGCGCCGTCGTTCTCGCCGCCGTGGATCGCGCGCGACGCGGCGGCCAGCTTGTCGACGAACTCGTCGTACCGGTCCGCGACGACGTACACGCGCTCGACTCCGGCGCAGGTCTGCCCGCCGTTGCCGTAGGCGCCGAAGGCCGCGGCCTTGACCGCGGCGTCGACGTCCGCGTCGGAGTCGACGATCATCGCGTCCTTGCCGCCGCCCTCGATGGTGACGGGCGTGAGCGTCTCGGCGCACGCGGCCATGACGATGCGCGCCGTGCGGGCCGAGCCGGTGAAGGCCAGCTTGTCGACGCCGGAGCGGCACAGCGCGGCGCCCGTGTCGCCGCGGCCGTGCACCACCTGGAGCACGGGCTGCGCAGGGCAGGCGGCCGCCCACGCCTCGGCGAGGAACTGGCCGACGGCCGGGGTCAGCTCGCTGGGCTTGAAGACGATCGCGTTGCCCGCGGCGAGGGCGTAGGAGATCGAGCCCATCGGGGTGTAGACCGGGTAGTTCCACGGCCCGATCACGCCGATCACGCCGAACGGCCGGTGCTCGACGGTGGCGGTCAGGTTGGCGCCCATCATCCCGGTGCCGACCTTGCGGCGGCCCAGGACCTTCTCCGCGTTCTTGGCGGCCCAGTCCAGGTGGACCACCGCCAGCATGACCTCGAGCAGCGCGTCGTCGTGCGGCTTGCCGGTCTCGGCGGCGATGACGCGGGCAAGCTCCTCGGAACGGCGGGCGATCTCGCCGCGGAAACGCAGCAGCCAACTCCGTCGGGCCTTGGGCTGCAGGTCTCCCCACCACCGCGCCGCCTCGCGGGCGCGATCGACGGCCGCGACGACGGCGGCGGTGTCGGCGATGGGGAAGCGGGCCACCTCCGCGCCGGTGCGCGGTTCGGTCGAGATCAGCTCATCGGTCGTGGTGCGGGGCGGTGCTGACATGGCGGTCCTCCAGGTTCGGAACAAGCGATCTGGTCGATATGTTAGAGACTGTTCTCTCATCTGTGCTAGCTTTCGCAGCATGTTCTCGACGCGCTTCACCGAGCAGTTCGGTGTCCGGTTCCCGATCGTCCAGGGCGGCATGATGTGGGTCGGTCGCGCCCGCTTGGCCGCCGCGGTGTCCGAGGCGGGTGGTCTCGGAATCCTCACCGCGCTGACCCAGCCGTCGCCGCAGGACCTGCGCGCCGAGATCGCGCGCACCCGCGAACTCACGGCGAACCCGTTCGGCGTGAACCTCACCGTGCTGCCGACGATCGACCCGCCGCCCTACGAGGAGTATCTGCGCGCCGCGGTGGAGTCCGGCGTGAAGATCATCGAGACGGCCGGTTCGAACCCCGCGAAGTTCCTGCCCTACCTCAAGGACAACGGCGTCAAGGTGATCCACAAGTGCACCAGCGTCCGGCACGCGCTCAAGGCGCAGGCCATCGGCGTCGACGCGGTGTCGATCGACGGCTTCGAGTGCGCCGGCCACCCGGGTGAGGACGACATCCCCGGCCTGGTCCTCATTCCCGCCGCGGCCGACGCATTGGACATCCCGATCCTCGCCTCCGGCGGCATCGCCGATGCCCGCGGCCTCGTCGCCGCGATCGCCCTCGGCGCCGACGGCATCAACATGGGCAGCCGCTTTCTGTGCACCGTCGAATCGCCGATCGCGCCCGAGGTGAAGGCGCAGATCGTCGCGAACTCCGAGCTGGACACGAAGCTCATCTTCCGCACGCTGGGCAACACCGCCCGCGTGGCGAAGAACTCGGTCTCGGTCGAGGTGGTCGAGACGGAGGCGCAGGGCTGCGAGTTCGAGGACATCCGGCATCTCGTGGCGGGGGCCCGGGGCCGGAAGGTCTTCGAGGAGGGGGACGTGGAGGCCGGTATCTGGAGCGTCGGCCTGTGCCAGGGCATCATCCGCGACGTGCCCACCTGCGCCGCGCTGATCGAGCGGATGATCGCCGAGGGTACGTCGATCATCGAGCGGCGTCTCGCGCCGCTGGCGAAGGTCGTGGAGGGTGCCGGGAGCGGAGTGAGCGGAGCGGGGGTCATGGCATGAGCGAGGACTTCCGGCGCGTCGCCGAGGACGGCGTCCTGACGGTGACCATCGATCGCCCGCAGCGCATGAACGCCTTCGGTATTCGCGCCGCGTGGGAGCTGGCGCGCATCATCGAGGAGGCGGACACCGATCCCGCGGTCCGCGTCGTGGTGGTCACCGGCGAGGGCCGGGCGTTCTCCACGGGGGCGGATCTGGCCGGGGAGGCCGCGGAGCCGCAGGAGGCGCTCGAGGCCGTCAACGCCTACATCCGGGCGATCGTGGGGGCGTCGATCCCGGTGATCGCCAAGGTGAACGGGCCGTGTGCGGGCATGGCCGTGGGCCTCGCGCTCTCCGCCGATCTCGTCTTCGTCGCCGACACCGCGTACTTCCTGCTGCCCTTCGTGGGCATTGGGCTGCTGCCCGACGCCGGCACCACCGCGTTGGTGCCGGCCGCCATCGGCCGCACCCGCGCGATGGGAATGGCGCTGCTGGGCAATCGGATCCATGGCCCTGAGGCGCTGGCCTCGGGGATGGTCACGGCCGTGCACCCCGCCGAGGAGCTCGACGGTGCCGTCGCCGCGGCCGCCGCGAAGCTCGCGGCCGGGCCGCGGGAGGCGATCGCCGCGACAAAGCGGGCGCTCAACGCCTCGACCCTCGCCGGGCTCGACGACGCCCTGCGCCGTGAGACCGAAGCGCAGGTGATCCTGCTCAAGACGGACGATCATCGGGAGGGTGTGGACGCCATGCTGAGCAAGCGCCCCGCCCGGTTCACCGACTGAGGCTCCGGGTTGCGGGCAGGCAGGTGGGGCAGCCGACCCGAATTCACCATCATGAATCCGATATGGTCTGATTGAAGTTCGTGAAACTGAACTTCAAGGAGACCTCATGACCGATCAGCACGTCGCGGCGCAGCCCGTGCCGTACGAGGCGTACCCGCCGTTGTACGGGGCGACGTTCTCGCAGGCGGTGTCCCGCTATGCCGCCGGATTCGTCCGGGGCCGGGGCCGCGCCTCCCGGAGCGAGTACTGGTGGGCGCAGCTCGGTCTGCTGCTCCCCGTCGCGGTCGCGTTCGGGCTGATCGGCATCGGGACGGCGGTCGGCGGCACGGCGGGCGACGCCCTGGCCGTCATCGCTGTCGTCCTGTGCGTCATCACGATGGTCGCCGCGATCGGGACGATCGCGCTGTCGGTCCGCCGCCTGCACGACGCCGACCTGTCCGGCTGGTGGTACCTGCTCGCGATCGTGGTCGGATTCGTGCCGGTCATCGGGTTCCTCGTGCCCCTGCTCGTCATCGGGCTGCTTCCGAGCAACCCGGCGGGCATCCGGCGCGGCAACCCGGCACCCCCGCCGCAGGCCTTCGAGTAGCGCCCGGCGGGCTCCTCGCGCGGCGCCCGGGGGTTGCGGCACCATGGGGGCGCGCCGTCCAGAGCGGAACCTCCCGGGCGGAACCATCCCGAGTGCAGCCACGGAGGAAGGACGGATGAGGCGATCGAACCGGAACCCCGCCCGCACCGGCTTCGTCGTGGCGGCGGTGGCCGGCTCGGTCCACGCGGCGTTCAGTGTGTACTGGGGGCTGGGCGGCGACGCGCAGCTCGAGACGGTCGGTTCCGTGGCGGACGGGTTCGCGGGGCGACGGTGGCTGCTGGTCGTCGTCGGTGCCGCCAAGGGCGTCGCCGCCCTGGTCCCGCTCGTCCTCGTCCTGCAGTGCACGGCGATCCCACGCCTCCTGCGCGGGGCGATGTGGGCGGGCGCCGCCGCCCTGATTCTGTGGGGCGCGGTCAACACGGCGTCGTCCGCGCTACTCGCCGCCGGGGTGCTCCCGCGACCGGCCGAGGGTTACGACGCAGCGGCCACCGTCGGCCATGCGCTGCTGTGGGATCCGCTCTTCCTGGTGTGGGGCCTGGCGCTCGCCGCCGGGCTGTGGGTCACCCGCACGACCCGTTCAGCCTGAGCCCGGAACGACCAGTCCGGTCTCATAGGCGGCGATCGCCAATTGGGTCCGGCTCCGCACGCCGAGCTTCGAGAGAAGTCGTGAGATGTGCGTCTTCACGGTCGTGATGCTGATGAACAGTGCGGAAGCGATCTCGTCGTTGTTCAACCCCGCGGCGATCGCGCGCAGGACGTCGCATTCACGCTGGGTCAGCCCGTCCAAGCGGTCGTGTGCCAGGCTCACCTCCGGGCGCCGGGTGACGAACTCACTGATGAGACGGCGAGTCACCGACGGGCTCAGGAGGGACTCCCCGGCGGCGACGGTCCGGATGGCGTCGATCAACCGCTCCGGTGTGGTGTCCTTGAGGACGAACCCGCTTGCACCCGCCCGCAACGCGGCGAAGACGACCTCGTCGTCGTCGAAAGTGGTCACCATCAGCACCTTGGCCCGAAGCCCTCGCGCAGCGAGATGCGCCGTCGCCTCCGTCCCGTTCATGACCGGCATCCGCACGTCCATGAGCACCACGTCCGGATCGGTCTGTGCGGCGACGCGGAGGGCTTCGTCTCCGGTGGCCGCCTCGCCGACCGTCTCCACGCCCGGCGAGGCCTGGATGAGTGCCCTCAGGCCGGCACGAACGAGGGCCTCGTCGTCGGCGATCAGCACGCGAACCGGTTCGATCACAGTGGTATCACCGCTTCCACCCGGTAGCCGCCGTCGACGTTGCCCAGCGTCAGGACCCCGCCGTGCGTCGCGACCCGCTCCCGCATGCCGGTGAGGCCGAGCCCCGGCGTCGCCGCCGCCGTGGCGCCGGCACCGTCGTCGGTCACCCGGACGGTCAGTTCCTCTCCCGCCATGGCGATCTCGATGAGGACACGGGTCGCGCGTGCGTGCCGTACCGCATTGGTGAGCGCCTCCTGAACGATCCGGTAGGCGGTGGTCTGCACCTGCGGATCGAGCGCGGCGTGGTCGGTACGGTCCACCAGCGCGACCTCCACCCCGCCCGGCCACCGCGTGCTGACCAGGGGCTCCAGGTCCGACAACCCGGGGCAGATCGGGGCCGAGGTGTCGCGGAGGGTGCCCAGTACCCGCCGGACGTCGTCGAGCGCCCCTCGGCTCGACTCCTCGATGGCTCGGAGCGCCGAGCGTGCCTCGTCCGGGTCGCGGTCGATCACCAGCCGTGCGACGCCGCTGCGGAGAGCGATCGTGCTGAGGCTGTGGGACACGACGTCATGGATCTCCCGCGACACGCGTAGGCGCTCTTCAGCCCTGATCCGGGCCTCCTTCTGGGCCTCGATCTCGCGTTGTTCGGTGAGGTGCCGGTCGCGATGGGTACCTTCGCGACCGAGGAGCGTGCCCAGGAGCCACGCGGGGATCGCGATGATCAGTTGGACGGCGTCCTGGTCGTGCTCGCTGTAGGTGCTCCACACCGCGAAGCCGACCGCGGAGACGCCGAATGCGGCCACTGCGCACACGATGAGCGACGTACGCCAGGGCAGCCGGTAGGCGGCCCACCCCACCGCGATGCCGAAGGCCGGGCCCGCATTGCTCACCAGCCAGGTGAACCGGAGGTCCGCGAGCGCGGCGAGGACGAGGACGGCCGAGACGCAGCCGAGCGCGAGAACGGGGAATCGCCTGCACAGTACGGTGGGTGCGATCGCGGCGGCGCCGAGGAGACCCGCCGCCCATGCCGACGACTCCGTGGGAGCGCGCACGATCTCCGGGCCGGTGACCCAGGCGAAACAGATCACCGCCACCGTGCTGTCGATCAGCAGTGCTCGACGAGTACCCACTCCAACCACCATAGGACCAGGTCGCGATCGGAGAACCCGACCCGCGAACGATCCGCGGGTCCTCCTTCCGGACCACCCGACTGTCGCACACCTCCACCCCGGGCGACGGTGACTCGGACCCGCGGGAGGATGCGTCCGGGCCGCGCGACGGTGAATCCTGGAGCCATGCTCGAACGGTGCCGACTGTCCCCGTGGCTCACCGCGACGGCGCTGGCCGCCTTCGGCCTCGGTGTCGTCGCCGGTGGTCGCGAGCTCGTGACCGAGCGACCCACCGCTGTGGGGCACAGCCCCGGCACCGAAGCGTGGGGCGTGCACATCGCACTGACCGGCGTCGCGCTCGCCTGGATCGCGGCGGCGGTGCGTTACCCGGCGGTGCGGCCCCCGATGCCGCTGTCGGCCGATTTCGCGCGGCGGGTCCGCGCGGTGTATCGATCGCCGCTGCGGGCGGTACCCGTGACGGTGCTGCTCGTGGTGTGCCTGTACCTCGTGTGGCGGATGGGCCAGCAGGTCCTCGGTGGCCTCGACCCCTCCTTCACCGCCAATGCCTGGGGCGGGCCGGGGTACGTGGGGGCGTTCTACTGTCACTACCTCGATTGCCTACTCCAGATCGCCGTGGGCCTGGTGCTCGTCGACCGACTGCTGCCGGGGCGCACGCGCGTCGCGCGGCCGGGGGCGAGTGCCGATGACGCGACGGTACCGAAGGGCGCGCGATGACGAGTGCCGACTCCGACGGCGCGTGCGACGCGGATGCGGGCGCGCGGCGCCGGGGTTCGGCGGCACCCGCGGTCGTGCTCGTCGTTCTCGCCCCCATCGTCGGGGAGTTCTTCCTCGGGAACCTGACCCTCGACAAGGTGCCGATCCTGGTGCTGTTCACCCCGCTCTACGGGGGTGGAGCGCTGTTCATCCGCGAGACGGTCCGCCGCGCCCACCGCGGATGGCCGTCGATGATCCTCCTCGCCGCGGCGTACGCACTGATCGAAGAGGGCCCCGTCGACCAACTGTTGTGGAACCCCGGCTACAGCGGCGCGCACGATGCGCTCGCGGGGGACGCCTACCTCCCCGTGCCGGGGACCAACGTCTCCATCGTGCAGGCGGTGCTCTCGCTCCACGTCATCTGGAGCATCTGCGTCCCGATCGCCCTCGTGGAGGCGCTCTTCCCGGACCGGCGGACGACCCCGTGGCTCGCGCGGCCGGGGTACGCGGGTGCCGCGGCGCTCTTCGGTGCCGGCGTGGTGATCGGATTCGTCGGGACCCGTGTCGAGGACCCCTTCCGCGCGACGCCGCTGCAACACGCGCTGTCGATCGCGGTGATCGTCGTCCTGATCGCTCTCGCCTTCGTCGTCCCGGCCGGCCGGCCGCGGGTGGCGCGGGACGCGCCTCCGCCGTGGCTGGTCGGAGTCGCGACCCTGCTCCTGACCAGTTCGATGTTGGCGCTCGTCATGTTCTGGCCGGCCGGGTGGTCCCAGTGGATCAGCGTGGCCGCCTGGTTCCTCGTCGCGGGGGTGTCGGCGTGGGCTCTGGGGTACTGGTCCCGCTGTCGCGGATGGGGATCCCCGCACCGGCTCGCCGCCACTGCGGGTGCGATGGCCACGTACGCCTGGATCGCCTTCCCCCACGAACCGGTCGGGGGTGGTTCCCGCTCCGTGGACCTCATCGGCAACATCCTGTGCGCGGTGGCCGCCGCAGCCCTGGTCGCCCTGGCTGCGCGGCGCATCACCCCGCGCACCGGATCACGCGGTGCACCGGTCACTTCCGGCGTCGGAGCGTCCGCGCCGCCCCCGGCGTGGCGACTGTTGATCCCGCCGGTCGTCGCCACCGTCACCATCGTGGTGATCGTCGCGGCGGTCTCGGTTCTCCAGCACGACGATCTGCTGGCCCGCGCGCAGGCTGCGGACCCCGGTGCCCCGCGCTCCGCGCTGCTCGCACAGCTGTGGGGGCGCGTCACGTTCGGAGTGCTGCTCGCGGTGAGCTGGCCGCTGGCGCTGCGACGGCTCGCGCGAGGGAGTACGACTGCGTACCGGCGGTGCCGCCGGGTCGCGGTCGCCGCCGCGATCCTGCTCCTGATCTCGGCCGCCGTCGCCCCGGGGCCGGGCTGGCTGCGCCTCGCGCACGTCGCGCTGGCCGTCTGCGAGATCGGAATCTACGCCGCGGCACTGCATCCCGCGCTGCGTTCCTGGTACGCGGCCTCGACCGGCGCCCCGGGCCGCCGCGAGGGCGGGTGATACCGGCCCCCTGCCACCCATCGATCCGACAGAGAAGAAAGGCGAGAACGTGCAGCATGTCACTCTCCGATTCAGCGGCGCCCTCGGCGTCGCCGCCGCGGCGATCGCGGCGATCGTCCCGACGGCGTCCGCGACGCCACCGACGCCCGGCGACGCGCACGACGTCGTCCTGTGCAGGGCTCCGAACATCGAAGTGTCCGTAGGGAAACGGAACCTTCCCCCGGGCGGGGTCGTGGTCAAGGTCTGGCAGGACCTGGGGCCGTTGTACACCGGCGTCGTGATGCCGACCACCGTCGCCGTCGACTGGCGCAACCTGCGGACCGGCGCGCGCGGTCACCTCGAGGGCGCGGCGAACAACCTCGTCGAACTCACCGCCATGACCGGGACGGGGCCGGTCAGCATCACGAGCAGTGCGGAGTCCAGGACCACGACCCCCGGGCCCGTCGGCGTTCCGGTCACGCCGCACGGCCGGTGCGAGGGAAGGTTCACGGTGACCTGATTTCCGCTCGCCCGGCCCGCGGGGCACCGGACGGGCGAAGGGCCCGGCGCCGTCGGAAAGACGGTGCCGGGCCCTTCGTCGTACTACGGCCTAGCGGTGGGTCCTACTCGTAGGTCTCGCCGGCCTCGGCCTTGGCGACCAGGGAGGCGGGCGGGGTGAACTGCTCGCCGTACTTGGTCAGCTCCTGCGCGCGGGCGACGAAGGCCTTGGGGCCGACGGTGCCGTCGGGCGCGGTGTAGCCGTTGATGAACTGCAGCACGCCACCCGTCCACGCGGGGAAGCCGATGCCGAAGATCGAGCCGATGTTGGCGTCGGCGACGGAGTCCATGACGCCCTCGTCGAAGCAGCGCACCGTCTCCAGCGACTCGGCGAACAGCATCCGGTCGATCATGTCCTGCAACGGGATGTCGTTGCCGCCGGGGAACAGCTCGCTCAGGCCGGACCACAGGCCGGTGCGCTTGCCGTCCGCGTAGTCGTAGAAGCCCGCGCCGTCCTTGCGGCCGGTGCGGCCCGCGTCCACCATCGCGTCGACGACGGCGTCGCTGCCGTGCGCGGGCAGCGGGGTGCCGGCGGCCTCGGCGGCGGCGCGGGTCTCCTTGCGGATCTTCTGCGGCAGGGTGAGCGTCAGCTCGTCCATGAGCTGCAGCGGCGCCGCGGGGTAGCCGGCCTGCTGGCCCGCCTGCTCGATCAGCACGGGGTTCACGCCCTCGCCCACGGCCGCGATGGCCTCGTTGACGAAGGTGCCGATCACGCGGGAGGTGAAGAAGCCGCGGCTGTCGTGCACGACGATCGGGGTCTTCTTGATCTGCAGCGTGTAGTCGATGACCTTGGCCAGCACCGCATCCGAGGTCTTGGCGCCGCGGATGATCTCCACCAGCGGCATCTTGTCCACGGGGGAGAAGAAGTGGATGCCGATGAAGTCCTCGGAGCGCTTGACGCCCTCCGCGAGGATGGTGATCGGGAGCGTGGAGGTGTTGGAGCCGAGGACGGCGTCGGGCTCGACGATGTCCTCGATCTCCTGGAACACCTTGTGCTTGACCTCGACCGACTCGAACGCCGCCTCGATCACCAGGTCCACGCCGGCGAAATCGGCGGCGTCGACGGTGGGCGTGATCCGCGCGAGCAGCTCCGCCGACTTCTCGGCAGTGGTGCGGCCCTTGGCCAGAGCCTTCTCCTCGAGCTTCTCGGAGTAGGCCTTGCCGCGCTTGGCGGCGTCGAGATCGATGTCCTTGAGGACGACCTCGATGCCGGCCTTGGCGGAGACGTACGCGATCGCGGCGCCCATCATGCCGGCGCCGATGACGCCGACCTTCTTGGCGGTGTACTTGTCGTAGCCCTCGGGCCGGCTGCCGCCGCCGTTGATGTGCTGCAGGTCGAAGAAGAACGCCTTGATCATGTTCTTCGACACCTGGCCGGTGGCGAGCGAGGTGAAGTAGCGGCCCTCGATGACGCTGGCGGTGTCGAAGTCCACCATCGCGCCCTCGACCGCGGCGGCCATGATGGCGCGCGGCGCGGGCATCGGGGCGCCCTTGAGCTGCTTGCGCAGGTTCGCGGGGAACGCGGGCAGGTTCGCGGCGATGGCCGGCGAGCTCGGGGAACCGCCGGGGATCTTGTAGCCCTTGACGTCCCACGGCTGCACGCCGCCCTCGGGGTTCGCCTTGATCCACGCCTTCGCGGCGGGCACGAGCTCCTCGACGGTGCCGACGACCTCGTGCACCAGGCCCACGTCCTTGGCCTTGGCGGGCTTCATCCGCGGTCCCTGGAGCAGCACGCCCATGAGCGCGCCCTGCAGGCCGAGCAGCCGGACGGTGCGGGTCACGCCGCCGCCGCCGGGGAGCAGGCCCAGGGTGACCTCGGGGAGGCCGATCTGCGAGCCGCGCGCGTCGGCCGCGATGCGGTGGTGCGTGGCCAGGGCGATCTCCAGGCCGCCGCCCAGCGCGGCGCCGTTGATCGCGGCCACGACGGGCTTGCCGAGGGTCTCGAGGCGACGCAGGTCCTTCTTGAGGTTCTCGACGTTGTCGAAGACCTGCTGCGCCTGCTCCGGCGTCGACTGCCGGATCAGGTTCAGGTTGCCGCCGGCGAAGAAGGTCTTCTTCGCGGAGGTGAGCACGACGCCCGTGATGGAGTCCTTCTCGGCCTCCAGGCGATCGATGGTGGCGCCCATCGACTCGCGGTACAGGTCGTTCATCGTGTTCGCGGAGCTGGTCGGGTCGTCCATCGTCAGTACGACGATGCCGTCGGCGTCCTGTTCCCAGCGGATCATGTTCTCAGCCATGTCTATTGTTGTCTCCGTAGTCTTTCCGGCCGGTCAGAGGCGCTCGATGATGGTGGCGATGCCCATGCCGCCGCCGACGCACAGGGTCATCAGGCCGTAGCGGCCGCCGGTGCGCTCGAGGTTGTCGAGCACCGTCGACACCAGGATCGCGCCGGTCGCGCCGAGGGGATGGCCCATGGCGATCGCGCCGCCCAGCGGGTTCACCTGCTCGCGCTCGAGCTTCATGTCCTTCATCCACCGCAGCACGACGGACGCGAAGGCCTCGTTGAGCTCCCAGTGGTCGATCTGCTCCTTGCTCAGCCCGGCGGCGGCGAGCACCTTCTCGGTCGCCGGCGTGGGGCCGGTGAGCATGATGGTGGGCTCCGAGCCCGTGACAGCGGTGGCGACGATGCGACCGCGCGGGGTCAGTCCGGCCTTCTGACCGCCCTTCTCGTTGCCGATCAGCAGCAGGGCCGCACCGTCGACGATGCCCGAGCTGTTGCCGCCCGTGTGCACGTGGTTGATCTTCGGGACGGTGTAGTACTTCTGCAGGGCGACGGCGTCGAAGCCGCCCATCTCGCCGATACCGTCGAAGGCGGGATGCAGCTTGCCGAGGCCCTCGAGCGTGGTGCCGGGGCGACGGTGCTCGTCGTTGTCGAGCACCGTCAGGCCGTTGATGTCCTTGACGGGCACGACGGACTTGGCGAACCAGCCGTTGTCCCACGCGGCGGCGGCGTTGGCCTGCGACTCGACGGCGTACTGGTCGACGTCCTCACGGGTGTAGCCGTCGATCGACGCGATCAGGTCGGCGCCGATGCCCTGCGGCACGAAGTAGGTGTCGTAGTTGGTCGTGACGTCCTGGTGCATCGCGCCACCGTCGGAGCCCAGCGGCACGCGCGACATCGACTCCACGCCGCCGGCGAGGACGAGATCGTCGCCGAGGCCGGCCGCGACCTTCTGCGCCGCCATGTTCGTGGCCTCGAGACCCGAGGCGCAGAACCGGTTGATCTGCACACCGGCCACGGTCTCGGGCAGGCCCGCGACGGTGGCGGCGGTGCGGGCGATGTCGCCGCCCTGCTCGCCGACGGGGGAGACCACGCCGAGCACGATGTCGTCGATCGCGGACGGATCCATGGTCGGGTAGCGGTTCTTGAGCTCGTCGATCAGGCCGACGACCAGGTCCAAAGGCTTGGTCGCGTGCAGGGCGCCGCCGCGCTGCTTGCCGCGCGGCGTGCGGATCGCCTCGTAGATGAATGCTTCGGGCACGGTCTTCCTTCCATCGGTGCTGTCTCGGGGAATGTCACAAGTGAATCACTATTCTTTAACTTTGCGCGATTCGGCTCCCGTCGAACATGTTCTAGAACACAATCCCATACATGACCGCACTTGAGAACATCGCCTGGTTCCCCCGCACCGAGGAACCCCGCAGCTCGCAGCGCAACACGTGGAACAACAGCGTTCGCAATCACGCCGTCATGCGCGGCGGGCAGACGGCCCTGCGCTACCTCGAGAACGAGATCACCTGGGCGGGGCTGGCCGAGCGGGTGGGAGCGTTCGCGGGGGCACTGGCCGAGCGGGGGATCGGCGCCGGCGACCGGGTGCTGATCCTGGGCCTGAACCGGATCGAGTACGTCGAGGCGGCGCTGGGCGTCACCGCGCTCGGGGCGATCGCCGTCCCCGTCAACTTCCGGATGGCGCCGCCCGAGGTCGCCTACCTGGTGCAGGACACGTTGTGCAGTGCCGTGATCTACGAGGCGCCCTTCGACCCGTTGATCGCGGGGGTGGCGGGCGCGGGGGCGGAGTTCGGCCTGCGCATCCGGTTCGACGGTGCCGACGAGACCGCGGGCGCCCTGGGCTTCGAGGACCTCATCGCCGAGGGCCGGCCCGATCCGCGGATCGACGTCCCGGAGGACTCCCCGGCGCTGATCATGTACACCTCGGGCACCACCGGCCGCCCCAAGGGCGCGGTGCTCACCCACGTCAACATGCAGGCACAGGGCTGGAACAACCTGGTCGCGCCCGGCGTCGTGGATCCGGACGGGATCGGCGCGGTCGCCGTCCCCCTGTTCCACATCGCGGGCTTCGGCGTGCTGGCCACCGCCTTCGTGCAGGGCCTGACCTCGGTGATCTTCCCGCTGGGCGCGTTCGATCCGGCGCAGACCCTCGACGCCCTCGAGCGCGAGGGCATCACCAGCATGTTCATGGTGCCGATGCAGTGGCAGCTCGCGGTCGCCGAGCAGAAGGCCCGCCCGCGCGACCTCAAGCTCAAGTTCGTGTGGTGGGGCGCGGCCCCGGCGAGCGAGACGCTGTTGCGCGACCTCACGGCCACGTTCCCCGACGCGGAGATCTGCGCGGTCTTCGGGCAGACCGAGATGTCGCCGGTCACCTGCGCGCTCTCCGGTGCCGACACCCTGCGCAAGTTCGGCTCCGTCGGCAAGGTGGTGCGCACCGTCGCGGCCCGCGTGATCGACTCCGACGGCAACGACGTCCCCCGCGGCGAGGTGGGGGAGATCGTCTACCGCGGCCCGAACATGATGTCGGGCTACTGGAACAACCTCGAGGCCACGCGGGACGCCTTCCGCGACGGCTGGTTCCACTCGGGTGATCTGGTGCGGATGGACGAGGAGGGTTTCGTCTACGTCGTCGACCGCGCGAAGGACATGGTCATCTCGGGCGGCGAGAACATCTACTCGGTGGAGGTGGAGAACGCGGTCGCGGCGCACCCCGACGTCACCGAGGTGGCCGTGATCGGCAAGCCCGACGAGCGCTTTGGCGAGGCCGTGGTGGCGGTGGTGCAGCTGCGCGAGGGGGCCGAGCTGACGGTCGAGTCGCTCTCGGAGTTCCTCAACGACCACATCGCCCGTTACAAGCACCCGCGGCACGTGGTCGTGATCGACGCGCTCCCGCGCAACCCCACGGGCAAGGTCACCAAGCCGGTGCTGCGCCAGCAGTTCGGGTGACGTCCCCTCGCCCGACGGTGCCGCGCGGCCTCGTCGCGCGGGGTGGCAGCCGGCGTCGTGGGCCGCGCATAATGGTGCGTTCATGAAGGCGCAGCTCACGGATCTCGCACGGATAGTGGCTCCACCCGCAGGCCCACCCGCAGTGGATCGCGATTGGTCGGCGATCGAACGTCGGCTCGGACCGCTGCCGACCGACTACAAGCTGTTCATCGACGTGTACGGCGCGGGCCGCTTCTGGGGTGGCGAACTCGGTATCGCGCCGCCGGAATGGATAGCGGCGACCCGCGACGAATCACCGCACGGGACGATCGGTTTTCTGCGCGGCGAGGCGGCCGACCGCTCCGGCTACGTGGACGTCGTGGGGGACGGCTCCCCCGACGACATCTACGGGTGCGCGACCGACAGCTATCTCGTCTTCGGCGTCTCCGGCTGCGGCCAGAGTCTGCTGTGGCGGACGAGCGGTGAGAACCCCGACCGCTGGCCGGTCATCGCCACCGACGGTGCAGGAATCGACTACGACTGTGACGGCATGATCAGCTATCTCGTGGGCCTGCTGGGCGGGACGGCACCGAGCGCCGCGTTCGACGAGGACTGGCTCCACGACGTCATGGAGCTGCATCCGGACGAGCCGTACGTGCGGATGGAGCGGTAGTCCCGCCGGCTGTCCGGCGCGGGATCAGACCAGCGGGCGGCCCAGCTTCGCGCGCAGGCGCAGGTCGGCGAGCAGCAGCCGGTAGGGCAGGCGGCGCAGCGCCAGGGGCAGGACGCCGTTGGCGAGGGCGACGGCGCGCCAGAACCGGTCGAACCGGTGCTGGTCGCGCGCGGTCCACTCGATCTCCATCGCCTCCCGGAACCGCGGGGCGAGGAAGCCCGCGGTGAGGAAGCGGTTGAAGGCCTTGAGCGGCCCCGGCAGCGTGCCGACGAAGGTGAGATCCACGAGCTGGCGCAGGTAGGCGCGGGTGTCCTCGTCCGGGGTGATCTTCTTCGCGCACAGCTCGACCCAGGTCGCGTCGAACTCCTCCGGGGTCGCGGGCCACAGCTCGGCGGGCACCTGCAGGGTGGTGCCCAGCGGTGCGGAGTCACGGTAGAAGAGCGCACGCTGCTCGCGGTCCATCCGCCCGCGCAGCAGCTGGTGGGTGTCCTCGAAGCCCACGTACAGGCACATCGCGACCCACAGCTGCAGGCCGCGATCCATGGCGTTGTACTTGACCGGGCTGGCGGCCGTGCTGTGGACATGCCTGTGTGCGGTGTTGACCGCCTCGCGGTAGCGCACCTTGTCGTCCGGGGTGCCCAGCACCGCGACGGCGAGATAGGTGAGCGTGGTGCGGGTGCGCTTGATCGGGTGCTTGTACAGCGCGCCGGATTCGACGGGCGACTCCATGACGCCGTACGCGACGGGCCGGTTGAGCAACTGCATGACCACGTTCGCGGCACCGGCCGCCAGCGAGCCGACGTCCGCGGCGTCCGCGAGCGTGGTGAGCAGGTGGGCGGGGCGCGGGGGTGCGGCGACGGGGATCCGGTAGCCCTGCGCCACCGGGTCGACGGTGCGCGCAGGTGCCGACGGTGCCGCGGTACCGGTCGCGGGGATGGTGACGTTCGGCTCGGCGCTCGCGGTCATGCGCGTCCTCCCAGTTCTTCCACCGATTCGGTGTGTGAATGTTCACTTACTTATACTGTTGACGGTACACGTCGGACGGGCGCTCGGTGGTGAGTAGTCTCGATGTGTACGGCGGAGGAGGAGTTGACGTGACGCAGGCGCGGCGGAAGCGGCCCAAGGATCGGCGCGAGCAGATCGCCCGGGTCGCCGCGGAGGACTTCTCCCGGCGGGGCTACCACGGTGTGGGCATCGAGGAGATCGCCGCGTCGCTCGACATCAGCGGCCCGGCCGTCTATCGCCACTTCCCGAACAAGTACGCGCTGCTCGAGCACGCCATCACCTCCGCCTCCGACGCGCTCTGTCACGCCGTCGACGACGCGGCCGAGGCGACCGAGGGGAAGGCGCCGCAGGAGCGGATCGACGCGATCATCGATGCGGCGCTGCGGGTCTCGTTCGAGCGCCGCAACACCGGTGGTCTTTTCCGGTGGGAGCAGCGCCTGCTCGAGCGGGAGGACCGCGCACGCATCCGCGCTCAGCTCACTGCGATGATCGGCACGGTCTCGGACGCCGCGCAGCCGGCGCTGCCGGGTGTCGAGCGCGCCGAGATCGATCTGCGGTCCGTCGCGCTGATCAGCGTCACCGGCAGCGTCACGGCGCACCGCACCGTCCTCGCGCAGAAGCGCGCGGAGGCCGTGCTCGCCGCCGCTGCCCGCCGGACGCTGGCGCTGCCGGCGCCGCCCGTCCCGTACACCGCCCCGCCCGAGACCGTTCCCGAGCCGGCGCCGGACGCCGGGCGGCAGGGCCAGGTGCTCGATACCGCGATCGAGCAGATCTTCGAGCACGGCTTCCACAACGTGAGCATGGGGCAGATCGGCCGGGCGGCGGGGATCGTCCCGTCGGGCATGTACCGCTACTTCCCGAGCAAGGCCGGCATCCTGGTCAGCGCGCTCGACCGCGCGGGCGAGGCGACGGTCCGCATGATCGACGAGGTCGTGGGCGCCGTGGCCGAGCCTCGGGCACGCCTGGCCGCGCTCGCCGAGGCCTACGTGCAGATGTCCTTCCGCACGTCGAAGATGATGTCGGTCTACTTCCGCGAGATCGGCAACGTGCCGGACGCCGACCGCAGCCGGCTGGCCGCCGTCCAGCGCGCCAACATCGCGGCGTTCGCCGACGCGGTGGTGGGCGTCCGGCCCGACCTCAGCGCCGCCGAGGCCACCTTCCTGGTGCACGCCGCGTTCGCCGTCGTCTTCGACGTGGGGCGCACCCGCCGGTTCGATCAGGACCCGGAGTTCCAGGCCGAGGTCTACGCGCTGGTCTGCGCGGTGCTCTTCCCGGCCTGACGCGCTCGCCCGCTCAGATCAGCGGCTTCTCCGCGGCGATCCGGTGGCGCAGGTCGAGCATGAGGGCATGGGTCGGGCCGAAGCGCAGGAAGCGCGGCACGAAGCGGTTGACGAAGCCGACGAACAGGAAGAGGTTGTCGAACCGGCGCTGATCGGCGGCGCTCCACCGTACGCCCATCTGCTCGCGGAAGTACGGGGCCAGAGAACCCGCGGTGAGGAACCTCAGCAGCCCGCCGAACACGAGGCGCATCGGCGGATTGATCATCCGCAGGTTGAGCAGATCGTCGAGGTAGGCGGCCACGGGCTCGTCGAGCGAGGTCTCGCCGCACGCGCGCACCCAGTACTCGTCGAACTCCGCGCGCGTCGCCGGCCACATCTCCCGGGGCACCTGCAGGGTCGTCCCGAGCGTCGCGCAGGACTGGTAGAAGCTCTCGGCCTGGTGTGCCGGGAGCTTCCCGTTGAGCAGCTGGTACGCGTCCTCGAAGCCGACGAAGAGGCAGGCCGCGACCCAGAGCTGCAGGTTCCGGTCGAAGGCGTTGTACTTCACCGCCGCCCCGGGCTGCGACTTCACCTGCCGGTGCGCGACGTTGACCGCCTCGCGGTACGCCGCCCGCTCGGCATCGCTGCCGAGGACCGCCACCGCGAGGTACTGGGTCGTGGTGCGGGCGCGCTTCCAGGGACGCTTCATGAGCGCGCCGCTCTCCACCGTGGATTCCACGACACCGTGCCCCACACCGGGATTCATCATTTGCATCGCCACGTTGGCGGCGGCGCCGGCGAAGCCCCAGAAGTCGAGCGCGTCCGTGACGGCGAGCTCGCGCGAGACCTGTCGTCGCCGGTTCCCGGGGATCGCGATGCGCGTGCGCTCGAGGGTGAGCGGCGCACCGTCGGAGCGGGTGGGCTCTCCGGCACGGGTGTGCTTGTGCGACATGGGCTCTCCTATCGGGTGGGCGGGATCGTCGAGAGGTACTGGTCGAGGCGGATCAGCCCGACGGCGACGAGGGCGGCGCCGGCGACGACGGCGGCGAGCAGCACCAGCCACGCCGCGAGCCGCACCACCGCCGGCACCCGCTGCCGGCCGCCCAGGATCTTCACGTACTGGACCACCAGGTCGATGATCCACACCAGCGCCATCACTGCATCGTCACGTTCGTGAACAGGAGCACGGGCCAGCAGACGATCGCGCCGAGGAAAGAGACGATGCGGTCGGCGCCGCTGAGGTCGCCGAGGTGATCCATGTGGGTGAGCGACCAGACCAGTCCGATCAGGCCGTAGGGGATGCCGATCAGGATGAGGAAGCCGATGAACTCGGAGACCTTCATCTCGTAATCGAGGAAGCGCTGCACCATCGTTCGTCCTTCGGGGGATCAGTTGGGGGCGGTCGACGGGGCCGGCAGCTCCGGCATCGTCGGGGTCGGAGGCGGGCCGGCGGGCGCCGATCCGGTGGCAGCGGGCGCACCGCCGAGGCCGCCGGGGATCCCCGACGGGTTGGCGTTCTCGCCGGAGGCCGTGATCACCCAGTCGCGGTTGCGGTCCATGCTGACCGAGTAGATCGTCGTGTTGATACTTCCCTGCGGCGCCTGGATGTTCTGGATGGACAGCTCGACGGCGACCTTGACCTCGTAGAGGCCGTTGACCTCCGAGGTGGTCTTGGCGAAGGAGGCCTTGCCCGTGGTGACGAGTCGCAGTGGTGTCGCGATCTCGCGCAGGAGGTCCGCGACCCCCTCGAACTTCTTCCCCAGTTCGGGTGTGGCGCCCTCCTTCACACTGTTGAGCCAGGGCGTGAGGTCGCGGTAGTCCATCGTCGCGACGCGGACGGCGTAGTCGGAGGCGATCTGCTCGGCGCGCGCCTGGTCGGCCGTGGCCCGTCGCTCGGTGCCGAGAGTGCGCGTCTGCAGGTAGAGCAGGACCGAGACGACGACGAGGGCGATCACCACCACCGTCGCGAGCACGGTGCGCAGCGTGCCCGACGGTGCGCGACGCGTCTCCCGCGCGGGGGCCGCCGGGCGGGCCCGCGGCGTCTTCGCCGCGGCCCTCGTGGTGCGCTCCGCGGCGGGACGTGCCGTGCGGCGCGAGGAGGGGGCCGGCCTCGCGTCCGCCGACGTCTCGTCGTCGACGTCCTCCCCGTCCTCGGCCTCCCGGTCGGGCTCCGCCGCGCCCACGGCGTCGTCGGCGGCCGGCCCGTCCTCGGCCGCGGCGGCCTCGCCGGCCGGCTCCTTCTCGGCGGCGGCGGCCCGGTCGGCGTCGTCGCGTTCGTCGCGCGCGTCGTGCTCCTGCGGCATGGGGTCCTCTCTGGTCACGGTCGGGGCAGGGTCAGGGTCACGCGGGGCGCACCGTCGGTTCCGGCGATCTGCAGCGCGTTCGACAGCAGGGTGCTCAGGTCGATCTGCGGCACGGTGCGATTGATCGCGGAGAAGATCGAGAAGAACGGTCCGCCCGTGGTGGCCAGCGCGGGCAGCAGCTCGTCGAGGTACGGGCGCAGCCGTTTGAGGAACGGATCGATGGTCTCGACGAAGGGCGCGGGGGCGTTGAGGGTCATGACCATCCGCTGCACGGCCTGCACGGCGCTCAGTACCACCGCGGAGGTGTTGTCGAACTCGGCGCCGAGGCGGCGGACCGCGTCGGCGGTCCAGTCGAGATCGGCCGAGTAGACCTGGGTGTCGGCGAACATGGTGCGGATCGCCGGCATCCGGCTCAGGACGGTCGCACTGAGCAGCTCGCCCGCCCGGCTCAGCGTGGTCAGGTCGTCCTCCCGTCCGGAAGTGGCCTGCCACGCGGTCCGGACGATGACGCCGAGCGCACCGGCGTCCGCGGTGCGGTTGACCGCCGCCAGCGCCTCGAAGACATCACTGACGGAGCGCGATTGCGCGACCGCGGACGCGGGGATCACCGCACCGGAGGCGAAGACGGCGCCGCCGGAGGAACGGGGGCGATCTCGACGTAGGGCTCGCTCAACGCGCTGAGCTGCTCGACCGCCAGGTCCGAATCGACGGGGATCCGGTACTCGGACGGGTAGCGCAGGTTCACCCGCACCCCGTCGACCGACGGCTCGATCCCGGTCACGTCGCCGATCCGCACGCCGCGCAGCAGGATCGGTGACCCGGGCGAGAGCTGACCGGTGTGGGCGAGCCGGAGGGACAGCGTCGTGTACTGCACGCCCGGGCGCAGCCCCATGTACCCGTACAGCAGGATGAACAGGCCCACCACGAGGACCGCGGTGAAGGTGATGACGTTCGCGACGAGTTCCTTCCTCATCGGACCATCCCGATCATGCGCATCGCCCGTACGGTCTGCTCGGCCTTCTCGGCCGTCGGCATCTGCGGACCGTCGGAGATCTTGACCACGTTGATCTTCGGGCCGTGCTCGACCCACGGGATGATCGTGTCCCGGACCAGGTTCCGCAGGTTGATGAGATTGTCCGGGCGCGTCGTGCCCACCGGTCGGTCGAGGAGCAGCAGCGGGGAGATCACCTGGGTGAACAGCCCGGCCAGGTCCCGCACGCCGGGCGTGAGGGGCGCGGCGTTCTGCAGGACCGGGGCGAGCGAGCCGAAGACCTCGGTCACCCGCGCGGTCTCGGAGATGACCGCCCACCGGCGCAGGCCGTCCGGGGAGAGGTACTGGCTGAGCATCGCGTGCTCGTCGGCGATCGCGCCGGTCACGCCGACCACGGAGCGCAGCGCGGTGTCCAGCGAGCGGGTGTCGTTCGCCCACGCCATCACGGTCGAGGCGAGGTTGTCGGTGATCTTGCTGGTCCGCGCCGGATCGTCCGGGAAGGCACCGTCGAGCCGCTGGACGGTGTTGCCGAGCTGCGCCACGCCCCCACTGCCCAGGAAGCCCGACAGGCTGGTCATCAGGTCCTCGACGTGATCGGGCGGCCGGCTCTGTGCGAGGGGGATGACACCGCCCGCGCGGATCGGCTGCGCGGTGGAGGAGGGCGCCGAGACCAGGCCGATGTAGACGTCGCCGAGGAGTGTGTCCTGCCGGAGCTCGGCTGTGGCGTCGGTAGGGATGCGCGCCGGCTCGGTGATGGTCAGCGTGGCGACGGCGCGGTCCCCGTCGAGCCGGACGGAGTCCATTGTGCCCACGGCCCGACCGTTGTACCGGACCTGCGCCTGGTCCGGGAGGTTCAGCGCATTGGAGAACTCCACGTGCAGCGGCCATCCCGACGAGGACCAGCCGGGGCTCGGCAGGGTCGCGGGTCCGGCCCGCAGGACCCCGACGATGCCGAGCACGAGAACGGCGAGCAGCAGGAGCGCATGGGCGACCTTGCTGCGCAACGACGAACGCTTCATCGGGCGGCTCCCGTCCCGCGGAGGATGGCGGAGATCAGATCGACGTCGATGTGCCCGGGATCGACGACGCGGCACTGCCCCGGCGCGATGCGGTTGATGTTCGCGCAGGTGAGCTCGGGGTTGCGGGCCACCATCTTGGTCGACGGCGGGGTGTAGGTCACCTTCAGGCCCAGCGTGCGCTGGTCGAACGAGACGGTGAAGGCGTCGATCAGCGGTGGGAACACGCCGAGCAGGTCGCCCCAGTTCTTGACTCCGGCGCTCACCACGCGCGAGGCGGGGATCACCGTGTCGAGGATCGGCCACAGGTTGTGTCCGTAGTGGGAGATCAGGTCGCGCAACATCTTCCCGAGGGGGATCAGCGCCTCGGCGAGCGTCTCCGTGGTCCTCGCGGTGGGAATGATGACGTCGGCGAGGCCGTCGGGCGCGGTCACCAGCAGCTGCTTGAGCGGTGACCAGTTCGAGGTCATTCCGCCGGTGAGGGAGGAGAACGATTCGATCGTGCGGCCCACGTCGCCGATGCCCGGGCCGGGATCCTGCAGCAACACCGCGAGGTTCCCGATCACCCCGCTGATATCGGGTCCGGTCCCGTCCACGGACTTCGCCAGCGAGGTGAGGGAGTCCTGCACCTGCTTCGCCTGCTCGGGGCCGCCGCCGGCGGTGAGCTCGGACGCCGCGTCGCCGAGGGAGCTGAGGCTGCGGCTGAGGGACTGCGGGGTCTTCGTGCTCGTCAGGCAGGAGCCCTGGCCCAGTGCCGGGGGGTCCTTGCGGGTGTCGTCGATGAGCGCGAGCTGGCGGGAGGCGATGAGGGATGCGGCGACGGTGACCGCACCGGTACCGGCCGTCACGGACTGGTCGTCGTCGACGGAGAACTCGACGCGGGCCGCGGCGTTCTCGGGGCGGATGCCGGTGATCTTCCCGATCGGCACCCCGAGCCGCGTGACCGGGTTGCCGACGTAGAGGCCGATGGCGTCGGGCATGAGGGCGCAGTAGCGGGCCTGCGGTTTGTCGGGCGTGCGCGAGATGTACAGCGCCGCGGCGATGATCGACCCGACCACGGTGACGGCGAGGGCGGTGACGAGCCATTTCGAGCCGAAGGCCTTGGAGATCATCAGCACGGTGCCCCTTCCAACGGGATGCAGTACTGGGACGAGATGGTCGGGACCGAGCCGTCGAAGACGATGGTGCCGTCGGGGGCGACCGAGGACTGGATCCGCTGGAGCAGCGCCATCGCATCGTCGATCATCTTCTGGTACTTGGTGAGCAGCGATCCGATCTGGCCGGACATGAGGTTGAACTGCGCCTCCATCGACGCGAGGTTCTCCTGGTAGAAGTTCGCCGCTGGGATGATCCGCTTGAGCACGGAGTCGAAGGCACTCATGAACCGCTTGTAGCCGGCCACGTTCAGTCGCGCGGTGGAGAAGTAGATGTTCATGTCGCGCATGACCTGGGTGAGGACGTCGCCGTTGCGGTCGATGGCGGCCGAGTACTCGGCGAGGGTCTGCACGAAGCCGCCGACCTCGTCCTTCTGCGTCGAAATGGACTTCACCACACCGTCGAGCGTGGAGAGGAGCTCCTTCATCTGGCCGCTCTGCCCGCTGGTGGCCCGCTGGATCTGCACCAGGGACTCGCGCAACGGCGTCGGATCGATCGCCCGGACCTTCGGATCGGCCTGCTGGAAGGTCTCGACGAGGCTGTACGGGATCCGCACCCGCGCAGGTGGAACCGGCGTCGTGCCGAGGGAATCGGTGCCGATCGAATCGATGTCGACGAAGTAGCCGCCGACCGCGGTGAGCATCTTCACGGCGATGCGCGACTGATCGCCGATGTGCACCTTCTTCTTGATCCGCATCCCCACGCTGACGTGGTCGCCGTCCAGCTCCACGCTCTGCACCGAGCCGACGGAGACCCCCGCGACACGGACATCGTCACCCGAGCGGACCATCCCCGCCTCCGGGAAGTGCGCGGTGTAGGTGGTGGTACCGATGGGACGCACCGCGAGGACGGAGCTGGCGACCATCACCACCACGGCCAGCACGACGCCGAGGACGCCGAACAGCAGCTGCCGGTTGCGTGAACTCGGCTGTGCCCAGGCCTCTTCGGCACCCGAGGCGAGCGAGAGCGCGAGCCGGTAGCCATCGCGGATCAGGGTGACCGGGAGGTTCAGCGCCGACACAGCGTCACCTTCGTTCCCCGCAGGAAGACCAGGACGCCGCCGGGGAGCTGCGCCTCGCCGCGGCTGCACCCGGTGTCGCCGCCGGCGGACGGGACCTGCTGCTGGGTCAGGTTCGCGAACAGGCCGGGCAGGAGCGCGGCGAGATCGACCAGTCCCTGCAGGCGGGGCAGTTCGGGGCGCGCGAGTTCGAGCAGCGACGATCCCTGGGGATGCAGGCCCGCGCCGCGCAGCAGGGCGTCGGCCGCGGTCATCAGCTCCGCGCCCTGATCGGAGAGGATCTTCGTGGACGGTGCCGCGTTGCGCATGACCTCGCCGACGCCCTGCAGGTAGCCGATCACGGTGGGCAGGGCGGTGGACTTGCCGCCGAGACTGTCGTTGATCGTCTTGAGGTTGCGGACGAGGGTCTGCAGAAGGGCCGAACGGTCGTTGGTGAAACGGCTCAGGGTCTGCAGGGCGTCGAGCAGGGGCCCGAGCCCGGAACCGTCGCCCTGGACGACGGCGGCGATCGACTGCGCGAGGTGGTTGATCTGCTCGGGCTGCATCGCCGCGAGCACCGGTTGCAGGCCGTTGAAGATGGTGGTGACGTCGAAGGACGGGACGGTGCGATCGGTGCCGATCCGCGATCCCGGGTCGAGCACGGGGGCCTGCGCGTCGCTCGGTGCGACCTCGAGATAGCGCAGTCCCGTGAGGTTCTGGAAGCGGATGGAGAGCGTGGTGGCGGTGGTGATCCGCTGATCGCGCGCCACGGTGAAGTCGACGCGGGCGCGCGAGCCGCGGGCGGCGTCGTCCTGGTCGAGGGCGACTTCGCGGACCTTGCCGACCTGCACGCCGAGCAGGCGGACGTCGTCACCGGCCCGCAGCCCCGAGGCGTTGGTGAAGGTCGCGCTGTAGGCGCTCTGCGCGTCCTGGGCGGGCCGGGTGAGGGCACGGACGGTGAACGCGGCGCCCACCGCGATGAGGACGATGAAGATCAGCAGCAGGGTTCCGGGATTGCGGGCGGTTCGCACGTCAGCGGCCCCTCGTCGTGGTCGGCGTGGTCGGAGCGGATGTCGTGGGTGTCGGCGTGGCGCTCGGCGTGGTGCCGGGCTTCGGGGCTCCCGGCTTCGGCGGCGCGGGCCGGCCGGGCGGCGTCACGGAGAACTCGGGCAGGGGAGGGAGCACCTCGGCGAGCCCGGGGAACTGCTGGAAGGTGACGGCGAGGTTGAGGACCGGGCCGGATCCGTTGTCCGGCATGGACCGCCGGATCCTTTCGATCAGCTCCTCGATCTGGCGACCGTTGCGCGTCGCGTCGGGGAAGCTCGCGGTGGCCCGCGTGGCGAGCTCGCGCACCGGCACCAGGACCTCGGTGAGCGCGCTGACGTTCTCCGGGCTCAGCAGCGCGGCGAGTGCGGGCGAGAACTCGTACGAGAACGTGTTGATCGTGGCCTTCTGCCGTTCCGGGTAGCCGGGGGTGTCGGGACCGCTCCACGACCACAGCTGGCGCAACCCGGGCAGCAACTGCCGCGTCGATGCGTCGAGCGCCTGGAGGGTCGACGCGATCGTGGGCAACGTCTGCGACGTGGCGATCCGCTGGGTGTCGGCGTTGGCCTCGGCGATCGCGCCGATGGCGCCGAGGAAGGGCAGGAACTGCCGCGTGGTGGTGTCCATCTGCGCGATCAGCTGCGCCATGTGCGGGCGGAAGCTCTCGCGCTCCATGGTGCTCAGCGAGCGCAGGAGCGTGGCCATCGTGCTGTCGTCCGGTGTGGACATCGGCTCCCACGAGGCGCCGGAGACGAGGGGGCGCCCGCCGCGGCCCGGGGTCAGCGCGACGACGGTGATGCCGAAGGTGTTGCCGGGCGCGTAGGAGACCTTCACCGCGTCGGTGACGAGGTCGTCGGCCGCGCCGTTGAAGCGCATCGCCACGCCCAGCCGTCCCGCACCCCGGTCGACGATGTCGGTGACCTCGCCGATGCGCAGGCCGTCCATCTCCACCGCGGTGCCCGGGCCGACGCCGGGGGCGACGTCGCGCACCACGAGCGTGAGCGCCTTCGGGGGCGTGGTGAGGAGCGCGCGCCCCGCCCAGAACGCGAGGATCACGAGGGCGACCGCGAGGATCGCCGCGACGCCGCGCCGGAGCAGGACGGGGCCGGGCGTCATCATGCCCGTCACGGGGGAGGGCCACCTCGTCGTCATCGTCTACCCCCGGAAGACCAGTTCGCTGCTGGCGCCCCAGATGCCGATCGTCATCAGCATGTCGAGCACCACGATGGCGACCATCGAGGCCCGGACGGCGCGGCCCGACGCCACACCCACGCCCTCGGGCCCTCCTGCGGCGAAGAAGCCCTGGTAGCAGTGGATGAGGATGACCGCGCAGATGAAGACGACCACCTTGGCGATGGACGCGATGAGGTCGCCGGGGGAGAGGAACTGCTCGAAGTAGTGCTCGTAGGTGCCCGCGGCGTCGCCCTGGGCGAGCGTGACGATGGTGCTCGAGGCGAAGAAGCTGACGATGATCGCGATGAGGAAGATCGGGACGATCGCGACGACGCCGGCGATCATGCGGGTGCTCACCACGAAGGAGATCGAGCGCAGCCCGAGCGCTTCGAGCGCGTCGATCTCCTCGGTGATGCGCATGGCGCCGATCTCGGCCGTCATCCGGCAGCCAGCCTGCACCGCGAACCCGGCGGCCGCGAGGATCGGCGCGAACTCGCGGGTGTTGGCCAGCGCGGCGATCACTCCGGTGAGGGGGCCCATGCCCAGCAGGTCGAGCGACGCGAAGGCCTGCACGGCGACGGTGCCGCCGACCGCGAGGCCGAGGACCACCATCATCAGCGAGGTGCCGCCGCCGACGATCACGGCGCCCCGGCCCCAGGTGAGGTCGGTGATGGTGCGGACCGTCTGCTTGGGGTAGTTGCGCAGGGCGTGCGGGATGAGCGCGACGGAGGAGACCACGAAGGAGACCATCTGGCCGAGCCGGGCCAGCGCGCCGCGCGCCGAGTCCGCGAGGCGGCCGAGGACGCGGAATCCTCTCGGGCGGTACGGGGCGATGGTCACGGGTCAGCCGACTCTCATGGGGAAATAGGTCGTGTAGATCTGGGTGAGCGCGAAGTTGAGCACGATGATCCCGACGGTGGAGACCACCACCGTGGTGTTCACCGCGTCGGCGACGCCGCGGGCGCCGCCCTTGGCCTCGAGGCCGTGCTGGCAGCCGAGGACGGCGATCATGATGCCGAAGATCGCGGCCTTGACCAGGGAGAAGCCGAAGTCGCGGGTGGTGGCGTAGGCACCGAAGCTGAGCCAGTAACTGCCGGGCGTGACGCTCTGCCCGGCGACGGCCAGGTAGTAGGCGGCGCCGATGCCGACGACGGTGATGAAGATGCACAGCATGGGCGCGACGAACGCGGCCGCGAGGATGCGCGGGACGACGAGGCGGCGGACGGGATCGATGCCCATGACCCGCATGGCGTCGACCTCCTCGCGGATGGTGCGCGAGCCGAGGTCCGCGGCGATGGCGGAGGCGCCGGCACCGCCGAGGAGCAGGCCGGCGGCCATGGGGGCGGCCTGTTGGATGACGGTCAGGCCGCTCGCGGCGCCCATGAGCGAGCCGGCGCCGATCTGGTTGACGATGCTGCCGATCTGGATCGTGACGATCACGCCGAACGGGATGGCCATGAGGAAGGCGGGGACGGCGGTGACGCTGACCAGGAACCACGCCTGCACGACGATCTCGCGGAACTGGATGCGGCCGCGCAGCAGGTCGGTGGCCATCGCGACCAGCGAGTGCAGCACGAGCTCGACGGTGCGCCCGAGGGTGCGGACGGGGCCGAGGGCGTTGTCGTCGAGGTTGCGGCGGAGGGAGTCGAGCGTCCCGGGGCGGGCGGCGGGTGCTTCCTGCGTCGATCGCGATGTCATAGTTCACCTCCTTCCTGGCACATGTTAGGGAATGTTCTCTATCCCGGCTGGGTTTTGCGATGATTTTCCGGGAGTGCTCGTCAGTGCGCTGATTTCGCTGGTGGCGGCGGGTTGCGCTACCCTTGTCCGGTTGCCTTGTCGGCAACACTCCTGCCGTGGAGAGTCCACGGCCGCATAGTCCATAGGAGGAGGCGAAAAGCCCATGCGTAATTACGAACTGATGGTGATCCTGGATCCGAGCCTGGATGAGCGCACCGTCGCACCCTCGCTGGAGACCTTCCTGAACGTGGTCCGCAAGGACGGCGGATCGGTCGGGAACGTCGACATCTGGGGCAAGCGTCGTCTTGCCTACGAGATCTCCAAGAACGCCGAGGGCATCTACGCGGTGATCGATCTGACCGCCGAGCCCGCCACCGTGAACGAGCTCGATCGTCAGCTGAAGCTGAACGAGTCGGTGCTTCGCACTAAGGTGCTGCGGCAGAACTAGTCGCGCACTATCTACAGGGAGAGACACCATGGCAGGCGACACGATCATCACGGTCATCGGCAATCTGACGGCGGATCCGGAGCTGCGCTTCACCCCGTCGGGTGCGGCGGTGGCCAACTTCACCGTCGCCTCCACGCCCCGGACCTTCGACCGGAACACCAACGAGTGGAAGGACGGCGAGGCGCTGTTCCTGCGCTGCAACATCTGGCGTGAGGCGGCGGAGAACGTCGCCGAATCGCTCACGAAGGGCACGCGCGTCATCGTCTCCGGCCGGCTCAAGCAGCGGTCGTACGACGATCGCGAGGGCCAGCGGCGCACCGTGGTGGAACTCGAGGTCGACGAGATCGGCCCCTCCCTGAAGTATGCGACGGCGAAGCCGACGCGCACCCCGCGCGGCGGTGGCGGCGGCGGTTTCGGTGGCGGCGGCCAGGGCGGCGGTGGCGGTTACAGCCAGCAGCCGGCCCAGCAGGCTCCGCGCCAGAACCAGCCCGCAGACGACCCGTGGGGCAGCGCCCCCGCGGCCGGGAGCAGCTTCGGCGGCGGCAACGACGATCCGCCGTTCTGATCCCCGGGATCGAACACTGTGAAGGCGCCCCGGTTCGCCGGGCGCCGAAGTAGACCTCAAGGAGTACCAACACCATGGCCGGTAAGGGCAATGGCCGGAAGGTGCGCGTCGAGAAGGCCGTCAAGGCCAAGGCGTGCACGTTCTGCAAGGAGAAGAACACCACGATCGACTACAAGGACACCACGCTGCTGCGTCGGTTCCTGTCGGAGCGGGGCAAGATCCGCAGCCGTCGTGTGACGGGCAACTGCGTCCAGCACCAGCGCGACATCGCGATCGCCGTCAAGAACGCGCGTGAGGTGGCCCTGCTGCCGTTCACGTCGACGACCCGCTAAGGAGGGGTGAAGAAATGAAGCTCATCCTCACCGCCGACGTCGACAACCTGGGCGCGCCCGGCGACACCGTCGAGGTCAAGGACGGCTACGGCCGCAACTACCTGCTGCCCCGCGGCCTGGCCATCGTCGCCACCCGTGGCGCCGAGAAGCAGGTCGAGGGCATCCGTCGTAGCCAGGAGGCCAAGCGTGTGCGCGGCCTCGATCACGCCAACGAGCTCAAGCAGGCCATCGAGGGCCTCGAGTCCGTCTCGCTGACCGTGAAGACCGCCGATTCGGGCAAGCTGTTCGGCTCGGTCACCGCGGCCGACGTCGCCGCCGCGCTCAAGACCGCGGGTGGCCCCGCCGTCGACAAGCGCAGCATCGAGCTGCCGCAGGGGCACATCAAGTCCACGGGTTCGTTCCCGGTGGTCGTGGTGCTGCACCCCGACGTGCGCGCGAAGTTCGCGCTCACCGTCGCCGCCCAGTAGGGCGTACGAACGGAAGAACCCCCATCGCCTCCGGGCGGTGGGGGTTCTTCGTGTCGACGGGGTCGGTCAGACCACGATCGTGCCGACGCACGGCGTGCTGGCCTGCGTGCCGATCCACTCGGTGCCGGCGCCGGCCTTGATGACCACGTTGAAGGTCACCGCGCCCTTGCCGGTGGTGAACGGGGTCTTGTTGAGCACGGGCAGCTGGCCCGTGCCGCTGAGGCGACCGCTGCCGAACTTGCCGGTGGTCGTGTTGTTCCACGACAGGGTGGCGGTGGAGGCGAACTGGCTCAGCACCAGGTCGCGCGCGCCCGCGTCGCCCTTGGCGGAGACGAGGATCTGGCCGTTGGCGCCCGCGGTGGCCGTCACCTTCCAGTTCAGCATCTGGCCGCCGACGACGAACATGGGGTTCGCGCTCGTGCAGGTGGCGGTGACCGAGGCGGGCTTCGGCTTGGGGGCGGGGGCCGGGGCGGCCACTGCGGGTCCGATGGCGCACGTGGCGGTGGCCGCGAGCGCGACCGCGACGCCGGTTGCGCGCGCCGAGATCGTGGAGGTGTTCATCGGGTGGGTCCTTCCGCAGTGGCTGATGCAGCGTTCAGAATACGCGGCGAGCCGCGCCGGAAGAAGACGCACCGGGGGTGGGTGACGCGTTCGCGCTGGTAGCGGCCCCAGGAAGTGACCGGCCGGTAACAACTGAGGGTGGTTTTCCCGGCGCGAGGGTGACGGATTCACTCGCGACACGCCCGAATGTCGAGTCGTCGCGACACGCTGAGGAACTTCAATCCACAGCGGTGGGTACTCTCTCCATACCCCATGAGCTGCATCGATGTCGGAAGCCTCACGGTGTTTCCACAGGTTTTCCCCATCGGTCCACACCGGCGTCCCCACCCTGACCACGCGTCCTCCACACTGGATGCACAGATCCCTCCACAGGCCCGCTTTGCGGTGACGAGACGAGGGCCTAGCGTTCACGTGCGTCGATCGCGCGCCCGCGTGGGTTTCCCCGGAAACCTGTCGGTGCCGTGCGGTAGACCGAGTGAACAGGCGAGTCCTCGCCGCCCGCCGGGCGGCTGCGGGCATGAGAGAGGTGGGTGCACGGTGTCGGTCACGGACGAGCAGGAGTTCACTCCGGGGCCGGTCAAGCGCGCGGAATCCTCGCCCGACGGTCCGCCGCCCGAGGACTTCGGTCGCCAGCCCCCGCAGGACATCGCGGCGGAGCAGTCGGTGCTCGGCGCGATGATGCTGTCGAAGGACGCCATCGCGGACGTGCTCGAGGTGGTCCGGCCCGGCGACTTCTACCGGCCCGCTCACCAGTCGGTGTACGACGCGATCCTCGATCTGTACGGCGCGGGTGAGCCCGCGGACGCCGTCACCGTCTCCGCCACCCTCGACCGTAAGGGCGAGCTCAAGCGGGTCGGCGGCGCGCCCTACCTGCACACCCTGATCTCCACCGTCCCCACCGCGGCCAATGCCGGCTACTACGCCGAGATCGTGGCGGAGAAGGCCATCCTGCGCCGGCTCGTGGAGGCCGGCACCAGGATCGTCCAGTACGGCTACTCGGGGTCCGACGGTGCCGATGTCGCCGAGGTCGTCGATCGGGCGCAGGCCGCCGTGTACGACGTGACCGAGCGCAAGGCCTCGGAGGACTACGTGGTCCTCGAGGAGCTGCTGCAGCCCACGATGGACGAGATCGACGCGATCGCCTCGCAGGGCGGCGTCAGCATGGGCGTGCCCACGGGCTTCACCGACTTCGACGCCCTCACCAACGGCCTGCACTCCGGCCAGATGATCATCGTCGCCGGGCGCCCCGGTGCGGGTAAGTCGACGATGGCGCTCGACGTGCTGCGCTCCTGCGCCATCGAGAACCACATGCCGGGAGTCCTGTTCAGCCTCGAGATGAGCAAGACCGAGGTGGTCATGCGCCTGCTCTCCGCGGAGGCGCGGATCAAGCTGGCCGACATGCGCTCGGGCAAGATGTCCGACGACGACTGGACCCGCCTCGCCCGCCGCATGTCGGAGATCTCCGAGGCGCCGCTGTTCGTCGACGATTCACCGAACCTCACGATGATGGAGATCCGGGCCAAGGCCCGCCGGCTCAAGCAGCGGCACGATCTCAAGCTCATCGTCATCGACTACCTGCAGCTGATGACCTCCGGCAAGAAGGTCGAATCGCGTCAGCAGGAGGTCTCGGAGTTCTCCCGGCAGCTCAAGCTGCTCGCCAAGGAGCTCGAGGTCCCGCTCATCGCCGTCGCACAGCTCAACCGTGGTCCCGAGCAGCGGACCGACAAGAAGCCCCAGGTCGCCGACCTCCGCGAGTCCGGCTCGCTCGAGCAGGACGCCGACATGGTCGTCCTGGTGCACCGTCCCGACGCCTACGAGCGTGACGATCCCCGCGCGGGCGAGGCCGACTTCATCCTCGGCAAGCACCGTGCCGGCCCCACCGCGACCGTCACCGTCGCCCACCAGCTGCACTACTCGCGCTTTGTGGACATGGCCAAGGGCTGATCCCCGGTGTAGGGTCCCAGATTCCGTGGCGGAATCCCAAGCTACGTGGCGGACAGTTGGCGGATCCGCCAACTGTTTGGGACACGCCGGGGCACGTCCCCGCATCTGAGGGCGGAAGTGGCACCGTCAAGACCATGTCGCCCGGCAGCTCCGCGGGGACCGCGGTGGAAGTATCGTTCCGCCGCGGTGAGGACCTCTGTGAGCGGACCGTGGAGTGGAAGTCGGCCGCAATGGAGGACCTTCGCGAGGCAGCGCCGTGGCGCACATTTCGCTGGTATCGAGGGCAGAAACACTACTCGGGGTGGTACTGGTCGAGCACTACCCGCGATCTGGTGATCTATGAGTCCCGCCTGGAGCTCGCTAACCTGATGCTCGCAGACTTCGACGATCGGGTTCGGGGCATCGTGGCCCAGCCTTTCCTTCTCGCGACTGAGGTCGATGGTGTCCTGCGGAGGCACGTTCCGGACTTCCTACTCGATACTGATTCCGGCCCGGTCGTCGTTGACGTAAAGCCTGCTCGACGGCTTGATAATGATGATGTTGCAAGGGTTTTGAACTTGACTCGGGATGTCGTCGAGGCCAAGGGGTGGCGATACGAGGTCGCCACCGAGCCGCCGCCGCGGAGGGCCGCGAATGTCAGATTCCTCGCTGGCTATCGGCGCGAGAGTGCAATCGTGCCTGACCATTGCGAGGCGGTTCAGGCGGTCGCTCAGGTGGGATTGACGATTGGTGCTCTCATCGATCGGATGCCAGATCGTCCTGACGCGAGCGTGCGAGCGGCGGTGCTGCACTTGATATGGCGGCGTCGGCTGCACGTCGACATTGACGCCGCAATCACTAGTCGCACTCAGATTTCGAGGGTCTTGTGAGTGGCGTTGAGCGGGTTGAGGTTGGCGGACGGTACATGTACGACGGCGAGGCGTTCGAGATCGTGGAGCTCGCCACGGCTAAGGGCGTCGTCGATGTGCTGGGGAAAAGCGCTGCAGGGCAGTACATGCGAGTTGGCCTCGCGGAGTTGCTGTCTTCGGTCCGGGGTCGGGTCCTCCCGACCGGCCCTGGCGTTTCGAGCACTGATGCAACCGAGCCTGCAGGCGTCATCTTCGGTGAGTTGTCCGCGGCAGAGCTTCAGAAGGTGACGGAACGCGCGGGGCACGTACGCGAGATTCTTACCGGGTACAGATCTGGCAGCGCGGAGACTGCGAGCAAGGGGGAGCCCAGGCCGGAGTTTTCCGGCGACCGCCCGCTCACTGACCGCTACGCAGCGAAGGCGCGCGAACTGGGCGTCGGCTTGCGATCTGTGGAGCGGTGGGTGTCCAAGTTCCGCACTGAAGGGCCCGCAGGCCTGGTAGACGCGCGACGTACGAGAGAGGCGGAGCCCTTCCCGTCTGTCGATCGGCGGTGGTTAGACACAGCTGTCGAAGTCATGGTTGAGCACGCCACCGAGTCGAAACCTTCCCGCACGATGGTGATGGCACGCGCGGAGGCACGGGTCTTGGCGCGATTCGGAGAAGGGGTCGTCGCCATCCCGTCTCGGACAAATGCTTTCCGCGTTCTCGAGTATCTGGAACAGCGCTATCCCACATTTCGACTGTCTGCCAAGCGAAATCGCGACATCGCTGAGCGGCCAGAAGGCGTGTACGGCAAGCTCCGTCCAACTCGGCCTGGCGAGTACATGCTGATGGACACAACCAGGCTCGATGTCTTCGGGCTTGATCCTCTGACGCTGCGATGGGTGCAGGTCGAACTGACCGTCGCGATGGACTGGTACACCCGCTGCATCACCGGGTTGCGACTGACCCCGGTTTCCACGAAATCGGTTGATGTAGCGACCGTGATGTACGAGGTCTTCAACCCACGTCCGGCCGGCGCGGACTGGCCGGAATACGCGGTGTGGCCAGCTCACGGAGTACCGCGGTCGGTACTTGTGGATGTGACTGCGGAGCGGCCAGCGGATGCGGCCGCTGGACCAGCGATTGTCCCTGAGACGCTGGTGGTGGACCATGGCAAGGTCTACCTCTCGAACCACGTGATGAGCGTGTGCCAGCGCTTCGGGATTTCGGTGCAGCCAGCTCGGCTCCGAACCGGCCGCGACAAAGGGCCAGTTGAGCGGTTCTTTCGTACTATTCGTGAAGATCTCCTCCAGGCCTTGCCGGGGTACAAGGGACCTGATGTCCACGCCCGCGGCGAGGATCCTGAGGGCGGAGCGTTCTTCTACATCGACGAGCTCGACAGCATCATCCGAGAGTGGGTCGCGCAGGTCTACCACCACCGCCAGCATTCGAGCCTGCTCGACCCGCGAGTTCCGGGCTTACGTATGTCGCCCGCCGCGATGTTCGAGCACGGTGTTGCTCGCGCCGGATACATTGAGGCGCCTCGCGATCCGGACCTGGCATTCGAGTTCCTCAAGCCGGTATGGCGGAAAATTCTTCACTACGGCGTCGAGATCGGCGGCCGCCGCTACAACGGAGACGGGCTCAACGGCTACCGCAACCTCGCGAGCCGGTTCACAGGTGAGGCCAAGGGACGATGGCCGATCCACTGCGATCCCGATGACATCACCAAGGTGTACTTCCGGCGCCCAGATGACCGGACCTGGCACACATTGGTGTGGGAGCACGCACCGTCGATCGCTATGCCGTTCAGCGAGGATGCACTGCTGTACGCCAGGAAGCTAGCGGCATCGAAGTACCGATTTCCCAACGACCGCCTCGCGGTAGCTGACCTGTTGGAGCGGTGGAACATCGGCTTGGGCTCGACCCGAGTGGAGCGTCGTATTGCATTGAGAATGTCACGCGAGGGCGAACTGTCGCAGCGAGCGCAGGGCGAAGCGCGTGTGGATCGACTGCCGTCGGTCGCCCGCGTGCTCGCGTCCGACCAGGACGAATCTGATGTGCCAGTGGATGACACCGCGATTGATCGCGATCTCGACTACGCCGGCGAGGAAGGTGACGACGATCGTTTCGACCAGGAAGACATCGATGACTTCTACTCTGATGCGCTGGAGGACGTATGACCGGAACCGCCGCGACGCTCGACAATCTGACCCTCGCGCGAAAGGAGGGGTGGCAGAAGTTCGTCAACACCCCCGCTCGCGTCCCACCGGAGGCGTTCAACCGCGAGGAACTCGACGCCCTGACCGACAAGGAGCGCACCGACTACGACCGTGAGCGCCGCGAGTGGCACGCGAACCTGGGGCCGCTCAAGACTCGGCAGTTGGTCGATGTGCACGAAAATCTGTGGGATGTAGTTGATTCCAATGCCCAGGACGGGGACAAACCGAAAGGCGCGGTCGCGATTGACGCGGTCCCGGGGCTCGGAAAGACCACCGCAGTGTTGAGCTTCGCTCGCGCGTTCCACCGCCGTGAAGTGGCCGAGAACGGCACCATGACCGAGGAAGGTCATGAACGGTGGCCGGTGTGCCGAGTGGGACTGACCGGAAACACTGGACTGCGCGAGTTCAACCGGGCGATGCTCGCGTTCTATGCCCACCCAGGCGGCCGCCGCGGCAACGCCGCCGATTTCGCCCACCGTGCCCTGGACTGTGTGCTGGCGTGTGAGACGAAGATCCTCATCGTCGACGATCTGCACTTCCTGCGGTTGCAATCCACCTCCGGCGTCGAGGTCAGCAACCACTTCAAGTACATCGCCAACGAGTTTCCGCTGACGGTGATCTTCGCTGGCGTCGGTCTGGAGGCGCGGGGACTGTTCTCCGAGGGCAGTAGTGACCGAGACGCTCTTCTCGCGCAGACCGGGCGGCGTACAACGCGGCTGACAATGGATCCTTTCGGTGTCACCAATGATGCTGGGCGGCGAGCATGGCGTCAGACGCTCAAGGCGATCGAGCAGCGGGTGGTTCTGGCCGAAAAGTATCCGGGCATGATCGCCGACGATCTCTCTGACTACCTCTATGCCCGGTGTACCGGCCAGATCGGCTCACTGATGACCCTGATCAACCGGGGATGTCAGCGCGCGGTCCGGACTGGGTATGAGCGCCTCGACGAGGAACTGCTCGATCGGGTCAAGATCGACGAGGCATCTGAGAAGGCCCGCGAAGAACTGCGCCAGGCATTCGACAACGGCTGCCTGAGAACTCGCATCGGCAGGGCCGGATGACAGTGCCGCGTTCGCTTCCCCTCAGGGTGGCCCCGGTGCCAGGCGAAGCGATCGATTCCTGGCTCGAAGCGATCGCCTTCCGCGCCGACTCAGCGTGGGGAGACCTCCTCGAAGCAGTCGACCTACCTGCGCCTGCAGGTCTTGGGTACCCGCCCTGGACCATCGCACTCAGCGAGGCCGAAGCAGACAACCTGCGTGCCGCCACGGGCACCGACGCCGAACTTTCGATGATGACCCTCACCCGGTTCGACGGGACCGCGGTGCGCATCGACTCGGAGTCGCGGAAATTGCGCCGCGAAGTGGCATGGACCCGCCGCACCGGATCCCGCTTCTGCCCGCACTGCCTCCGAAGCAACGGCGGCCGATGGAAGCTCGAATGGCGACTCGGCTGGACGTTCGCCTGCACCGAGCATCGTTGCTTGCTGTCCGACGAATGCCCTCGCTGCCATAGAATCCCACGCCGTCGCCCGCTCCCCGGCCACTGCACCCCGATCCCCGGCCGATGCGCATCGCCGGCGCAGGAAGGAGGCATTGGACGGGAGGCCCGACGGTGCGGCGCCGATCTCATGGCTGCCAAGGTCGTCGACCTTCCCGATGCGCACCCCGCTCTTCGGGCACAGGCCCTCATCGATCGAATCATCGACGACAGAGTCGTGCGGTTCGGGGTCTACGCGCGCTTTCCACAGCCCGCGCCTTCTGTGCTCGCCGACATTCGCGCCATCGGCGGCCGAGTACTGTCCTACGCCACTGACGAAGAGCTCTTAGCGCGAGTGGGACCCGAACTGGCGGCTGAGTACCGGGCAGTCGATGAGCAAAGTGGTGCGCGATCCGGACAAGTCCGACAGAGCCGCACGAAGCCGGCTCTCGAAGCTCCAGCCAGAGCCGTCACCGCTGCGATCGGCGTCAGTGCCGCGATCGACGTTCTGCAATGCTCGGACATCGCCGCCGCAGCTGAGCACCTGCGATGGTTAGTAACCTCGGCACGGGAGACGGGCCTCAGTGTTCAACCGACGAACATCGGCTGGGGGACGCGGATCTCACCAATCTTGACCAGTGTCCAGCTCGCCGCGCTATCACCGACGCTCGACCCGTCCGACCAACTTCGCTACCGCACTCACTCCGAGCTTCCCACGTTGGTGACCAGTGGGCGCGCAGAGCTTCTAGCCCGTCACACTCCGACTCAATTTTGGGCCGGAATCAGTTTGCCCTTCACGGTCCCGGCGGCCAGGCGCACAATGATGCGCCTGGCATTGTCTGCGGCCGTACAGTTGGTGGGTACTCGGTTGAATCTGACAGCCGCTGGGCAGCAGGTCGGAGGTAACCTGGCTGGCCACGCCCTATCGCGATTCCTGCAGATTTTGGAGTCCGATCAGCACTGGAGCGATGTGTGCGCAGGACTGACACGCGTTGCCGATTACGTTGTTGAGCATGGCGTACCGATCGACTACCAGCGCCGCCGGGCACTCGATTGCACCGGCTTGCTTACGGACGATGAGTGGAGGCAGATCTGCCACCGCACTGGAACGCCATCACCGGGCGGCTCCGCCCGGGCGGCTGTTGCGCGGGCACTTCTTCGCGAGGAACTCACAGGCGTCCCCACGGTTGACGGGTCCGCAGACCTGCTCGCTAAGGTCGCCGCGTTTCCGCGCCAGCTCACACCCGACCTTCGGGACGAGCTGATCAACCACGCACGGGTGTTCTTGGACGCCGCGGGGATCGATGAGGAACCAGTTGTCTGGGAGCCGCCAATTGAGCTCCTCGCTGGCCTCGACCTCCCAGGCCCGCGACCAGGACTGATCGACCGTGATCGCCTCCGAAAGCTTATCCGAGAACGCGACCTTCCCATCGGCGCCGCCGCCCGCGACCTCGGCACCACTGGCGAGGCAGTTCGCCTCGACCTGCTCGTCAACCCCCTCCCAGTCGATACCGGCCGCCAGCCGTACGTCAGCGCTCGAACACAGCTGCCCCCGGCAACTCTGACCCAGCTCTACCATCACGAGCGCCTCACCCTGCGGCAGATTGCAAACCGAATTGGAGTCAGTCGTCAGGTGATCCGCCGACTTCTCACCGAATACGAGATCCCCACCATTCCGGCAACCGAACGCGCGACGATCATCGTCGACCGTGACTGGCTCTATCAGCAATATGTCACCAACAGGCGGACCCTCCCTGACCTAGCCCGAGAACTGGGTATGAGCACGGCGAACCTGGCTCGGTGGGCGAACAGACACGAGATTCCGATGAGACCCCGCGGCGGACCCAGTCACACCGCGGCCCTCGACGCCGCGGCCGCCGCGAAAACGGTACCGCCGATCTTGCGCACTGCTGTTGCGGCCCAGGGCGGGCGCGACCGACTGGAACGAGCGAAAGCAGCATCGCGATTCCCCACGCTGACCGAAGCTGCGCACGCGTTAGGAACCAGCCAGGCAACCCTCACGAACCAGTTTCTCCGGCTCGAACGCGAGACCGGCGGAGCTCTGTTCGACCGTGCCGAGCGCAATCGCCCAATGACCCTGACCGCGCACGGACGGAGGGTGATCGCCGCCATTCGAAAGCTGGACGGAACGGCTAGCGAGTCTCCCGGTGGGCAAAGCGGTGCACCAAATTCCTGAACCTGGCCTCTCAGGTGGCGAAGGCGGGGTTCGGAATGCCCTAGCCTCCACGCATGTCCTCGCGTCGGTAGGGCCAGGAGCGACGAAGCGCGATTCACGTCCCGGAACCTGTCGTGGTGAGGCTCTAGAATGGATACAGCCGGAGCCCGGCTCGTTTGCCGACGAACCGGGCTCTGCTGAACAACTGAATCACCGCTCCGAGGGTTCGTGCCCTCAATACCGTGACCGTTGCGAATGTCTTTGGATGACGCCTCCGATGGTAGACGGTGTGCGCGGGTTCGCCAAACACCGGAACGGTCGGTGTGGGCGAGCGATGCGGACCTCGGCGTGGTGGCTCATCCACAACGCCTTGAGGAGGCACCGTTGACCAACGACAGTCGCGACTTTGATCGCACTACCGATTCCACCAGCACTACTAGGGCTGGTGGGGCCCGGCCCATTCAGGTCGGACAGCACCGGCTCGAGGGCATGCCGACGGACCTGTTCGTTCAGGTCCCGACGACCTTGATCGACCCGACCCGCGCTCTGATCGCGTCGGAAGGTGTCGGCGCGGTCTACACCGTGCCGTGGCAGTCCCGGAACCACCGCACCGCGGTGGCGAGCACCGCGGCGGATCAGACCCGCAAGAAGTGCCCCGACGCAGCCCTGCTGCTCGACGCGAACCTCTACAGCGGCCGGCAGCGGAAGATGGCGACGGCGGAGCCGACCCGCGACTGGATCACCGTGCAACGTAGCGCGGGCCTGACGTGGGCATTGACCGATTCCGGCTATGTGGCCAAGGGCGACACCGCCGGGCTGCGGACCACCTTGAAGACGGCGGCCCGCTTCGGTGGACAGGTGATCGCGGCGCTGCCGATCGCGAGCTGGTGGCTCTCGCACGCCGCCGATTCGCTCCGGTCTGAGATCAACGCGCACGGCATCCCCGTGGCGTTGATGGTCGAGGACACCGACGACCCGTTCGACCGGACGAACGTCGTGACCGGGCTGGTGCACGTCCTCACGGCAGATGTCCCGGTGCTGCTACTGCGCAGTGACACGGCGGGATTGGGGGCGCTGGCGTACGGCGCCGCGGGCGCGGCGCTGGGTTCGTCGACGACGTACCGGCACATCTACCCCGACATCGGCGGGGGCGGCAGCAGCGGGTCGGTGTCGTTCATCCTCCCGGAGCTGCTGGCGTACACGTCGCTGACCGCGTTCGAGCGGCACTACCTCAAGGACGAGTCCCACGCCGCGTGGTGCTGCGACTGCGCACTCTGCGGTGGGCGGGACCTGACCTGGATCCGCACCGCCGACATCCCGAAGGCAGCAGCGTTCTCCCATTCGGTCTCCGCGGTCGCGATGCTCGGTCGCGGATTGGCCACCGCTATCGCCGCGCACAACGGCCCGCAGGCGTGGACGGCGATGTGCGAGGCCGCCCACGAGAGCAACATCGAGATCGAGCAGCTCACCGGCGGGGACTGGAAACGTAAACGAGCCCTGTCCGCGTGGATCGGCGCTACGCCGGAGCCGGCTGCGGCGTGATCGACACCCCTGTCGCGAGGGCGTGAGCGAAGAGCCGCTCCTTCCAGTACCGCACCGCGACGATCCGCGGCGGATCGGCGACCTTCGATCCCCGCACCAGCAGTTCCTCGCCGGCGTGAGAGGTATGCACGACACTCACGTCGGCGAGGTCCGCCGCCGTCAAGCTCAGCGCCGTGGGGCGCCGCTCGGTCAGCACCACGGTTTCCCCGAACCCGCGAAGTTCGCTGGCGACGTACAGGGCCCTCTTCCACTGCCCGGTGGCGACGAACCCGACGATGCTCAACGGTGCCGCTGGCGGCGCGCCAGCGCCTTCCGCCGGGCACATCTCCCACAGCTCGAGGACCTGCGCGTCGAGCATCGGTCCCGCCCCGGCCGACATCCGTTCGGCGATGCTCGGCGACCATCGGACCACCGGATACCCGCGAAGCCCCGACAGTTCGGTCCGTGGCAACACCGACACTGAGCGATCGAGGACGAGCTCCGCAGCTGCGACCACGGCCGGGTCGACCAGATCCGCCGGCGCGACGGCAGGGACGTCGAACAGGGGGAGCTGACCCGCCTCTGCGTGGATTGACCGGGTACGTCGCCGCGCCGTCACTGGTCTTCCTCTCCCACGGGCGCGGGCTCCGGCGCGATGACCCGCGACGCGGCGAACAGATGAATGCGGTCCTCCAGGGCCAGGAACGCCACGACGCTCCCAATGTCCAGACCGACCGAGTCGAGGACCGCCGCCGGCAGCGCGATCTGTCGCGACGTCCGCAGCCGCCGCGGACGATCCGGGTTACCTCGTACGGACGGCTTCGTCCCGCGCGGGCCGCGAGTGGGAATGATCTCGACGATCCTCTGGTCGGCGACGACACCGATCCGGACCCACGAAGGCTGCCGCACTCCGGACGCCTTCGCCACCTTCGCTGGGATGGTGATCCGGCGGAAGCTGTCGATCGTCCGGGGACCCGTGGGAAGCATACTGCTGATTTTAGCAGTCAAGGACCGAACAGTCACTGGTACTGCGGATTACAGCGCATGTTCCTCGTGCCGACCGCTGTCCCGCTAAGGCACGGAAGCGCCGTCGTCGAGGGCTTCGAGGACGGCGCGGAGGAACTCAGCCGCAGTGAGGGGGATGCCGCGTTCGCGGAGCTGTTGCTCTAGCTGCTGCTCGATGTGGTCCACGCGTGTCGATCCTGCCGCAGGCGATCGTGCTGGTGCTGTGCCGGGGAGCCTCGCGACGGTGTCGTGCAGCCACTACCTGCGCGCGAGAGGCGCGTTCGCGCTAGCAGCACGTGGCCAGGACGGCCCGGAGCGCTTCAAGGGAGTCAGGTTCGGCCCGGTAGAAGACGTTGATCCCGCGCCGCTCGGAGCTGACGAGGCCGGCCTTCTTGAGCTGGCTCAGGTGGTGACTGACGGTCGCCGACGACAGGCCCACCGTGTCGGCGAGGTCGCCGGTGCTGATTTCGCCTGGACGTGCGGCCATGAGGATCGAGATCAGCTGGATCCGGGCCGGGTCGGCGAGGGCCTTGAGGCGCAGGGCGAGCTCGAGTGCCGCGGCCTCGTCCATCACGCCGGCGGCCAGCGGAGCACAGCAGATCGGGGCGCTGATGTCGACGACGGGGAGCGTCTTGGGCATACGCTTCAATCTACCTACTCGTTGACATATGTCAAAGCGTGGTCTAGAACTGAACGAGCAACAGTTAGATGTATGTCGAAGCCTCGGAGGTTCTCATGTCCCGCGTCCAGCTCGCCCTCAATGTCGATGACCTCGATCAGTCGATCGCGTTCTACACCAAGCTGTTCGGCACGGGCCCGGCGAAGGTCAAGCCCGGTTACGCCAACTTCGCCGTCGCCGACCCGGCGCTCAAGCTGGTCCTGCTGGAGAACCCCGGCCAGGGCGGCAGCATCAACCATCTCGGCGTCGAGGTGGACTCCAGCGACAAGGTGCACGCTGAGATCGCCCGCCTCACCGAGGAGCAGCTGTTCACCGAGGAGGAGATCGGCGCCACCTGTTGCTTCGCCACCCAGGACAAGGTCTGGGTCACCGCCCCCGACGCCGAGCGTTGGGAGGTCTACACCGTCCTCGCTGACGCCGAGACCTTCGACGGCGGACACACTCCGGCGACGACAGCCGAGGACTCCGAAGCGACGCCGGCCGCGTGCTGCACCCCTGCGGCGGCGAACTGCTGCTAGTCCGCCCTCGATCGATGGCCGTCACCGCTTCGGGTGGCGGCCATCGACGCGGTTACCAGAGAGCGCTGGCGCGAAACGCAGTAGCGGGCCGCACTGCGCTGTACCGGCTGGTTCTCGCGGTCGGCGTCCCCCTGGGCGGAGGCTGCGCTGGAGGAGAGGCATCTGCGGTTAGGCGCAGTCGCGTGGGTGGAATCCCTCGATGCGGTCGATCGGGGTAAAGACAGGGCAACCGACTTGGTCGTTTCGGTTGAGGATCACGTTCGATGCCGCCATCACTTCGCAGGCTGCGAGCCCGCGGCTAGCGGCGAGCAGCATGGAAAGCCCGTAGAACGTTGCTGCCGCCGGCGGGGTGAGCGCGAAGAACGCGAAGAAGACCAGCGTGTTAGTGGCCATGGCCCACGCGCCTGTGACCCGCAGTGGTGCCGAATCACGACCCCGAAGTACAACCGCGAGGGTGATCGCGGCAGGGACCAGTGCGACCGTGGCTATGACAGCTTGAAGAGGCCCCGGCTCGACGGCTAGACCTGGCCCCGTTTGCGACTCGCCGGTGGTGTTGCGACGGTTTGATCTGGCCCCACCTGATGGTTGCTCGTGAACATCGTTTCCGAGCCGAAGCAGGTGGTGGCCAATGATGGGATCGAAGGTGGAGCTGTTCGCGCAGATCCGGCGGGACGCCCGGGTCGAGGGCATGAGTATCCGGGCGTTGGCTCGCAAGCATGGCGTGCACCGGAGGACGGTGCGGCAGGCGTTGTCATCGGCGGAGCCGCCGCCGCGGAAGACGCCGGAGCGGTCGTCGCCGCGGTTGGACCGGTTCAAGGCGGCGATTGATGAGATGTTGCGGTCGGATCTGGATGCTCCGCGTAAGCAGCGGCACACCGCGACGCGGATCCGGGAACGCCTGGCGATCGAGCACGATGCGGTCGAGTTGTCGTATTCGACGGTGCGGGACTACGTGCGGGTCCGGCGGGCGCAGATCGAGGTGGAGGCCGGCCGCCGGACGGAGGTGTTCATCGCCCAGGACCACGCCCCGGGCGCGGAGGCGGAGGTCGACTTCGGCGAGGTCTGGGTGATCCTGGGCGGGGTGAAGACCAAGTGCCACATGTTCGTCTACCGGCTCTCGCACTCGGGCAAGGCCATTCACCGGGTCTATCCGACCGGCGGGCAGGAAGCGTTCCTCGAAGGGCACGTCGAGGCGTTCCGCGAGCTCGGCGGGGTCCCGACCCGGCATATCCGCTACGACAATCTCACCTCGGCGGTGGTCGCGGTCCTGCAGGGCGGAGACCGGCGGCGACAGGAGAACCCGCGGTGGACGTTGTTTCACTCGCACTACGGATTCGATCCGTTCTACTGCCAGCCCGGCATCGCCGGGGCGCACGAGAAGGGCGGCGTTGAAGGCGAGGTCGGATGGTTCCGCCGCAACCGGCTGACCCCAATGCCGCAGGTCGAGTCCCTCGATGAGCTCAACGAGCAGATCAAAGCCTGGGAGGACCGCGACGAGGGCCGCCGGATCGACGGACGACTGCGCACCATCGGCCAGGACTACGAGCACGACCGAGCAGCGCTCGCGCCGCTGCCGGTGGAGGATTTCGACCCGGGCCTGATCCTCACACCACGGGTCGATCGGTCGGCGATGATCACCGTTCGGATGGTGAAGTATTCGGTGCCGGCGCACCTGATCGGCCGCCGAGTCCGCGTCTCACTACAAGCCTCCCAGCTGCTGGTCTACGACGGCCGGACCCTGGTCGCGCGGCATCCACGGGTCGCCGGCCGCGGCACCGCGAAGATCGACCTCGACCACTACCTCGAGGTGCTCAAGTTCAAACCCGGTGCCCTGCCGGGATCAACGGCGTTGGCGCAGGCCCGCGCTGCCGGGGTGTTCACCGCCAGCCATGATGCGTTCTGGGCCGCCGCCCGACGAGTCAACGGCGACACCGACGGCACCAGCGAGCTGATCGACGTCCTGCTGCTGCACCGCAGCCTGCCCGCCGCGGCGGTGATCGCCGGCATCGATGCTGCATTGCGGGTCGGGGCGGTGAGCGCCGAGGTCGTCGCCGTTGAGGCTCGCCGCGCCGAAGCCCGCCTGCTCGCGCACGCCTCGGTCGCTGCCGACCAGACAGGTGGGGCCAACGCTGGCCGTCATCTCGATCGCCATGCCGAACGACGCGAGCAACGAGTTGTCAGCCTCACCCAACGACGGCTCGCAGACCCCGCGGCGGTGATCGCCGGCCTGCCACCCGACCGGCGACCGCTGCCCAGCGTTACGGCCTACGACCGCCTGCTCCCGCAGCACCGGCGACGCACTGCCTCCGACGCGCTACCTGCGTCGCTGGACCCACCACCGATTGAGTCGCTGGACCCACCACCGATTGAAAGGCCCACCCGGCTATGACCGCAACCGCCAATAAGAACCAGACGAATGCGCTGGCCCCGTCGTTGCGCCGCCGGGGCGGCCTCACCGAAGAAGCCGCCCTCGCCGCCGTTGACCAGGCCTGCCGGCGCCTACGCCTGCCGACAGTGCGGTCGATGATCGACCAGCACCTCACCGCCGCCGCCAAGCAGCAATTGTCCTACCAGGGGTTCCTCGCCGAACTCCTGCTCGCCGAAGTCGACGACCGGGACCGCCGCTCCACTGTTCGCCGCGTCAAAGCCGCGGGGTTCCCGCGGGAGAAGTGGCTGGCGGACTTCGACTTCGACGCCAACCCCGACATCGAACCCGCCACCATCCACCAGCTCGCCACCGGCGACTGGATCCGCCACGGACTGCCGCTCTGCCTCATCGGCGACTCCGGAACCGGCAAATCCCATCTGCTGATCGGATTGGGAACCGCTGCCGCCGAGCAAGGCTTTAGAGTCCGCTACACCCTCGCCACCAAACTAGTGAACGAGCTGGTCGAGGCCGCTGACGAGAAGCAGCTCGCGAAGACCATCAACCGCTACGGCCGCGTTGACCTGCTCATCATCGACGAGCTCGGCTACATGGAACTCGATCGCCGCGGCGCCGAACTGCTCTTCCAAGTCCTCACCGAACGCGAAGAGAAGAACAGCGTCGCGATCGCTTCCAACCAGTCCTTCTCCGGCTGGACAGACACCTTCACCGACCCACGACTCTGCGCCGCGATCGTCGACCGGCTCACCTACCGCGGCACCATCATCGAAACCGGCACTCACAGCTACCGCCTGGCTCACACCGAAGCAGCAGCTACCGCGGGCTAAGCGCGGCGTTCGTCCTTGACTACCGACAGATGCCGGCGCAAGGCCCGGTTCTGGTGAGTGACATAAACCACGGTCCACCGGGTCGTCAGGTTCGGCAGTGGCTCCCCGTCTTTAATCTTCACCCGGACCGATACCTGATCACCGAGCTGATCATCACGCGCGATCACGAACTCGGCATACGCACGCACCGACTCGCGATCCCAACCAGTCGGCGCAACCACACTGCGCACCCGCGGCCGCCCATCCACACCCCGGACTCTAGCGGCTCAGGGCCCCACTCAGGTGGGGCCGAATGAAACCGCCCTACCGGGGCCAGATCAACTTGACATAGCCAGCGACCGCGATGATGAGGTCGATTGTGGAAGGTCCGATGATGATCCCGGCTCCCACGAAAGCGGCACCGATCACTGTCCGGGCGGCGGTGCCCCATCGGCCGATCTCTCTTGTCCTGCGTGCGAGGGGCGATTTCACTGTGTTGGTCATTGGGCGGTTCCTTCGTGCTGATCCGGCGAGCAGCATCCGGCCTGTCGGGCTGTGTCCGGGCTGATGAGCGCTTGTTCAGCGAGAGCTTTCCCGAGGGCGTGCGCGTGGGTGATGTCGAGGAGTTGGTTGCCGGGATTTTCGCGCGTCCACGTTTGGGCATCGTGTGGGGAGGCGAAGAAGTGCACTTGGTTGCAGAACGACGTTCGAAGCGAGCTGAGGTCATCGGGGTCGACGAGCGATAGCACTGCGGTGTCGGGTTCGATGCTGGTCACGGTGTCTGCCGTGACAGAGATTCTGATCGTTTGACCGCTCGCGGGTGAGGTCGACTCGATGGTGGCTGACTGGTTTAGGAGTGTGGGGAAGATCAGGGTGTCGAGTGCGCACCACGTGAACAGTTCGTGACCTGCGACGGTGAACCGATGCGGGGTCGGACGGAGGGTCAGTCCTTGCCCGACTATTTGGTCGCGATCGTCGTATTCGGTGTCGGAAACGGATTGGAGTCGTTCCCGTACATCGGGTTCCGACAGTCCGGCCGCAGCTGCTAAGTCCTCTACGCTGACGGGGTTTCCCTTGGAGAGGAGCCTGAGTAGGGGAACCAGGACTGCCGGATCGAGGCCGGACCCCTCGGGGGTGATGAGTCGATCGAGTGGATTGGTCATTGTCTGGGACTTCGCTTGCGGATCGGTGGAATCAGGAATTAGGAAGCGCAGCAGGAGAGCTGGGCGATGTCGGTGCTGAAGGATTGTGCGGCGATTTTGATGCCCTCGGCCATGGTCAGGTAGGGCGCCCATGTCCGGGCGACCTGCTCGACGGTCATCCTTGCTTCGAGGATGTAGACCCCAGCGGCGGCGATCTCGCCGGCACTATTCGCGACCGCCGAAATTCCGAGGACTCGATGACTATCGGAGTCTGCGATGAGCTTGATGAAGCCTCGGGTATCTCGGTCAACTTGGGCCCGGGGTACGTGAGTGAGCGGAAGAAGCGAGCTCGTGTACCGGATTCCGCTTGCGAGGGCCTGCGTCTCGGTCATACCGACGCTCCCGATTGCCGGACTGGTGAACATCACGCGCGGCAGGTGCGTGTAGTCCAACGACCGCGGGGTCTGTCCGAACATGTTGTCGGCGACCGTTGTGCCTTGCGCGGCTGCGACATAGACGAACTCGGGATGGCCGGTCACATCGCCCGCTGCCCACACACGCGGGTTTGATGTTCTGAGCTGATTCGACACGAGGATCGCGCCGCTGGTGCTCGTGTCGACTCCAACCGTCTCCAGATTCAAACCTCTAGTATTCGGGGTTCTGCCCGTCGCGACGAGCAGCTTCGCCGCACGGAAGTCGCCTTGTCCACCAGGGCTGGAGGCGGTCACGACGACCTCACCCGCCTCGGTGTCGACCGAGGTCGCGGTCGCGAGCTGCACTACCTCGATGTGCTCGTCAGCGAGCGCTTCCAGGAGAGCATCTGCGACGTCAGCATCTTCGGCCGAAGCGATCCTGGACCGCACCAAAACGGTTACCTTCGCCCCCAGTCGCGCGAAGAGTTGCGCCTGCTCGAGCGCGATGAACCCGCCGCCGATCACTAGGAGTGATTCCGGGACTGCGGTCAACTCCATCGCGGTCGTCGACGTCAGGTAGTCGACCAGATTGAGTCCGGGAATCGACGGAATCGACGGTTGGGCCCCTGTTGCCACCAAGTACCGTCGAGCAATTATCGTCTCGGTAGTCCCATCGGGAGCTGTGACCACCAGCGATGGCGCTGCCCGCGTTCCCGCGAACGCGGCCGCACCCTGGACGCGGCGCCAGCCGTACGAGTCCGCAACGGCAACGTACTTCTCTGACCGCATCGACTCTGCCAAGCGCCGTGTCCCCGCCGCCAGGGCGGCCATATCTACCGGCACGGCGGTCGCACCGACCCCCGGGAACCGGCCAGCATCAGAGACCGTGTGCTGTGCCTGCGCCGCGGCGATCAACGCCTTCGACGGCACGCAACCGGTATTCACACAGGTGCCGCCGAAAGTGCCTCGCTCGATCATCACCACGGACTTGCCCATGGCTGTTGCGCGGATCGCCGCCGCCATCGCTGCAGCACCCGAACCAACGATCGCAAGATCAAACTCTTCACTCATGTCACCATCATCAACCCTCCAGTACCCTTGAAGGTCAAGCCCAGAATCCGGACAGGGAGGACCCGATGCGGATCGGAGAACTCGCCCGCAAATCTGGCGCCACGCCATCGACGCTGCGGTACTACGAGGAAGCGGGGCTCCTCCCTGAACCGGGACGTACCGCCGGTGGATACCGCAACTACACCCCCGACGCCATCGGCATCGTGCAATTCATCAAGAGGGGGCAGGCGGCGGCACTCACTCTCGCGCAAGTCAAAAGAATCATCGACATACGCGGCACCGGCCAAGCCCCATGTGATCACGTACGCGACCAGCTAGACAGGTCGATCCACCACCTCGATCAACAGATCGCGGAACTGATCGCACTGCGCGACAACATCACCCACCTACGCCAAGCTGCCGAACACACCGATCCGAAGTCGTGCGCTAGCGAAGATATCTGTCGCTACCTATAACCCAGACACGCTTGTGTCCAACATCGATATCTGTCAATATTGATGTGTGTCGAATTCGATTCCGTTGACCGATGTGACCGTGCGGTGCTCGCCGCTGGTCCGTGAGCCTCTGTCGGAGGGGCAGTCCGTCGACCTCGCGGCGGTGTTCAAGGCCCTGGCCGACCCGGTCCGGCTGCGCCTGTTCAGCCTGATCGCCAGCCACGAGGGAGGCGAGGCTTGCGTGTGTGACATCTCGCCGGCGGTGGACGTCTCGCAACCGACGATCTCGCACCACCTCAAGGTCCTCAAGACCGCAGGCCTGCTCGAGTCCGAGCGCCGCGCCTCGTGGGTGTACTACCGCGTCATCCCCGAAGTCCTGTCCTCGCTCGCCGGGATCCTGCAGTCCGGTGACCCCGCCATCTCGTTGGAGGTTCTTTCGTGACCAGCCCCGCCCCGACGACTGAGCATCAGCCGGTCGTCGGCAAGCTCTCCACCCTCGACCGGTTCCTGCCGGTGTGGATCGGTGTCGCCATGGTCGCCGGCCTGCTGCTCGGCCGGATGATCCCCGGGCTGAACACCGCGCTGGAGAAGATCCAGGTCGACGGTGTCTCGCTGCCGATCGCGCTCGGGCTGTTGATCATGATGTACCCGGTGCTGGCGAAGGTCCGCTACGACCGCCTCGACACCGTCACCGGCGACCGCAAACTCCTCCTCGGCTCGCTGCTGCTGAACTGGGTCCTCGGCCCGGCGCTGATGTTCGCCCTCGCCTGGATCTTCCTGCCCGACTTGCCCGAGTATCGGACGGGTCTGATCATCGTCGGCCTGGCCCGGTGCATCGCGATGGTGATCATCTGGAACGACCTGGCCTGCGGCGACCGCGAGGCGGCGGCCGTGCTGGTGGCGCTGAACTCGGTGTTCCAGGTGATCATGTTCGCCGTCCTCGGCTGGTTCTATCTCTCGATCCTGCCCGGCTGGCTCGGTCTGGAGCAGACCACGATCAGCACCTCACCGTGGCAGATCGCCAAATCGGTGCTGATCTTCCTCGGCATTCCGCTGCTCGCCGGCTACCTCTCGCGCCGGATCGGCGAGAAGACCAAGGGCCGCGACTGGTACGAAGCGAAGTTCCTCCCGAAGATCGGGCCGTGGGCCCTGTACGGGCTGCTGTTCACCATCGTCATCCTCTTCGCGCTCCAGGGTGAGCAGATCACCTCCCGCCCGTGGGACGTCGCCCGGATCGCGGTGCCGCTGCTGGTGTACTTCGCGATCATGTGGGGCGGCGGCTACCTGCTCGGCGCCGTCATGGGCCTGGGCTACGAGCGCACCACCACGCTCGCGTTCACCGCCGCCGGCAACAACTTCGAGCTCGCCATCGCCGTCGCGATCGCAACCTACGGCGCCACCTCCGGCCAGGCCCTCGCCGGCGTCGTCGGACCGCTCATTGAGGTGCCGGTCCTCGTCGGCCTCGTCTACGTCTCACTCGCCCTGCGCAAGCGATTCCCCCTCACCCCGTCCTCCGCTGCGACCGCAGCTGATTCGTCCAGGAGTATGAACTGATGCCCGACAACCAGACCAAGCCTGATACCGAGACCGAATCGGGCACGCCGAGTGTTCTGTTCGTGTGCGTGAAGAACGGCGGCAAGTCGCAGATGGCCGCCGGTCTGATGCGTAAGACCGCCGGCGACGCGGTCGCCGTGTACTCGGCCGGCACCAAGCCCGGGTCCGTGGTCAACGGCCTGTCCGCCGAGTCGCTGGCTGAGGTCGGTGTCGACATCACCGGTGAGACCCCGAAACCGATCGACCCGGCGCTGCTCGCCCGGGTGGACCTGGTGGTCACTCTCGGCCGGGAAGCCGTCGTCGACACCCCGGACGGTGTCGCGTTGGTCAACTGGGATACCGACGAGCCGTCGGAGCGGGGCATCGACGGGATCGAGCGGATGCGCCTCGTGCGCGACGACATCGCCGCCCGCGTCACCGCGCTGGCAGCCGAACTCACCACCCGGTAGCGACCGAGCAGGCCGGGAAGCCCGAGAAGCGGGAGAAAGTCGGATGAACGCCAACGCCACGACCGAGTCGGCCGGAACACCGGAACTGCTGATGCCCCAGGCCCTGCTGGCGCGGACCGCGGAGCGGCTCGCCGCCCAGTACCGCGGGATCGTCTCCGAGCAGACCGTCGAACGGGTCGTCTTCGAGTCCTACACCGCGCTGCGGCGCACCGCCCGCATCCACACTCACCTGGTGACTCTCGCCGGCCGGTTCGCCGCCGAGCGTCTCGCCGCCCTGGCGCAGTCGACCGGTGCGAGCACCAAGACCGTGCCCGAGGTGCTGTTCATCTGCGTCCACAACGCGGGCCGCTCGCAGATGGCCGCCGCGCTCCTGACACACCACGCGGCCGGCGCGGTACACGTGCGCTCCGCCGGCTCGCTGCCCGCCGCGGTGATCAACCCGATCGTCGAGCAGGCCATGACCGAGGTCGGGCTCGACCTGGCCGCCGAGTTCCCCAAGCCGCTCACCGACGACGTGGTCGCCGCCGCGGACGTGGTGATCTCCATGGGCTGCGGCGACGCCTGCCCGGTCTACCCGGGCAAGCGGTACCTGGACTGGCAGGTCGCCGACCCCGACAACCACCCCATCGAGACCGTCCGCCTGATCCGCGACGACCTCGACCGCCGCGTCAAAACCCTCCTCGCCGAGCTCCATCCCGCCACCACCTGACCCACCCCCTTGGATCGACCTGCTCGACGGCCCGCTCACCGCCGTCAGCGCCGCTGTGCCTGCTCACACCTCATTTGCCTGTCCTTGGAAGGGAACCGACACCCCATGTCTGCACGCAAGATCATCGCCATCGGCGGATCGGACGCCGGGATCTCCGCCGCCCTGCGGGCCCGCGAACTCGACCCCACCAGCGAGGTCACCGTGGTCGTCGCCGACGCCTACCCGAACTTCTCCATCTGCGGCATCCCGTACTACGTCTCCGGCGAGGTCACCCACTGGAGCAACCTCGCCCACCGCACCGCCGCCGACCTCGCCGCCACCGGCATGACCGTGCACACCGACACCAGAGCTACCGCGATCGATCCGGCCGGACACCGCCTGACCGTCACCGGCCCGGACGGCGCCGCCCGGGACCTCGACTACGACGTCCTCGTCATCGGCACCGGCGCTGTGTCCGTGCGGCCGCCGATCACCGGCCTCGACCACCTCGGCCCCGCTGACGGCGTGCACCTGCTGCACTCGATGGGCGACACCTTCGCCGTGATGAACACCCTCACCACGAAGGACCCGAAGACCGCGATCATCATCGGCGCCGGCTACATCGGCCTGGAAATGGCCGAAGGTCTCACTGCCCGCGGCATCACCGTCACCCAGATCGAAGCCCTCCCTGAGGTGCTCCCCACTGTCGAACCCGAACTCGGCGCCCTCGTCCACGATGAACTGGTCCGCAACCGGGTCGACGTCCGCACCCACACCCTGGTCACCGCGGTCGACCGCACCGACACCGGCGCCCTGACCGTCACCACCAGCAGTGACGGCCAGAGCGATCACCTCACCGCCGATCTCGTGCTCGTCGTCGTGGGCGTGCGCCCCGACACCGACCTCGCTGCCGCAGCGGGCGCGCAGCTCGGCATCAAGAACACGATCGCCGTCGACGAGCAGATGCGCACCAATCTGTCCGACGTCTTCGCCGCCGGCGACGCCGTGCACACCCACCACCGCCAGCTCGGCATCACCTGGCTCCCGCTCGGCACCACCGCGCACAAGCAGGGCCGCGTCGCCGGCGAGAACGCCCTCGGCGGCACCGCCCGCTACACCGGCTCCCTCGGCACCCAGGTCGTGAAGATCTTCGACCTCGTCGCCGCCCGCACCGGCCTCAAAGAGACCGAAGCCCTTGCCGCCGACCGCGGCTGGGTGCCGGTGTCGACGACCTCCACACCGGACGATCACAAGGCCTACTACCCGGGTGCCACCCCCATCAGCATCCGGATCACCGGCGACCAGAACACCGGCGCACTACTCGGTGCCCAGCTCATCGGGCACCGCACGGCCGAGATCTCCAAGCGCGTCGACACCTACGCCACCGCCCTGCACCACGGCATGAGCGTCGACGCCCTCTCCGAGCTCGACCTGTCCTACACCCCGCCCCTCGGGTCCCCGTGGGACGCCGTGCAGGTCGCCGCCCAGAACTGGGTCCGCGAGCACCAGCTGCACCATCAGCGCAGCGTCCTTAGCCTGAACAGGTGACCACCAGCCCCCACGACTCAACCGGGTCCGCCGCACGAGCGGCGGACCCGGCGATCGTTGCGATGCGGCCCGAGCATGGGCCACAGGTCCTCGCGATTTACCAAGCCGGCATGGACACCGGCAACGCCACCTTCGAAACCGCCGCACCCGGCTGGACGGACTTCGACCAACGACACCTACCTGAGCACCGCGTCGTCGCCCTCGCCCCAGGTGGGCAGGTCGCCGGGTGGGTTGCAGCGGCGCCCGTCTCGGGGCGCTGCGTCTACGCCGGCGTCATCGAGCACAGCGTCTACGTCGACTCCGGCCACGCCGGGCAGGGCATCGGAGCCGCGCTGTTGCAGGCCCTCATCCAGTCCGCCGACGCTGCCGGGGTGTGGACCATCCAGACCGGAATCTTCCCCGAGAACCACGCCAGCCTGGCGCTGCACCGGGGCGCCGGGTTCCGCACCGTCGGCACCCGCGAACGCATCGGCCAACGCGACGGCCGTTGGCGGGACGTGGTTCGCATCGAACGCCGACGCTGACTACCGCCGACCTGGACTTACCCGGCGTCCCCGACTTCGGAACCGTCGCCCGGTTTCGTTCTACGTCCCCTCTGGGGCGCGGGTGATCGACACGATCACCGACGAGCGGCGGAACTGCTCGGTGTCGAAGGGACTCGCGGGATCGTCGAACCAGACCAGCGACTGATCACCGACACGCGGCCAGCGGGTCACCCTCGTGATCCGGTGCGCGATGCCGTCGTAGTCGAACGCCCCCGAGGGGCTGGCGGGGCCGGGACGGCGCGTGTAGGTCAACGTGTCCAGATCCCATACGTGCGTAGATCCCTGGGATGCCACCACCCACCGGCCGCGCATACCGTCCGCGAGCTCAACCACCGTCTCCGACGGTGGATCGTTGGCGTCCTGCGGTTGCTGGACATTCGGCTCGTTAGCCATGGGAACTCCTCGTCTCGTCGTAGGGCTCGCTGCCCCGAACGCTAGGTGGTGTTCATTTAGGCCGCTACCGGGTGAGCAGTCTTCGGACCTGGTTTCGCGGTGCCGCCACCAGTGACTTACCCGGCGGGTTCGAGGACGCGGGGATGGATCAGTTCGATCCGTGGGACGTGGATTTCGACGCCGCCGAGGACCCGGACCCGGGGCCACTCGCCGTCGACCATCGTCAGGCCTGCCTGGGCGGGGGTGAGGCCGTCCTCGGTGGGGATCAGGCACGCCTCACCGGGTCCGGCCTTGCACCCGGGGCAACCGGTCTTGACCTCAATGATGATTCGCGACCTTTCGAGCTCGAGCTTCTCCTCGTCGGTGGCGTGACGCCAGCAGCCGAAGCCTTCTTGGTGGCCGACCCCGGCCTGGTACAGCGGCCGCATCTGACACGGTTTCCCGTTCGTCTTCGGCCGTAGGCACTTCTGCTTGAGGCTGCGGTCGAGGTCGTCCTTCTTCGCCTTGATCCGCTCGGCGTTGAGAGCCATCTGCGTCAGGTAGTCGGCTGTGTTGTCGCCGGCCGCCTCGTACAGGGCGAACACCTGCCGCGGGGACTGGGGGCCTGTCCAGCGCCGGCTGTCCGCCCCGTACACGGCGACCGGCAGCTTGCGTGCGACGATGCCGATCGCGACCTCGATGTAGCGAGCCAGATCGGTGTGCATGTTGCCCACCCGCTCTGGATAGATCGCGATGCCGTACTCGGTCTCGATCCGTGCGGCCTCGCGGTTGAAGCCGTTGACGGCGATCTCTACCTGCCGCAATGCCGTCATCAGCGGTGTGTGATCCAGCGGTGCAGGCTCGGGCTTGTGGCGCGGGGTGCGGTTGCGATCTGATCTTCGTGACATTGGTACTAGCGTGCCAGTAACAGCATCGGAGGTTGTGCGGTGGTGCCGGATCGTGACTCGAAGTGGGTGTGCGAACCGCGCGCGCGAATACCATTCGGCCACTACCTGATCCAAACTGTGAAGTTCAGTCAGTCGTGCTCGGGGAGGTCGTGGAGCTGGTGCTCGGCGGCGTTGAGCGCCTCGATGAGCAGGCGCCGCACGTGTCCGCCGCGAACTCGGTACAGCAGCCGGCGCCCGTCGCGCCGATGTGCGACCAGGCCGGCGAGCTGCAGCTTCGCCAAGTGCTGGGAGACTGCAGGTCTGGCCTGACCGACCTGCTCGGTCAGGGCGGTGACGTCCAGCTCTCCAGCGGCACTGAGCGCCCACAGGATCTTCATCCGGGCGGGCACGGACAGCATCTTCAGCGCAAGGGCTGCGGCGTCGATCTGCTCGTCGGGGGGTGTCCGGTCAATCTCCGATGTGACATCATGTGCGTACACAAGCACATGATATCTGATCGGTACCGCCCACCTCGGAGGTAGAACCCATGTCGCAGCAGCGCGCGCCACGACCTGGTCTTGGACCAACGCCGTCGCCGGGTTCGTCGGCGCGGTCGCTGTACGGGAACCGTGACTACCGGCACTTGTTCACTGCGCAGGTGGTGGCCCTGTTCGGGACGGGGATGACGACCGTCGCTCTCGGCCTGCTCGCCTACGACCTGGCGGGGCCGCGGGCCGCCGCCGTGCTCGGGACCGCGTTGACGATCAAGATGCTCGCCTACGTGCTGATCGCGCCACTGGCGACGGCGTATGTGGATCGGATGCCACGGCGGCTGCTGTTGGTGAGTCTGGATCTGATCCGGGCGTCGGTGGTGCTGGCGTTGCCGTGGGTTGATCAGGTGTGTCAGATCTACGTGCTGATCGCGGTGCTGCAGTCGGCCTCGGCGGCGTTCACCCCCACCTTTCAGGCCGTGATTCCCGACATCGTCGCCAATGACGCGCAGTACACGCTGGCGCTGTCCGCCTCGCAGCTGGCATCGACGATGGAGTCTCTCCTGAGTCCGATTCTCGCGGCGGTGGCGCTCGTGGTGATGAGCTTCCATTGGCTGTTCGGGTTCACCGTCGTCGGGCTCGTCCTCTCGGCGGTGCTGGTGGTCTCGACGTCGATCCCGGATGCGGTGAGCAGTGCCCGGGGTGGGGTGTTCGACCGCACTTTCGCGGGGGCGTGGATCTTTGCGGCGACCCCACGGTTGCGTGGGGTCTTGGGTTTGGATCTGGCGGTCGCGGGCGCCGGGGCGATCGTGATGGTCAGCACCGTGAACCTGGTGCGGGACAGGCTTGGTGGTTCGCAGGTGGGGGTGGCGTGGCTGCTCGCAGCGTCGGGGATCGGGACCATGGTCGTGGCGCTGGTGCTGCCGCGGCTGCTCGATCGGGTGCCGGAGCGTCCGGTCATGTTCACCGGTGGCGGTGTGCTGGTCGTTGCCGCCGCGGCGGCAACAGCGATGGTGCTGGTGCCTGGTGCGCTGCTGTGGCCGGCGGCGGTGGTGGTGTGGTCGGCGATTGGGGTCGGGATGGGCCTGGTCCTCACGCCGGTCGGGCAGGTACTGCGCCGCTCGTCGGTGCCCGCTGACCGGGCAGCGGTCTTCGCTGCGCAGTTCTCGCTCTCGCACCTGTGCTGGCTGATCACCTACCCGATCGCCGGATGGCTAGGCTCCACCGCCGGTTTCGGCTCAGCGTTCGCGGTCCTCGCCGGACTATCCGTAGTCGGACTGCTGGTCGCCGCGCGGGCATGGCCGCGACGCGACCCCGCCGAGCTCGAGCACCAGCACCTCGCTTCGGCGACCGCTTCAGAGCATCTCGTCGACGCCGTCGCCATGGGCGACGGCCTTTACCGGCACCGGCACCCGTTCGTGATCGACACCGAGCACGTCCGCTGGCCCGTCTGACGGGGACGCGAACGGACGAGCGGCTGCCGCCGGATACGAGCCCGGCAGTTGGCGATAGGGAGCCGCGGCGAAGGGTAAGGACGCTGCGTACCTCGAGGACCACTGTGTTTGAGACGGCAAGCCAGCCCCATCGAGCGGCTCAGTTTGCGACAGACCTCCCGGCGGCTAGGTGGTAGCGGCGGCGGTCGCCGGCCGATCGGCCAGGCCCATCCGGAGGTGCTCGCTGTGGTAGACCGCCTCGTCGAGGAGTTGAGCGACGTGGCTGTCGTAGAGGCTGTAGACGATGCTGCGGCCCTCCCGCACACCGGTTACCAGCCCGAGATTGCGGAGCAGCCGCAGCTGGTGCGATACCGCCGACTGCTCCATCGCCACGGCGGCCGCGAGATCACCGACCGCCATCGCCTGCCCCCGCAACTGCGAGAGAATCCGCAGGCGGCTGGGCGTGGCGAGCGCCTGCAGCGTCGTCGCGACCCGTTCGGCGGTCGCGGCATCGAGCGGACCCGGCACTGCGGCGGCTTCGTCGCCGATCCCATGTCCCATGACGGGATCATACCCTCCACCATTGATATGAAGAGATGTTCAGATATGCTGATGTTGTGTGGGTGTGCCGCACGAACCTGACTCGAGGAAGGGGGTCGGCGATGAACGCGGCGACTGTCCGATCCGGTGCTACGGATCGGAGCGCACAGGTGCTCGCTGTTGGGGCGCCTCGCACCCGACCGTTCGACCTCGCCGAAGTTCGTTGGGCTTCAGCGGCACTCGGGCTGTTCCTGCTCGGTCTGGCCGCGCAGCTCGCCGGCGCGCCGGCCTGGTCGTGGTGGGCGCTGTATCTGGCCTGTTACGCCGCCGGCGGGTGGGAGCCGGCGCTGGCTGGACTGCAGGCGTTGCGCGAGAAGACCCTCGACGTCGACCTGCTGATGGTGGTCGCCGCGATCGGCGCCGCCGCGATCGGACAGATCACCGACGGTGCGCTCCTGATCGTCATCTTCGCTACGTCCGGTGCACTCGAGGCGTGGGCGACGGCGCGAACCGAAGATTCCGTCCGCGGGCTGCTCGATCTCGCCCCCGACAGTGCCACCCTGCTCGACGCGGACGGAACTGAACGCACGATCGCGGCGGCAGACCTTGAGGTCGGCGATATGATCCGCGTCCGCCCCGGCGAGCGGATCGCCGCGGATGGCACCGTCATCGACGGGGCGAGCGAGGTCGACCAGGCCACGATCACCGGTGAACCGCTGCCCGTCGACAAGCACGTGGGAGACACTGTCTTCGCTGGCACCCTCAACGGCACCGGAGCGTTGACCATCCACGCGGATCGGCCCGCAGCGGATTCGGTCGTCGCCCGCATCGCCGCCATGGTCACGCAGGCCTCACAGACGAAGGCGCGCGCGCAGCTGTTCATCGAAAAGGTCGAGCAGCGCTACTCCATCGGCATGGTCATCTCCACGCTCGCGGTGTTCGCGATCCCGCTCCTGTTCGGCGCGGAACTGCGGTCCGCACTGCTACGGGCGATGACCTTCATGATCGTCGCCTCGCCCTGCGCGGTGGTCCTTGCGACGATGCCGCCGCTGCTCGCGGCGATCGCCAACGCCGGCCGCCGCGGCGTGCTGGTCAAGTCCGCGGTGGTGATGGAGAACCTGTCCACGATCGACACGGTCGCTTTCGACAAGACCGGCACCATCACCTCCGGTCGGCCTGCGCTCGCCGCCGCCGAACCCTTCGCCCCCGGCCCAGACCTCGACGCTGACGCGCTCGTGGGGATGGCTGCCGCCGTCGAGAAGCTCAGCGAACACCCGCTCGCCGCGGCGATCGTCGACGCAGCACGCGCGCGGGATCGAGGTGCGCACGGCCACCGACTTCGTCGCCGACCCCGGTAGCGGCGTCAGCGGCACCGTCGACGGACACCGAATCGCGGTACTGTCGCCGCACACCAGCGACACCGTGCTGCCACCCCACGCGGCTGGCCTGGTCGGAGAACTCGAAAGCCGCGGCGACACAGCGGTCGTCGTCACCAGGGATGGAACCCCCATCGGGGTGTTGGCGCTCACCGACACTCAACGAGCCGATGCCCGCGCCGCCGTCACTGCGCTGGGCAACGCCGGAATCGGCACCACACTCATTACGGGGGACAATCCGCGCGCCGCGCATCGGGTCGCGGACGGGGTCGGCATCACCGACGTCCGAGCCGGGTTGCTCCCGGACGGCAAGACCGCTGCCATCGACGAGCTGCGCACCGGCGGGCGGGCGGTGGCCATGGTCGGTGACGGCGTCAACGACGCCCCGGCACTGGCTACCGCGGACGTCGGAATCGCTATGGGCGGCGCCGGTTCGGATCTCGCCCTGCAGGCAGCGGACGTCGTCATCGTGCGCGAGGACCTCACCGCGGTTCCCGCCGTCATCGCCTTCGCTCAGCGTGCGCACCGCGTGGTGGTCGCCAACCTCACCATCGCCGCCAGCTTCATCGCGGTCCTGGTCGTCTGGGATCTGGTGGGTACGTTACCGCTGCCGCTCGGCGTGGCCGGTCACGAGGGCTCGACGATCATTGTCGGCCTCAACGGGCTGCGGCTACTGCGCCGCAACGCTTGGCCCGCGTAGCAGGGCGGGGTGGGACCGGGCTTGGTCGAGCGGGTGGCCGGCTGGCAGGCTCGCGGGCATGGCCGACGATCCCATCGCCGACGCACTGGCGAGTATCCGAGCTCGTTTCCTGCCCGGGGCGTACCCGATGCTCGAAATCAGGCCTGGCTGGTACCCGATCATCATCGACCTGGACCGGAAACTGAGCGCGATCGATCCGAGCTACCAGCTGGTGCAGGTCAAGGAGAAGTTCGGCGGCCTGCGCTATTACGTCGAATTCGAGCCCGACCGGACCCGGCCCGGGTTCGGTGACCTGATCCGCGCGGCCGAGCGGCGATCAGAGCGGACCTGCGAAGAATGCGGCGCCGAGGGCGCTCCCTCGCACCGCGGGAGCTGGGCCCGCACCCTGTGCGCCGCGGACGCCGCAGCGAGCGGCTTCGTCCCTGACACGCCGACCGTCTAAGGTTCGGCGACGTGGTTCACCGTTCGGTGTTGGCACTACGCCGTTCGAGCGGCACCGTCATTTCGTGACCGGCGAAGGTGAGCGTGATGCCGATGCCCTGAGCGCCGGCGGCCGTGAGGTGCCGATGGAGTTCATCGAGAACCTCAGCGGTGACGGCGGGACCGGCTATGGAGCTTGTCGCGGCCAACGCGCCGTCGAGCAACTGAACAGCCGCGCGGTACTGACGGTCGATCAAGGCCATCTCTGAGGTGATGGCGTCCACGCGTGTCCGGCGCTCCGGATCGGACAGGATCTGAGCCAGCCGGTCATTGCCTGAAACGAACTGCGCAGCCTCGTCGCTTGTCGCCATAGCGTCAGTATCCACCCACCGGACAGTGGTGACGGGGGCGGCCAGCTCGCGTCTATCAGGATTGGTTTCCTGCTTGAGATGAGGAGGCCGCGATATCCCGGCAAAGGTGCTGGAAGATCGTTGGCTGGACCGTCGCCTGGGCGTTACGCGGCTTGTGTGCAGGTGCACTGGCACTCGGTCAGGGTCCCGTCGGCAGCCGCAGCGTGACGCCATGCCTCATCGGGTAGGACCGCGCTATCTTCCTCCGCGGGGGCCGGTACCTGCGTGCCAGCGGGCACGACGCCGCGCCGCCATAGCAGCGGCGCGGCGATCGCACCGGCGCCGGCGATCAGCGCGAGTACCCCCCAGGCGGGTACGAGACCGAATCGCGTGGCCCCCCAACCCGCGATCGGGTAGGCGATGAGCCAAGCGAGGTGCGAGAGCGAGAACTGAGCCGCGAACACGGCAGCAACGTTCGCGGGCGCCACAGCAGCCCGCAGCACCTTTCCGGTCGGGGTGATCGCCAGCGCTGAGCCGGCACCACTGGCCAGCCAGATCACTGCGGTCACCGCCCAGCTCGGCCGGTCCACCGCAGCCATGGCAACCGCCGCGGTAGCCGCGGCGGTGAGCAGGCCGGCTCCGGTGAGCATCACGGCACGAGCGGTCACCCGGTCGAGCAGGCGAGGTACCGCCAGTGCCACAGCTAGGGTTCCACCGCCGGACGCCGCCATCATCCACGCGACATCGGACTCGGATCCGCTCAGTCGGTCACGGACGTAGTTGACCGTGTTCACCACGACAATCGAACCGGCCGCGGCGACGGCGAAGTTGACCGCGATGACTCCCCGCAAGCTGGCGGTACTTGTGAAGATCCGCAGGCCGGCGAAGATCCGGTCCGTTGGCCGCGCGGCACCCGAGGGTTTCGCGTTGGGCACCTTGGCTTGCAGTACCAGCACCGCGGATAGGACGAACCCGATCGCGGTACCGACGAAGAGCACATTGAACTCGATCACCAGCAACGCCAGCGCTGCCACGACCGGGCTGACCAGACTCTCCATCGTGTATGCAACTTGCGAGGCCGACAACGCGGTGGTGTACTCGCGCTCGTCGGTGATGATGTCGGGGATCACGGCTTGGAACGTAGGCGTGAACGCGGCCGACGCCGCCTGCAGTGATCCGATGAGCACGTAGATCTGCCAGACCTCAGTGACGAACGGCAACGCCAGCACGATCGCCGCACGGAACAGGTCCAGCGCAATCAGGAACGCGCGTCGCGGCAGCCGGTCGACGTACGCCGCCGCCACCGGTGCGATAACGACATAGAGAACCATCTTGATCGTCAGCGCCGTTCCCAGGACGACCGCTGCGGACGAGCCAGCGATGTCGTAGGCGAGCAGCCCGAGGGCGACCGTCGCTAGCCCGGTGCCGAGCAGCGCAACGATCTGCGCACTGAACAACAGGCGGAAATCGCGATGAGAAAAAGGCCCCACGATGGCTCCCAACTAGTTGGCGACGACGTCGATCGAACAGGGCCCGCAGCGCACGCCACCCCGGGCTCCGGAAAACCTAGTACTGCCTGAATCAGCGCTACTGATGGTGGTGCGCGCTCGCACCGCCAGTGACTGCACCGGTGGTGCCCCCGGTGGCAACGAGGGTGAAGTCCGCGGTCCGGACGGTGTCCTGATGTCGGAAATCCAGGAACAGCCGGTAGGTTCCCACGGAGGGAGCGACCGCGTGGAACCGGATCCGGGGACCTGCAGGCGTCTGCGGGTCCGACGGGCTCCCCTCGGGATGGATATGCAGGTAAGCGAGGTCACCGGCCCGCAACGCCACCAGGTGGCCGTACGCAGCAAGATAGGGCTGCAGATCGGTCACCGGGACGCCATTCCAGGTGACGACGGCCTGCAGCTCCCCGGCTTGGGCGGCAACGAGATCGCCCTCGAGCGTGACGGTGTAGTCGCCGCCGGTCCAGGCCCTTCTCAACTCAGGCAAGGGCCGAGGATGGAACCCGCCAGGCACGAACAGGTCGGCACCGAGCGTGAGCCCGTCCGGCGCGCCCTGCGGCACGAAATCGGCCAAGACCCGCCACACTCCCGGCGTGAGCGCCAGCTGCACAGTCCAGGACCCGGCACTGTCCATCGACGGATGGACGTGGTGAAAGACGCTGGTGTCGCGGCTCACAACGATCAAGTGCAACTGCTTGTCGTGACGTTCCTCGAAGGTGACTAGCGGCTCGCCGTCGGGCCCGAGGATCACAAAGCGAAGTTCCACGGTCCCGGCGTCGACGATCTGGATCGCCGGTTCGAAGCGATAGCCTCGAGCGGCGACCTGCAGCCCCTGTGGCACTTCGGGCCCAACGCCGTGACCGGCGTGTCCTGTGTGATCGGTATGCGAACCGTGCTCCATAACGTGCTCCTTCGCGGAAACGACAGCCACCGGGACGACACCCCGGGTGGACTCATGATCGGACGAGACGGGTGATCGCGGCAGTCGCTTCGTTCAGCTTGGTGTCGAGTTCCTGCTGGTCTGAGCGGGCGGCCTGGACGACGCAGTGCCGCATGTGGTCATCCAGCAACGCCAAGGCGAGCCCTTGCAGGGCGCTCGTCGCGGCACTGATCTGGGTCAGGATGTCGATGCAATACTGGTCCTCATCGATCATCCGCTCAATGCCACGCACCTGTCCCTCGATCCGCTTCGCCCGCATCAGATAGCGCGACTTATCGGTCAAATACCCGTGCTGCGCCGCACAGCACTCGGCCCGCTCGACCGCAACCGCGGGGATATCGGTGCTCACGCCGAGGCCGCCGTAACGTACTTGTGTGGGTCGGCGTCGAACCGAGGCCCGCACCCGGCGCAGCACAGGTAGTACCGCGTGCCCTCGAAGTCGCGGTAGAGGCCCTTGCTGACAGCGGCAGACTTGTCCACCACCGTGCCGGTCATGACGGGGCACTCCGCCGTGTCGGTACCGCCTGTGCCCGCCTGCCGGGCGCTGCGGGTCAGCTCGAGCGACTGCTCGCCGGGGCCGGTGTGCCCACAGCAAGACTGTCGGTGTGCATTGTCGGTCATCGTCGAACTCCTTCATCTCAGGCCCCCCGACCGTCTCACATTCACCTGAACGGGTACCCCAGCCGGGTACCCCGAATATATACCCCGGCGGGGTATTGACCGCAAGGGTTGCTCGGGATCGGCCGCGCGACCACCGCTCCGGCGCACTCGCCGCGACAGGAGGGCCTAGACATACCCGCCTGGGGTATGTTAAGCATGATTTGGAGATACCCACAGGGGGTATCTGAACTGGGTAGGAGAAGGCGATGACGACCAGCGAATACCAGGTGACAGGCATGACCTGCGGCCACTGCGAAATGTCCATCCGCGAGGAGGTCAGCCTTATCCCCGGTGTCGAGTCCATCGAGGTCAGCGCGCAGACGGGTCGGCTGCGTGTCACGGGAGCGCAGCAGGTGACCGACGAGCGGGTTCTCGCCGCGGTGGAAGAGGCTGGCTACTCGGCAGTGCGCAATCCATGAGTGCCATGCGCAGGCTGATCGTCTACGTGGTTGCGGTGACCGGTGTCTTCGCCAGCGCGTATGTGATCGGTGGGGTGGCAGTACCCGACTCGGCGGTCGCGCGGTGGGAGCACCGTGCCCCCGGTGGATCGCCCGCCGTGCCGGCGAGTGAACCGGGCGCCCCGCACGGTGGCGGCCACCAGCAGTGACGCAATGAAGCAGCGCGGGCCACAGGCCTGGCGATAGACCGCAAGTACGGATCGAGGAAAATGATGAGTGTGTCAGCGCCGTCGGGCGGCCGTAGTGTCGAGCTGGACATCGGCGGGATGACGTGCGCCTCGTGCGCGAACCGGATCGAGCGCAAACTCAACGGGCTCGATGGGGTCGAGGCCACGGTGAACTACGCCACGGAGAAGGCGAAGGTGCACGTCCCCGAGGGTTTCGATGCGCAGGCGCTGATCGACGAGGTGGCAAAGACCGGCTACTCGGCGACTCTCCCGCGGTCCTCGACGCCGGGGGCTGGAGGACCTGGTGCTGGGGTTGCCGGCGAGGACATGGACCCGGAGCTGACGTCCCTGAGGCAGCGGCTGATCGGCTCGGCTGTGCTGGCGGTGCCGGTAGTCGCGATGGCGATGGCACCGGCCCTACAGTTCACCTATTGGCAGTGGGCATCGCTCACGCTCGCTGCGCCAGTGATCGTCTGGGGTGCCTATCCGTTCCATCGGGCGGCGTGGATGAACCTCAAACACGGAACCGCCACCATGGACACCCTCATCTCGATGGGCACCCTAACAGCGTTCCTGTGGTCGCTGTACGCGTTGTTCCTCGGCACCGCCGGCACGCCCGGGATGACACACGGGTTCGAGTTCTCGATCGCTCCGTCGGACGGAGCAGGCAACATCTACCTCGAGGTCGGCGCAGGGGTCACGGTGTTCGTGCTCGCCGGCCGCTACTTCGAGAAGAGGTCCAAGCGGCAGGCCGGAGCAGCATTGCGCGCGCTCCTCGAGCTCGGCGTCAAGGACGTGGCAGTGCTGCGTGACGGCGCGGAGGTTCGGATCCCGGTCGCCGAGCTGGCCGTCGGCGACACCTTCGTGGTCCGACCGGGGGAGAAGGTCGCCACCGACGGGGTGGTCACGTCCGGATCCTCGGCCATCGATGCGTCGATGCTGACCGGCGAGTCCGTCCCGGTCGAGGTCTCCGTTGGGGACACGGTGACCGGAGCGACGGTCAATTCCGGAGGACGGCTTGAGGTGCGCGCCACCCGGGTCGGAGCGGATACGCAGCTCGCGCAGATGGCCAAGCTCGTCGAGGACGCGCAGACGGGGAAGGCCGAGGTGCAACGGCTCGCGGACCGGATCTCGGGTGTGTTCGTGCCGATCGTCATCGCGATCGCGTTCGCCACCCTCGGCGCGTGGCTCGGTGCTGGCTTCCCCGTCGCGGCCGCGTTCACTGCCGCGGTCGCCGTGCTCGTGATCGCCTGCCCGTGTGCACTCGGACTGGCCACGCCGACAGCGCTTCTCGTGGGAACGGGTCGTGGAGCCCAGATGGGTGTACTGATCAAGGGCCCGGAAGTGCTCGAGTCCACCCGCAAAGTCGACACCATCGTGCTCGACAAGACCGGAACGGTCACGACCGGCAAGATGACGCTGGCCGAGGTGATTGCAGAGGACGGCACCGACTCTGACGAACTGCTACGGCTAGCCGGCGCGCTGGAGAACGCCTCCGAGCATCCGATCGCCCAGGCCATTGCCGCCGCGGCTCGCGACAGTGGCGGAGAACTGCCCACACCGGAAGGTTTCGCCAACGTCGAAGGGCAAGGGGTGCAGGGCGTGGTCGACGGGCATGCCGTGATCGTGGGCCGCGAGAGTTTCCTGGCCGACTGGGCACTCGAACTCTCCCCTCGGACGGCGGCCGTGAAACGGGACGCCGAAGCGGACGGCAAGACCGTCGTGGCGGTCGGGTGGGACGGCCAGGCGACGGGCATCCTCGTTGTCGCTGACGCGGTCAAGCCGACCAGCGCCCAGGCGATCAGCGAACTGCGGGCCCTGGGACTGAAGCCGGTGCTGCTCACCGGTGACAACGCCGCCGTCGCACAACGAATCGCGGCCGAAGTCGGCATCGACGAGGTCATCTCCGAGGTGATGCCGCAGGACAAGGTGTCGGTGGTCAAGCGCCTGCAGGATCAGGGCAAGGTCGTCGCCATGGTCGGCGACGGCGTCAACGACGCACCCGCGCTGGCCCAGGCCGACCTGGGCCTGGCAATGGGAACTGGCACCGACGTCGCGATCGAAGCCTCCGACATCACCCTGGTACGCGGAGACCTGCGCAGCGCCGTTGACGCGATCAGGCTCTCTCGCAAAACGCTGAGCACGATCAAGACGAACCTGTTCTGGGCATTCGCCTACAACACCGCTGCGATACCGGTCGCTGCGGCGGGCATGCTCAACCCGATGCTGGCCGGCGCCGCGATGGCCTTCTCCAGCGTCTTCGTCGTCGGCAACAGCCTGCGGCTGCGTGGCTTCACCAGCGTCGCCAGCTAACGCCGCCCCGGCCCCAGCCCTCCACCGCGGAGGGTCGGGGCCCTGGGTAGCGGAACACCGCAGCACAGACGCTGGACAGCAGGTCACCGACGATCCCTTCCCGCCTCAACGGCCACGTCCGCCTCGCGGGCCGCGGCCTCGGGCCCACTCAGCGCGCCGGCTCGATAGAGCGCCCGCAGCGCGAGTGCCGCGCCGGAACCGACGATGATGAGCACGAGCCAGATCAGCGCCGGGAACCCGAGCCGGTTCCCCAATGACATGAGCGCCCCGGTGCCGAGGTTGCCGGCCAGGATCCCCACGCCGACCACCGTGTTGTAGAGCCCGTAGTGGGTAGCGACGAGTCGATTGCCGGAGAGGCTGACGACGGTGTCCATCTCGAAGGGGAAGACGGTCGCCGTGGCTATCGCCAGGCCCGCTGCCGCCAGCAACAGCGCCGCGATCGCGGCGGCCTGCCCGGCCAGCGCCGTGGTCGGCACGGCTACGAGCGGCACGAACGCAGCTGTCATCAGCGCCATCCCGATGCCAAGGCTACGGGTGGGCCCGAACCTGCTGCGGAACAGCGCGGTGATCCGCAGCTGCCCGGCCACGGCAATCACACCGGTGACCACGAACACGGCTGCGACCAGGTACGACGAGGCCTGCTCGCTGCCTGTGATCGACGCCGCGTGCAGTGGCAGCGCGAGATAGACCTGGAAGGAGAGCACGTACGAGCCGATCATCGCGCAGGAGAACAGGACGAACGGGCGGTTGCCGGCCACAATCCGCCAGTCAGCGAGGACCGACTGCCGTGGGCCGGCTAGGTCCGTGCGATCGCGTCGGTCGCGCGGCAGCGCGAGGATCTGTGCGATGGTCAGCACGCCGAACACTCCGGCGGCGACCGCCGATGTCGCCTGGAAGTCGAAGGCCATCAGTGCCACCCCGACCAGCGGGCCGATGAGGATGCCGCCCTGGTAGAAGATGTTGAAGATGGCGAATGCCTCGATCCGCCGGTCGCCGGCGTCGGCGGCGAGGTACGCGCGCACGGCTGGGTTGAACAACGCCCCGGCGAACCCAGTAGCTGCGGATGCGATGAGTAGTGCGGGTAGCGAGTCCACCGTCGCCAGCAAGGCGAATCCGATGGTCCGCAGTAGACACCCAGCGACGATAAGGGGCTTGAACCCCAGACGGTCGGCGAGGGTGCCGCCGATGAGGAACATGCCCTGCTGGGAGAAGTTGCGAATCCCCATGACGAGCCCGATGGCCCAGCCTGCGAGCCCGACGGGGCCTGCGAGGTACCCGGCGAGGTAGGGCATGAGCATGTAGAAGCCCAGGTTGATGGTGAACTGATTGACCATCAACACCTGGCTGGGCCGGTCGAACGTTCGGAACGTGGCGAGCGGCCCCCTCATACGATGGTCAGCGGGTTGCAGACAGCGGTGGTGCGGGACCAGCGGTGCACGACAGTGGAGGTCGGGTCGGAGATGGTGATCGGCGCCGACGGCGGCGCCACGGTCGGATTGATGTCGTTGGCGTTGCAGAACTCGTCGCTGTAGACCGTTCCGTAATAGCGCTGGGGGCCGTCGGGGAAGATCGCGGCGACGACCGTGTCAGGCGAGCGAGTGCCGGCGATCCATCCGGCCACTTGGGCGACGGCACCGACGCTCCAGCCGCCGGTGGCATAGTGCGTCGCGGCAAGAGTCCGGCACGCCCACACCGATTCCGCGGGCGCCACCCAGTGCACCTCGGAGAACGCCGAGTAGTCGACGTTCTCCGGGTATATGCTCGAGCCCAGGCCTCGCATGAGCCGCTTGCGCGCGGGCTGCCCGAAGATCGTCGACCCGACGGTGTCGACCCCGATGAGCTGTAGGTCTGGCAGGAACTGCCTCAGGGTGCGGCTGACCCCAGCTGAATGTCCACCGGTGCCGACCGAACAGACCAGTACGTCGATGTGCCCGAGTTGGGTCAATAGCTCGAGTGCCAGCGGCTGGTACGCGCTGACGTTATCCGGGTTGGTGTACTGATCCGGGCACCAGGCAGTCGGGTCCGAAGCCAGGTGCTCACAGACTCGGTCTCGGCGCGCTTGCTGCCAACCTCCGGTCGGATGAGGTTCGGTCACCAAGTCGACCTCGGCGCCGTACGCGGCGAGCATCTGGGTCAGGATCGGCTCCAGCCCAGGGTCGGTCACCAGCGTCACCGGATGACCGTGCACGATGCCCGCCAAAGCCAGCCCCAGCCCGAGAGTCCCGCTGGTCGACTCCACGATCCGTGCGCCCGGGGAGAGATCCCCCCGCGCCTTCGCGCGTTCGATCATATGTAGGGCCGGCCGGTCCTTCATTCCTCCGGGATTGAACCCCTCGAGTTTGGCCCAGAACCCGTGCCCGGCCGGCGCGAACGGTTCGGCGATCCGCATCACCGGAGTGTTGCCGACCAGGGCCGCCGGGCGCTCCGAGACAGGTCCGATGTCGACGAGTGACCGGGCGGGCAACGGCGGGTGCAGCAATGACAGTGGGGGGCGAGAATCAGGAACCGTGGTCACTTCGGTGCTCACGTGCTGGGGTCCTTTCGGAAGCGGAAAAGGGCGGCACAGGTGTGTGGCACGCCACCCGCCGCGACGGTCTTGCAGGACCAGGACGGTCAGCGTGAGTCGGCAGATGGCGTGCCCGTGGCCCGCCGGGTGAAGACGTGCCACCGGTGATCAGTCCGGTGAGGGGTATCTGATCGCCCTCGACTGTGCGTGCCCTAACCAGGCCGTTATGTGTGCTCAAGATCAAGATTTGCTCAAGAACCGCGCCTCGGGTCGATCCTGGGCATACGGTCAGGCCACGATGGGAGGCATGGATGCGATTGTTGCCGAGCCCAAGCCGACGGCGGTGACCGAACCGCGGCCGAAGCTGGGCCTGCGCGCGATGGTTGTCGAGGACGAGCCGGACCTCGCCGAGGTCATCGCCGACTACCTTCAGCGCAGTGGTTTCGATGTCGAGATCACCGGCGATGGAGCGGCCGCAGTCGCCGCCGCGCACCGAACTCCACCGGATGTCGTCGTCCTCGACCTCGGGCTGCCCTCGCTCGACGGTGTCGAAGTGTGCCGGCAACTGCGCACCTTCTCGGACGCCTACGTTGTCATGGTCACCGCCCGCGCCGACGAAGTCGACACCCTGGTCGGCCTGTCGGTCGGGGCGGACGACTACCTGACCAAACCGTTCAGCCCGCGGGAGCTGATCGCCCGAATCGAAGCAATGCTGCGCCGCCCCCGCGCCGGAACCGTCAACGGGCCCGCCGTGGCACAGGGCGCGGAGCGCCGCATCGGGGATCTGCTAATCGACCCGAGCGGTCGGGAGGTGAGCGTCGCCGGTAGACCCGCGGCTCTCACCCGCACCGAGTTCGACCTTCTCGACGTCCTCTCGCGCCGCCCGGGCATGGTGTTCAGCCGCGACCAACTGCTCGCCGAACTCTGGGGACCGACCTGGGTCGGCGATGCACACGTCGTCGACGTCCACATCGCCAGCCTGCGTCGCAAGCTCGGCGACACCACCACCGAACGGCGCTACATCCGCACCATCCGCGGCATCGGTTACCGAATGGGTGACGGCCGGTCGAAGCAATGAGCGCGCCCCGATCCGACGCACGGCGCACCCGTCGCCCACGTTCGGGGTTCACCACCAGGCTGTTCATCGCCCAGACCATCGTCATCGCCGCTGGCGCTGGGGCCTCCGCGCTGGTGGCGTGGACTGTCGCACCGCACCTGTTCCACACCCACATGGCCCACGCCGGCCTGCCGACCGCCTCACCCCAAGCCAAACACGTCGAGGAGGCGTTCGCCTCCTCACTGGTGGTATCCGTCTCGGTCGCCCTATTGAGCTCCATGGTCCTCGCACTCGTCGTCAGTTGGCTGATCACCCGCCGCGTCCGACGCTCCATCGGCGCCGTGGTGACCTCGACGGCGAACATCGCCGCCGGCAACCACGCGATTCGCGTCCCGCCCAGCCGCTTGGGCCGCGAATTCAGCGACCTGACCCGCAGCGTGAACCGACTCGCCGAGCAGATCGATACCACCGAAGAGATCCGCCAGCAGATGCTCTCCGACCTCGCCCATGAACTTCGGACGCCGATCACCACCATCACCGCCCAAATCGAAGCCGCCGAGGACGGCATCCGCACACCAGGCGTGCAAATGTACGGCGTCATCCGCAGCGCCACCGGTCGCCTCAAGCGACTCGCTGACGACATCGATGCTGTCTCCCGCGCCGGCGAACGACAACTACGCGTCGAAGCAGAGCCGACCGCGGTCAACGACATCACCACCGCCGCGGTCCGTGAGGCGCAACCCGGCTACGACGCTGTAGGTATCCACCTCGGCCTCGGGCCCACCACCACCGACCTCGTCGACGCCGACCGTGCCCGCATCGGCCAGACCCTCGCGAACCTGCTCAGCAACGCACGCCGACACACCCCACCGGGAGGCAGCGTCACGGTCAGTAGCCGCCGCCGCGACCACAACCTCATCGACATCATCGTCGAGGACACAGGCGAAGGCATCGCCAGCGAACACCTCCCACACATCTTCGACCGCTTCTACCGCACTGACACCTCTCGCAGCCGCGACGCCGGCGGCAGCGGTATCGGCCTGACTATCGCCCGCGCGCTCGCCGAGGCCCACGACGGATCCCTCACCGCCACCAGCCGCGGGCCCGGACAAGGCGCCCAGTTCACCCTGACCCTGCCGGTCTACAAACGCCGCAACACCAAGCGAGAACACCCACCACCGGAACCCGGTACAGCCTCGAGCCCACTACCCCGACCGCCCCTTCAACGAACCCCACAGAGAATCCCTGCCAGAAAGACGAACCGATGAACCCGAAACGACTGATCACCACCGCCGCCGTCACCGCCACTATTGCCCTCGCCGTCACCGCCTGCGGCGACGACATGTCCACGATGAACATGAACGACGACACCAGCACTACCCCCACCTCAACCCAACCGTCGATGCCCGCAGGCCACTCGATGAGCAGCTCCCCGACTTCATCGCCGACACCTCACACAAGCATGCCGGGTATGTCGGGTATGCCAGGGATGGGCGACGGCAGCCCGACAGTCAGCCCCGCTGCCCCCTAAGCAGGGCCGCCCCCGACTTCCTCGACGTCAAACCAAGGAACCAATTCATGACACCGGTGACCAGACGAACAGCCCTCTTCGGCGGTCTCGCCGCGCTCAGCGTCGGCGCGCTCGCCGCATGTGGCGACAAGACCGCCAGCACGCCGAGTGGTGCCTCTCGTGCGCTGCAAGGACCGCCACTACAGGCCACACCCCAGGCCGGACAGAAGGTCGTTGAGACGACCCTCACCGCGCGCGAGACCACCGTAGACCTCGGCGGTATCACCGCCCGTACCTGGGCCTACGACGACGCCCTCCCCGGCAAGGTCCTGCGCGCCAACGCCGGAGACTTCCTCCGCGTCACCCTCGACAACAAGCTTCCCGCCGACACCACCATCCACTGGCATGGCATCCGCCTGCGTAACGAAGCTGACGGCGTTCCCGGCGTCACCCAGGATGCTGTGCGCCCCGGGGGGCGATTCGTCTACGAGTTCACCGCCCCGGACGCCGGTACCCACTACTTCCATCCCCACGTCGGTGCCCAGCTCGACCGTGCCCTCTACGCTCCGATCATCATCGACGACCCCAATGAGCGAGGCGCCTTCGACGCGGAGTGGATCGTCGTCCTCGATGACTGGACCGACGGCATCGGCAAGAACCCTGACCAGATCCTTGCCGACTTCCAGGCCAAGACCGGACCTTTGCAGACCGGGATGGGCGGGATGGGTGGCATGGACCACTCCTCGATGCCTGGCATGGGAAGCTCTCCGCTGGGCGATGCTGGTGACGTGGTCTACCCGCACTACCTCATCAACGGCCGGATCCCTGCGGCGCCGACCGAGTTCCGCGCCAAGCCCGGACAACGCATCCGCCTGCGGATCATCAACGCCGGCTCCGACACCGTCTTCCGCGTTGCCCTCGGCGGTCACACGATGACCGTCACCCACACCGACGGACACAGGGTCAACGACATGCAGGCCCGCGCGCTCTTCGTCGCTATGGGGGAACGCTACGACGTGACCGTCACCGCAGGCGACGGCGCGTTTCCGCTAGTCGCCGCGGCTGAGGGCAAGAAGGGCCAGGCTCTGGCAGTCCTGCGCACAGGCTCTGGCGCCGCACCCGCCGCCGACATTCGCCCCGCGGAACTGGACGGCGCGGTCCTGCTCGGCGCCACCGAACTCGCCGCCGCGGACTCCGCGCGCCTTCCTGACGCCCAGCCCGACTCCACGATCAAGGTCGCGCTCAACGGCCAGATGGACCCGTACGCCTGGGGCATTAACGGCAAGAAGCACGGCGAAGACACGCCTCTGCGCGTCAGCAAGGGCCAGCGACTGCGGATGCAGATCACCAACGAAACGATGATGCTTCACCCCATGCATATCCACGGCCACACCTGGGGCCTCCCCGGCAGTGGCGGACTGCGCAAGGACACGGTGCTCATCAAGCCCATGGGCTCGGTCGAGGTCGACCTCGACGCGGACAACCCCGGAACCTGGGCCCTGCACTGCCACAACATCTATCACATGGAGATGGGCATGATGACCACCCTCAAGTACACCTGACGCGACCGACGTCTCCGCGGCTGCCCCCGATGGCGAGTGCGACCGACCAGCCACCAACTACTATGCTACTTAGTAGTTGGTGGCTGGTTCGTTAGCCGCCGAGAAGGGGTGAGGATGCGACGACAGTCCACACGGGCATCGCTGGGCGATGATGACTGTCCCCCGAGCGGCAGCTCGAGTCTGCGCCGGTGCGCCGGTGTGATCGCGGTGCTTGTGGTCGCGATGCTGCTCGGCGGGTGCGTTCAGCTCAGCGACCGGGCACGTGATGGCGGGATCATCGCTCCGGATGGCAAGGCCAGGCACTTCTACCCGCCCGAGCGGCGCAGCGTCGTCGGTGAGCTGTCCGGACGTAGTGTCACTGATCCCGGGGCCACGCTGCGACTGTCGGACTACGCCGGAAAGGTCGTGGTGATCAACGTCTGGGGCTCCTGGTGCGCCCCCTGTCGTCTCGAGGCTCCTGCTCTGGAAAAGGTGTACACGGCGCGCAAGTCCAAGGGTGTGCAGTTTCTCGGTATCGACGTTCGTGAAACCGCCGGCGACGATGCGGCGCGGGACTTCATCCGCTCCCACGGGCTGACCTATCCGTCGATCTACGATCCCCCTGGCAAGACGCTGCTAGCGCTCGGTGAGCAGTATCCGACCACAGTAGTGCCGATGACCTTCGTCCTTGATCGGCAGCATCGCGTGGCCGCGGCATACCTGACGACGATCGACGAGAAGACCCTCACCGATGCCGTGGACCGCGTCGCCGGGGAGGGCTGATGGGACAAGCCTTTGCCGACGCCGCCGTGTCAGGTCCGCTGATCCTGGCGATCGGGGCATGCCTGCTCGCCGGGTTGGTGTCCTTCGCCTCGCCGTGCATCGTGCCCCTTGTTCCCGGCTACTTGTCGTACCTCGCGGGGCTGGTCGGCGCCGAGGCTCCAGCGACGTCGATCGCAGAGCTCGGCGGCAGCGGAAAGGCGGTAGACCGGTCCGGTCGGTGGAGAGTGCTCGGCGCAGCCGCGTTGTTCGTCGGCGGGTTCACAGCGGCCTTCCTCTTGATGACGATGTCGGTGTTTGGTCTGGCGGCGACGATTCGGCTCAATGCAGAGACGCTGATGCGGATAGGTGGGGGAATCACCATCATCATGGGCTTGGCGTTCATCGGATTGGTCCCGGCACTTGCCCGCGAGGTGCGTTTTGCGCCACGACCCTGGACCACGCTTGCCGGTGCCCCGCTGCTGGGCGGGGTGTTCGCGCTCGGCTGGACTCCCTGTATCGGTCCCACCCTGGCGGGGATCATGTCGATCATTGTGGGCACCAACGCTGCACCGGCACGCGGTGCCGCGCTGGTGGTGGCCTACTGCGTAGGCCTGGGCCTGCCGTTCATCGCACTCGCCGTCGGATCGACCGCCGCGGTGCGGGCCGTCGGATGGCTTCGCCGCAACAGCCGACGCATCCAGGTCGCCGGCGGCGTGCTCATGATCGTCGTCGGACTCGCCCTGGTCACCGGCTACTGGTCCGACTTCGTCGACATGGTCCGGCGGCTCTTCGTCTCCAACATCGTCATGCCGATCTGACAGGAATCGCCGTCGACACGCACCAACCAGTACGCCCGCGATCGCCCAGACGACTCGCGACGAGCAGCACCACCACGGTCCAGAATTGAGGAGATCTCACTCGTGACCACGCAGACAGCACGAAGGCTCCCATCCGCGACATCCACTCGGTGGGGGCCGACTCATTGGCCGTGGACGCACACAGCGGTCAGGCTACTTCTGGCTGCCGCCGGCGGCGGAGCGATGTTCATCTCGTTCCCACCCACCGCGCTGTGGGGAGCGGCGCCGGTCGGTGTCGCGCTCGTGGTCGCCGCCGTGTGGGGCTGCGGAATCGGCCAAGCCCTGCTGTACGGTTACGCCGCGGGGCTGGCGTTCTTCCTGCCCTTGCTTCCGTGGGTAGGCATCTACGTTGGGGCTGGGCCGTGGATCGCGCTCGCCGCGGTCGAAGCCGTCGCGGTAGCGGTGTTCGGCGCCTTGGTCAGCCGGATGGTGGTTCTCCCCGGCTACCCGCTGTGGTGCGCCTGCGCGTGGACAGCGACGGAGGCACTGCGCAGCCGCCTGCCATTCGGCGGGTTCCCTTGGGGAAAGTTGGCGTTCGGGCAGACCGATGGGCCTCTCGTACAGTTGGCCGCGGTCGGCGGCGCACCGGCTGTCTCGTTCGCGGTCGCCCTCATCGGGTGCTCCGGTTTCGCCGTGGTCCGCGCGGCACTGCGGAGGTCACCGCGCGCTGCTGTCCGTGCGTCGCTTGGTGGCATCCTCCCGTTCGCCGGCGCAGCACTCCTAATCGCGCTACCAGCGTACGAACCGCGAGCGAGCGTGACCGTTGCGGTGATCCAAGGCAACGTTCCCCGCCTAGGACTGGACTTCAATGCTCAGCGTGCCGCAGTGCTCGAGAATCACCTACGACGCACCGAGGACCTCGCCAGTGCCATCGAATCTGGCCAGATGCCCCGGCCCGCCATGATCGTCTGGCCCGAGAACGCCTCGGATATCGACCCGCTGCGCGATCGGCAGGTGCGCGCGCGGATCGATGAGACGGTCAACAGGCTCGGCGTACCTGTCCTCGTCGGTGCAGTACTCTCCGCCGACGACGGCACATCACGCAACGTCTCCATCGTCTGGAACCCCGGCTCCGGTCCAGGGCAGCAACACATCAAGCGGCGACTGGTGCCCTTCGGGGAGTACCTACCGATGCGGCCGGTCGCAACCCGCCTGTCCGCATACGCCGACAAGGCCGGCCGGTTCGTGCCTGGCGATGGTGACGGCATTGTCACCCTCGCTGGCATACCGACCGCGGCTGCCATCTGCTACGAAGTGGCCTTCGACGACCTCATCCGTGAATCTGTACGTGGTGGAGCTCAGCTGATCACCGTGCCCACCAACAACGCGACGTTCGGCCGCACGGCCATGTCATTCCAACAACTGGCGATGTCCCGACTGCGGGCCATTGAGCACCGCCGCACCGTCCTGATCGCCGCGACGAGTGGCGTCAGCGCAGTCGTTACCCCGGACGGGACGGTCACCGACCAGTCCGCACTGTTCAGTGCGGATACTCTGATCGCGACAGTTCCCCTCGACGACCGGCTCACACTCGCCACCCGCTGGGGCGCGTTGCCCGAAGCGATCACGTCCGCCCTGGCCGCTGCGGCTCTGATCGCCGCAACGGTGTTCAAACGGCGCGCACGTCGCACCTCCGGTCTCAAACGGTCGGTCCCCGCCGATACGACGCCCGTGCCCATCGACGAGCAGAAGAGCCCATGAGCGTCGCCCTCCCCCCCGTACCCGACGAGAGCGCCTCAACCCCGCCGTGGCATCGCCGGCACCGGTACGCATTGGCCCTGATCGCGATCGCTGCCGCGCTGCTGCTCATCGCCATCTCGACCGCGCACTCGCTCACAGAAAAACCAGGAGACCACGATACGGCCTCCACCGGCACTCGCACTGGAACCGAGGCTCCACTCCAGACCAGCTTAGCCCGTGGTGAACCTAAACCGCAGTGCGGCGGAACGAAATCGGCATCAGCCCGACCCGCTGGGCCCCTGGCTGATCTGTCTGAGCCCTGCCTCAGTACCCCCGATGTGATAAACCTCGGACAACTCACCGTAGGAAGAACCACCTTGCTCAACTTCTGGGCGTCCTGGTGCGGGACATGTCGCGAAGAAATGCCGATCCTCTCGCGCTACGCCCAACGCCCCGAGGCAGTCCAGGTACTCGGGATCAACGTCCGCGACGTCGAGAGTTACGCCCGCACCTTCGCCACCGATCTCGCTCTCGCGTACCCGAGCATCATCGACGCAGACGGCGCGGTGGCGAGGGCACTGCAGATCCCGCCTTTGCTGCCGCTGTCCTTTCTCGTCCGCCCCGACGGCTCCGTGCAGCGGATCGTGGACCCGCTGGTCTTCCGATCAGTACAGGACATCGAGGACGCTGTTGCGAGGGCGCAACCCTCGCTGCCGGGCAAGTGAGCGCTTTAGTCGATGGAACGGGTCACAACACCCACCCTGTACCTACTCGACGACTCGCCGCGCCTGGTGCCGGTACCGGCGCAGCGGGTGAGAGTACCTCGCGTGCGGGCCTGATGGGCTCGACCACTCACCATAAAGTACTATGCAAATTAGTAGTTGCGCGATGAGGCGGATCGAGGGAGGTTGAATGGTTCTGCAACGGCGAACTCTGCTGGCGCGGACGGCAACCGGAATCGGAGCCGTCGCGATCACGTCCGCCTGCGGTGTTGAGTGGGGCGCGGTGCCGCTGAGCGGCCCCTCGTCCTCACCGGAATCGTCCGGCGCCGGTCTACGGATCGAGTTGGCGCCGGCCGACGGCGCCGCGGAAGTCACGCCACGAACACCGGTCACTGTCCATGTCGTGGGCACTGGCGCCCTCGCCGAAGTCACGCTCACCAACGAGGCGGGGCGTGCCGTTGCCGGCACGTTGGACGCACCGCGCAAATTCTGGTCGGCCGGTGAGCCCCTTGGATTCGGCCGCACCTACCGCTTGCGAGCGGTCGCGGTCGATGAGGCAGGACGCCGGACCGAACGGCAGAGCACGTTCACCACGCTCGCACCACAGGCGCAGGTGACGATGGAGCTGGCAACGACGGCGGGCATCCCGGTCGGCGAAGGGCGGACCTACGGTGTGGGGCTGGTGCTAGTGGCGAAGTTCGACACCGACATCGCAGACCGCGCCGAGGCAGAACGTCGTATGAAAGTCACCTGTACACCCGCGGTCGAGGGAGCGTGGTGCTGGGTCTCGAATACCGAAGCGCATTGGCGACCTGAGAAATACCACACGCCGGGCACTCAGATCACCGTGGACGCCGCGCTATACGGTGTCCGCCTGGGCGAGCGCCTCTACGGCGCCGAGGACGTGCGTGCCAGTGCGACCATCGGCGCCTCGCATGTCTCGATCGCCGACGACGCGACCAAGACGGTCACCGTCTACGACGGCGGTAATCTCGTCCGTACGATGCCCACCTCCATGGGCATGGGCGGCAGCGAGATCATCAACGGCAACACCATCAGCTTCTGGACCCAACGGGGCATCTACACCGTGATGGACAAGGCGAACCCGGTGGTGATGGACTCGTCCACCTACGGGCTACCGATCAACTCGCGCTTGGGGTACAAACAGACGATCAACTACGCGACACGGATCAGCACAGACGGTATCTACCTGCACCAACTCGACAGTTCTGTGTGGGCGCAGGGCAACACGAACACTTCCCACGGGTGCCTCAACCTCAACGGTGACAACGCTCGATGGTTCTTCGACTTCTCGGTCCCCGGCGACATCGTCGAAATCCGCAACACTGGCGGCGCACCTCTCGAGCAATGGCAGAACGGTGACTGGAGTGTGCCCTGGCAGCAGTGGACCAAAGCCAGCGCCCTGGCGTCGTCGGAAGGCCGCTGACCAGGACGGAGAATGGGCGAGGCAGTCCGGATCTGTCTGAGCACATCCCGGTAGCCCCGCCGACTCGTCACAACGTCATCACCCATATCGCCACCGCGATCGCGGCCGTAGCACCTGCTGCGACTGCGGTACGCCCCCACCGAGTGTGCGGGTCGGAGCGCAGCGGAAACAGCACCTGCCGGATCAGCGCGTAGGCAGCGAGTCCGATCACGAAGATCGCTCCCGAGTGCCGGACGCCCAGGAACAGGAATTCGGCCCCTATCGCCAGCGTCCCGCACGCCGCAGCTTCAAACAGCTGCACCGGATAGCGTGAAGCGGCCACCCTCCGATCCGATGACCACAGTGACCACCGCGACACGGTGACCTTTCCAGCGCAACAGCCGGTCAGCCAACACCCCGGCCTCCCGACGGCCATCCCTGCGAGCAGTGCCGGGGCAGCAGAATCGAGCACCGCGCCCCATGACAGTCCGATCGCCGGCGCCCCCATCACCAAGACCACCGCGGCAGCGGCGTTGAACCCCTGAATGCAGGCTCCGGAGGACAGCAGCTTCCGTAGCGGCATCCGATGGATTGCCAAGAACCACAACCGCGCGCCGAGAAACCCCACAGCACAGGCCACACCGCTGATCCCCACCGCCGCGAATGCAGAGCCGCCAGCGAGGGAGACGTTCACTGCCATGAGCGCGACCGCGACGACAGCGCCGAGCCCCACCAGCAGCGGCCAACACCACGCTGCCACCGCGGGCCCGTGTGCCAGAGGCGCGAACACCGTCCGGACCCGCATCTGCTGGTCCGGAAGCTTCATCTCGCCCGCCAGCTCGCCCGCCTGCGTCGCAGCCGGTGTCCACGCTGCTCGCACCCGAATATCCCACTCGCCTGCCGGGATCCCCGATAGCCGCTCGGTCACAGCGACCGGCCGCCCGCGGGCCGCCGCGAGACTGACATCGCGCTGGCAGGTGAATCGCCCTTGCGTATCGTCGGCCTCGGCGCCGATCCGTAGGCCCTCGTACTGCATCCGGAGCGCACCGGGAGCGCTGACCGCGTCTAGCACGTACGTAGCGGACAGTCCTTGTGGCTCCGCTTCGTTCACTGGGTCGCAACCGCCCACCGGACCGGTGATCGTCGAGATCCTCTCCGACGCCTGCACCGCGTCATGCCGCACCGGCGCGCCGACGGATTCGGTCACCGTTGGAAGGCCCACGTCTGGATCCGGCACGCTAGAGAGATGTTTCATCGATCAGGCCTCTCCCGAGATTGAGCTACTAACACGCTTAGTAGGTAACTACTATGTTGAATAGTAGATGAGGGGCGGGCAGGCCCGCCACCAAGAACTACTATGTGATCTAGTAGTTATGCTGAGTTCGAGGAAAGACAAGCGCGAGGTGAGGAGGGTGCACTGTGAGTGGTATGAACCGCAGGGCGGTCATTGGACGGGTGCGGTGGTGGCACGCAGCGGCTGGCGGTGCGCTGATCGCACTGGTGATCGCGATCCCCTCCCGAGTGCTTCCCAATCCTGTCTTCACCCGGATGACGCCGGTGCGCTGGTGGGACTACCTCGTCCTCGTGGTGGTGACCGTTCTCGCGGCCGCCTGGCTGGCAGCTCCGGTGGTGGCCGGGTGGAATCGTGGTGCTGTGCGAGGCACTTCCGGTGTGGTCCTGTCGACGCTCGCGGTGGGGTGCCCGTTGTGTAACAAGGTCGTCGTCGCGATGTTGGGCGCGTCGGGAGCGTTGACGCTGTGGGCGCCGCTGCAGCCCCTGGTTGCTGTCGTCTCGGCCCTCGCCATGGGTGCCGCGGTCGCCACCCGCTGGGGGATACGGTGGTCGTGGCGGGGCGGCGAGCCTGAGCATCCGCTACAGGTGAGCGAATGCCCCGCCGGGGTGTGCGACCCCTCGGCGAAGATGCCTGTGGCTGTGGACACGACCGCCGGGCATCGGCATTCGTGACTCGTCGAATAGCGGCACCGGAGCGTAGTGGCTCAAGGACGTAGGCGCTCGGGACTCGGTGTACGGTCGCTGAAATGCGACTCGTGGGTCGCACTCGCTAGTCACGATGAAGCGTCGCAGCGGATGTTGCTGCGCAGTTGGCCCCCCGGGGAACAGGCAAATCTCTCTGTCACGCTGCGCCACGGGCGCAGCGGGCTAGAGCGCTGGGCAGGAAATAGCGGACACGACGAGGGCTGCAAGCGCCACCGTAGCGGCTGATCCCAGGGCGGTGGCCGCGGCGACCGCGCCGCAGTGGCGCACGCGAGCACTGCGGCTCGCTGCGGGGAGCTGTAGGCGGCGGGCCCGCGCCGAGGTCGCGGTGGTCGCCATCGCCAGAGTAGGGCCCCGCCCGGCTGTCCCTGATCGCTGCCGCACCGATTGTGCGGAGGCCATCTGCAGCAGGGCCCGGTGTACCGTGGCCGCCCCGCAACGGCGTGCTGCTGCTCCGTCAGCGATCGCCTCGACCAATTCCCGCACGGCGCTCGGGGCGTTCCGGCACAGCGGGATCGGGCGCAGGACCTGCCCGATGACCTCAGTGATGGCAACGATCAGGTGGTGGCGACCGCGGAGGTGTGCGTGCTCGTGTGCCAGCACTGCCGCCAGCTCGGAGGGTGCCAACAAGGTCTGTAGGCCGCGGGAGATCACCACCATCCCGCCCCTGGGTGCGGCGATGGCGAATGCCAAGGGGGCGTCGTGCTCGAGGCACCACACTCGGCCGTCCCCGGCGGCTGGACTGGCCACCAGCCTTATTCGGTCGCAATGCAACGTCGCGACCGCCCGCCGGCGCGCGAGGACGAAGACGCAGCGCACGCCGGAGATCACGACGGAGCCCGCAATGAGCGCGGCTAGTGCGGCGCCGGTCGCCCGGCGTCCCTGCGGCACGGTGCCATGGACCGCCAGGGACCAGCAGTCTCCGAACGCAGTGGTTACCGAGTAGTCTGCGTGCAGCGGCAGCAACAGTGCCACGATCGCTAACGCCGTCAGCAGTCCAAGCATTGCCAGCGCTCCCACCCAGCCGATGAGCAGGGCAACTGGATCGAGCCGCGTACGCCCCGCGCGGGTGAGCAGCACAGGTCCGGCAGCCGCGATCGCAGCCGCCGCGACGACCAATGCCGCGAACACCGTCATCGTGTACTCATTCCCTCCATCCGGGTCCGGATTCGGATCTCGCGCACCGGGCTTAGTCTATTGCTGCCGTGACCGACGGCGTAGTGCCCGCCGGATGACCTTTGATTCCTCGTCCGACGCGGACTCGGTGAAGTGCAGCAGCACTGCCTCAGGATCGCCGGATGCATCCAGCACGTCACGCAGCGCCTGGGTCGCAGCCTCCGCGCGGCTGAGTGTCGGCTCGTAGAAGTAGGCCTTGCCGACCTTCTCGCGTTGGACCCACTGCTTGCGGTGCAGGTTGTCTAGAACCGTCATCACCGTGGTGTAGGCCAGTGCCCGCCCGGTGTCGAGGGCATCGACCACCTCCTGCACCTTCAAGGCGTGCTCACTGTCCCAGAGCACTTGCATGACCGCGGATTCCAACTCACCAGGCAAGGGTCGCACTCCTCCTTAGTACTATCGTGGATAGTAGCAGGATCTTGATTGAATCTTGAATACCGCAGGCCAACCCCATTGTAGGTGGCAGTTAAGGCTCTGCATCTGCTCGATCACCGCTTCCCTCTGTGGCGTCTGTGACGTACGGTTCGGATGGTACTCAAGGGGTGCCGGTGCGGCGCGTCAAACTTTGCGTAAAAAGATTGCGCACCAACAATATTCCGCTTCTGATCCCCTCGCGTGGGCGCAACCTCCCCGCGGGGGGCGGTCGGCTCGTTGAAGGAGATGTTCCGTGGTGAATCAGCATCGATGGGCGTCTGGAATGCAGCGGGCGGCGGCGGTGACGATCGTGGCTGCGATCGTGGTCGGCGGAGCGGATCCTGCGTGGGCGCGGCACGTGGGAGACGACCCTCGAGCAGGTCACTCGGTCGCGGTGGTTCCTTCGTTGATCGTGCGCCTTGCGGACTTTGATCAGCAGATCGCGGCTTTGCAGAACGACGTTGACATTCGGCGGCAGTCGGTGAACAAGGCGGTGATCGACGTGGCGTTGGCCGCCGACGCTGCGCGGGCCGCGACGAATGCAGTAGTAGTTGCGGATCGGGAGGCCGTGGCTTCCGACCAGGCAGTGGATGCTGCTCAGCGCAGGCTCGATGAGATGCTCCGCGCCGCCTACATGCAGGGGAACACCTCGGGCGGGGTCGCGGATGCTCTGACCGCCCCGGATGGGCAGACGGCGGTAGACCGCACTGCGGTTCTTCGGCGCGTTGCTGCCGCCCAGGCAGGTACTGTCACCGGCCTCAATGACGCCCGGCGGCGGGCGCGATCGAGCCGCGATGCTGCGCGGATCGCGAAGATCTCCGCGGATGCAGCGGCTGGCGCGGCTGCCGACCGCCGCACCCGAGCGCAGGGGTCGGTGGCCCAGACCCTGGAGGCGCTGCGTTCGGCGACCGATCAACGCCGACGGTTGGATTTGCGTCGGCAGACGGCCGCAAGGGCGCTCGCCGAGGCGAAGGCGAAGTCCGGGGATGCCGCAGGTCAGCAGCGGATCTATGACCAATACGTCGTCAGCGAACAGCAGACAGTGACGGTGCCTTCCTCGCAGCCGGCTCCTGCACCGGCGGCACCCCCGAACGCAAGCACACCCGTAGCGGCTCCTTCTGCGGCACCGGCAGTGTCGGCGCCCGGGGGGCCACCGTCGGCCGCGACCGCAGCGTCGTCGTTGCTCGGGCAACTGAGCAACCTGTTCGGGTTCACGCCGCAACCGCAGACCGCATCCCAGGTCCCGGCTCAAGCGGCAGCCCAGGTGCCTGCAATCCAGGCACCAGTAGCGCCTGTGTCAGTCGCGTCGATGTCGGGCAAGCAAATGATTGACACGGTCATTGCCCGGGGCCTGTCGGTGGTCGGCACCAGATATTCCTGGGGGGGTGGTGATATCAACGGCCCCACCGTCGGGGTCCGCGACGGCGGCGTTGCCGATACCTTCCGTGACTTCGCGAACCCGGGATTTGATTGCTCGGGCCTGACGCTGTTCGCATTTGCTGCCGTCGGCATCAAGCTCCCGCACTACAGCGGCTACCAGTACAACATCGGCAAGAAGGTTCCGCTCGCTGAGATCAAGCGGGGTGACCTGATCTTCTTCGGCCCGAATGCGAGCCAGCACGAAGCGCTCTATCTGGGTGACAACCAGATGCTTGAGGCACCCGAGTCCGGATCGACGGTCAAAGTATCGCCGCTGCGCACCGACGGCGCGATGCCCTACGTGGTCCGGCTGATCAATTCGTAGACCCAGTTCTAGTTACGACCTGTCGAAGGCTGTGGGAACGGTACTGCTGCTGGAGTGGGAGTCCGGCGACGGCCTGAATGCTGTGGTGGAAATGCCATGTTGCTGGGACTGGCGAGATGCCAACTCCGTGGGACTGCGTGATGCAGTGCAGGTGAGAAGGCTGACAGTCGCCAGGTAGGTCGGGACCCTACACCCGGCCTACCATCCGGACATGGCCCGCTACGCCGATGAGGATCTGACCGGGGCCGAGTTCCGGGAGTGCGATCTGTCCGGGGCGCGCTTCGTGGGTGCGGTGATGCAGGACGTGCGGATCGACGGGCTCGTCGCCGGCCTCGTGGTGAACGGGGTCGACGTGACGCCGTACGTCGAGGCGGAGCTCGACCGGCGCTACCCGGTGCGCCCGCTGATCCGCGCCGACGATCCCGCGGATCTGCGTCGCGCGGCGGCGCGGCTGCACGCCGACTGGGACGCCACGATCGATCGAATCCGGCGTACGCCGGGAATCGAGAATCGCACCGTGAACGACGAGTGGTCCGCGGCGCAGACCTTGCGGCACCTCGTCTTCGTCCACGACTCCTGGTTCCGCCGCTGCTGCCGGGGCTCGACCGCGCTGTTCACGCCGCTCGGCGTCGGCCCGGAATCCGGCCCCTACCGCGGCACCCACGGCGTGGATCCCTCGCTCGATCCGCCGTTCGACGAGGTCGTGACCGTGCGCGCCGCCCAGACCGCCGAGCTGGAGGCCTGGCTCGACGGGATCACGCCCGCGCGGCTCGCGGTGCCCGCGCCGGTGCCCGACGACGACGTCTGGCCGCCGTACGCGCGTGGCCGCTCGGTGCTGCAGTGCCTGCGCACCGTCCTCACCGAGACCTTCGAGCACCACCGCTACTGCGTGCGCGACCTCGACCTACTCGCCGCCGGCTGAGTCCGCTCAGCCCGCGGCCGCACTCAGCGAGGCGTACGACTCCTTGACGAAGCGCAGGTGCGACCAGGTCTCCACCGTTCCGACGGCGGGCAGTGCCCGGACCGCGTCGACCGTCGCGGCCAGTCCCGCGGCCGACGGTGCCCGCACCGTCACCAGGAGGTCGAAGGCGCCCAGCGTGCGCGCGAGGAAGCCGGCGCCCGCGATCGCGCCCACCTCGCGGGCGGCCTCCCGCACGTCGCCGCGGACACCGATCCCCATGCCCAGCGCGTGCTCGGAGCCGCGGCTGGCGATGGGGCCGATCCGCACCACCGAGGCCGCCACCAGACGCAGGACCCGCCGCCGTGCGGCCGCCGCGGAGAGTCCCGCCGCCGCACCGAGCCGCACGTATGAGGCGCGGCCGTCGGTCTCGAGGACGCGCAGGAGCGCCACGTCGGCCTCGTCGAGCTGAGCCGTCGGCTCGCCCACCGGACCCACCGCGTCCCGGATCACCTCCCGGTAGCCCAGCGCCTCGACGTGCGCCACGCCCGGCATCGCGCGCAGGCGGGTGAGGGTGGCGTCGACCGCGTCGTCCGAGCCGGTGCGGATCTCCGCGGCCACGGCGAACCGGCCGGTGGTGACGGACACGTAGACCACCTCCGGCAGCGCGGCCGCCGCCTCCGCGACGGGGGCGGCGGCACCGTCGACGGCGATCCGCGCGTAACAGATGCTGCCGCGGCCGAGCACCGAAGGATGCACCACGCCCTGCACCGTGAACGCGCCGGACTCGGCGAGCCGGCGCAGCCGCGCGGCGACCGTGGCGCGGGTGATCCCCGCGGCGGCCGCGAGGTCGCGGTGACTGCGCCGGCCGTCGTCGGCCAGCAGGTCCACCAGGAGCCGGTCCACCCCGTCCATCGCCGCCTCCCTGAACTTCGACCATCGACTTTTCGGTCGATCCCGTTGCGCCAATAGTGCACGGAAGTGGCCGGACACGCTCGGAAAGAAGATAAGAGGCAGCACACGAGTGCAGAACCTGCAGACGGAAGGACGTCGCTATTCGGAACTGCTTGCGGCCGCCTGTGGTGCCGCCTACAGTGGGCCGATCCGACGCGGGGAACCGCAGGTCAGGAGTTGGAAATGGACCACACGATCCCCGCGGGCGACGTGCTCGCCGCAGCCGATCGGATCATCGAGGCCTTCGCCGCCACGGACACCGAGCGTTACTTCGCCGGCTTCCACCCGCGGGCGAGCTTCGTCTTCCACACGGAACCGCGCACACTGGCCGACCGCGCCGCCTACGAGCGACTGTGGGCCGGCTGGGTCGACTCCGGTTGGCGCGTCCTCTCCTGCGCGAGCACCGAGCGCGTGGTGACGGTCGTCGGGCGGACGGCGGTCTTCAGCCACGCGGTGCACACCGTCACCCAGGACGGCGACGGCACCCGCACGGAGACCCGCGAGCGCGAGAGCATCGTCTTCGCCGTGGGCGAGGACGGCGCGCTCATCGCCGTCCACGAGCACCTCGCGGTCGCCTGATGCTGCGCGCCTACCGCCGCCTCGACGCCCACCTGAGCGCCGGCGCCGACGACGGCACCCCGGTGACCGGCGACCTCAGCGGCCGCCGCGTCTTCGCGATCTGGCTGGCCGCCAACCTCGTGGTCACCACGATGCTCACCGGCACGCTGTTCGTACCGTCGGTGTCGCTGAGCAGCGCGCTGTGGCTGATCCTCGCGGGCACCGTGGTCGGTGCCCTGGTGCTCGTCGCGGTCGGCAACGTCGGAACCCGCACCGGCCTGCCGACGATGGCGCTCACCCGCGCCTCCTTCGGCGTGCGCGGCAGCCGGATCCCCGTGGCCGCCAACATCGCCGTGCTCATGGGCTGGAGCTGGGTGCAGGCGATGCTCGCCGGCGTCACCGTGAACTACGTGGTGCAGCAGCAGACGGGGTACTCCAACCCGGCGCTGTTCTCGGTGCTGTGCGAGGTGATCGTGGTGTCGCTCGCGATCTTCGGCCACGCCGGCATCGCCAAGGTGGAACCGATTCTGGCCGTGGTGATCCTGGCGATCATGGCCTACCTCTTCCTCGACATGTTCGGCGACGGCTTCGCCCGCCTGAACGCGCTACCGCGCGACCCCGACGGCCTCAGCGGGCTCGGCATCTTCGACATCGTGGTCGCCACCGCCGTCTCCTGGACCGTTCTCTCGGCCGACATCAACCGGTTCGCACGGACGGAGCGCGGGGGCGTCATCGGCTCGGGGCTCGGCTACATCGCCTCGACGGTGGCCGCGATGACCCTGGGCGCCACCGCGATCGCGTGGCTGCTCGCGAACGGCGAGGACGCGCCGCCCTTCGATCCGACGGTGATCGTCGCCGAGTTCGGCGTCCCGCTCGCCGGGGTGGTCTTCTTCTCGGTCATGGCCACCAATTCGATGGCGGTGTACGGCATGGTCACCTCGCTGGTGAACGCCGAGCCCGGTCGTATCCGATTCCTGCCCGCCGCGCTGGGATTGGGTGTCGTCTCGATCGCAGGCTCGGCATGGCTCGCGCTGCTGGACAAGTTCACCTCCTTCCTCACCGCGATCGGGATCGTCTTCATCCCGGTCTTCGCGATCATCGTCGTGGACTTCTACGTGTTGCGTCGCGGCCGGTACGCGGCCTCGCTCGCCGAGGCCGGAGCGCGCACCTATTGGTACCGCGGCGGATGGAACCCGGTGGCGGTCGCGGTGTGGGTCGTGGGCGTGGCCTTCTCCTCCGTGATCACGTACGTGTGGGTCAGTCCCGTCGGCGCCACGGTGCCGACCTTCCTCGTGAGCGCCGGCCTGTACTGGGTCGCGAGCGCCACGGTGCGCGGCCGGTCGACAGCGGCGGAGGAACCCGTTGCAGCGCGATCGTCTTGACGACGCTCCTCCTCCGCGGCGATCCGCCTGCGAGAACCCGGGTGGCGCACGCGCCCAGCATTTTCGGGTGTGATGTATCAACATCTTTAGCCGACGATCATGCCCAGCCGGATCGCGCGTCCGCCGCTACCCTCGCCGTGTGACTGAAGCAACACAGCGCCCCGCGCGTAACGCGGGACACCTTTCCGCGCGCGCGATGCGCGCCGTCGCCGGCACCGGACTCCTCGCCGTGTTCGGCGCCATGACGGTGGGCGGCGCGATCTACGCGCTGACCGGATCGCCGACCCCCGCCGATCCGCCGGAGCCGCCGCCGGTGCGCACCGTTCCGGCGGCGCAGGGGCCGGCCGGGGCGCAGGCGCCGACCACCGAACCGGCCCGCGTCGCCCTCAAGGCCGCCGACGATTCGCGCACCATGTTCACGCTGCTCTCGAACGCGGTGACCTCGTCGACGTCCGGCCTGACCACGGCGATGGCCGGGGTGCCTCAGGTCTTCGACAGCGTGGCCACGGCCCGCGAAGGGGCGGCCGAGGTGGCTGCCGGCCTGGACGAGACCGAGAGCGCCTCCGCCGCGCTCGACCAGGTCTCCGCATCGGCGCAGGGGTGGTCCGGCACGATCGAGCAGCTGCAGGGCCTGTCGGGAATGACGACGTCGGTCCGCACCAACGCCGTGCTGCTGCGCAAGCGACTCATCGCGCAGCCGACGCCCGAGGCGAAGCAGACCATCGCCCAGCTCGACCAGGTCATCGCTGCGACCGACGGCTTCACCGCGCTGGAGACCGCGGACGGGCTCGCGGACTCGGTGGAGTCGTTGTCGCAGGCCTCGGCGTCGTCGTCGGCCTCCCTCGGTCGGGCGCGGACGGCGGCGCGCTCCCTGCGCGACGGCCTCGCGACGATCGAGGCGGCGAAACCGCAGGCGCTCGCGGCGGCGTCGAACCTTTCGACGGGCCTGAAGCAGCTGGGCATCGCCCTGAAGTCGATCGACGCGCAGCTCGCCCTGATCCAGTCGCAGCTGCGGGCCGAAGTGGGCACGAACTCGACGCCCGCCCTCGCCGCGGGCTCGCTCGCGGGGGCGGCGGACGATACGGGGACGCGCCTGGCCTGGTCCGTCTCGGCATCCGGCGCCGCGGGCATGCTCCTGTCCCTGTACGGGATCCGGCTCCGGAACCGCACCCGCACCCGCCCCGCGCCGGCGGAGGAGGAGGCGGCGCCACTCGCCGATCTCGCCCGTGCGATCAGCGAGATCCCCACGCCAGGACAGGGATTCCCGCGCCCGGACACCGTCCACACCGATCCGTGGCTGCCGGTGCAGTTCGCCCGCCAGGGCTGATCTCAGGGCCCCTCGGGATCGGGCGGGTCTCCGGCCGCGCCGAGTGCGACGTCGCTGAAGGTGCGGAAGGCGAAGGCGAGCGTCTCGGGGGATTGCAGTGTGCCGCTCTCGTACCCGACGAGCAGGTACAACGCGGTGGTCGCGTACTGCTGCGCGAGCGCGGGATCGCCGAGCACCTCGGTGTAGGCCTCGGCGATCACGTCGCGGCGCTCGCGATCGACCTGGGCCTGGTGCTGCGCGACCTCCGGATCGTGGGCGGCCCACACCCGGATGGCGGCCTCGGTGGCGTGCGGCAGGGTCATGCCGGTGTCGATGAGCGAGAGGAGCCGCTCCCGGGCGTCCGGCACCCGACGGGCCGCCTCGATGATCCGGTCGCTCTTCGTCTCCCGCCAGTACCCGATCAGCGCCGAGGTGAACTCGGGCCAGCTCGGGAACGCGTGGTAGAAGCTGCCCGTGGACGATCCGGCCTGTGCGCACACGGCGGCCAGCTTGAGCGCCGCGTGCCCGCGCTCGGCCAGTACCGCCAGGCCGGCCTCCAGGAAGCGCAGCTGGACGTAGCGCGACGGGCTGGAGCGGGCGGGGGACACGAGGCGATCGTATCCGCCGGGCGCCGAGCCCCGTGCAATGCTGGCCGCATGCGCAGCTCGATCCTGGTCCCCCTGCTCGAGACGGTCCTCACGCTGCTCGGACTGGCCTGGCTCGTGGCGGTCCTGGTCTTCGGCAGCGCGGCGCTGCCGCTGCTGGTCGTCTGGAACGTGGCGGCCGTCGCCTACGTGGCGGCGGGCTGGTTCCTGCTGCACCGGCGCATCCCCGTCGACGAGGACGACCCGAACCTGATGGCGGCGCCGCGCTGGCAGACCACGCTGTTCGCGACGGTGGTCAGCGGCTCCGGCCTGGTGGGCGGGCTGCTGATGATCGCCACCCGAGGGGAGGAACCCGATCCGGCCCTGCAGCCGGTCGCCGCCGCCACCGTCCTCCTGTCCTGGCTCCTGCTGCACACGGCGTTCGCGCAGATCTACGCGCGCGACTACTTCGCCGATGGGGGCCTGCAGTTCCCCGACTGCGAACGCCCGCAGCTCACCGAGTTCCTCTACTTCTCCATCACCATCGGCACGTCCTTCGCGGTCTCGGACGTGACCGTCACCCGGCGCTCCACCCGTCGCCTGGTGATCGTGCACAGCGTGCTCAGCTTCTTCTTCAACGCCGCCGTCGTGGCGATCGCCCTCGACTGGATCAAGGGTGGGGGCTGAGCACGCCGCGCACCGCGATCACCGGGCGGGAGCGGGATCCGCGAGACCGGACAGGCTCTCCGGCAACGGCTCCCGGTGCAGCACCCCGAGGCGCTGCGTGGCCCGCGTGAGCGCGACGTAGAGCTCCGCCGCACCGCGCTCGCCGTCCGCGAGGATCACCTCCGGGTCGACGACGAGCACCGCGTCGAACTCGAGCCCCTTCGTCTCCGCCGGCGGCACCGCGCCCGGCGTGCCGTCGGGCCCGATCACCACGGAGGTGCCCTCCCGGCCCGCCTCGTCGCGGACGAAGTCCGCGATCGCCCCGGCGATCTCCTCCTCGTCGCCCACGCGCCGCGCCCACGGGCGGGTTCCCGAGGCGCGCACCGACTCCGGCGGGACGGTGCCGGGCGCGAACCGGGCCAGCAGCTCCGCGGCCACGTCCATGATCTCCGACGGGGTGCGGTAGTTCACCGTGAGCGCGGTGTACGCCCACCGCCCCGCCACGTACGGGTCGAGCATCTCCGCCCACGACCGCGCGCCCGCGGGGGCGCTGCGCTGCGTGAGATCCCCGACCACCGTGAAGGACCGGGACGGGCAGCGCCGCATGAGCACGCGCCAGTCCATCGCCGAGAGTTCCTGCGCCTCGTCGACCACCACGTGCCGGTACACCCAGGTGCGGTCCGCCGCGGCCCGTTCCACCAGATCGCGCGTGTCCCGCTCCTCGAACCGACCCGCCAGATCGTCGGCGTAGAGCAGGTCCGTGGCGAAGAGGTGATCCTCGTCGTCCATCGAATCCGACCGGGACACCAGCGAATCCAGCACGCCCTCCGCGAACTCCGCTTGTTCCCTGCGGTTCTCGGCCGCCGCCGCGTCGTCCGCGGCCTCGTGCGGCCCGAGCAGTTCGGCGAGCTCGTCGAGCAGGGGCACGTCCGAGACGGTCCAGGCGGCACCGTCGGACCGCAGCAGCGAGGGGTCCGCCCCCGCCGCGGCCAGCCGTTCCGGCGAGCCGAGCAGGTCCGCGAGGAGCCGCTCGGGCGACAGGACTGGCCACAGCGCGTCGACGGTCCGCCGGAACGTCCCGTCCACCGCGAGGTCCGCGAGCATGCTGCCGCGCATCTCCTCCCACGCCCGCGTGTCCTCGCGGCGCAGCCACTGCTTCCCGACCCGACCCAGCGCGCGTTCGGTGATCGCCCAGGTGAGGACGTCGAGGAAGACGGAGCGCGCCTGGTTGTGCGGTCGTCCGCTCTCCCGCGCCTCGTCGCGCGCCCAGCCGACGACGTCGGCGGTGATCCGCACGTCCGTGTCACCGAGCCCGATGGTGACGGGTGCCTCCGGGAGGCGCGGGGCGTCCGCGACCGCCGCCGCGAGCACGCCGGCCATCGCGGCGGATCCCTTGATCCGTGCCACGGCGGGCGCGTCCTCGGCGTGCGCCGCCACCCCGGGGTAGAGCGTGCCGGGCGTCGCGAACACCACGTCGGACTCGCCCAGCGAGGGCAGCACCCGGTCGATGTGCCGCAGGAAGGACGTGTTCGGCCCGACGACGAGGACGCCGTGCCGCTCGAATCGCGCCCGCTGCGTGTAGAGCAGGTAGGCCACGCGGTGCAGCGCCACCACCGTCTTACCGGTGCCGGGCCCGCCCTCGATCACGGTGACCCCGGGATCGTCGGAGCGGATGATCCGGTCCTGGTCCGCCTGGATCGTCGCGACGATGTCGCGCATCCCCGCGCCGCGCGGCGCGGTGACCGCGGCCAGGAGTGCGGCGTCGCCGCGGGCGTCCGCGCCGGGACGCCCCAGCATCTCGTCGGTGAACGCGGTCACCTCCCGGCCGCGGCTGAGGAACTGCCGCCGCCGGTGCACGCCCTCCGGGTGCGCGCCCGTCGCCGTGTAGAAGGGGCGCGAGGCCGGCGCGCGCCAGTCCAGCAGCAGCTCGCGCTCGCCGTCCTCGTCGTCGAAGAGGCCCAGGCGTCCCACGTACCGCGTGCCGACGGTGCCGCCGGGCTCCCCGTCGAGCCGGCCGAAGGCCAGCCCCTCCTCGGCGACGTCGAGGCGCCGCATCTCCCGCGCGGAGGTCATCACGTCGCCCTCCCGGTCCACCGCCCGGCCCTCGTGATCGCGCAGGGCGTCGGAGTAGCGTCGACGCGCCCGGGCCCGCTCGGCGTCCAACCGCGCGTACAACCCCGCCACGTACGCACGCTCCTGCATCAACTCGTCGGTCAGTTCGTTCTCGTTCTCGGACATGCACCCACCTCGTCGAAATCGGATCCGGCCAGCGAGTATGCGCGCTCACCGGGGCCTTGCGGCAAGGCCCCGGGTGCGTTATAAGTTGAAGAGGGAAAGGGATTCCTCGGTGCTGTGCGCCCTCTCCCGGTGCCGTCCGGGCCCACCATTTGCGATCACTCTGGTGCGAACCGCGCGCGAAAGCCCCACTGTCTGTAGATTCTGACGGGTGGACCTCCGAAGATTCCTCGACGGTCGTGGGGGTCAGCTCGGCTTCCTCACCTACCAACACGCCTCCCTGGTGATCCAGTGCGTGCTGCTGGGAGTGCTGATCGCACTGGTGATCGCGTCGCTCGTGTACCGCACCCGCGCGGGCGCGGCCTTCGCCACCGCCATCGCCTCCGTCGGTATGACGGTGCCCTCCCTCGCCCTGCTGGCCCTGCTGCTGATCGTCTTCGGCCTGGGCGTGACCCCGTCGGTCACGATGCTCACCTTCTACGCCACCCTGCCGATCCTGACCAGCGCCATCGTCGGCCTGCAGGCCGTGCCGCCGGCGCTGGTGGAGGCCGCCCGCGGGCTGGGGATGCCCCGCTGGCGGGTGCTGACCACCGTCGAGCTGCCGAACGCCTGGCCAGTGATCCTCACCGGGATCCGGGTCAGTACGCAGTTGGTGGTGGGTGTCGCCACGGTGGTGGCCTACGTCCTGGGCCCCGGCCTGGGCTCCCTGATCTTCTCCGGCCTCGCCCGCCTCGGCGGTGCGGGCGCACTCGAATCCGCGTTGGTGGGCACCGTTCTCGTGGTGGCCGTCGCGCTCGTACTCGACGGTCTCCTGGTTCTGCTGGGCCGCCTCACCGTCTCGAAGGGACTGCGATGAGTCAAACGACGGGCGTATCGATCGAGCTGGAGAAGGTGATCAAGCGCTACCGCGGGCAGGACAAGCCGGCGGTCAAGGAACTCTCCATCGCCATCGAGGCGGGGGAGACGGTGGCGATCGTCGGGCCGTCGGGCTGCGGCAAGACCACCACGCTGAAGATGATCAACCGGCTGATCGAGCCCACCTCCGGGCGCGTGCTGATCGGCGGCACGGACGTCACCAAGGCCGACGTCGACGACCTGCGACAGGGCATCGGCTACGTGGTGCAGGCCGGTGGCCTCTTCCCGCACTGGACGGTCGAGAAGAACATCGGCGCGGTGCCCGGGCTGCTCGGCTGGGACAAGGCCCGCACCCGGGCTCGCGTCATCGAGCTGCTCGAGCTCGTCGGGCTCGACCCGACGGAGTTCCTCGGCCGCTTCCCCAAGGAGATGTCGGGCGGCCAGCAGCAGCGCGTCGGCGTGGCCCGTGCCCTCGCGGCCGATCCGCCGGTCCTGCTCATGGACGAGCCCTTCGGCGCCGTCGACCCGATCACCCGTGTGCGCCTGCAGGATCAGCTGCTGGCGATCCAGGAGGACCTGCACAAGACGGTCGTGATCGTCACGCACGACGTCGACGAGGCGATCAAGCTCGGAGATCGGGTGCTGATCCTCTCCGAGGGCGGCCAGATCGAGCAGTTCGGCACGCCCGAGGAGATCCTCACGGCTCCGGCCAACGACTTCGTCGAGGAGTTCGTCGGCTCGGGCGCCACGCTCAAGCACCTCTCGCTCAGCTCCGTCGGTGAGATCCCCAGCGCCCCCGTGGTGCTCGCCCGTCCCGGTGATCCGTCCGAGGAGGTCGCCGCGCGCGCCAAGGAGGCAAGACTGAGCTGGGTGGTGGTGGTCGACGAGCACGACCGGCCCCGCGCCTGGCCCTCGGTCTCCGAGGTGCTCAGCAAGCCGGTGGTCTCGACGTACGTCGATCAGCGGCTCCCCGTCGCCGAGCGCACCGCGACCCTCGCGGATGCACTCGATCTGATGCTGGCGTCCAGCCAGGGCGGCGTGCTGGTCACCCACCGCGGCAAGGTCGTCGGCGCGCTCACCATCGAGCAGGTGGCGCAGCGGATCCGCGAGCGCCAGGCCATCGCCAATCCGGAACAGGCCGCCGACACCTACCGGGCGGCGCCGTCGTGACCGCCGCGGCGAAGGCGCCCAAGACACCGCGCATCGGCCCCACGCCCCGGTTCGCCGGAGGCGTGCCGATCGACCTGGTCCTCGAGCCGCTACTGGTGGTCGTCGGGTTCGTCGGCTACCTCATCTGGCACGCGACACAGACCTTCTCGGAGACCGAGGCCGTGCAATTGCAGTGGTCCGCACTCGGCGAATCGGTGGCGCAGCACGTGTGGCTGACCGTGGTCTCCGCCGTGCTCGTGGTGCTCATCGCGATTCCGCTGGGAATCCTGGTGACCCGCAAGAAGTTCGCCCGCGTCGCGCCCGTCATCGTGGCGCTCGCCAACGTCGGCCAGGCAGCGCCCGTCCTGGGCATGGTCGTGCTGTTCGCCATGTGGTTCGGTACGGGGCGCTGGACCGCGGTCGCCGCGCTGGTGGTCTACGCCGTGCTGCCGATCCTGCAGAACACCGTCACCGGCCTGCGGCAGGTGGACGGCCGCGTGATCGAAGCCGCGCGGGGGCAGGGGTTCTCGGCCTTCGCAACGCTGGTCCGGGTGGAGCTGCCGCTCTCGGTGCCGGTGATCCTGCACGGCGTGCGGACCGCGCTGGTGATCCTCGTCGGCACCGCCACCCTGGGCACCTTCATCGGTGCCGGCGGCCTCGGCGTGCTCATCACCACCGGCGTCACGCTGTACCTGCCGCCGCTGCTCTTCTCGGGCGCCCTGCTCGTCGCGCTGCTCGCGCTCGCCATCGACTGGCTGGCCCGGCTCGCCGAGTACCTGCTGGCGCCGCGTGGCCTGCGCGGGGTGACCGCGTGAGCGGGCGGGCGCGCGTGCGGCGCGCACTGCTGCCGGTGCTGACCGCGCTGTCTCTGGTCCTCGCCGGCTGCGGGCTGGAGAGCTCGTCCGGCCACTTCGTGCACGCCGAGCCCGTCGACGGGCAGCGCCCGCTCGCGGGCGCGAAGATCTCCGTCACCTCGAAGTCCTTCTCCGAGGGCATCCTGCTCGGCAAGATCAGCACCACGATCCTGCAGGCCGCAGGCGCGGAGATCACCGACCTCACCAACGCGCCGGGGTCGATGTCGTCCCGCGGAGCGATGACCAGCGGTGCCGCCGACGTCTCCTGGGAGTACACGGGCACCATCTGGGTGAGCTACCTCAAGCAGACCGAGACGATCAGCGATTCCGCCGCGCTCTGGACCCGCGTGCGCGACGCGGAGCGGGCCAACGGCATCGAGGTGCTCAGCCCGGCCCCGTTCAACAACACCTACGCCTTCGCGGTGACCCCCGCGCAGAAGGCGCAGCTGAACCTGAACACCCTCAGCGACCTGTTCCGGCTGCCGCCGGCGCAGCGCTCGCTGTGCGTGGATCCCGAGTTCCAGTCCCGCCCCGACGGCCTCGGGAGACTGCTCGAGAAGTACGAGGTGCCGCTCGGCGGCGCGACGCCGGCGAACACCGTCACCACGATGGACGCGGGCGTCATCTACTCCGCGATCTCGGGCGACACCTGCCTCGCGGGCGACGTCTACGCCACCGACGGCCGCATCCGGAAGCTGGGCCTGCAGCTGCTCGAGGACGACCGGAAGTTCTTCCTGCCGTACGACGGCGTCCCCGAGGTGCGCTCGGATGCGCTGGCGAAGTACCCCGCCATCAAGGACGTGCTGGGGAAGGTGAGCGCGCTGCTGACCAACGAGACGATGCAGGAGCTCAACGGGAAGATCGACATCGACGGCAAGGACCCCGCCGACGTGGCGGCCACCTGGCTCCGCGAGGTCGGCCTCGTCCGCTGAGCCCGGCTCGAGGGTGCTTTCGGTCGCGCTGAGCGCAATGGTTCACCGGGGCCGCGTGCCGTCCGACACTGAGTCGCATGACGCAGCACGCACCGGACCTGTTGGCGCTCACCGCGACCGAAGCGGCCAAGGTGTGTGCGGGCCATTACGACCGCGTGATCCCCACCGACTGGCCGGTGGGCGAGCGGTGGGCGACCCGGCTCTGGGGCGACGACGACGTGGACGTCTGGCTGATCAGCTGGGTGCCCGAACGCTCGACCGAACTGCACGATCACGCCGGCTCGGCGGGTGCGCTGACGGTGGTCTCGGGAGCGCTCGCCGAACGACTCTGGGACGGCGAGGCGCTGCGCGAGCGCCGCATCGACGCGGGCGGGCAGGCCGCGTTCGACCGCGGCTGGGTGCACGACGTGACCCGGCATGCGGACGCGCACGACGCCGCGACGGGGGAGGCGGCCACACCCACCCTCTCGGTGCACGCCTATTCGCCGCCGCTGACCGCGATGTCGTACTACGAGGTCACCCCCGGCGGTAGGCTCCGCAGGGTGCGCAGCGAACTGACCGACGAGCCGGAGGGCCCCACCGGCGGGCACGGCGTCGACGAACTCCTGGCGAGCGCCCGGGACCGGATCGACCGCGTCGAGGCCGTCGACCTGGCCGCCGAGCTCGAGGCGGGCGCGATCCTCGTCGACACCCGCCCGGCGGCGCAGCGCGCCGAGGAGGGGGAGATCGACGGTGCCCTCGTGATCGAGCGCAACGTGCTCGAGTGGCGGCTGGATCCCACCTCGGACGCCCGCGTCCCCGAGGCCACCGGCTGGGACGTGCGCTGGATCGTCATGTGCTCGGAGGGCTACTCCAGCTCGCTGGCCGCCGCGGCCCTGCGGGACATCGGTCTGCACCGCGCGGCGGATCTCGCCGGCGGCTACCGCGCCGTCGCGGCGGATCGGGTGCGCTGAACCCGTTCGGCGCGCTAGCATCCGGGCGAAACCCGCCCGTGAGGAGAGATCGTGACCGTACTCGTATCCGCCGCCGTCAAGCCCACCACGGAGGGACGCGACGCGGTGCGCGCGGCGATCCGGGCCGCGCTCCCGCTCGTCCGGCAGGAACCGGGCTGCATCTCCTACAACGCTGCGGAGACCGAGACCGAGTTCTTCTTCACCGAGGAGTGGGAGAGCCCGGAGGCGCTGCGCGAGCACGCCGCGGGCCCGGCCTTCACGGAGATGATGCAGACCGTCGGCGCGCTGCTGGTGGAGCCGTTGGAACTGCGTACCGGCGCCCCGCTGGACTGACGCGGCGGTGCCCGGCCCGTCGCGCCACGCGTCGCAGGCCGTCCGGATTCGCTAGATTGACGGCATGCAGGTACAGCTCCGTCACAATCCGTCGTTCACCATGGCCCGGTGCCAGCTGGCCCCGAACGAGCCGATGACCGTCGAGTCCGGTGCGATGGTCGCCCATTCGGCGGGGATGAACCTGCAGTCGCAGGCGCAGGGCGGCATCATGCAGGGGCTCAAGCGCAGCCTGCTCTCCGGCGAGTCCTTCTTCGTCTCCACGTTCACCGCGCCCCAGCAGGGCGGCTGGGTGGACATCGCCGGCACCCTCCCCGGCGACATCGCCGTGCTGCAGATCCAGCCGGACCGGCCCTACTACGTGACCCGGGGCGGCTGGCTCGCCAGCTCGCACGGCGTGCAGACCACGACCCAGTTCGGCGGCGCGCGCACCTTCTTCGGCGGCGAGGGCGCGTTCGGCCTGCAGGCCGCCGGCCAGGGCGAGGTCCTGGTGGCCTGCTACGGCGCGATCGACGTGATCGACCTGCATCCGGGTGAGCAGGTGGTGATCGACACCGGCCACGTGGTGGCCTACGACCTGAACATGCAGTTCACCATGCGGCGCGCCGTTCAGGGGAAGTGGATCCAGTCCATGAAGTCCGGCGAGGGAATGGTCTTCGAATTCACCGGCCCGGGCCGAGTGCTGCTGCAGTCCCGTAATCCGCGCGGGCTCGAGGGGTGGGTGCGATCGGTCGCTCCGTCGGCCTGAGTGGCCGAACCGTCATCCGGCGGCGAAGCCCCAGGTCGGGCAGTCTAGTTCGGCTCCCCGGGCACGGGGTCAGTTCGCCCGAGATTTGACCGGCGCTATGGCCACTGTGATCTAGTGGCATCATGGCTACTGTAACTAATAAGGCAGGAGACCATCGCCGGACGACCGATTGGGTCGTTTTCGGTGTGACGGCCGCTGCGGTTCTGGCGTTCGTCCTCTGGGGTTTCCTGGATTCGGACGGGTTGAAGCAAACGACCTCCGACGTCCTCAATTGGATCATCACTGATTTGGGTTGGCTGTTCCTGATTTCAGCCAGCTTCTTCGTTCTGTTCGCAGTCTTTCTGGCCTTCTCCCGTTTCGGCCGCATCCCGCTGGGACGCGACGGGGAGCGCCCCGAGTTCAAGACCGTCTCCTGGATCGCGATGATGTTCAGCGCGGGCATGGGCATCGGCCTGATGTTCTTCGGCGCCGCGGAGCCGATCTACCACTTCGTGGGCGCGCCCCCCGGCATGGACGCCCACGACGTGGCGGTCGCCATGGCGACCACCATGTTCCACTGGGGATTCCATCCGTGGGCGATCTACGCCGTGGTCGGCCTGGCCATCGCCTACAGCACCTACCGCTGCGGGCGCAGCCAGCTGATCAGCTCGGTGTTCGCGCCGATCTTCAACCGCACCGGCGGGCACGGCGTGGGCGGCCGGATCATCGACATCCTGGCCATCTTCGCCACGCTCTTCGGCACCACCGCCTCGCTGGGCCTCGGCGCGGCGCAGGTCGGTGCGGGCCTGGAGCGGCTCGGCTGGGCCGAGGACGGCTCGAGCAAGCTGCTGCTCGTCGCCATCATCGCGCTCCTGACGCTGGCCTTCGTGGCGTCCGCGGTGTCGGGCGTGGCCAAGGGCATCCAGTGGCTGTCGAACACCAACATGGTGCTCGCCCTGGTGCTCGCGGTCTTCGTCTTCGTGGTCGGCCCGACCGTGTTCATCCTGAACCTGCTGCCCACGTCGATGGGCGCGTACGCGGCGGACTTCATGGACATGTCGGCCCGCTCGGCCGCCAACGAGCCGGAGGCGGGCAAGTGGCTCGCCTCGTGGACCATCTTCTACTGGGCGTGGTGGGTCAGCTGGACCCCGTTCGTCGGCCTGTTCCTCGCGAAGATCTCCCGCGGCCGCACCATCCGCGAGTTCGTCATCGGCGTGATGGCGGTGCCCACCCTGGTGTCGCTGGTGTGGTTCGCCGTCTTCGGCGGCACGGCGATCAACCAGGAGCAGGCGGGCCTCGGCATCAGCAAGGCCGAGAACGAGGAGGTCATGCTCTTCGACGTCCTCGGCAACCTGCCCTGGCCCACGATCACCGCGTTCCTGGTGGTGCTCCTCGTCGGCATCTTCTTCGTCTCCGGTGCGGACTCCGCGTCCATCGTGATGGGCACGCTCTCGCAGCGAGGCGCGGAGGAGCCGAACCGGTTGATCACCATCTTCTGGGGTGTGCTCACCGGTACCGTTGCGGCCCTGCTGCTCTGGGTGAGCGGCGACGACGCGTTGACGGGCATCAAACAGATGGCGATCATCGCGGCGGCCCCCTTCCTCGTGGTGATGGTCGGCATGTGCGCGGGCCTGATGATGGACCTGTGGCACGACCCGCTCATCGTGGCGGAGCGCGCACACCGCGAGGAGCTCGGCGAGCGCATGCGGTGGCACGCCAACACGCTCGCGGTGACCGACGACAGCACCGACGTGCTGCCGTCGGAGGACCTGCCCGTCTACTCGGACGGCGAGGTCCCGGAGGATCTGTACCACCCGCCGCACACCGGCGAGCTGGTCACGATCGAGGTCTACGATGCCGATCACTCCGGTCCGATCGAGGTCGATATCGAGACCAAGAGCGACGACTCCCGGTAGACAAGGGGGTATGACCTCCTCTGTCACCGTCGAGACCCGTTCCGGCCGCGTCCGCGGCACCGTCGAGCAGGGAGTGGCACGCTTCCTGGGCCTGCCCTACGCAGCCCCGCTCGACGGTGCCGGGTGGCTCCTGCCGGCCTCCCCGCCCGCGCCGTGGGCGGGGGAGCGGGACGCCTCCGCCTTCGGCCCGACGGTGCCCAAGCCGGGCTACCAGGGCCCCGTCGCCGAGATCCTCACGGCCGAGCCGGACTTCCCGGGGGCGGAGTGCCTTAACCTCAACGTGTGGGCGCCGGAGGGCGCTGAGCGGCTACCGGTGTTCGTCTGGATCCACGGCGGGGCCTTCCGCAACGGCAGCGGCCGCAGCGGCTACTACGACGGCGCCGCCTTCGCCCGCGACGGCGTCGTGTGCGTCACGATCAACTACCGCCTCGGCGCGCTGGGCTTCCTCGATACCGGCGACGCGCACACCAACCTCGGTCTGCGCGACCAGATCATGGCCCTGCAGTGGGTCCGCGAGAACATCGCCGCGTTCGGCGGGGATCCGTCCCGCGTCACCGTCGCCGGCGAGTCCGCCGGGGCGATGAGCGTCGGCTCGCTGCTCGGATCACCCCTGGCGCAGGGCCTGTTCGCGCAGGCCGTGCTGCAGAGCGGCGCCGGGCACCACGCCCTGAGCCGCGAGACCGCGCAGAAGGTCACCCGCGCCCTCGCCGAGCGGCTCGGGATCGAGCCCGTCCGCGCGGCCTTCGCCGCCGTGCCGCCCGCCGCGCTGATCGACGCGACCACCGCGCTGGACGCCGAGATCCAGGCGAACCCCGACCCGACCGTCTGGGGTGAGCTCACGCGCAACGTGATGATCTTCGAGCCCGTGATCGACGGCGACGTGCTGCCCACGCTCCCGATCGACGCGATCCGGGGCGGTGCGGGCGCCGACGTCCGGGTCCTGGTGGGCGCCAACGCCGATGAGGCGCGCTTCTTCGTCGTTCCCGGCGGCCTGATCGACCTGCTGCCCGAGGAGGCGCTCGCACCCACCGCCGCGAAGTACGGACTGCCCGACCCTGCGGCCGCGGTCGCCGCCTACCGCGCGGCCGAGCCCGGAGCATCGCCCGGGGACCTGTTCTGCCGCATCATGGCCGACTGGTTCTTCGGCATCCCCGCAGTGCGGATCGCCGAGGCGCGCGAGCACGCGCCCGCCACGACCCACTTCTACCGCTTCGACGAGCCGTCCACGGCCCTCGGGGGCCGCCTCGGGGCCTGCCACGCCGTCGAGCTGGCCTTCGCGTTCGACAACCTGCACGCCGACGGCGTCACGAATCTGACCGGCCCCGCGCCCTCGCAGGCCGTCGCCGACGAGACGCACGGCGCCTGGGTGCGATTCGCGCGCGGCGAGGACCCGGGCTGGGCGCCCTACCTCCCCGCCCGCACCGTGCGGGTGTTCGGCGGGGAGGGCGGCACCGTCGTCGATCCCGCGCCGGAGCTCCGCGCCCTGTGGGACGGAGTGCGCTAGCGCGGACCGGCCGGTGCGCCGTCGCCGATCAGTACGGCGCGGAGCGCATCGGTCCCGGTGTGTACCAGCCGCTCCGCGTCGTGGTGCCGAGCTCGAGCTGCGCGGGCTCGGCCGCGGTCCACGGCGTGTACTTCGTCAGCGTGCCCCAGTCCATCGCCCACTTGCCCTTGAGGTAGGTGGGGACGATCTGCTCGTGGTACATCGCGTCCGTCACGCCCAGCGGGCCACCGGTCTTCCACCCCTGCCACGTGTTCGACGTGTTGATCGTCGCGAGGTAGTCGGGCGAGATCCGGTACTCGGGGCGCTCGAAGACGCCGTTCACGGCGCGCACCTGGTGCTGGCACGGGAACGCGAAGGCCACCATGAAGTCCAGCGCCACGACGGTGTCGCGGCCCAGGAACTCCTGCAGCGTCTTCATCGGCGTCATCCGGGGCGGTGTCACCACGACGGGGTCCGGCGAGGGCACCCGGTCGTCGATCACCACGCGCACGGTGTTCGCCCCGCGCGGCAGGTCGGCGGTCGGGAAGCGCAGGTTGCGCCAGTTGTTGTTGGTCCACGCGTCCAGCGGCGCGAGCCGACCGAGTGGCTGCACCGCACCGTTCGCGGACCGGTGCCCGGCCTCGAGGAACAGCGTGCGGCCCTCGCGCGGAACGCCGTTCAGTCCGGTCGCCGCGACGGGCCCGGCCACCGACAGGGTCACGAGCGGGGTGGACTCGTCGATCGCGCCGAGCGTGTACCAGTCGGTGGTGAGGTTCGCCAGGCCCGACGCGCCGGCCGAGCCGAGCACCGGGGTGGTGGCGGGGTTCAGGCCGAAGGGCAGCGGCACGCCGTCGGTCTTCGGATCGGGATTTCGCTTGCCGCCCACGGTCTCCGGCTGATCGACGTTGGTCACGTCGGTGTTGTGGCCGGGGTTCGACTTGAGCGTCGAGAGCCAGCCGGGAACCCCCGTCGGGGTGAAGCCCGTGGACGTGCCGGCGAGCGCCTGCGCGGCTGTGGGCACGGAGCCGTCGGGCCGCGGTGCCGGACGCAGCTGACCGGCGTTCGGATCGGTCTCCATCAGCACGTAGTCCGCCATCGAGCACGTATCACCTTGCAGCGCACGTACGTTCGACGCGGTCCAGGAGAAGCTGCCGCGCTGGGCGTACGCGCCCTTGGCCATCGTGGTGATGTCGAAGAGCACCATCAGCATGGTGACGATCGCCAGCGTCGGGAGGGTGCGCGAGCCCCTCGTGGTGGGCTCGGGCGCGTAGTCGCGGCGGTAGTGCAGCCACAGCCCGTACAGCGCCGTCACGATGGACGCGAAGAACAGGACCCAGGAGACCTGCAGCCCCAGGATCTGCGGCGGCATGGTGTTCCACGGGATGCCGTAGGTGCCCACCCAGTAGTAGCCGACGCGCGCCGCGAAGGAGATGCCGGCGATGAACAGGATCGCGGCCGCGAAGAACACGCGATTGCGTTTCGAGCGCATCATCGGCGCCATCGTGAGTGTGGCCGCCACCGCGGCGATGCCCGCCGCGTAGCCCGCGAACAGCCCCAGGTGGTGCGTCCACTTGGTCGGGGTGAAGGCCAGCAGCACGATGGTGGCGAAGAAGACCGCCATCAGGCGCCACACCGGGCCCGACGAGATGCCGGCGGGCCGCTTGCGCCGGAGCATGAACACGAGCACCGTCAGCAGGCACAGGAAGGCGGTCAGCACGCCGATGCGGCGCACCGCCGAGCCGTCCTCGGTCTCGAGCATCAGGTAGTAGTAGCGGACGCTCTCCTCGTACCAGTCCAGGGTGGGGCCGGTGATGCCCTTGACGGTGATCGCCTCCCGCAGGCTCGCCGCCGTGGGCGTGAAGAAGGCGTAGAACAGGTACGCCATGCCCGAGGCGAGGATCGGTGCGATCAGCGGCAGCAGCCCGTCCCGTTTACGGCGCTTGACGATGCGGGTGATGATCTGGCGCGACGCGGCGAGCAGTGCCGCCACCGCGATGAGGCCGCCGGGCGCGGCGCCCACGCAGAGCGCGGCGCACGGCACCGCGATGGCCACCGGCAGCAGCCGCCCCGTGGCGATGGCGCGCTCGACCGAGACCCAGGTCAGCAGGGAGAAGAAGACCACGGCCGGCTCGGGGCGCAGGCCGTTGTTGAGCGGCAGCCAGATCAGCAGGAAGCCGCCCGCGCCCGCCCACAGCGCCGCGGGGTTGTTGCGCACCGCGCGCCCCAGCCGGGGGATCATCTCGCGCGAGATGATCAGCCATGTCAGCAGGCCGAGCACCAGGCCGGGCAGGCGCATCGCGGGCGCCGCCGTGGTGACGTGCGAGATCGCGGTGAACAGGTAGTCGTTCCAGCCGACGGGGTTCTCCGGCACGCCGAAGCTGCGGAAGTAGTTGATCAGGTAGCCGCTGTGCTTCGCCTGCGTGGCCATCGTGATCTGGTAGCCGTCGTCGGACGTGTTCGGTCCGATCAGCCACCAGATCCCGAGCACGCCGATCACGGTGAAATCGACCGGGCGCGGGCGCAGCCAGCCCTGCGGCATGAACCGGATGTGCCCGCGGCCGTCGCGCATGTCCACGAAGCCGAGGGCGACCAGGGCGAGGATCGTCGAGGCGATGCCGACGATGATCGCGATCAGCTTGATCGTCGACGGGGAGGTGTTGAACCGGGTGTCCACCTGGGTCTGCACGTCGATGCCGTCGATCGGGGTCGACGCGGGCAGGTCCGTGTAGAAGCCGGTCACCTGCGGGCGCAGGTTCGGGTCGTCGACCGAGTTCGAGAGCTGGTTGGAGGTCTCGGCGCCGGGAGGCATGCCGGTGAACTCGGCGGTGGTGTTCTCCGGGGTGGAGACGAAGCGGATCGCGCAGCCCGGTGCGTTGCGCGCCACGTCGGCGCGGTCGGCCGTCGCGAGCGGAACGTCGCGATCGGCGACGATGACGTTCTTCGCGTCCGCCCGGATCACCAGGCCCTGCAGGCCCGGACGCGGACCGTCCTCGGGCAGGGTGCGCAGCAGCGTCCCGCCGGCGGCGGGCAGCTGGTCAACGAGTGAACAGGGCAGCGTCACGTCGAGGCGGATCGGCGTGTACGACACCAGGGGCGCGTCGACGTTGCTCACGCGCCCGTTCTGCGGCCAGTGCACCGCGGTGGTGGTCTCCTTCACCGGTAGGAACGGTGTGAGGATCGCCAGGACGAAGCCGAGCAGGCCGGCGACGGCGGCCACGATCCGCCACTTCCCGTAGCGCTGCTCCGGCGGCACCGTCGCGGATGCGGTCGAGTTCTCGCTGGTCATCTCGGCTTCCTAGTTCTTCACGGTCTGGTCGGTCAGCGCGCGGATCGGTCCCTGGCGCCACCACCCCGACCGTGTCTGGACACCGACCGTCAGTTCCGCCGCGGGGGCGTCCTCGGCCAGCGGCGTGTACTTCTGCAGCTCGCCCCAGTCCCGGGTGAGGTCCCCGGCCATGTACGTGGGGATCGTCGTCGTGCGCAGCAGGGTGTCGGGCACCGTCAGCAGGCCGCCGGCCTCCCGGGCCTGCCACGTGCCCGAGGTCGACAGCGCGTCCTTGCGGGTGGGCAGGATGCGCCACTTCGGCAGCTCGTAGGTGCCGTTGCGGATGGCCAGGGGGCGCTGGCACGGGAACTGCTGGCCCACCAGCAGGTCGAGCAGCACCGGATCGGTCTCGCCCACGACCTCCTGCAGGGTGCGCAGCCGGGGCACGCGCGGCGGCGTCACGCCCACCCACTGCTGATCGCCGAGGTTCGGGTCGCGCACGTGGATCCGCACGACGTTGGCGGTCGGCGGGATCGCCTCCATCGGCACCCGCAGGTTGCGCCAGGGCTTGTTCGGCCCGGGATCGATCGGGTCGATCGCGCCGCGGGCGCCGATCGTGCCGTCGGCGCGCCGCTCGGCCCACTCCAGGGTCACGGGCTGGCCGTACTCCTTCTTCCCTGTCGGGCCGACCGAGGAGATCGCGCCGGAGGCCGCGAAGGACACCAGGGGACGGTCCGCCGAGCGGGCCGGCAGCGAGTACCAGTCGCTGAACAGCTCGGCCGGCACCGTGTTCTGGCCGTACGAGCCCACCACGGGCGTGCGGGCCGGGTCGAGCCCGAAGGGCAGGGCCGCGGTGCTGCCGTTGACGGTGCGCGGGCCGGTCCCGCCGCCGGTGCCGGCGGTGGCCGCCGTGGACGTGAACGGCGAGGTGATGGGCGAGGCCATGTTGATCTGGCCCGGTGCCGAGCTGATCGCCAGCGGCTTGAGCTCGTTCGGGACACCGGTCGGCAGGAAGCCCCGCGATCCGGGCCCGACCAGCGCCTGCGCGGTCGGCCGTCCCTCGGCCGAGGTCAGCATGTCGGCGTTGGGATCGGTCTCCACCAGGACCTTGCTCGCCATCCCGCAACTGTCGCCGCGCAGCGCGTCGAGGTTGCCCTTGGCCACGGTGTAGGTCGACGGGTTCGAGACGTACGCCTTGGCGAAGATCGCGCCCTCGCCGAGCACCAGCATTCCCAGGACCAGCACCAGGGGGAGCGAGGCCAGCTGGAGCCGGCGTCGGCTGCGCAGCGCCTGGTCGCGATCGGCCCGGGTGTGGGTCGCCAGTGCGCTATCGGCCAGCGCGGCCTCGTCGACGGTGCCGTCCTCGACCAGGCCGCCCTCGCCGCGGCCGCGGAAATCGAGCCGGAAGTGCTGCCACGCCGCCAGCGCGCCCGCCAGGCCGGCGAGCACGAGGAAGGCCTTGCTGAAGGTGATCCCCGCGACTTCGGGCTGGCGGTCGAACCACGGCACGCCCCACAGGTACGGCCACGACCACAGGTTGAACCCGGCGAAGGCCGCGGCCAGCGCGAACAGCATCCCGGTGAGGAAGAAGGTGAAGTTGCGGACGGACGTGCGCGCGGCCTCGACCACGGCCACCGTCGCCACGGCCGCGAGCGCGGCGGCGAAGCCGGCGTAGACGCCGAAGTGCACCGTCCACTTGGTGGGCGTGAGCGTGAGCAGCGCGGCGGTGATGAACACGGCGCCGACCAGCCGCCACACGGGGCCCGGCGCGATCCGGGGGATCCGGCGCGCCCGCAGCATCACGAACAGCCCCACGAACAGGCACATCACGAACAGGTAGACCGGTACGCGGCGCACCAGCGAGCCGTCGGTGGTCTCGTTGGTGAGGAAGAAGAAGCGCAGGTACTCCTGCGTCCACGGCGCGGCCGGGCCCACCTCGTAGCGGATCCGGATCGCCTCCGCCACCGACGCCAGCGACTGGTCGCGGAAGGCGATGGGCACGATGACCGCGGCGGCGGCGAGGACGGGCACGACGAGGGCGGCCAGGCCCGCCTCGCGCCGTCGGGCGACGAGCACGCGCAGGACCGCGGCCGACGAGGCCAGCAGCAGCGCCACGGCCACGACGCCCTGCGGGGCGAGGCCCAGCGTCAGGCCCGTGGCCAGCGCCGCGATCGCGGCGGGCAGTGCCCGGTGCGTGGCGACGGCCCGCTCGACCGCGACCCAGGTGACCATCGTGCCGAGCACGATGATCGGCTCGGAGCGCAGGCCCGACGCCAGCGGGAACCAGAACGCGAGCAGCATCGCGCCCGCGGCCCACACGGCCAGCGGGTAGCGGCGCACGCCCGGACCGAGGCGCGGCAGCAGCACGCGGCTGAGCAGCAGCCACACCACGACGCCCGCGGCCAGCATGGGCAGCCGCATCCAGATCGCGTTCGCGCTGATCGAGCCCCAGTGCGAGAGGAACGTGTAGTACCAGTCGAACGGTGCCTCGGGCGCGCCGAAGAAGCGGTAGTAGTTCGCCGTGTAGCCGGCCTCGGGGGCCACCTTGCCCATCGACAGGATGTAGCCGTCGTCGGAGCTGCCCGCGCCGAGCACCGTCCACAGGCCGAGGCCGCCCAGCACCGCCACGTCGACGAGGCGGGGGCGCAGCATCCGGCCGAGGGTGCGGTGCGGGGGGCGCCGGTGGTGGCCGAAGGCGCGGTCCAGCAACCACAGCGCGACGAGCGAGGCGAGGACGCAGAGGAGGCCGATGGTGATGGCGGCCGCCTTGAGCGGGGAGGCGGAGAGCTCGAACCGGGTGTCCAGATCGGCGTGCAGGCGCATCCCGGGCCCCGCGGCGGTGACGTCGGCCGCGGTCAGCGAGGTGTAGACGCCGCCCATGACCGGCCGGCTCTCCGTGGCGATGGTGCCCGCGACGTCGGTGCCCTCGAAGCGGGCGCCGACCTCGGCCGGATTCGACCACAGCCGCAGTTGCGAGCAGCCGCGGAGGCGGTCGAGCGATGCCGCGGCGATGACGGTGTTCCGGGAGGAGACGGTCACGGACTGGCCGGGGCCGGGCGCGCCGACCACGACGTTCATGCCCAGTTCCCGGGCGCTGCTCGAGCCGACCGGCAGGGTGGAGAGCACCGTGCCGCCGGTCGTCGCCGCGCGGTTAATCGCGGCGCACGGCACCGTCGCGGTGAGGTCGGCGGGCGCCTGCGTGACCAGGGAGGCCGAGACCTCCGCGCTCTCGGCCCCGGGCCGCAGCTGCGGCCAATCGAGTGAGGCGGTCGACTGCTGGACGGGGAGCAGCGGGGTCAGCAGGCACAGCAGCAGGCCGACGGCGCCGGCGACGACCGCGACGAGGCGGGCGACGGTGACGCCGCGCGGGGCATCGCCGGCGGCGGGCCGCTGCGGCGCGGGCTCCTGCTCGGAGCTGGACGTAGGCACGGACACGGATGCTCATGGTATGCGAATGCGCTGCGAGAACCGATTCGCCGTCCGGGCCGGAGCCGATCGCTTAACGGATTCTCAGTCCGCGCGATGCCGCAGGTCAGGAAAGCCGCTCAGGAATCGGTCCGATCCTTGCGGATCGGCGCCTCGACGTGGGTGCCCCACACGGTGCGGGTGCCGAGTGTGAGATCGGCCGCACGCGCCTGCGAGTACGGCACCAGGCGCATCACCTCGCCGAAGTCCTGGCCCAGATCGCCCTGGAGGTAGCCGGGGATCTTCTCCTGCTGCAGCAGCATCTGCGTCCAACCCAGCGGGCCGCCGCCCAGGGTCCCCTCCCACTCGGTGGTCACCGGCGAGAGGTTCTGATCGGGGGTGATTCGCCACTGCGGCACCTCGGCGACGCCGTTGCTGTGACTGAACGGGCGCTGGCACGGGAAGGCCAGGCCGGAGGTCCAGTCCAGCAGCACCGGCTCGGTGGAACCGATCAGCTCCTGCGCCGTGACCAGCTTCGACACCCGCGGCGGGGTGACGGCCAGCCAGTGGTCGATCGCCAGGTCGTCGTCCACCGCGACGACCCGGACGGCCGTGGCATCGGCGGGCAGGTCGGTGCGCGGCAGGCGCAGGTTGCGCCACGCGGGCTTCGGGCCGATGTCGATGAACGAGTGCTTGCCGGCGACCTTCGGCTCGGCGCCGGGGGCGGGCGCGTCCGTCGAGTACTCGAGGTAGAGCTCGTCCTCGGTGAACTTGCCGGCCGCCGAGAGCGTGATGAGCGAGCGGTCCGCGGCCTTCGCGGGTAGCGGGTACCACTTCGAGACGACCTGCGCCTTGGACTGCGCCTCCTGCGAGTACGAGCCCAGGACCGGGGTGCGCGCCGGATCCAGCCCGTAGGGCAGGCGCATGTGCGAGCCGTTGATCCCGGCGGTCGACGTGCGGCCTGACGTGGTGTCCTGCGGCAGGCGCGCCATCGCGTCCAGCGAGGTGCTGGAGTCGTCGGTGTTCGAGCTGGTGGTGGCGTTGATGATCGTCGGCACCCCGTCGGGCGAGACCCCGGCGGTGCCCGGACCGGCCAGACCGTCGCGGATGTTCCCGTCGAGTGGGAGCAACAGGCCCGAGGTGGGATCCGGCTCGGTGAGCACGTAGTCGGCGAGGTTGCACGGGTCGCCGCCGAGTGCGCGCAGGTTGGCCTTGCCGTTCGAGAACGAGGAGAACTGGGTGATGCCGGTGGTCGCCGCCATCGAGCCGACGCACAGCACCACGACCGCCCACGCGGCCCACGTGATCGACGACTGCCTGCCGAACAGATCGACGATCCGCTTCGCGCGGGGCGGCACCGGGGCGGGATCGGGTTCGTGGAAATGCAGCCAGCCGGCCACGAGCAGGGCGATGCCCGCTCCGGCGAAGAACACCGAGCCGAGCGCCAGGACCGTCGACTCGCCCCAGGGGACGCCGTAGTTGCTGGCGTACCACCAGCCGTTCGGGCCGCTGAAGGACAGGCCCAGCACCAGCAGCACCACGGACGCGCTGAGCGCGCGGTTGCGGGCGCTGCGCAGCGCGGCGGGCGCGATGGCGATGGCCGCGAGCGCGGCGAGCGCGCCGCCGAGCCCGGCGAAGGCGCCGAACTGGTGGGTCCACTTGGTCGGGGTGAACATCAGCAGGATCAGGGCGCCGAGCGTGACGGCCGCCAGGCGTCGGCCGGGGCCGAGGCTCGCGCCGGGGATCCGGCCCTTGCGCAGGAGCACGGCGCCCGTGAGTAGCAGGCAGGCGATGATGATGATGACCGCGAACCGTCGGGCCACGCCGCCGTCGGCCGTGAACGTGAACAGGGCCGAGTAGCGGTCGATCTCGTTGTACCACTTCTTGGTGTCGACGACGGTGCCCACATCGGACTGCATGAGCGTCTTCGCGACGAAGGCCGACGCCGTGAGCTTGGAGAAGATGATCGGCACCAGCAGCACGCCCGCGGCCAGCACCGGCGCGACGTACGCGGCGACGGTCAGCCGGAAGCCGGCCGGGCTCGTCCGGGCCCGGGCGAGGATGCGGCGCCCCACGGGCCGGATCCCGGCGAGCAGCGCGGCGACCGTCATGATCCCCGTCGGGCCGGCGGCCACCGTCCACCCCGCGAAGACGGCGGCGGCCGCGAACGGCAGTACCCGCCCCGTCGCGATCGCGCGCTCCACCGAGCACCAGGTGAGCAGCGCGCCCAGCGCGATCACGGGCTCGGGGCGCAGGCCGTTGTTGAAGGCGAACCAGAACACCAGGAAGACGCCGGCGGCCGCCCACAGCGCGAACCGCGAGCGCGCGGCGCGGCCGAGCCGGGGCACCACCTCGCGGCTGATGATGAGCCAGGTCGCGATGCCGCACAGGAGCGCGGGCAGCCGCACCCACGGACTGGCCGTGGAGAAGTGCGAGAGCCAGGCGAAGGCCTGGTAGTACCAGCCGAACGGGGTCTCGGGCGCGCCGTACCAGCGGTAGTAGTTCGCGGTGTAGCCCGCGGCCTCCGCCGTGCGCGCCATGGTGAGGATGTAGCCGTCGTCGGAGGTGTTCGCGCCGATGAAATGCCAGGCCACGAGCAGGGCGATGACGGTGCTGTCGAGCTTGCTGGGGCGCCACCAGCCCGCGGGCAGGATCCGACGGTGCCGGCGGCCGTCCGCGGCGGCGTCGAGACGGTGCAGCGTCAGCAGGCTGGTGAGGATGAGAGCGATCGCCAGCACGATCACGACCCACCGCGCGGCGGCCGGAACGGTGGTGTAGCGGGTGTCGACATCCGCACGGAACTGAATTCGTGTGCTGTCCGTGACGGCGCCGTGCAGATCTGTGAAGACGCCGACGGTCTGCGGCCGGTAGTCGAAGCCGTTGTCCTTGCCGCCGGCCAGCGGCGCACCGTCGGGCGAGGTCACGCCCGTGACCTCGGCGTGCACGGTCTTCGAGTCGCCGGAGAAGACGATCGCGCCGCACCCCGGCGCGCGCAGCGCCGCGGTGTCCACCACGAGCAGCGGCGTGTTGCGCACCACCACCTCGAGCATGCGTCGCTGGTCGGGCTGGGTGCTCACGCCGATCGTCATGCCACGTCGCACGGTGTCGGGCGAGTCGACGGGGCCGGTCGCGACGAGTGTTCCCACGCCGCCGGGCAGCGCGTCGACGGCGGCGCAGGGGATCGAGACGTCGATCCGGTCGGGTACGTAGGAGAGCAGCGGAGCGGTGACCGCCTCGAGGGAGCCGCGCTGCGGCCAGTCGAGCGCCGCGGTGGTCTGCTTGACGGGCATGAACGGCGTGAGCAGCGCGAACAGCACCCCGAGCACGCCGGTCAGTGCGGCGGTCCGGGCCGTGGTGCGGGCTGCGCGGGCAGCGGCGGACGGTTCGGGCACCCCGCGAGTCTAGACGTCGCGACCTGCTCGAATCCGTTCGATCCGACGCGAACGACCGCTTGGTGTACGACGAGCCGACGAACCGACGTATCGTTTCCGGCATGAGGGGATCCGATCGACCGACGCGCGCAGTGCGCTCCGTCGTGCGCGCGGTCACCCCGAAGGTCGGCTCGGGCCCGAGCACGGTCGCCGAGGTGGTCGAGGCGTACGCCGTTCACCTGGGCAGACGGATCGACGTACAGCGTATGACGCTGGCCGTCGGCGTGCACGGGATGTGGCTGCGCTCGGACGAGCGCGACCTGCTCGTGGTCTCCACCGGCGTTGCCACCTTCGAGCAGACGCTCGCGCACGAGCTCGGGCACCTGGTGCTCGGCCACGAACAGGGGTGTTCGTCCGATCCCGACAGCGGCAGGGCCGCGCGGTGCGAGGCGGAGGCCGAGTCCTTCGCCACGCTACTGGTGCGCCGCGTCCGGGCGGGCCACACGATCACCCGGGTCGACTCGGTGGTCGACGAACTGCTCGGATGATCGCCTCGCTCGTCGCGCCCATCCTGCTGCTGGGGGCGCTGGAACGGTTCAGTAGGTGGCGTGCCAACCGCACGGCGCCGGCTGCGGGCGCTCTGCTCACGGCCGTCGCGCTCACGGTGATGGTCACGCTGGACACCCCGGTCGTCATCGCGGCCCTGGGGGACGTGTTCGAGTTGGTCGAGCACGAGGTCGTCACGATCGAGCGCGTCCTGCTGCTCGTCGCCTGTTTCGGGGCCCTGGTCTTCGCGTTCGCGCTCGACGGGCGGCTGACGCGTGCCCGGATGACGGTGTGGGGAGTGCCGCTCGCCGTCGTGGGCGTGTCGATCGCCGCCGCTGCGGCGTCCGCGCACGGGAGCGACGTCACGGGCCTCGGCTTCGGCGGCCAGTTCGGGCTGGCATTGGAGACGGCCCTGGTCTACGCGTGCCTGGGCGCCACCGCGCTGGTCGTCGCCCTGTCCTCCTGGCGGGTCTCCAAGCGCACCCGCGTGCACCGGATGCAGCTGCGGATCCTCGCCGTCGGCGGCGTGCTGCTCGCGACCGTGGCGGTGGCGAACGTCATCGCGGGCGGGGTGCTGATCCAGCAGGTGCAGGTCGGGGAGTGGGTGCTGCGCCTGAACCGGCTCATGCTCAACGCCGGTTTCGCCGGCTGGACGCTGGTGCTCATGGCCTCGTGGTTCACCACGGTCCTCATCACGGTCCTGGAGTGGATCTCGTTCCGGCCGGCGTACGAGCAGGTGCGGGAGCTCTTCCCCGACCTGGAGGCCGTCGCGCGCCCGGGTGGCGGGTGGATGGAGACGGCGGAGTCCCGCGCGGTCGTCGTCCTCGACGGCTGGGCGCTGCTCGCCAGCCCCGGCCCGGGCAAGCTGGGGGACGCGTCCCCGGTCGATCGGGCCGCGGCGGTGGCGCGGTGGCTGGACCGGGTCGCGCCGTACGGCTCGGTGCACGCCGTCGATCTGGCGCCGCCGCCGGACTGGCGCACCTCGCGGTGGACGGCCGCGATCACGAAAAGGGCCCAGCACACCCCGTCGCCCCTGTTGGAGCGGGTGCGCTGAGCCCCGGGTGAGTCGGTGACCGACTCGGCGGGCCGTACGGCCCGGGAAGGCGACGACCGTTAGGCCGTGCCCTCCTTGCCGTCCTCCGCCTCGAACTCGGCGAGCAGGCCCGCGAGGGCTGCCCGACGGTCCGCCGACAGCTTGGTCGAACGGCGTGCCATCTCGAGCATGCCGGACTCGCGCAGCTCGCGAGTCAGCTCGAGGTCCGCCAGGACCTCACGCTCGTACAGCGGGTCCGAGAAGTACTCGGCGCGCACACCGAAGGTCTGCGCGATGGACGCCACCATGTCGTACGCAGGACGCGAGCTCCGGCCGGAGCGCAGCTGCGACAGATAGGGGACGGACAGCTTGCCGCCGCCCTCTTCGACCATCCTGCAGAACTCCGACGAGGTGTAGGGACCTCGGTCTGCTGGATGCACGACCTCGAAAAGTCGATTCAACTTGGCCGCGAACGTAGTCATGAGGCCCTCCCTTCCAGATTGCGAATACTGGGAGATTACATGATCCGCGAGTCAGATGCGCACGGCGTGGGACAACTATCCCATTTCCGCTGTCGGGGAGGCCGCTATTCTGGGGCCATGGGACCCCGCATTCTGGTGCTCAACGGACCGAACCTGAACATGCTGGGAGTCCGCCAGCCCCAGGTCTACGGCGATAATTCGTACGCCGACATCGTCGAGATCTGTCGGAAAGCGGCGAGTGAACGATCAGCCGAAGTAGAAGTTCGTCAGACTAACGATGAATCGGAGCTCCTCGGCTGGATCCACGCAGTTGCGCGGGAACGGAATTTCTCCGCGATCGTCATCAATCCGGCAGCGTGGACGCACACCTCCGTCGCGCTCGCCGATGCGCTGGTGATCCCGGAGGTGCCGATCATCGAAGTGCACATCTCCAACGTGCACGCCCGCGAGCCCTTCCGGCACCACTCGTACGTCTCCCCGATCGCCGCCGGCGTGATCGCGGGCTTCGGGCCGGCCGGGTACCGCTACGCGGTGGATCGCGCCGTCGACCTGTCCTAGGCGGAGGCGGCCGTGCGGGCGCGCAGCGCGTCCACGACGAGGTCCACCCCGCCGGCGAAGGCCCGGTCGGTGGCGATCTGATCGATCTCGCCCGCCACGGCGCCGGCCCGGGCCATGGCCTCGCGGGTCTGCTCCTCGAAGGTGAAGCCCACGACGAAGTGCGTCAGCGTCAGCGCGACGGCGCGCGCGTCCGCCGGCGCCGCACCCGCCGAGGCGGCGATCTCGGCGATCTGCGCGTGCAGGTTGCTGGTGCCGAGCTGCGAGGCGAGGGACGCCGAGACCACCTCCGCGCCGTCGCGGTGCTTGCGCAGGACCGCCCGCAGCGCGTGGGCGTACCCCGAGAGCTGCCGGTCCCAGCGCATCCGCGACTTCGACGCGGCGGCGGCCAGCGCGGGATCGGCGAGGATGGTGTCGGCGATCGCCGCGAGCAGCGACTGCTTGTTCGGGATGTGCCAGTACAGCGCCCCCGGCGCGACGCCCAGATCGGCCGCCACGCGCCGCATCGTCAGGTCCGGCAGGCCCGACCGGTCGAGGACGGCGATCGCGGAGGTCAGCACGTCGGAGCGGTTGATGGCCACGGACTTGACTCTAGCCCAGCGCCCCGACGATTCTTGAACCGTGTTCAACGCCGCCACGTACCGCGCCACCCCGCGCGATCTCGCCCTCATCGCCGTCTTCACCGCCCTCACCGCGGTGCTGGCGGCCCCCACTGTGACCATCAGCGGCATCGCCCCCATCACCCTGCAGACCCTGGGGTTCATGCTGGCCGCCTCGCTGCTGGGGTACCCGTGGGGCGGCGCCTCGGTGGCGCTGTACGTGCTGCTCATCGCGGTGGGACTGCCGATCGGCGCGGGCGGCCGCGGCGGCCTCGCGGTGATCACCGGCCCGACGGGCGGCTTCCTCATCGGCGGCATCATCGGCGCGCTGGTCACGGGCTGGCTCGTCGACAAGTGGGGCCGCACCAACCCCGTCACGGTCGGCCTCGCCAACATCATCGGGCTCATGGTGATCGTCTACGCGATCGGCCTGCCGTGGCTGGGCTGGCGCACCGGATCGGGCCTGTTCGCCAAGCTCACGCTCGGGCTGCAGTTCGTGCCCGGCGACCTGATCAAGGTGGTCATCACCTCGCTGGTCGTGGTGATGGTGGCGCGCGCCTACCCGCCCATCGCCCGACGGGGGAGCGCCGCCGCCGAGAAGGCCGTGTCCGAGAAGAGAGCATGATCCGCCTCGAGGACGTCCGCCACGCCTACGACGAGCGGCCGGTCCTGCGGGGCATCACCGCGGAGCTGACGGAGCGCCGGATCGGGATCATCGGCGCCAACGGCTCGGGCAAGTCGACCCTCGCCCGCACGTTCAACGGGCTGGTGATCCCGGACAGCGGCACCGTCGAGACCCTGGGGCTGGACGTGCGGCGCAAGCGCTCCGAGGTGCGCCGCAAGGTCGGCTTCATGTTCGCCGACGCCTCGGCCCAGATCGTCATGCCCACGCCCGCCGAGGACGTCGCGCTCTCGCTCCGGCCGCCGGGCCGGGGGCGACGGCGACCCGTCGACACCGAGCGCGTGGCGCAGGTGCTCGCCGAGTTCGGCCTGGCCGATCACGCCGACGCGCCCGCGCAGCTGCTCAGCTCGGGACAGAAGCAGATGCTCGCCTTCGCGTCCGTGCTGGTCACCGAGCCGGAGATCCTCGTCTGCGACGAGCCCACCACCCTGCTCGACCTGCGCAACGTGCTCAAGGTCCGCGACCGGCTCGCCGCGCTCGAGCAGCAGGTCGTCCTGCTCACCCACCATCTCGAGCTGCTCGACGACTTCGACCGGGTGCTGGTCATGGACGACGGCGCCCTCGTGCACGACGGTCCGCCGGCCGAATCGATCGCCTTCTACCGCGCGTTGGCGGCCCGCTGATGCTGGGCCGCTACGTCCCCCGCGATTCTCCGCTGCACCGGCTGCCGGCCGCGGTGAAGCTGGTGGCGATGCTGGCGCTGGTCACCTTCCTCGCGATCTTCCCGCGCCCGGTGCCGCTGGCCGTCGCGGCGCTGGCGGTCGCGGCGCTGTTCCCGGTGGCGCGGCTCGGCCCCGTGTACCTGTGGCGGGCGTTGCGTCCGGCGCTGGTCTTCGCCGCGGTGCTCACGGCGTTCTACCTACTGAGCCAAGGGATCTCCGACGGTGCGCGCGCCGCCGTCGGGCCCGTCGGCCAGTTGGTGGTCGGTGTGCTCGCCGGCAACCTGCTCGTCTTCACCACCCGCGCAACCGATCTCGCCGTGCTGGCCGGGCGAGTGCTCGGCTGGCGAGTGGAATTGCTGGTGGCGCTGACGATCCGCTCCATCCCCACGGTGATCGCCGTCGTCCGGCAGACCCGCGAGGCGGCCTGGGCGCGCGGGCAGCGCGCCTCGCTGATCCGCGTGCTCCCGACGGTGCTCATCCGTCTGATCCGCGACGCCGACCTGCTCGGCGAGGCCCTCGCCGCCCGCGGCATCTAGCCCGTCGCGCCGGCCGGCGGCCGATCAGCGCAGCGGGTGGGGGAGCAACAGCTCGCAGTTCCGGTCGGCCTCGGCGCCGAGAAGCGTGTCGTCGCGGTGGATGTCGTTGTAGGCGAGTTCGCGGTAGAGGCTCGCCAGCCCCCGCGCGCTGAGGTCCGACGGGTTGGCCGTCGCGGGACTCGCCGCCTCGATGAGCGGCGTGAACAGGCTGATCGTGCCGTCCCGGTTGTCGGCCACCTCGATGATGCGTGCCAACTGCGGGAAGTCGACGTGGCTCGCGGTGTTGATCTCCCAGAAGCTCTGCTTCGGCGTCGGGCCCGCGTGCGCGATCATCTCGTTCTTGTGGGTGTGCCCGTTGACCCAGGCGATCACGTTCGGGTGCTCGGTGAGCGTCGTGACCACCACGCCGCCGTCGTACTGCTTCTCGCCGGGCTCCTCGGGGTCGGGCAGCTTGGCGGTCATCGACTTCGACGTGTGGTGGCTGAACACGATCACCAGCTGGTCCGCGTGGGCCTTCAACTGCGCGATCAGCCAGGCGAGCTGCTTCTCGCCGATGGTGCCCTCGGCGATGCCCAGGTTGTTGGTGGTGTCGAGGGCGATGCCGACCACGCCCGGCGCGAGCTGGAAGGAGTACCAGGTGGGGCCGTCCGGGCTGGAGAAGCCGTGACCGACGGGGCCGGGGCCGGTGACGGCCGGATCGAAGTGCCGGCGCACGAACTCGCGCGGGCTGAACGGGGCGCGCTTCGGATCGACGGTGACCGGGATGACCGGCCCGGAGAGCTTGAGCTGAGTCAGCATCGGCCCGAGCTGCGACGGGTCCGTGGTGAGCGCGCGGGCGATGGCGAGTGCCGCGGGGTCGGTGTGGGGGATGTCGAACTTGACCGGTGAGAGGTAGAGCCAGTCGGCGATGCCGTTGGGAAGGGTGCCGAGCAGGCTGTCGTCGTGGTTGCCGACCACGGCGTACCAGGGCATCCGCAGCCCGGGGCTGGTGTGCGCCCCGATGGCCGCGCGCAGGAAGCCGGGAATCTGCTGGAACCCCTTGTCCTTGTACATGTCCCAGTACGGCGACTCCGGCTGCCAGTACAGTGCCGCGCCGTGCGCCTGCAGGCCCTCGAAGCGATCGGGTGCGCCCGTGTTGGGTACGACGGTGCCGCCGGAGAGCACCGTCTGGAACCAGCCCAGCTCGGCGGTCTCGCGGTTGTCGGTGTTGTCGCCCGTGGTGATCACGCAGTCGAAGGCACGGCCGGTGAACGGGCCGCTCGCGATCGCGTTGATCCGCTCGACGAGGGACACGGCACCCTGCGTGGTCAGTGTCTCCTGCGGGCGGAAGGCCGGCGCCTGGAACGGGTGGACGAACTCGAACCGCGCGGGGCTCTGCGCATCGACGATGTGCATGTCGGTGAGCTGGACGAACGAGGCGAGGGGCGTGCGCATCGCCTCGCGGGTGCCGCCCGCGGTCGCGAGTTCCTGGCGCACGTACACCGGCCAGCCGGCACCGTCGACCAGGGGGCGGTAGCCGCCCGTGCGCGCCTGTCCGGGCACGCTGACCCGCTCCATCGTGGTGCCCGTGATGCGGGCGGCGATGCTCGCCCCCGGGAGGGCGTGGGCGATGCGGGCGGTGGCGGCCGCAGTGGCGGTGGCGAGCGCGGCGACGGCGCCCGCGCGCAGGAATCCCCGGCGTGTGGTCATGGGAAGTGACCCTAGAGATAAACCTCATGAGACACATGAACAACACGCGTAACATTGGTAACCGGTCAGCGACGGGTGCGTACGCACAACGCCGACCCCGGCGACGCGTGGTTGAACGACCTGCGCGGATGCAGGCGGGGCGTCGCCGGGGCAGGCGTGAGTGCGGGTGCGGCGCTACTTCGCCAGGTACTCGCCCAGCTGCTGGACGATCAGATTGGCGCCGGTCGGGCCGAGGCCGAGGTACCAGACGTCGTCGTCCACGCGGAACGCCTTGCCCTTCTGCACCCCGCTCAACTGCTGCCAGCCCGGATTCGCCAGCGCCGCGGTCTCACCCGTGTTCTCGGGCTTGCCGTAGCTGGAGTAGAAGATGTAGTCGCCGTCGGCCTGGGAGATGTTCTCCAGCGAGATCTCGGTGGCCAACTCGTCGACGCCCTGGTTGCCGGCGCGCGGCAGGCCCGCGTCCTGCAGGATGACGCCGATCAGCGACTTGTTGCCGTACAGGCGCAGTTTGCCCGGCATGAAGCGGACCAGCGAGATGGTCGGCTTGGCGCCGGTGAACTTCGCGCTGAGCGCCTTGGCGTTGTCCGCGTACGCGTTCAGCGCGTCCTTCGCCTTCTGCTCCTCGCCGACGGCCGCGCCGATCAGCCGGAAGTTCTCCTTCCACGGGAAGCCCGGGCGGATGGAGAAGACCGTCGGCGCGATGGCCGAGAGCTGGTCGTACTGCTTGTCCACGCGCAGCTGGCTGCCCAGGATCAGGTCGGGCTTGAGCTTGGCGATGGCCTCGAGGTTGAGGGTGGTGTTCTTGCCGATGGTCTCGACGCCCTGCACCTTGTCCGCGAGGTAGGTCGGGATCGGGCTGGCGCCGTCGGTGACCACCATGCCGACGGGCTTGATGCCCAGCGTGATCACGGAGTCCAGCTCGCCGCTGTCGAGCACGACGATGCGCTCGGGCTTCTTGGGGATCTCCGTGGCGCCGCGGGCGTGCTTGACGGTGCGCGGGAAGACGCCGGGCGCCGCGTCGGTGCCGAGCTTGGCGGTCTCCGCGTCCGCGGTGCCGAAGCGCTCGCCGCCGGTGGCGACCTCGGTGTTGCCCGCGTTCTTGGCGTCGTCGGTCGAGTTCGAGCAGGAGCTGACGCCGACGAGTGCGGCGAGCAGCACGACCGCGGGCGCGAGCCGGCGGGCGAAGGATCGATTCATCACGCGCCGAAGCGTAGCGGATGTCTTAGGTGAGGCACATCAAAGTTCGGCCGGGTAACGGCTTGGTCGCGGCTCAGGTCAGCGACGAGATGGTCCGGTCCGACGCCGACGGGGAGAGCAGGTCCACCACCGGCAGCAGGGCGCGCAGGGCGGCGGGGGAGACCTCGACCGGCTGGTGCGTGATCGCGCGGACGATCCACCGGCCGGCCTCGTCCGGCTCGAGCGCGGAGGCGCCCGAGTACTCCGCGGTGGGCGCGATCATCTCGGTGCGCACCAGCGGGTAGTAGATGTTGGTCGCACGGACGCCCGGGTGCGGCCGCTCCGCGTTGAGGCTGCGCCCGAAGATCGCGAGCGCGTTCTTCGACGCGGCGTACGCCGAGAACTTCGGGAAGGTGTTGGCGAGCAGGCCCCACGTGCACACGTTCACGATCTGTCCGCGACCGCGCTCGATCATCCCCGGCAGCACGCCGAGCGAGAGCTGCACGGCCGCGAAGTAGTTGAGGTTCATCGTGCGCTGGTAGTCGTGGAACCTCTCGGTGGAGTCGGCGATCGTCCGGCGGATCGAGTGCCCCGCGTTGTTGACCAGCACGTCGACCTCGCCCAGGCCGGTGATCAGCCCGTCGATCGCGTCGGTGTCGGTCAGGTCGCACACCCGGTACTCGCCGCCGGTGAGCGCGCACAGCTCCTCGAGCTCGCTCTCGCGCCGCGCCACGGCGATGACGTGGGCGCCGCGCTCGGCCAGTTGGAGCGCCGCCTCGCGCCCGATGCCCGACGACGCCCCGGTCACCACGATCCGCAGGCCGCGCAGCGTGCGGCCCTTCCCGGAGAGCGCGGCGTCGAGCGGTTCGGGTAGCAGGCTGCGGCGCTGCATGAAGTCCTGGATCGATCGCGTGAAGGACACTTCGCCACCTTTGCGCGCGGGGTCACGGCCGCCGCGCGGAACCGCGCGACGTTCGCCAGCCTAGCGAGACGTCGGCGGACCGGCGGGGCGCCGACCCGGTTCACGGGACGCGCGTCAGCGTCATCTCGACCTGTGGTTGCCAGGTCAGGCCACCGTCGAAACTCTGCTCCGACTTCTCCGACCACGTGTCCGCTCCGAAGGTCGCCGTGTTGCGGAAGCTGAACCCCGGCGAGGAGAACGACCAGGTGAAGCCGTCCGGGCGCACCTCGAGCGGTACCTCGAGGACGCTCCCCCGGCTCGCCGCCCACCACAGGTACCGCTGGGTGGCGGCGTCCCAACGCGCCGTCGCGAGCGCGCGGAACGCGAGACTCTCGGTGTTCTCGGCGTGGGTGCCCCGCCCCTCGATCAGGAGCAACTCGCCGGACAGCCGGTAGCCGACGGTCTCCGTCTGCTCGAACTCGGAGCGCTTCCCGGTGCGGTCGAAGGAGGTCCCGCGACCGTGCCACTGGCCGACCATGTACTCCAGGGCCTTCATCTTCTCGACCTGCCCGGCGACGCGCGGGTCGGGTGGCGGGAGCGGCGGGCCCGATGCCGCGGGCACCGCGGATGCCGGTGCCGTGGACGACGGGGCCTCGGCCGCATCGCGATCGGTGCCGCAGCCCGTGAGCCCGGCCACGAGGAGGCAGGTCGCGAGGAGGGTGCGTTTCATCGGGGATCCCTTCGTCGTACGGCGCGGCGCAGGAGCTGCAGGGCCCGGTGCTGGCGGAGGAGCACCGTTTCGGGGTGGATGCGCAGGTGGTGGGCGGTTTCAGTGACGGTGCGCCGCTCGACGACGCGGAGGTGGAGCACGCGGTACAGGTCGGGCGGGAGAAGGTCGGACAGCCGGGCATCGAGAGGCGTCGCCCGTCCTGCGTACGGATCGAGTATAGATTCAAATCGCCCACGATACGTAGTCATTATGAATAACAACGTGGTCGAGTGGTCGGCTCTTGTCAAGTACTCTGGGCCGGTGCCGGAGATCGATGGCGTGTCGAAGCGACTCACCACGCCGAATCTTGCGAAGGTGCCGTTCGTGTTCGGTTGCCTTGACGCCGAGTCGGTCCCGGGGCCGCTGCTGGTCGAGCTCCTGGGCGATCTGGGGATCGCCGCCGCCGCGGCGCGCACGCTGCTGAGCCGGATGCGGGAGACCGGACTGCTCTCCGTCGAACCGCGCGGCAGGGTGAGCGTGTACCGCCTCGGCCGGATGCGTGATCAGTTCCTGCGCATCCGCGGCGATGCCGGTCCCCCCTGGGACGGCACGTTCCGGACCATCGTGTACGACGTGCCCGAGCGGGAGCGCCGCACCCGTGACCGCCTCCTCGCTCAAGCCGAACGGCTGGGGTTCGGGCAGCCGCGGCCGGGCGTGCTGGTCGGGCCGTGGGACCGGACGCCGGGGCTCAGTGCGGAGATCGCGCGGGCGCGCGCCGTCGGCTTCGTCGTCGTGGGCGAGCTGACCCTGCCGGACGACGAGGCGCGCCTGCTCGCGCGGCAGGCGTTCGGCCTGGACGATCTCGCGGCCCGGATGCGCGCCGAGATCGCCGCGCTCGAGCCCACTCCCGCCGACAGCACCCTGTCCGACGCCGATGCCTTCCGCGAGTTGGAGGGCCGGCCTCGCGCCGCCCGGCAGTTGATCGGGACGGCGGCGGATGTGCCCGCGGCGCTCCGGCCCGGCGAGTGGCCCGCCGCGGAGCTCGGCCGCGCGGTCGACGCGCTCGGTGCGCTCCTCGGGCCGGCGGCCGGCAGGCACGTGCGGCGCCGGGTCGAGCAGTCCCGCTACCGGAACCTGCTCGGCTGACTACTTCCGCACGATCACGACGAACGGACCGGTCTCGGTGACGGTGAATCGCGGGTCCTCGAAGAGCTTCTCGGGGAAGACGACGGTGTACCGGCGCACGTTCGGGTCGTTCGGGTACACGTCCTCGGCCAGGCGCAGTGAGAGCCCGTCGGACGAACGCCGGAAGACGAAGGCGTCCGGGGCGCGCCACGGGGTCTCGTCGAGGGCCTTGATCAACTCGTCGGGCGTCTCGAGCTCCGACCAGGACTCGATCGCCGCGGACCGGGCGGTGAAGTGCGCCAGGGGGTTCGCGTAGTTCGACGTGAGGTTCTGGAAGCCCCAGTACGGGTAGACGGCGAGGAAGCCGTAGTCCGCCGTGAGCACGACGGTGTCGGTGCGCGGCTTGCCCGTCGCGGCCAGGATCGCGGCGTCGACGTCCTTGTACGACGATTCCGCGCCCGCGGGCCGGCGGTCGCCGCGCTCGCCGTGGCCGTCGGTGTCGGAGTACGCGACGGCGATCTCCCCGGCCAGCTGCGCCGGGATCGTCTGCGCCACACCGATCGCCGCGACGGCACCGAGGACGACGCCCGCGTCGCGGTAGCGCGGGTAACCCTCGCCGAGCGCGCCCACCATGGTGACGGCGCCCAGCGCGCCGGCGGCGGCGAGCAGGACGTGCAGCACCGGCTCGGTGCGGAAGCCGAGCAGTGTCGTGCCGACCGGGGAGGCCGCCATCGACAGCAGCGCCCACAGGTACGAGCCGGCCACGGCCAGGCCGAGCGCCTGCGCGGACGCGGTGGTGCGCGCCTTGACCAGGATCCAGACGATGCCGATCAGGCCGAGTGCACCGAGCAGCGAGAAGTGCAGCATCGGCAGGGACAGGACCGACCCCTGCTCGGGCAGGTAGTGGAAGGCGGAGCCCTTGGAGTCGGTGCCGTCGCGGGCCACGCGCAGCAGGAAGGGGCCGTAGGCGGGGATGCCGATCACGATGGCGATCACGCCCATCACCGCGACCCGCGCCGGGTAGCGCCACTCGAAGCGGCGCTCGCGGAACCACGTGGCGGCCAGGGCGACGAGGCCCATGAGCACCACGGTGAACGCCGCGACGCCGAGGTAGAGGGTGTAGAACCACACCGCGACGCCGAGGTACACGCCCGTCAGGACGAGGGCGCCGCGGCGGCCGTGCAGGATGGCGGACCAGGCGATGATGAGCACCGGCGGCAGCACGACGGCGACCGCGGCGCCGTACGGCTCGGCCGAGCCGTAGAGCAGCATCGCGATCGTGGTGGCCAGCGTCGCGGCGAGGGCCCGCGCGGGCGTCGTGACGGCCAGCCACAGGGCCAGGGCGACGGCGGCCGCGACGGCCAGCGAGATGATCGACCACGGCTGGAAGGCCTCCCAGCCCTCCATGCCGAAGACCTTCGCGAACCGGCCGCCCAGCCAGAACCAGCCGGGGGAGTACAGCGGCGGCATGTCGATGTAGGTCATGTCCGCCAGCCGCGGCGACGAGGTGAACCGGGTCAGGTACTCGGTGCGGAACTGCTGATCGACGGAGATCCCGCCCAGGTAGAGCTTGGTGCCGCCGAGCGGCAGCCCGAGGGTGACGGTGACGAATCCCGCCACCGTCGCGAACGAGAGCAGGCGGGCGGTGCGCGCCTGCCACGCGCGAACGGGCCGGCTCAGTAGTACGGCGCAGCCGGCGAGCACCGCGATCGCGATCACCTGGAAGACGGTGGCGAAGGCGCGGGTGACGTTGGAGCTGCTGTACGCGGGCCAGTCGACCGAGCTGATGGCGAACCACCCGATGACGCCGACCGCCGCCGCGAGGATCGCGGCGGCGGCGAGGTCGAGGACCAGGTCCCGGGCCCGCGGTGGTGCTGTCGGGGCGACGGTGCCGGGCTCGGTGCGCGTATCAGTCACGCGGGCCAGACTAGATCGGGAGCTTCTTGAAGATCGGCTGGGGGATGTTCTTGAGGCCGAAGCTGACGAAGCCCCACGGCGCGGGCGCGTAGACGAGCGACTTGCCCTTGATCGCGGCGTCGACGGCGAGCTTGCCGATGACGTCCTTGTCGATCGTCAGCGGCGCCTCCTTGACGTGCGCGGAGAACTTGGTGCGCACCATGCCCGGCCGGACCACGAGGACGGAGCCGCCGAAGGGCTCGAGCGCCTGGCCGAGGTTGAGGTAGAAGCCGTCGAAGCCGGCCTTGGAGGAGCCGTAGACGAAGTTGCTGCGGCGCGGGCGCAGGCCGGCGACGGAGCTCATCGCGATGATCTGGCCGTGGCCCTGCTCCTTGATCTTCTGGCCCAGGAGCACGCCGACGGACACGGCGCCGGTGTAGTTCACCTGCGCGAGGAGCACGGCCTTGCGCTGGTTCTGCCACAGCTCCTCGGCGTCGAAGTCGAGGGCGAAGGCCACGATGGCGACGTCGATGTCGCCACCGGCGAAGGCGGCGTCGATGGTCTTCTCGTGGCCGTCGAAGTCGGTCGCGTCGAAGTCGATGACCTCGACCGAGGCGGCGCCGCCCGCCTTGACCTGGGCGACGGCCTGCTCGCGCAGCGGATCGTTGGGCAGCGCGGCGAGTACGACGCGCTGCGTGCCCTTGGCGAGGTACTCCTCGACGATCGACAGGCCGATCTCGGACGTGCCGCCGAGCAGCAGGATGGACTGGGGGACGCCGACGGCGTTGATCATGCGAATGCTTCCTTACAGGTCTTAGGCGAGTTCGAGGCGGCGGCCGAGATCGGAGATGAAGACGCCCGTGGGGTCGATCTTCCGGCGGGTGGCGATCCACTCGTCGATCTGCGGGTACATGGCGTGGAAGCGCTCCGCGGTGGTGCGCGAGTCCTTCGCCGTGTACAGGCGGCCGCCCATGGCCATGATGCGCACGTCGAGCTCGTTGAGGAACTCGGCGAGTCCCCGCTTGACGGGGAAGTCGAGGCAGACGTTCCAGCCCTTGAACGGGAAGCTCAGCGGAGCCTGGTTCCCGTCGCCGAACAGCTTGATCACGTTGAGGAAGCTCACGTTGCCGGAGGCCTGGATGTCCTCGATCAGCTTGATGAACTCGGGCTCGTTGCCGGTGGGCACGATGAACTGGTACTGGCAGAAGCCGCCGGTGCGGCCGTACGCGTTGTTCCAGCCGCCGAAGACGTCGAGCATGTGGTAGAAGCCCGCGAGGTTCTTCACCTTGCCCTGGCTGGGCGGTCCGGCGCGCCAGTAGGCCTCGCCCACCAGCGAGAAGTCGAACTTGTTCGCCAGCCCGTTGGGGAAGATGTTGGGAAAGCTGATCAGCGGCTTGTTGTTGAAGCTCAGCGGATCCTTGCGGTACTTCTCCGGCAGCTCGTCGAGCGTGGCCAGGTTGCCGCGGGAGAAGGTGCCGCGGCCGAGCTTCGGCGGCGCGCTGATCGCGTCGAACCAGCCCGAGGCGTACTCGTAGCCGTCCTCGAAGCCGTCCTGCAGGTGCAGGTCGATCGTCTCCTGCAGCGAGCCGGTGCGCTCGGTGTCGGCGATGAAGTAGGCGCTCTCGGTGCGCTTCATCTGGATCTTCGCGCGCAGGATGATGCCGGTCATGCCGACGCCCGCGACGGTGGCCCAGAACAGCTCGCCGTCGGGATCGTCGGACGAGCCCTTCGGGGTCAGCGTGAGCACCCTGCCGTCGGCCGTGAGCAGCGTCATCTCGAGGATGTGATTGCCGAACGAGCCCTGGCTGTGGTGGTTCTTGCCGTGGATGTCGTGGGCGATGGCACCGCCGATCGTCACCTGGCGCGTGCCGGGCAGCACGGGCACCCAGAGGCCGTACGGCAGCGCCGCCTGCATCAGGGTGTCGAGGTCGACGCCGGCGTCCACGTCCACGACGGCGCTCTCCGCGTCGATGTCGTGGATGGCGCTCAGCGGCGTCATGTCGATGGTGAGGCCGCCGGTGTTCTGCGCCGACTCGTTGTACGAGCGGCCCAGCCCGCGCGCGATCACGCCGCGTCGCAGGTAGGCGGGCTTGTCGGCCTCGGCGTCGGCCACGAGGGCGACGGCCTTGGCGATCTGGTCCACGTCGGGCGTGGACAGCACGTGGCCCTCGATCGGCGTGGTGCGCGACCAGCCCACCAGCTTGCGCGTCGAGATGGGCAGATAGGGAAGAGTTGTCTCGGACATCGCCCATCAGATTACCGCGCCCAACCTGAGTCGATGCTGAGGTTGCGGCGGCTGTGACCTCGTCTTGGTCACACCCCCGGGCGGTCCGGGGGCCCGGGCTCGGTGCTCACCGACAGCACCGGTTTCGCCTGCGACGGTGCCTCCGGCGTGCGCAGGTGCTCCCACATCGCGTCCACCAACGGTTGCAGGAACAGGGTGCCCAGCTGCCGCACCATCAGGCCGATCACCTGGTCCGATTCGCTGCGGTCGGTGGAGGCCAGATGGGCGGCGCGCAGGCGCACGACCTCGCTGCGGCCCAGCTCGGTGAGGCGGATGAGCAGCTGCGATCCGCTCGGCTCGAGGAACGAGCGGCGCAGGTAGTCCACGACCGCAGGGCGGCGGGCGAGCATCGCCCGCACCGCGGCGTCGCGGGCCGCCGCCACCTCGGCGGGCGGCCCCTCGTCGGGCACCCCGGCGATCGCCCGGGCGTGGAACTCGACGATCTGCTCCTCGACGGCGCTGCGCAGCCCGTCCTTCGTCGTGAAGTGGTGCTGCACCAGTCCGACGGTGACCCCGGCCCGCGCCGCGACGGCGCGCAGCGAGACCGCGCTCGTGCCCTGGGCGGCGAACAGTTCCAGCGCGGCGTTGCGGATCCGCGCCTTGGCGGTCAGATCCTCGTCGGTCGCGGCGACCTCGGCCGCGGGTGTGCCCTCCACCTGGGAAAGCCTAGTCGCTCGACCCTTGCGCTGTACATGCGCATAGTGGACTATACGAACGTATAGCCTGCTTGCCGACGAGAGAGAAGACCGCCCATGACCGCACTGTTCCCCGACTACCGCCCCGCTTGGGAGACCCCGGAGCACACGGAGCTGCGCCGGCACGCCGCAGAGTTCTTCCGCCGCGAAGCCACCCCGAACCAGGAGCGGTGGGCCGAGCAGCACCAGGTGGACCGCGAGTTCTGGAACAAGGCGGGCGCCGCGGGGCTGTTGTGCACCGAGCTGCCCGAGTCCCTCGGCGGTGCCGGCGGCGACTTCGGGCACGACACCGTCGTTCTGGAGGAGCTCGTCCTCTCCGGCGACGGTGCCTTCGGCTACGGCGTGCACTCGACGATCTGCGCGCACTACATCGCCGAATGCGGAACCGAGGAGCAGAAGGCGCGCTGGCTGCCGCAGGCCGCGTCCGGCGAGGCGGTCCTCGCGATCGCGATGACCGAGCCCGGCACGGGCTCGGACCTGCAGGCGGTGCGCACCACCGCCGTCCGCGAGGGCGACGAGTACGTGATCAACGGCAGCAAGACCTTCATCTCCAACGGCAGCCACTGCGATCTGCTCATCATCGTCGCCAAGACCGATCCGGCCCAGGGAGCGAAGGGCATCTCGCTCATCGTCGCGGAGACCGCGGGCCTCGCGGGATTCGAGCGCGGGCGCGTGCTCAAGAAGATCGGGCAGCACGGCCAGGACACGCGCGAGCTCGCGTTCACGGACATGCGCGTGCCAGTGGACAACCTGCTGGGCGGGGTCGAGGGCCAGGGCTTCGTCCAGTTGATGCGGCAGCTGCCCCGCGAGCGCCTGAGCATCGCCATCGGCGGCGTCGACGCGGCCGAGAAGGCCGTGCTCGAGGCCATCGCGTACACCAAGGAGCGCAAGGCCTTCGGCCGGCCGATCGCGGACTTCCAGAACACGAAGTTCGTGCTCGCCGACGCCAAGACCGAGGTCTTCGCGGGCCGCACCCTCATCGATCACTGCATCGGCCGGGCGATCGACGGGACGCTGGACGCCGCCACCGCGTCGATGGCCAAGCTCTGGGCCACGGACATGCAGTGCCGCGTCGTCGACAGCGTGCTGCAGCTCTTCGGCGGCTACGGCTACATGATGGAGTACCCGATCGCCCAGCTCTACGCGGGCGCGCGGGTGCAGAAGATCTACGGCGGCACCAACGAGATCATGAAAGAGCTGATCGCCCGGAGTCTCTGAGCGCGAAGACCTCGTGCGCGCCGCGGATCCGTTCCAGCGCGCGGTGCTGCCGCACCCGCACCGCCTGGGGCGTGATCCGCAGCAGGCGCGCCGTGTCCTCGACGGTCCGCCGCTCGATCAGGCGCAGGCGCAGAACGCGGTACAGCTCGGACGGAAGTACCGCCCGCATCCGCGCATCGACCGCATGCATCCCATGCCCCACGAGGATTCACGCTAGGGAGTGTTTTGCGCGCGCACATCCGCCGATCGGATGATGGCCGCACACCTTCGGACGGTTCGCGGTAGGTTGAAAAGGACCGAGACGGATACCCGATCCGAGGAGGTCCTTGTGAACGATTCTTGGGTCGAGAACGTAGCCCGGGCAACCGAACTCCGACGTGAACTCCATCGCCGCCCCGAACTCGCCTGGGCGGAGCACACCACCGCCGCGGCCGTGCGCGCCGAACTCGATGCGATCGGCCTCGCGTGGCGGGCCTGTGCGGACACGGGCACCGTCGTCCGCCTCGCTCCGCAGGCGCCGGGCCGGCACGTCGCGCTGCGCGCCGACCTCGACGGCATGCCGATCCACGAGGCCACGGGCCTGCCGTACGCCTCCACGATCGAGGGCGTCATGCACGCCTGCGGGCACGACGGCCACACGGCCGCCCTGCTCGCCGCGGCCCGCTGGTTGCACGCGCACGAGAGCGCCCTCCCCGGGCCGGTGACCCTGCTCTTCCAGCCCGCCGAGGAGGGTGGGCACGGTGCGCGCGGGATGATCGCCGACGGTGCGCTGGACGGCGTCGACGTCGTCTTCGGCTGGCACAACTGGCCCGGGCTCCCGCTCGGCAGGGCCCTGTGCCCCGACGGTCCCGTGATGTCGGCGAACGGGACCTTCGAGGTCGAGCTGGTCGGCCGCGGCGGGCACGCGTCGCAGCCCGAGGCCACCCGCGACCCCGTCCTGGCCGCCGCGGCCGTGGTGGTCGCGCTGCAGCAGGTCGTCGCGCGCCGGACCTCGCCCGCCCAGGCCGCGGTCGTCGCCGTGACCTCCCTGCACGCCGCGAGTGCCGCCACCGTCACCCCCGACACCGCCTCCCTGGCCGGGAGCGTGCGTGCCGCCGACGACGAGGCCCGTACGCGGATCTTCCGCCTGATCGACGAGATCGCCCGGGCCACCGCCACCGCGCACGGGGTCCGCGCCGAGGTGGAGACGACGGTGCGCTACGGCGCCACCGTCAACCATCCGGGCCCGGCGACCGAGCTGCGCGAGCGACTCACGACGGTGCTCGGCGCAGGCTGGCCCGAGCCCGCCGCCGCGACCCCCGTCCTCGCCTCGGAGGACTTCAGCTACTACCTGCAACGGATCCCGGGAGCCTTCACGCTCCTCGGCTCCGGGACCACGGCGCCGCTGCACAGCGCCGAATACGACTTCGACGATGCCCTGCTCGACCCCGCCGCACGCCTGCTGGTGGGTCTCGCGGGGGCGCCGGAGCCGCCCTGACCCGAAGAGTCGCACGGAACGAAAGGAATTCGCATGGACACAGCAGCGTTCGAGAACTGGGAATCGGAAGTCCGTGGGTACTGCAGGAACTTCCCCACCGTCTTCGCGTCGGCCTCCAACGCGCGGCAGGTGGACGAGGCCGGGAAGAGCTACATCGACTTCTTCGCCGGCGCGGGCGTGCTCAACTTCGGGCACAACAACCCGAACATGAAGCGCGCCATGATCGATTTCCTCCAATCCGATGGCGTGGCGCACAGCCTCGACACCTACACCACCACCAAGCGCGACTTCATCACCCGCTTCCACGACGTGATCCTCGCGCCGCGGGGCATGGACCACCGCATGCAGTTCACAGGGCCCACCGGCACCAACGCGGTGGAGGCCGCGCTCAAGCTGGCGCGCCTGGCCACCGGCCGCCGCGAGGTGGTCGCGTTCAGCCACGGTTTCCACGGCATGACCCTGGGCGCGCTCGCCGCCACTGCCAACGACGCCTTCCGGCAGTGGGCGGGCGTCCCGCTGCGTGACGTGGTGCGGCTGCCCTTCGAAACGGCGCCGGGCGGCAAGACGGCGTTGTCGGACTACGCCGCGGCGCTGGCGGATCCGTCGAGCGGGCACACCGCCCCCGCCGCCTTCCTGGTGGAGGCCGTGCAGGCCGAAGGCGGTGTCAACGTCGCGAGCGCGGACTGGCTGCACGCCGTGCAGGATCTGGCCCGCGAGAGCGGGGCACTGTTCATCATCGACGACATCCAGGCCGGATGCGGGCGAACGGGAAGCTATTTCAGCTTCGACGGATACGGGCTGGACCCCGACGTCATCACCCTCGCCAAGGGCCTCGGCGGCTACGGGACACCGATCGCCATGAACCTCAACAAGCCCGCCGTCGATGCGCACTGGTCGCCCGGGGCGCACACCGGCACCTTCCGCGGGCAGGGCCTGTCGATGGTGGCCGGCACCGTCGCCCTGGACTACTTCGCCGACGACGAGTTGATGACGGCCGTCGCCGCGAAGGGCGAGGCGATGCGCGAGCGCCTCGCCGCGATCGCCGCCGCGCACCCGGACCGCGACTGGGAGGTGCGGGGCAAGGGCATGATGCAGGCCCTCGACACCGGCGACGGAGCCCTCGCCAAGGCCGTGCAGAAGGAGTGTTTCGACGCCGGACTGCTCATCGGCCCCTGTGGCAGCGGTGGGCGGGTGCTGAAGTTGATTCCGCCGCTGACCATCCCGGACGAAGACCTGAACGAGGGCCTGGACATCCTCGAGCGCGCCGTGACGGGGGTGACGCGATGAAGCAGCGCGACGACATGACCTTCCCGCCCGCGGAGTACGAGCGGCGGCTGACCGAGCTGCGCGAGCGGATGGACAAGCGCGGGCTCGATGCGGTGGTGATCACCGACCCCGAGAACCTGATGTACCTCACCGATTACCAGACCACCGGCTACTCCTTCTTCCAGGCGCTGGTGGTGCCGCTCGACGACGAGCCCGTGATGATCACCCGCGCGATGGAGGAGTCCAACGTGATCGCGCGGACCTGGGTCGAGCGGACCCGGCCGTATCCCGACACCGGCGACGCCATCCAGGAACTGGTGCTCACCCTCAAGGAGGGCGGCCTCGGGACCAAACGCGTGGGCTACGAGCGCAACAGCTACTTCTTCCCCGCGTACCAGCAGGATCGCGTGCACACCTCGTTCCAGCAGGGTGTGCTGATGGACTGCTTCGGCATCGTCGAGGCCGGCCGGGCGACCAAGTCCGAGGCGGAGATCGCCGTGATGCGCAAGGCGGCCCGGGCCGCCGAGGCGGGCATGGCCGCCGGCCTGGAGGCCGCGGTCCCCGGCAACACGGAGAACGACGTGGCGGCGGCGATCAGTTCGGCGATGTTCCGCGCCGGCGGCGAGTTCCCCGCCGTGATGCCCTACGTGGCGTCGGGCCCGCGGTCGATGATCGGCCACGCGACGTGGGAGGGCCGCACCATCGAGCCGGGCGAGCACGTCTTCCTCGAAGTGGGCGGCTGCTACCGCCGGTACCACGCGGCGCTCATGCGCACGGCGGTCAACGGCGAGCTCTCGCCCACCATGTACGAGGCGCAGGAGCGGATGAAACTCGCCCTGGCGGAACTCAAGTCGCTGATGCGACCGGGGATGACGGTCTCCGACGCCGACTCGCTGGTGCGCCGGATCATCTCCGACAACACCGTCGGCGCCCGCCTGGTCACCCGCTCTGGTTACTCGATCGGCATCGCCTTCCCGCCGTCGTGGGACGAGGGCTACATCCTGAGCCTGAACCCCGGCGACTTCACGGCGCTGGAGCCGGGCATGACCTTCCACGTGATCCCGTGGATGTGGGGCGTCGACGGCGACAAGACCGTCGGCATCTCAGACACGATCCGCATCACCGACGACGGGTGCGAGTCCTTCTTCACGCTGGACGAGGACTTCACCGTGCACGAGGGCCCCACGGGAGGCGATGCGGCGCTGCAGGAGACGACGACCGAGGCGGAGGTACTGCCATGACCACGATGCTGACCGCGATCGATCCCTCGACCGGCGAGCCGATCCGCGAGGTGCCCGCGGCGGGGCCCGTCGAGATCGAGACCACCCTGGACCATGCCGAGTCCGCGTTCGGCGACTGGCGGCGCACCGGCTTCGCCGAGCGGGCGGAGCTGCTGCGCGCGGTCGGGGCAGAACTGCGCCGGGGCGTGGAGGACTACGCGTACGTGATGACCGAGGAGATGGGCAAGCCCATCACCGAGGCGCGCGGCGAGGTGGTCAAGGCGGCGTGGGCCGCCGAGCACTACGCCGAGCACGGCGAGCGGTACCTGGCCGCGGACGTCGTCGAATCGGACGCCACCTCGAGCTACGTGCAGTACCTCCCGCTCGGCCCGGTGCTCGGCGTCCTGCCGTGGAACGCCCCGTTCTGGTTGGCATTCCGGTTCTGCGCGCCCGCGCTCATGGCGGGCAACACCGCGGTGATGAAGCACGACCCGCACGTGCCAGGCTGCGCGGCCGCGATCGCGGGGGCCTTCCGCGCGGTCGGCGCGCCCGACGGAGTGTTCGCATCCCTGCCCGTGGCCACGCCCGACGTGGCCGGGGTCATCCGCGACCGCCGGATCCGCGCCGTCTCCTTCACCGGCTCCGATCGTGCGGGCGCCGCCGTCGCCTCGGTCGCGGCGTCGGAGATCAAGCCGGCGGTGCTGGAGCTGGGCGGCTCGGACCCGTCGATCGTGTTGGCGGACGCCGATATCGAGGCCGCCGCCGAGACCCTCGCGCTGTCGCGGATCATCAACGCCGGGCAGTCGTGCATCGCCGCCAAGCGGATCATCGTGGAGCGCTCCGTGCACGACGAGTTCGTCGAGGCCCTCCGCTCGCGTCTCGCCGCCCTGCGCATGGGAGATCCGCGGCACGACGACACCCAGGTCGGGCCGATCGCGCGCGCGGACCTGCGGGACGCCCTGCACCGCCAGGTGACCGAGACCGTGACGGCGGGCGCCACCTGCCTCCTCGGCGGCTCGGTGCCGGACGTCCCCGGGTTCTACTACCCGCCGACGCTGCTCACCGGCGTCCGCCCGGGGATGGCGGCGTGCGCGGAGGAGACCTTCGGACCCGTCGCCGCGGTGATGACCGCGGTCGACGCCGAGCACGCGGTCGATCTCGCGAACGCCACGCAGTACGGCCTCGCCGCGAGCGTGTGGACGGAGACCGCCCGCGGCGAGGCCATGGCCCGCGAACTCGAGGCCGGGCAGGTCAGCGTCAACGGCATCGTCAAGACCGACCCGCGGCTGCCCAGCGGCGGCATCAAGCGCTCCGGCTACGGCCGCGAGCTCGGCCGCGCCGGCATCCACGAGTTCGTCAACGCCCAGCAGGTGTGGGTGGGGCCGAAGCGGGACTGACTACTCGACGGTGACCGACTTCGCCAGGTTGCGGGGCCGGTCGATGTTCAGGCCCAGGCTCAGCGCCGCGTAGTAGGCGAGGAGCTGGGTGGGGATCATGTGCAGGATCGGGTCCAGCTCCGGCTCGTTCTTCGGCACGGTGAGCGTCACCTTGGCCTCGGGCAGCTCGACGCCCGGGTTGGTGATCGCCACGATGTCGCCGCCGCGCGCCGCGATCTCGTGCAGCGCACCGATGTTGCGGTCCAGCAGCTCGTCGTCGGGGACGATGGCGACGGTCGGCATATCCGGGCTGATCAGCGCGAGCGGGCCGTGCTTGAGCTCGGAGGCCTGGTACGCCTCGGCGTGCCGGTAGCTGATCTCCTTGAACTTCTGCGCACCCTCGCGGGCCGTCGGGTAGCCGCGCACGCGGCCGATGAAGAACAGGCTCGGCGCCTCGGCCAGCAGCTTCGCCGCGTCCTCGACATCGCCGGGCTCGTTGATGATCTCCCCGATCTGCGCCGGCAGGGCCTTGAGGCCCTTGACGATCCGCGTGCCGTCGGTGATCGAGAGGTCGCGGACGCGGCCCAGGGCGAGCGCGAGCAGCGCGAAGCCGACCGCCATGTGCGTGTTGGCCTTGGTGGAGGCCACGGAGACCTCGGGGCCGGCGTGCAGGTAGATGCCGCCGGAGACCTCGCGAGCGATGGTCGAGCCGACCACGTTGACCAGGCCGACGATGGTGCCGCCCTTGCGCTTGACCTCCTGCACGGCGAACGCGGTGTCGGCGGTCTCGCCGGACTGGCTCACCGCCACGTACAGGGTGTCCGGCTCCACGATCGGGTTGCGGTAGCGGAACTCGCTGGCGGGCTCGGCGTCCGCGGGGATGCGGGCGAGCTCCTCGATGAGCGAGGCACCCAGCTGACCCATGTAGTAGGCGCTGCCGCAGCCGAGGATCTTGACGCGCTTGAACCGCCGCATGGCCTGTGCGTCCAGGTTGAGGCCGTCGAGGCGGGCGGTGGCGAAGCGCTCGTCGAGGCGCCCCGAGAGCATGCGCTCGAGCGAGCTCGGCTGCTCGGCGATCTCCTTGAGCATGAAGTGGCTGTGGTTGCCCAGCTCCAGGTCGTCGGGCGAGATGTCCACCGTGGTGGCGGACTTCGCGACCGCGCGGGCGTCGTCGGCGCTGAACATGCGGAAGCCGGAGGCGGTGACGGTGGCGCACTCGCCGTCGTCGAGGTGGACCACCTGACTGGTGTGCCGGACCACGGCGGAGATGTCGGAGGCGACGAACATCTCCTTGTCGCCCACGCCGAGGATGAGCGGGGAGCCGTTGCGGGCCACCACGATCCGGTCCGGGTGTGCGGTGTCGATCACGGCCAGCGCGTAGGTGCCGCTGAGCCGGTGCAGGGTCGCGCGGACCGCGTCCTCGAGGGTCTCCGCCTCGCTGCGGGCGATGAGGTGGGCCACGGCCTCGGTGTCGGTGTCGGAGGTGAGCTCCACGCCCTGGGCCTCGAGCTCGACCCGCAGGTCGCGGGCGTTGTCGATGATGCCGTTGTGCACCACGAAGATCCGCTCGGTCGCGTCCGTGTGCGGGTGCGCGTTGGCCTCGGACGGCGCGCCGTGCGTGGCCCACCGGGTGTGGCCGATGCCGGTCTTGCCGGCCAGGCGCTTGGGGAGCGCGGCCTCCAGGTCGCGCACGCGGCCCAGGCTGCGCACGCGCTTGGCGCCCGACGGGCCGAGGACGGCGATGCCCGCCGAGTCGTACCCGCGGTACTCGAGCTGGGTCAGCCCGTCGACGAGGATGTCCACGGCCGTCTGGCCACCGATGTATCCGACGATTCCGCACATGCTCAGGCGGCTCCTAGCTGTAGACGAGGCGGCGCAGCTGCCGCTCGGTGAGATCGGGGGCGGCGACGAGCCGGCTGCTCAACTCGTCGGCGAGGGTCGCGAAGATCTCCGCGTTCTTGGCGCCGCGACCCTGCAGGTCGCGATGGCGGCGGCGGACGAACTCCTCGACCGGCTCCCGGTAATAGGCCGTGACGTCATCGATCACGCGCACGGCCTCGGTGGCGGAGAGCCCCGTGGTCCGCGCGATGTGATCCACGAGATCGCTGTCCGGCACGGGTTCGATCTTCCGGCCCCGACGGTGCGCTGTCAATTTCCTGCCCGGAATCGGGCAGGAAAGTGGCGAAATCGGCATATCTGCACTCCGTGAAAGGGGTTGTGACAAGAATGCTTGACACTCAATGTCAAGTCGGCTTGACTCGATGGTGTGGACGACGAGAATCCGGTGCGCGTGCGCCGGCGCGCGGAGCGCATCACCCAGGCCGAACTGGCCGCCGCGGTCGGCGTGAGCCGGCAGACGGTGGTCTCGGTGGAGAAGGGGGACTACGCGCCCAGCGTCTACCTGGCGCTGCGGATCGCTCGGGCTCTGGATTCCACGGTGGAGGACCTGTTTCCCTTGAAGGAGGACGATCATGTCGGCTGAGAGTCGCATCGAGGACTTCATCCTCGCCCCGTCGGACCCCGCCTGGGGAGACGAGCGCAATCGCGAGGAGTACTACCGGGCAATGGCAGTGGGGTACTACTGGGCCGCGCCGGCGGCTCTCTTCGCCTCGCTGATCGCTGCGGCGGAGGGTGCCAGGATCACCTCGATGGCGGTGCTGCTCCTGCTGCTCGCGACCCAGCTGGCGACGTATCGCTACTGCACGAGGCACGACGTGCCGCTGGCGTCCATCACCCGCGCCTTCCTCACTCCGACGCGCAAGGCCGTGATGGCGGCGATCCTGATCCCCTACCTCGCGATCTGGTGCGCGCTCCAGGTGGACCGGGATGCGAGCACGATCGCGGGCGCAGCCGTGGGTGGGCTCGTGGGCGCCGGGCTCGCAGGTGGGGCGGTCCTCCTGGCGGGACGGGCCGAGCGTCGCAGGGAGGCCGCGGCCGCCGCCGACGACGACGTATTCGAGTAACGAAGGAACTCTCGGTACGCTAAGACCTCGTGACCACCTCCGAAGCCGCCGATCGGGAGCACCTCGATCTCAAGACGCAGCTGATCCGTTTCGTGCTGACCGGTGCGTTCTCGGCGGTCGTCGACCTGGGCATCACGCTGATCCTGACGATGGGCTTCGGCACCAGCGACTTCATCGCGAAGACGGTCGGCTTCATCTGCGGCACCACGACCGCCTACCTGCTCAACCGCCGGTGGACCTTCCAGGCCGAGCCCAGTACCAAGCGACTCCTCGCCGTCTGGGCCCTGTACGTGACCATGTACGGCGTGCAGACGGGCCTCTACCTGGGCATCCTCGCGCTGTTCCCCGCGTCCGAGGGTGACACTGTCGGCGAGTACGCCATCCGTGCGATCGCCTTCGTCATCGCCCAGGGCACGGCGACGGTCGTCAACTTCATCGTCCAGCGCACGGTGATCTTCAAGCTGATGTGATGGCCCCGGGAACTCCGTCGGGGCCACGACGGCAGGACCGGGACGGGCGCCCGCCCCGGCGCGCACTGATCGTCCCCTGGGCCCTCGCGCTCGCCGGCGTCCTCGCCTCGCTGTGGCACGGCGGGCGGCCGTCGTTCTGGTTCGACGAGCTCGCCACCGCCTCCGCCATCGACCGCACGCCGGGCGAGCTGTGGCACCTACTGACGAACATCGACGCGGTGCACGGCCTCTACTACTGGGGCGTGCGCACGTTCTCCCTGGTCTTCGGCCTCGACGAGACCGCCCTGCGCGCGTTCTCCGCGCTCGGCGTGGGCGCGGCGACGGCCGCCTGCTACGTCCTGGCCCGCCGGCTCGGTGGCGATGCCTTCGCACTGGTGGCCGGCGTGATCGCCCTGGTCCTGCCGCGGATCACGTGGACGGGCGTGGAGGCCCGCTCCTACTCCTGGGTGATCGCCTCCGCCGCGCTGGTCCTGATCGCGGCGCACCGGGCGGCATCGTCGACCGGGACGGCCGGCGCCCGGCGGGCCTGGCTCGCCTACGTGGCGGCGCTGGCGCTCGCGACCGTGCTCTTCCTCTACTCCGCGACCCTCGTGCTCGCGGTGGTGGCCGTCCTCGCGTCGAATCCGCGGACCCGCACCCGCGCGGTCCTGCGGCCCGCCCTCGCGGCGTCCGTCGCGGCGTTCGCGCTCGCGAGCCCGGTCGCGATCCTCGCGGCGACCCAGCGCGGCCAGGTCTCCTGGCTGCGCTGGCCCGGATGGCGGATCTTCCAGAACGTGCTGGTCGATCAGTGGTTCGACCACTCGGTCGCGTTCGCCGTGGCGGCCTGGCTCGTGATCGCCGTCGCCGCGCTGTTGTGGTGGCGGCGCGGCGTCCCGTCGGACCTGCTGCTCGCGCTGCGCTGCGGCCTGGCCGGCGCCCTGGTGCCGCTCGCGGCGATCCTGCTGGTCTCGCCGGTCGTGCCGTCGTACGTGGGGCGGTACGTGAGTTTCACGGTGCCGGGGGTGGTGCTCGTGCTGGCCGTCGCGGTCACGACGGTGGCACGCGCCCTGCCGCGGCCGCGGGTCGCCGGGGGTGCGGTGCTGGTGCTCCTGACCGTGGCCGCGATCCCCGGCTACCTGTGGCAGCACAGCCCGCTGTCCAAGCCCGGCGGCAGCGATTTCAGCTACGCGGCGCGCTACATCCGCGACCACGCCCGCCCCGGGGACTGCGTCTTCTTCCAGGTGCAGCCGAGTTGGGCGTGGCCGTCGCTGCGGATCGCCCACGACGGTCTGCCCGGCATGTTCGACGGCCTGCGGGACATGGGCAACGACGGTGACCGTCGCACCGAGGGCAAGCTGTGGGACAAGGAGAAGGGCGTCAACCAGTGGGCCTCCTGGGCGGCCGACGAGTGCACCGCGGCCTGGGTGATGGCCGATGCCGACCGCACCGACGTGGACTACCGGCAGGAGAACGGCAACCTCTGGTGGACGTTCCGCCCGTTCCAGTTCATGGGCACCGACATGCAGGTCTCGCTCGATTACGGCGGGCTCGCGGTGGTGCACCAGGAGCAGTTCCACATCCTCCAGGTGGTGCACCTGGTGCAGCCGCCGCCCGCCGAGGGGCCCGATCCGCAGCCGCTGCCGCGGACCCGGCACAGCTACTGGTGAGGGAGTCGGCGCGAACTATTCGTTAGCCGTAGATACGATGAGGGTGGTCGTCTCCATCCTCGGACCGTCGAGGCGATCGGCGCGGTTCGAGCGAGGGGAGCGGTGGTGGTGGAGGCGAGCGCGGTCGTCGCGCGAGAGGGTCGGCCCGTGGCCGCGCCCGGACGGTGGAGCACCCTCATGCTGCTGGTCGCGGTCACCGCGCCGCAGCTGGGGCTGAGCCTGCTCAACCCGTCGACTCCGCAGATGGCGATCGACCTGCACACGTCGGTCTCGGCCGTGCAGCTCACCCTCTCCTGCTACATGGCGGGCTACGCGGTCTCGATGTTCGCCGCCGGCGTGCTCGCCGATCGGTTCGACGCGCGGGCGCTGCAGGCGCTGGGGCTGGTGGTGTTCGCCCTGGGCGGCGTGCTCGCCGCCGCCGCGCCGACGGTGGCCGTGCTCGGCGCCGCACGGTTCGTGCAGGCGGTGGGCGGGACCTCGGCGACGGTGCTGTGCCGCTTGGTGATCCAGCGTCGCTATCCCACGGACGCGCGGATGCACCTGCTCACGTCGCTGTCGATCGTCATCGCCGCGACGCCCGCGCTCTCGCCCTTCCTGGGATCGGCGCTGGTGCAGGTCGCGCCGTGGCGCGCGCTGTTCCTGGCGCTGGCCGCGGTCGGGGTGCTCCTCGCGCTCGCCTTCCTGCGCCTCGTGCCCACCGCCGCCCCCGCGTCGCCGGTCGCGCCGTCGCCGCGCGCGGTCGGGCGCGGGGTGGCGGAGGCGCTCTCCCACCGGGGATTCCCTCGCCACGCCGTCGTGATCTCGCTGGCCTGGATGGGCTACTTCCTGTTCATCGAGCAGTCCGCCTTCATCCTGCAGGGGCTGCACGGGGTCACCGAGATCCAGTACGGGCTACTGCTCATCGTGCCCGCGCTCGGCTACATCGCGGGCAGCGTGGTGATCCGCCGCGCCTCGTCGGCCCGGACCGCGGTGCGGCTGTGCACCATCGGCTCGGCGCTGGGTGCCGCCGCGCTCGTCGGGCTCGCCGCCGCCGGGGTGCCGACCGTCGCCGCCGTCGTGCTCCCGCTCGCCGTCGGCTTCCTCGGCGTGGGCGCGGCCATCCCGTTCGCGCAGGCGGGCCTGCTGGAACTCGATCTGCGCGCCCAGGGCGTCGGCGCGGGGCTGTTCTTCTTCCTGCAGATGGGCGCCGGCGCGGTCTACTCCGTGGTGGTCGAGGCGCTGCACCTGCGCTCGGCGCTGAGCACGTCCGTCGCGATCGGGTTGCCGCTGCTCGCGCTCGCGGTCGTGGTCTGGGCGACGACGGGGACGCGGGCGGGCCGCTCACCGGCGTGACGGAGCGCACACCCGGTGCGGAATGATACGGACCGTGGTCCGGTTATAGTTCTCGTGTCGCGGCGCACGGTGCGCCGCCCCAGAACGAGGAGTCATTCGACATGGACGTCGTCTTTTTGATCGGCCGCATCCTGATCGCCATCGTCTTCCTGCTCTCCGCAGTGGGCCACTTCGTCAACGCTGACGGCATGGCGCAGTACGCCGCCGCCAAGAAGGTCCCGGCCGCGAAGCTGGGCGTGCTCGCCAGCGGCGTGCTCGCGCTGCTCGGTGCCCTGTCCGTGATCTTCGGCGTGTGGGCCGACCTCGGCGCGCTGCTGCTGGTGCTGTTCCTGGTGCCGGTGACCCTGATGATGCACGACTTCTGGACGCAGACCGATCCGCAGGTCAAGCAGACCGAGCAGATCTCCTTCAACAAGAACCTCGCCATCATCGGCGGCGCCCTGATCCTGTTCTACGTCGTCAACGTCCTGCAGTCCGTGCCGCTGGGCCTGACCGGCCCGCTGTTCCCGGCCTTCTGATCGCCGAGTCGCTGCGCGAAGCGGAGAACGCCCGGCCGCCGTCTCGACGATCGTCGAGACGGCGGCCGGACGTTCGTCGTCAGTCCTTCGGCAGCTCGCGCTTGACCATCTTGCCGGTGGGGTTGCGGGGCAGCCGGTCGAGGAAGACCACGTCGCGCGGGACCTTGAAGCGCGCCAGGTTGGCGCGGACGAAGTCCTTGAGGTCCTTGGTCAGGTCCTCGACGGCGTCGTCCGCCGGGGCGCCGCCCTCGATGACCACGAACGCGCGCAGCCGCTGGCCGAACTCCGGGTCGGGCACGCCGATCACGGCGGCCTCCACCACGTCGTCGCGCGTGACCAGCAGGTTCTCCACCTCGAGCGGGTAGACGTTCTCGCCGCCGGAGACGATCATGTCGTCGTCGCGGCCGTCGATGTGCAGCAGGCCGTGCTCGTCCCAGTGCCCCATGTCGCCCGACGAGAGGTGCCCGTCGATGATCTGCTTGGTGCGGCCGTCGCTGTATCCCTCGAACGGTGCGCCGGCGCGGACGAAGACGCGGCCGCGCTTGCCGACGCCCTCGATCAGCTGGTCGTCGGCGTCGTAGAGGCGCACCGTCGTCAGGACCGGCGGCTTGCCCACGGTGCCCGGCGCGGTGCGCAGGTTGCGCGGCGTCGCGACGGTGGCGACGGCGACCTCGGTGGAGCCGTAGACGTTGTAGAGCACGTCGCCGAAGACGTCCTGGAACTTCTCGGACAGCTCGGGGGAGACGGCGGACCCGGCCACCACGACGGACTTGAGGCAGCTGGTGTCGTACTTCGCGAGGGTCTCCGCCGGCAGGCTCAGCATGCGGGTGAGCATCGTGGGCACCGCGACCAGCATGTCGGCGCGGTTGTCGGCGATCAGTTTGAGCGTGTTCTCGGGATCGAACCGGCGCATGGTCACGGTGGTACAGCCCACCGACATCCCCGCCGACCACATCGCGAAGCCGGTGGAGTGGAAGATCGGCGAGGCGATGACGACGGTGCCGCGCCGCTTGAACGGGATGCGGTCGACGAGCATCGCGGTCGCCAGCGAGGGCACCTTGCTGCGGGTGGCGCCCTTGGGCAGGCCGGTGGTCCCGGAGGTCAGGATGATGAAGCCGCCCTGCTTCTCGGGCGGGGGCACGCGCTTGGCGTCGCGGCCGGCCGCGAGCTGGTCGATGGTCTGGGCGCCCTCGGGCACGTCGTCGGCGTCGTCGACCCAGGTCAGGTAGCGCGGCATGTCCTCGGGCAGCGCGTCCAGCAGGTCGGTGAACTCGCTGTCGTGGAAGACGGCCTGCACCTTCTCGCGCTCGCAGACCTCGGCGAACTGGGGCTTGGCGAAGCCGGTGTTCATCATGGCCAGCCGCATGCCGGCGCGGGCCGCCGCGCTGATGATGAGCAGCAGGCCGCGATGATCGCGGGCGAGGACGGCGATGACGTCGCCGGACTTGAGGCCGGACGCGCGCAGCCCGCGGGCCAGCGCGTTCGACTGGGCCTCGTACTGCGCGTAGGTCAGGGAGCCGCGCTCATCGACGATGGCGGTGCGATCCGGGCTCTCCGCAGCGCCCTTGATCACCAGCGCGGCCTGCGGGCCGTACTGCCGGTTGTAGCCGAGGGCGCGCAGCGCCACGTCCGGGCGCGCGGGGTCGACGACCCGTCGCTGCAGCATGCGCGTGAGGGCATGGCCCTGTGCGAACAGATCGGAGACCAGGCTCGTTCCCATGACGACGATGATAGAGGCATCGCCCAACCTCTGTTGAGAGGGCTTCAATAAGCCCCGCCGCGACGGTGCCCGAGCGGGCCTCAGGGCCGGGTGAACCGCTCGTCGCGCCCCAGCTTGCGCAGCCGAAGCCACTCCCGGAAGCCCGCGACGTCCCGTCGCTGCACCAGGAAGAACCAGCCGAACCGCGCCCACTCCTGCGGGATCAGCTTGCGCATGCCCGGCTGCGACTGCAGGTAGCCGCGGTTGCGGTAGGTGAAGAAGCGCTTGGTCTCGTTGTCCGGGTACTGCGTGTGCATGCGCCCGCCCAGAATCGGCCGGAACTCGTCGGCGCCGTTGGGGTGCAGGTAGGCAGTGGTCAGGCAGGTGCCGAAGGGCAGGCCGGAGCGCACCAGCCGGCGGTGGATCTCCACCTCGTCGCCGCGGATGAACAGCCGCAGGTCCGGCACCCCGACCGCCGCGACGGTGTCCTTGCGGAACAGCGCGCCGTTGAACAGCGAGGCGATCCCCGGCAGCACGTCGTCCGACGGTGCCGCCGGATCGATCAGCTCGGAGCGCTTGCGCCGCCACACCAGGCCGCGGCGCAGCGGGAAGGCCAGCGTCTCGGGATCGTCGATGGTGGCGACCACGGGGGAGACCTCGGCCAGCCCGTGCCGCTCGGCGGCGTCGAGCAGCGTCGCGAGGACCCGCGGGCCCTCGGGGCGCCCGTCGTCGTCGGCCAGCCAGATCCAGTCGGCGCCGAGGGCGAGCGCGTGCAGCATGCCCAGCGCGAAGCCGCCGGCACCGCCCAGGTTGAACTGCGAGGGCAGGTAGGTGGTGGCGACGGGCTGCGCCTCGACGAGCGTGCGGACCTGCTCCTGCGCCGCGTTGTCCACGACGATCAGGTGGTCGACGGGGCGCTCCTGCGAGCTGAGCACCTCGAGCGACGTCGCCAGGAGCTCGGCGCGGTCGTGGGTCACCACGACGGCGACGACGGTCTCACTCATTCTTCTCGGCCTCGAGCATGTCGAGCACCTTGCGCACCTGGGCGCCGGCGTCCTCGCCCTCGTACGCGGTCACGACCTCCTCGATGCCGCCCTCCTGGCGGATCTCGCCGTGGTCGATCCACATGGCCCGGTCGCAGAGCTGCGCGAGGAACTCGTTGGAGTGCGAGGCGAAGACGAGGATGCCGGAGCGTTCGACCAGCTCGGCCAGGCGCTTGCGGGCCTTGCGCATGAACTCGGCGTCGACGGCGCCGATGCCCTCGTCCAGCAGCAGGATCTCGGGATTGATCGAGGTGACCACGCCGAGGGCGATGCGCACGCGCATGCCGGTGGAGTAGGTGCGCAGCGGCATCGCGAGGTAGTCGCCCAGCTCGGTGAACTCGGCGATCTCGTCGGCCTTGCGCTGCATGGACTTGCGCGTCTGCCCCAGGAACAGGCCGCGGATGATGATGTTCTCCATGCCGGAGATCTCGGGGTCCATGCCGACGCCGAGGTCGAAGACCGGGGCGACGCGTCCCTTGACGACGGCGGTGCCACGGGTCGGCTCGTAGATCCCGGCGAGGAGCCGCAGCAGCGTCGACTTGCCGGCGCCGTTGTGGCCGACGAGGCCGACGCGGTCGCCCTCGTCGAGGTTCATGGTGATGTTGCGCAGCGCCTCGACGACCACGGCGTGGTCGTCGGCCATCACCTTGCCGCCCGCCGAGCCCATGACGGCGCGTTTGAGCGAGCGGGATTTGGCGTCGAAGACGGGGAAGTCGACACAGGCGCCCTGCGTCCGAATGGAAACGCTCATCTCACACCCAATACGCGACTCGGGAACGGAACTGCTTCATGAGCACCAGCGTCAGCGCGAGGCCGACGATGGTGCAGCCGATCACCACGTACCAGTGCTGGGGATCGAAGGGCTTGCCGGTGAGCGGCCCGCGCACCATCTCCAGGTAGTGGTAGAGCGGGTTCAGCTTGACCAGCTGGGCGCGCTCGCTGTTGCCGCCGGGCACCGTCTCCAGCGTCCACACCACCGGGGTGATGTAGAAGAGCAGCTGGGTGAGGGCTGTGAGCAGCGGCGCGATGTCGCGGTAGCGGGTGGCGAGGATGCCGAAGCACATCGAGACCCACACGCCGGTGACGGCGAGCATGCCGAAGGCCGGGATCACGCTGAGCTGCGTCCACGACCACTGCTTCGGCGGGAAGATCGCCAGCACGATCACCACGATGATCATGTTGTGGGCCAGGAAGAGCATGTGCCGCCACACCAGGCGGTAGACGTGCACCGACAGCGGCGCGGGCAGCTGCTTGATCAGGCCCTCGTTGGCGATGAAGACCTCGGCACCGTCGACGATCGAGCTCTGGATGAACGCCCAGAGCACGAAGCCGACGGTGAGCTGCGGCAGCAGCTCCTTCACATTGGCGCCGAGCAGCACCGACCACAGCAGCGCGAGCGCGCTGGCGGTGACACCGGTCGCGATGGTGATCCAGAAGGGGCCGATCACCGACCGGCGGTAGCGCTGCTTGATGTCCTGCCAGCCCAACTCCAGCCACAGCTCGCGGTGCACGGTGGCACCGTCGACCAGGTCGCGGATGGCGCGCCGGAAGGTCCGCGAGTCCGAGACCAGGGGCGCCGGTTGGGAGGCGGTGGGGCTATCGACGGGCACGGTAGGCCAGGGTACCCGTCCCGACGGTGCGCCCGGCGCACGTCGAGCGGCCACGCCGCGGGTGCGGCCCGACGGTGCGCCCCGCGCGCGGCCGCCGCACCGTCACAGGTACTGGCCGTGGCCCGTCTGCGACTCCGGTCCCGGCGTCATCCCCGGAGGCAGGGCTCCCTGCCGCATCTGCTCGAGCTGCGCCCGCGCGGCCATCTGCTGGGCGAACAACGCGGTCTGAATGCCGTGGAAGAGGCCCTCCAGCCAGCCGACGAGCTGGGCCTGCGCGATCCGCAGCTCGGCGTCCGACGGGGTCGACTCGTCGGTGAAGGGCAGCGCCAGGCGCTCGAGTTCGGCCTGCAGGTCGGGGGAGAGCCCGTCCTCGAGCTCCTTGATCGACGTGCGGTGGATCTCCTTGAGCCGGGCGCGGCTGGCCTCGTCGAGCGGCGCGGCCCGCACCTCCTCGAGGAGCTGTTTGATCATGGTGCCGATCCGCATCACCTTGGCGGGCTGCTCGACCATGCTGTGCAGCTCGTCGGCGGCGTCCGTCTCCTCGGACGCGGCAGCGGCGCCGGGGTCGGCGGACGCGGGGATGATCTCCACCTCGTTGCGATCACTCATAGCACCATTCTGGCAGCTCGCCGCGGGCGACCCGGAACTCGTCCGAGCGGCGGTGTAATCTGCGAGCCAGTGAACACGTTCTCAGAAGGTCAGGGTGCACCCGGCCGGGCTTCGACTGCGGTTGCGGTTTCCGCATTCGATGTCGCCCGCGTCCGGGGGCTTTACCCTGCCCTGGGGGACGGGTGGATCCACTTCGATCCGCAGGCCGGTGCGCAGATCCCCGGGGCGGTCTCCTCGGCCGTGGCGAACGCCTTCCGCGGGTTCGTGAGCAACCCCCGTGGCGTCTATGCTGCAGCCGCACATACGCGGTCGATCGTGCAGGCAGCGCGGCTGGCCGTGGCGGAACTGGTGGGCGGCAAGCCCGAGGGAGTGGTGCTCGGGCCCAGCCGGGAGCAACTGCTCAACTCGCTCGCGGAATCGCTGAGCGCGCGCCTCGGGCTCGGCTCGGAGATCGTGCTCTCCCGCCTCGACGACGAGGCCAATCAGGCGCCGTGGCTGCGGGTCGCCGATCGCGGCGGGGGCCGCGTGCGGTGGGTCGAGGCGGACATCGAGACCGGTGAGGTGCCGGCTTGGCAGTTCCAGGAGCTCTCGGGGCCGGCGACGTCGGTCATCGCGGTCTCCTACGCCTCGTCCACGATCGGCACCGTCATCGACGTGGCCGCCGCCGCGGCGGCGGCGCACCGCGTGGGGGCGTTGCTCGTGGTGGACGCGACCAGCGCCGCGCCGTACGAGCTGCTCGACATCGAGCGTCTCGGTGCCGATGTGCTGATCGTCAGCGCGAACCGGTGGGGCGGCCCGCAGGTCGCCGCCATGATCTTCCGCGACCCGTCGATGTTCGGCCGGCTGCGCGGGGTCAACCCGGACCCCACGCTGACGGGACCGGAGCGATTCGAGCTCGGTGAGCACCAGTACGCGATGCTGGCCGGCCTCATCGCCTCGATCGATCACCTCGCGGGGCTCGACGAGTCCGCAGTCGGTACCCGCCGGGATCGGCTCGAGCAGTCCATGTTCGGACTGCGCCAGTACCAGCAGCGACTGCTGTTCTACTTGCTCAACTCGCTGGCCTCCGCGCCGCAGGTGGCGATCATCGGCCGCGCGGAGCGGCGCGTGCCCACCGTCTCGTTCACGATGCCGGGCGTGCCCGCCGCGAAGGCGGCCAAGCGGCTCGCCGACAACGGAGTGTGCGCCCTGTCCAACGTGCCCAGCCGCTACTTCGCCGGCCTGGGCGTGCCGGAGTACGGGGGCGCGGTCACCGTGGGCCTCGCGCCCTATTCGACTCCGTACGACGTGGACCAGCTCGTCCGCGCCCTCGCCTCCCTGGGTTAGGCGGTGGGACCGTCGGCGCTCGCCGCCGCTTTCGGTGCCGGAATCGTCGCGGGCCTCGGCGCGGTCCTCCCGCTCGGTGCGATCGGCGTGATGCTGCTGCACGAGGGCGCTTCCCGCGGGTGGCGCCGCGCGGTGCCCGCCGCGGCCGGGGTCGGCACCGCCGATCTCCTCTTCGCGGTCCTGGCCCTCGCCGCCGGATCCGTGCTCTCGCCGCTCGTCTCGCAGTGGGGGCGCTGGCCCGCCGCGGTGGGCGGCGTACTGCTGCTCGTCGTGGCGGCGCTCATGGTGCGCAAGGCCTTCCGGCCCGCTCCGGCGGAGGCCGACGGTGCCGAACCCGTCGGCGGGGCCTCGGGGTGGGCCCGTTTCGCGCTGTTCTTCGGGCTGACCGCGGTGAATCCGTTCCCGCTGCTGTACTTCGGCGCGATCGCCGTCGGCCTCGGCGACGGGCTGCATCGTCCCCCGGTGGCGACCGTCTTCGCCGTCGGGGTCGGCATCGCTTCGCTCGGATGGAATCTCGTGCTGATCGGGCTCGGCGCCGTCCTGCGGTCGCGGTCCACCGCGCGCATGCAGCGCATGGTCACCGCGATCGGCGGCGGGATCGTCGCGGTGTTCGCGGTCGTGGTGCTGGTGACGGCGTTCGTCTGATCGCTCAGCCGAGCGCGGCGCGGTACTCCTCGGATTCGAAGAACGGGGTGAGGCGGCGGCGCAGCAGGTCCTCGATGACGCCGCGCTCGTCGAGCGTGGCGATCACCGGCGGGCCGAAGCGCAGCGCCTCCTCGACCATGTCCTCGCGGCCCACGCCCAGCTCCGCGAGCAGTTCGTAGAGGGAGGCGTCGCCGTACTTGTCGAAGACGTGATCGATCCCCTCGTCGAGGAGGGCGCGGAAGTAGTCGGTATCGCGGAAGGTGCGCCAGAACTCGAAGATCAGGACCACGACGTCCTCGATGTCGCCGTCGGTGAGGAGCCCGCGGTACTCGGCGACCGCGGTGCCGCGCTGCCGGCGCCAGGAGTCGCGGATCGCATCGGCGAGGGTCTCGTCCCCCTCGGCCGCCACCACGCGGCGCAGGGCGAACCGCACGCCCCGTCGTGCGGCAGCATCGGCGCGCTGGCCGAGCGTGGGGAGCGCGGGGCGCAGTGCCCGGGCGGCGGCACCGGCGACGGTGCGCGTCACCGCGTTCCGGGCCAGGGCGCGGGTCGCGTCATCGGCCGCCGAGGTCGCGGCGGCGTGCAGGACCGAGGCGACCGCGTCCTCGGTCACGGGGCTCTCGGACACCGCCTGCAGCACCCGCCGCGTGAGGTCCATCTCGGTGACGGTGATCAGCAGCTTCTCGAAGCTGTGGCTATCGATCACCTCCTCGAGGAGCGTGGTCTCGTTGACCGGGTGCCGGTGCAGTCGGCCGGCGATCTCGCCGACGAGTTCGGGGATCGCGCCCTCGACGGGCACCTGCACCGCGTACTTCGCGGCGACGGCCTTGATCATGTCGGGCGTGACGGCCTCGGCGAGCGTGAGCTCCGAGGCCACGGCGAGCGCGTGGTCCACCTCGTCGATGACGAGTGCGTGGTAGGCGGTGTCGCGCAGTTGCTTGCGCGCGAACGCGATCTGCGCCTCCAGGAGGCGGGTGGCGAGGTCGTCGATCATGGTGTCAGCAGGACCTTTCCGACGGATTCGGGCGAGTTCACCAGCTCGTGGGCGGCCTCGGCCTCGGCGAGGGGGAGCCGCGCGGAGACGACGGGGCGCAGCGCACCGTCGGCGAACAGGGGCCAGACCTGCGCGCGCACCGCGGCCACCACCTCGGCCTTGCTGTGCGGTCCGGTGGCGGGCCGACCGCGCAGGTTCGTGGCGCTGACTCGGCCCCGTTTGGCCAGCAGCGCAGCGATGTTCAGTGTTCCCTCGACTCCGCCCTGCAGGCCGATGATCACGAGTCGTCCCTGCGGTGCGAGCGCCCGGACGTTGCGCGGCAGGTACTTGGCGCCCATGATGTCGAGGATCACGTCGGCGCGGTCCTGCATGACCTCGGCGAAATCCTCGGTGTGGTAATCGATCACGATGTCGGCGCCCAGTTCACGGCAGCGCTGCGCCTTGTACTCCGACCCGACGGTGACGGCGACGGTCGCGCCGAGCGCCTTGGCGAGTTGGATGGCGTGCGTACCGATTCCGCTGCCGCCGCCGTGGAGCAGGACCGTCTCGCCGGCGCGTAGTCCCGCCTCGGTGACGAGGTTGGAGTGCACGGTGCAGGCGACCTCGGGCAGCGCCGCGGCGTCGACGAGGGAGACGCCGGCGGGGACGGGCAGGCACTGCGCGGCGGGTGCGAGTGCGTACTGCGCGTAGCCGCCGCCGGACAGCAGCGCACACACCTCGTCGCCGATCGCCGGGCCCTCCACGTCCGGTCCCACCGCGTCGACGGTGCCGGAGACCTCCAGGCCGAGGATCGGGCTGGCGCCGGGCGGCGGTGGGTAGAGACCCCTGCGCTGCATCAGATCGGCGCGATTGACGGCCGTCGCCGCGACGGCGATCCGCACCTCCCCGGGACCGGGCTCGGGTATCGGGAGGTCGATGAGCTGCAGGTTCTGCGTGGTCTCGTCCACTCCGATCGCCCTCATGGTTCATGGGTAGCACACCGGGTGCGGGTGTCGCGCGTGCCGTGGCGTCGGTCCCGACTTCGCGAGAACGTGGTGGCGGGCCGTGCGATGTGTTAGAAGTGAATGAACATTCTGTCACTTCAAGCGTGGCGCTGCGGTCGGGAGGCCGTGACGGCCGCAGCCGCACCCATGAGGAGTCCCCGTCATGACCGAAGCCGTCATCGTCGACATCGTCCGCACCCCGTCGGGGAAGGGGAAGCCGGGCGGCGCCCTGCACCCCGTGCATCCCGTGGATCTGTTCGCCGGTGTCATCGCGGCCCTGATCGAGCGGAACGACCTCGATCCCGCGCTCGTCGAGGATGTGATCGGCGGGTGCGTGCAGCAGGTGGGGGACCAGGCGCTCAACATCGCACGCGTCTCCGCCCTCGCCGCCGGGCTGCCCGTCGAGACGCCCGGCACCACGATCGACCGGCAGTGCGGATCCTCGCAACAGGCCGCGCATTTCGCGGCGCAGGGCGTGATCGCCGGTGCCTACGACGTGGTGATCGCCGGCGGCGTCGAGTCGATGAGCCGCGTTCCCATGGGGACCAGCTCCGCCGGCGGCGCTCCGTTCGCTCCGCTGGCCGCGCGGTTCCCGCGCCTGCCGCACCAGGGGATCGGGGCCGAATTGCTCGCCGCCCGAGGCAAGTTCGATCGCGAGGCACTCGACGTGTTCGCCGCCGAATCGCACCGACGTGCGGCGGCCACCCAGGCCACCGGCGGCTTCGATCGGGAGATCGTTCCTGTCGTGCTGCCCGGCGGCGGAACGCACACCGTCGACGAGACCGTCCGAGCGTCGACCACCGCGGAGGGGCTGGGCGGGCTGAAGCCGGCCTTCGCCGACCCGCGGTTCGCCGAGCAGTATCCCGAGATCGACTGGTCGATCACGCCGGGCAACTCGTCGCCGCTCACCGACGGTGCCTCCGCCGCGCTCATCATGAGCGCCGCGAAGGCGGAGGCGCTGGGCCTGACCCCGCGGGCGCGGTTCCACGCGTTCTCGGTGGTCGGGTCGGACCCGGAGGTCATGCTCAGCGGCCCGATCCCCGCGACGCACAAGGTGCTCGACCGCGCCGGCCTGCGGGCCGACGACATCGACGCCTTCGAGGTGAACGAGGCCTTCGCCTCGGTGCCGATGGCCTGGGCCGCCGAGTTCGACATCGATCCCGCCCGCCTGAACCCGCGCGGCGGCGCCATCGCCCTGGGGCACCCGCTCGGCGCGTCCGGCACTCGCCTGCTCGCGACGCTGGTCAACCACCTCGAGCAGACCGGCGGGCGCTACGGCCTGCAGACGATGTGTGAGGGCAACGGCATGGCCAACGGAACGATCATCGAACGTCTCTGAACAGTGGTTCTGCGGTGGGTCCGGTATCGTACGGCGCTAGGGAAGCGTGGCAGAGCGGCCGAATGCACTCGCCTTGAAAGCGAGCGTGGGTGAAACCACCGGGGGTTCAAATCCCTCCGCTTCCGCAGTTAAGGGGGGCGCGTACGCGTGTGCCGAATGCGGCGAGGGTCAGGTTGATCGGGGGGCTTGGGTTCGGCTGGGGTCATGGCCCACTGACTACAACCGCTCTGAGCTGCATAGACCAGAGCGCTACGACCTGTAGCGCATCAAATCAGAGCGTATCGGCTAAGTTGGGTGTCGATTCTCTAAACTAGAGAATTGCTTTCTGCGACTAGTCGAGCGTCGTGGAGTCCGACCAAGGGGAGGCACCTGCTGTGGAACCTAAGGGCACTGTGCTGGTCGATAAGGTGTCGTGAGTTCGTTGCGGCTGCGATCCGCCAACCGGCGGTTACGTTAGCGGCGGTTCGAGGACCTCTATGCTGGTCGTCGCGGCAAGGATGTTGAGGTCGCAGCGGGCCGTTTGGGCGAAGATGCTGCTGTAGCGTTCGTAGCCGCGGAAATTCTCGCCCCACCAGGATTGGGCGATCTCAAGTTCGTAGGGCAGGGGCGAGCCGGATTCGCGGTTGCCGGCCGGGCCTTCCTTGACGGACCGGAGCAGTTGACCGTCGGAGTAGTAGTTAAGCGCTAAGAAGCCGGTGGTCTCGCCACATAGGAAGACAGTGATCGGTGATCGCGTCGTTCTTGCGAGCTCGGCCACTTGCGATTCCGCCCCGAAGTAGCCGGTCGACACCATGATCACTCCAGTATCAGTCGTCTGCGCCCACGGCCCCTCCCTGGCCTCGAAGTCGGCGGGAAACTTCGTAGTTCGAGTGCCATAGCGAAGTAGACCACCGAAGGTCGAATCGCGAAGAATTTCACCGGCCAAAACTTCACCAGGGTGCTCCGACGCCACGCGTACGTACGCGCTCGGCGTTCCAGGCCACCCAATATGCATGATCCCACAGTTGTACGCCACGGCGAATCACGGTCCTCTCATCACGAGGTAGATCTGATTGCGGCTCATGTTTGGCGTACATGCGGCGCCTAAGGCATTCCCTTCGCGCCGGGGAATTCCTTCACGTGAACGACATCCGCAGACGTATCGATACTCGCCCGCCCATCCTCGTCGACAGTGACATCAGGCCAATCCATACCGACATAGCCAGGCACTGCCGGCTCAATCATTCCCACCGCCGTCAACTCTCTCCACCGCCCGAACACCACCCGTGGGCGCCACAGGACCCTCTCCATCTCCGCTCCTGAAGAAACTTCCTCTCCGCCGGAGTCGCTTTCGCCAGACTGGGCGAGCCTATAGCTACCATCCTCGCGAAATGCCCAATCTTCGAAGCGGGAAGCATCCGGGCTCATCGAGTATTCGTTAGGGTCATCGTAGTAGTAGCGCGTGTAACCGAACAGGAACATTCGGTCTTCGTGCTTGTTGCTGTATGAATAGGTTTGGATATCCGATCCGGCTCGGTTGCAGATGTGGATTTGCGCGCCAATTTTCGAGGTTCCGACGATAAAGAGCGGCTGCGCTTCTCGCTCGTAGAATCCAGGCTCTCCGCAGACTGCGGAGACAGTGAAGTCTCGTTTGTCGGTGTGGAACATGGCGCGGGCTCGTTCCTCGGTCACCGGATCTAGGGCCTTGTAGCGCCACGGGTTCCAGTCGCGGCAATACATGACGTCGAATTCCATGTCTTACATCCTCGTGGCTTACGTGTAATAGTGAGTGCATCGACGATCTCTTGCGGCAGCTTGCCCGGCATCAAGGCCTGATTGTACACCTTACCGGTAATGTCCATCACGTAGACCCTCTGGTCCGCGGCGTATTCGAGAAGCGTTTCCGAAATATTGGCTTTTTGGGGCGGCAGGATTAGTGCCTGGCGGCCTCTGATTTGTCCCTGAAGTTCTCGATTTACGCTGGTTGACACCTGGGCGATCCTGTTACCGGGTGTGTACTTTCAGGGCTCTTCCCAGATGAGGGTGTAGGTCGGTCGGGCGCGTCGGTCCGCAGATAGACGTCGAGGTCTCCCGACGATGGAGGTTCCTACGCCATCCATCCGAAAGACCTCGACGTGACCGACACAACCCCGCCGGCCGGCTTCGGCCGCCCTGACCTCACCGCCTTCGCGGCTCATCCCAATCGACCCTGATCGGGTCTGCTGACCCCCTCGACGAGAACGCAGCGACATCACAGCCACCCAACCCCGACCGTCCGGGAAGCTGGGGCACGTCACACGGCCTGTGCTGCGGGCGTGTCGAGTGGGTCGTCCAGGGGCGACGCAGGAGCGTCGACGCGACGTGCTGAGAGGTGGTTCCAACCGAGCGCTAGGACACTGGCTACAGGCATGGCGATAGGTCAGGAACGGCGTCGCTCCCTGCGCAGGAGGGAGCGCAGAGTCTCGGCGTTCGCGTAGCCGACCCGTAGCGCGATCTCGGCGGAGGTGAGGTCCGTGGTTGCTGAGAGGTGCCGAGCTCGTTCGATGCGAAGCCGTTGGACGAAGCCGAGCGGAGTGAGGTTGAGCGCCGCACGGACTCGTCGTTCGAGGGTGCGCCGGCTGGTGCCGAGCGACTGCGCGACGAAGGCGACGTTGAACGGTTCGTCCAGGCGGGCGCGCACGAAGCGTTCGAACTCGACGACGATCGGGTCCTCGTGCCGGAGATGTTCGTAGGCGACGAAGGCCGCCTGCGACGGACGCTCGTCTATGATGAGGAGCTTGGCGACATGTTGGGCCAGGTCGGGGCTGATCGATCGCACGAGTGAGAGCGCGAGGTCGATGTGGGCGAACGCGGCGCCGGCGGTGACGAGGTTCCCGTCGACCACGACCATGGTGTCGAGATCGAGGGCGACGGTCGGATAGCGCTTCAGGAACTCCGGCCCCAGGAACCAACTGGTCGTCGCCCGCCGATGATGCATCCGTCCAGTCTCGGCGACAGCGAACACGCCGGTGCACGCCGCGGCGATCCGGGTGGTCGCCTCGTCGAGGCGCCCGAGCGAGGCGATGACCGAACGAGCATCTCGGCTCTGGAGGGCGTCGTGGGTCGCGGCGGCCGTGAGGGTTCCAAGCGCAGGGACGACGACCACGTCGAACTCTCCGGACTCCGACAGCGGGTGGTCCACCGACAGGGTCATCGATGCCGTCGTGGTCACTCGCCGTTTCGGTCCGAGGATGGCGAGTTCGATCGCGTCGATCCGCGGGTCGACATCGCTGCGGGCTCCGTCGGCCACCCGCACGATGTCGATGATCGACGCGACAGCCGAACCGAAGCAGCCGTCGATCGCGATCAGTCCGATACGCATGGCGCCAACAATAGCAATACTGCCGTATACGCCACTTCTCACATGCCCTTGCTCGTCATACGCTGAACTCGCTTCACCAAGAAACCTCGACACCTAGGAGAACCCCTCATGTCCACACCCGCATCACTTCCGTATGCCTTCGTCGCCAAGATCGTCGCGGCCGATGGACAGCACGACGCGCTCGCCGATCTGCTCGCCGGCGCTGTCGCGCTCGCCAACGAAGAAGTAGGAACGATTGTCTGGTTCGCGGTCAGGACCCACGCCGACACCTTCTGGATCTTCGATGCATTCCCCGACGAGGCCGCTCGCGACGCCCACGCCAACGGCGCCATCGTCGCAGCCCTGATGGCCAACCAGCACCTCCTCGGCGCAGCACCCGAGATCCTGGCGGCCGACGTCCTCGCGTCCAAGCTTCCGTAGTCCGCCAACGCACGAGACGATCGCGCCCCGCCGAGCCGTCGCCAGGTCGCGACGCAGCGCCACGCTGCGTTGCCGAGCGGTGCGAGGCCTATCGGCACACGGACAGGATGTCCGAGCGTTCATCCGGCGAGGGGTCCGTCGCAGAGGAGAGCGACGTCGGGTGTCGGGCAGAGCCGTGAGGCCAGCGCATCGCGCGACCATCAGAACCGAACCGCCCCTGCCCTACGTTTCCGCAGGTCAGGGGCTGTTCGCCGGAGCCGCCTGTCGGAATCGAACCGACGACCTAATCACGTCGGCTTTGCGTCTATCGCCTGATGCGCCCACTGGGCGAACGAGCCGCTGACCTGCGCGAACGCCGAGCGTGGGGGACGCCGCCATCCGGTGGTGACCGACGACGACCGACTAGTACCGACCGTTTCACCGGAGCTTGCGGCGGCGTCGAAGCCGAGCAAGCTCCATTCTTTTAGCTCACCGCGCCCTCCTCCTCGCCGGTCCCGTCTTCGTCGAAGACGTTTCAGGGGTCTTCTCAGATGCCGGTGTAGGTCGGCCGGGCGCGTCGGTCCGCAGATAGACGTCGAGGTCTCCCGACGACGGAGGTTCCTACGCCATCCATCCGAAAGACCTCGACGTGACCGACACAACCCCGCCGGCCGGCTTCGGCCGCCCTGACCTCACCGCCTTCGCTCGACTCGACGGCCTCGGTCTGAGCGTGACCGGACAACGACTTGAACCGGATCGTGCGGTCCTAGCGTGCCGCGTGGTGGAACCAGATCAGTGGTGCCGACGGTGCGGCAGCGAAGGCGCTGCTCGTGACACCGTGATCCGGCGGTTGGCCCACGAGCCGCTGGGCTGGCGACCGACCGTGCTGGAAGTTGTAGTGCGCCGCTACCGCTGTGCCGACTGCGGACACGTGTGGCGCCAAGACACCAGCGCCGCTGCGGAGCCACGCGCGAAGCTCTCGCGCACCGGGCTGCGGTGGGCGCTGGAAGGGATCGTGGTCGCACACCTCACCGTCGCCCGTGTCGCCGAGGGACTCGGGGTCGCGTGGGACACCGCCAACAACGCGGTCCTGGCTGAAGGCAAGCGGCTGCTGATCAACGACCCCACGCGGTTCGAGGGCGTGAAGGTCATTGGCGTCGATGAGCACGTCTGGCGCCACACCAGGCGTGGCGACAAGTATGTCACCGTGATCATCGACCTCACCCCGGTCCGCGATGGCGCCGGCCCAGCAAGGCTGCTGGACATGGTCGAGGGCCGGTCGAAGGCGGCGTTCAAGACCTGGCTCGCCGACCGCGACGACGCCTTCCGTGACGCGGTCGAGGTGGTCGCGATGGACGGCTTCACCGGGTTCAAGACCGCCGCTGCGGAGGAGATCCCGGACGCGGTCACGGTGATGGATCCCTTCCACGTCGTGCGCCTGGCCGGTGACGCCCTCGACAGGTGCCGGCGCCGGGTCCAACTCGCGATCCACGGGCACCGTGGGTTCAGGGACGACCCGCTCTACAAGTCGCGGCGCACGCTGCACACCGGCGCGGACCTGCTCACCGACAAGCAGAGCGACAGGCTACGCGCGCTGTTCGTTGATGACGCTCACGTCGAGGTCGAGGCGACCTGGGGTGTCTACCAGCGCATGATCGCCGCCTATCGCCACGAGGACCGGCAACGTGGCCGCGAGCTCATGGAGAAGCTGATCACCGACCTCAGCGCCGGCGTCCCCAAGGTGCTCACCGAGCTCACCACCCTGAGCCGGACCCTGAAGAAGCGAGCCGCTGACGTGCTCGCCTACTTCGAACGACCCGGCACCAGCAACGGGCCGACCGAGGCGCTCAACGGACGGCTCGAACACCTGCGCGGCTCCGCACTCGGGTTCCGCAACCTGACCAACTACATCGCCCGAAGCCTGCTCGAGACCGGCGGCTTCAGACCCCAACTCCTACACCCCCGATTGGGATGAGCCACTTTCAGCGAATTCGTCGACGGATTTGATGAAGCATTGCCACGACGCTGTCGTACAGCGCGCGACTGATGCCCGCCGAACGCCGGGCAATCACCACGCGCAATCCGATGTCGGCTGCGGAATCCGCGAGCACAACGCCACGATGGTGCTGTTCTCCGGTGACCGCCAGGAAGGCAGCCTGGCGCCCGGTGTCCATCTCACTCACCAGCCGGTCGGCCGAGTGCGCGTCATCCGGCCCCATTCCGCACCCGTGCACGCCCAGACTCTGCTCCTCTCCGGCGACGAATGACCGACGACAGTAGGGGACAGGCTTTCGGGTGCCGCACTCCGGACACGTCGATCGGGCCGACGTACAGGGTGCCGTGGGTGACCGCGTGGCCGGTGGCCCTGTTACCGGGCATGATGTTGGCGCTCGCCCGGCGTACGCGCCGAGCGGGGTACGCCTACGCGATCGCGGTGTTGATCGTCGGAGGATTGGTCACCCTGCTCTTCGCGCCGTTCGACTGGTTGGGCCTCGCGCCCACGTGATCGTCGTCGTTCACCGATGAGTACCCGCCACACCGGTTTGGACGTCGTCGGATCCAAGGTGGGGCGTAGGTCGACGGGGCGCCGAGTCAGGACCGCGCCCCCGTCGCCGGGAGGAAGCCGCCTGAGCCCCAGGTGTCACCGAGGCCCTCGGCGAACTCGCCGTCGCGGTAGGCCACCTTCCCACTGATGATGGTGGCGGAGACTGCCCCGGCATCGCGGTTGATCATGCGACGCAGGCCGCCGTACTCGGTGACGGGGGCCTCGTCGAGCTCGTGCACGGAATGGTCCAGCCTCGCGGGATCGACGATGGCGATGTCGGCGCGATCGCCGGGGCGGAGGTGCCCGGCGTCGAGCCCGTACCAGTCGGCGGGTTCGCCGGTGAGCCGATGGATCGCGCGCTCGATCGAGAGGAAGGGCTTGCGCGCTGTCTGCGCCGCCCGCACCCGGGCGAGAAGCTGCAGGTGGTAGTTGTAGAAGGCCATGTTGCGCAGGTGGGCGCCGGCGTCCCCGAATCCCATGTGCACGCTCTTGTTCCGCGCCAGCTTGTCCAGATACTTCGGCCGGTGATTTGCGATGGTCGTGCGCCAGCGGAGCGCCTTCCCGTGCTCGACGACGAGATCGAGGAAGGCGTCCACGGGATGGATGCCGCGCTCCCGGCCGACCTGGCCGAAGCTCTTGCCGCTCAGGTCCGCCTCCGGGCAGGAGATGATCGTGGCGTCGAAGAGGTTGCGGTGCCAGATCTTCGGGGAGAGCTTGTTCTCGTAGTCGCGGCGGAACCAGCGGCGGTACTCCTCGGACTGCAGCAGTTCGTTGCGTTCGATCTCGTCCTTGATGTCGAGTGCGGCCGCCCCGGAGCCGAACTCCTCGAAGACCACGAGATCGATGCCGTCGGCGTAGACGGTGAACGGAACGGGCAGGTGTTGCCACTGGAAATCGCTGCGCAACAATCGGTTCAGAATCGGGGCGCCGTACATCATGAAGTACACCAGCGGCGGATAGGCCTTCGAGTCCGCTGCCGCGAGCAGCGAGACTTTGAGTCGCTTGCGGTGGAGCAGGCTGGACGCGGCGAGGAAGAACTTCGGCAGGTTCGGGGTCAGTGAGACCTCCGGCGTCGATTGCAGGATCCGGCCGCGGCGCCGGAGAACCGAGTTCAGACGGCGGAACTCCTTCCCCTTGACGAACGTCGTCGGCAGCGAGCGCGAGCGGTACAGGTCACCGTCGAGCTTGTCGATCCAGTTGGTCGTCGCGGACATCCCCAGGAACCCGGCGTCCAGCGCCTCCTCGAGCGTTCGCACCATCTCGTCGACCTCGTCCGCCGTGGGAACGGCCTTCTCGTCGACGGCGCGGTCCATGCCCATCGTCGCGATGCGCAGGTCCGAGCCGCCGAGGAAGGCGGCGACGTGGGGGCCGAGTTTCAGCGTGTCGACGGACTTCGCGTACTCGGCGGGTGAGGACCAGGTCCGGTGCGCGTCGAGAGCGCCGATCACGATGTCCCGCGGGACCGCCTCCACCCTGCTGAAGATGTCCGCGCACTCGGTGTTCGAGGCCATGATCGTGGTGAGGGAGCAGTTGCCGATGATCACGGTGGTGACGCCGTGCCGCACCGATTCGGTCAGCGCCGGGGCCACCAACATCTCGACGTCGTAGTGCGTGTGCGTGTCGACGAAGCCGGGCATGACCCACTTGCCGTGCGCGTCGATCACCTCATCGGCGTCCGCCGGCTCCAACGAGGTCGAGCTGATGTCGACGACGCGTCCGTCGCGCACCGCGATGTCCGCGGTGCGGGGGCTGTTGCCGGCACCGTCGAACCAGATGCCGTCGCGGATGAGGAGGTCGTAGCGGGCCATGTCGTCTCCGATCGCCATGCCTATGTGCATGGAGCGCGGTGGTGCCGTGAGCGGGAGGTCGGGAGGGGAATGAACAGCACGTACGAGGTTCCCGTCTTGACTTCCTTTCGGCCTGTCGACTAAAACCATGCAACAGTGCATGGAAATATTCAAGCCCGAGGAGGTGGTGGTGATGATCGACGCGGATGTCGCTGCGTTGCGTCGCGCATCGGTCGACCTGACGCTGCTCACCTGGGGCACTCCCGGTGACCCGCTGGTGCTGCTGCTCCACGGCTTCCCGGACAGCGCCCACACGTGGGATCGGCTGGGGCCGGAGCTGGCCGCGAACGGTCGGTACGTGGTGGCGCCGTTCACCCGCGGCTACGCTCCGAGCGGCCTGGCGCGCGACGACGACTACTCGTTGGTGAGCCTGATCGACGATGTGGTCGCCGTGCACCGCTGGGCCGGAGGCGATGCGCGGGCGGTTCTCATCGGGCACGACTGGGGTGGCGCGATCGCCGATGCCGCGGCCGCCGCCCATCCCGACCTGTTCGAACGGGTCGTCCTGATCGCAATACCTCCGCTGCCGGCGATCCTCGCCCTGAGCGGCCCCGCGCACTTCCGCGCCGCGCTCCGCCAACTCCCGCGCAGCTGGTACATGCCCGTGCTGAACGTACCGATTCTCTCGGACCTCCTGGGGCGCCGTCTGATCGACCGCCTGTGGAGCTCGTGGCGGCATTCTCCGGATCGGGACGCGCGGGGCAACGCCCATGCGGCGCTGCCGGATCGGCGACGGCGGCGGGCCGCGTTCAGCTACTACCGCGCACTGTGGAACCCGTGCTTCCATCGTCGCCGGAGAGAACTGCCGCGGCAGTGGAACCTGCTGCGTTCCAGGAGATCCGTTCCCACACTGCTCATCCAGGGCGCGGACGACACCTGCGGCCTCGCCTCCACCAGCGCACACGCACTCGATCACCTGCCGCCGGGCAGCCGTCGAACGGTGGTCCCGGACTCCGGCCACTTCGCGCACCTCGACCAGCCCGACGCGATCTCGCGCTGCATTCTCGGCTATCTGAAAGGTACGTCCCGTGATCACACGTAAGCGACCGCGCTTCCCGATGGACGCGCTCGACATCGGCCCCCTGCAGCTCAAGGCGCGGGAGGTCGAGTTCGACCTGAGCGAGACGCCGCTGCACTGGATTCCCGGAGAGCCGGCGGCGTCGCACTGCGTCAGCGCCTACCACCTCCTGTTCCCCGAGGTCGAGCGGTTCTTCATCGCCGCGTTCCGCGAGGCCCTCCCCGACATCGAGGACGCCCGCCTCCGCGAGGACGTCCTCGGCTTCATCGGCCAGGAGACGATGCACGCGAACGCGCACGAGGAATCCCTCGACGACTTCTTCCACCGGAACGGCATCGACCCGGAACCGCTGCTCGAGCAGGCCAGGTTCGTTCTCGACCGCCTGCTCGGGCCGCGCGAGTTCCGCAGCGCGAGCGCGGCGCGCCGGCACCTGGTGTTCCGGCTCGCCGTCACCGCGGCGCTGGAGAACTTCACCGCGTTCCTCGGCCATTTCGTTCTGAACTGCGCGTGGGACGACCGCGGCGCCGATCCGAACATGGTGGCACTGTTCCGCTGGCACGGGGCCGAGGAGATGGAGCACCGCAACGTCGCCTACGACGTGGCCATGTACTTCGACCCCCGCTACAGCCGCCGGGTGATCACGATGCTGATGACGTTCCCACTGACCGTCTGGCTCTCGTGCCGCTTCATCTGGTACCTGGTGCGGCACGACCCCGCGGCGCCGCAGTCGCGCCTGCGGGTCCTCTGGCACGCGATCCGGGCCGGACGCCGCGGGCTGTTGCCCTCGTTGACGACGATCCTGGGCTCGGCCGTCGACTATCTGCGCCCCGGGTTCCGCCCCGACGACACCGGTTCCATGGCCCAGGCGCTGTCGTACCTGGCCACCATCGAACCGCGACGGGCGAGTTGAGATGCCCACGCTGCGCCGGCGCCGCCCGGCATCGATAGCGACGCAGATCCCGCCCCACCTGCGTGGGCGATACCGCCGGGATCCCTTCCTGCGCATCGTCACCGGTGGATACCGGGCCATCAACTGGATCGACGCCCGGCTCCGACTGCCCGCGCTCGGAGCCGGCAGCGCGGGGCAACGCGCGGTCCAGGTCGTGAGCAAGGACATCGCGGCGCCGGACGGGAGCGTGATCGCCCTCGTGCTCGAGCCGACCGACGGAGCGGCGGTGCGCTGGTCGGTCGGGGCCCACATCGATGTGACTCTCCCCTCGGGCCGGATCCGGCAGTACTCGCTCTGCGGCGACCCCGCCGACATCGAGAACTATCGGATCGCGGTGCGCAGGGTCAGCACCGACGGCGGATCGGGCGAGATCCACGACGACGTCACCGTGGGTACCGTCCTGCAGGTCTCCGTGCCGCGCAACGCCTTCCCGTTGGCGATCGGTGGATTCCGCCAGCAGACGACGCACGTACGGCTGATCGCGGGTGGCATCGGCATCACGCCGATCCGCCCGATGATCTCCGCGCTCGAGTCCGTCGGCGTTCCGTGGTCGATGGCGTACGCCGGGCGTGATCGCGATTCGATGGCCTTCCTCGACGGGATGCGCCGGTTCGGCGACCGCGTCACGGTGCTCACCGACGACGGGGGTCCGCCGCCGGCGGCCTCCGCTCTCGTGGGAGAGCTGCCGCCGCGGAGCGCGGTGTACGTCTGCGGTCCGCCCCCGATGATCGACGCCGTCCGTACGCACTTGGCGGCGCGACCCGACGTCGAGCTCCACTACGAGCGGTTCTCGCCCGCGCCCGTGGTCGACGGCCGGCCGTTCGAGCTCCACTTCGCGCGCACGGACGAGCGGGTCCCGGTGGCGGCGGACGAGACCGCACTGACCGCGCTACTGCGCGTCAGGCCGGACGCGACGTACTCGTGCCGGCAGGGCTTCTGCCGCTCGTGCGTCGTCCGGGTCGTCGACGGGGTCCCGGACCACAGGTCGACCGGGTTGTCGCAGGCCGAGCGCGACGAGGGATACTTCCTCCCGTGTGTCTCGCGCGCGGACGGACCGCTGAGCGTAGACATGTAGTGACCTGCCCGCCGCACTGAGGAGAACCCATGCCCCGCCTCTCGAGGCCGCGCGGTGCGCACCGGAACGAGAACGGCGAGCACACCTACCGCGCGATCGTGGAGGCCGCCACCGAGGTCCTCGCGACGCAGGGATGGCGCGCGGCCAGCGTGGCCGCGGTCGCGAGCCGAGCAGGCGTCACGAGGGGTGCGATCCAGCACCACTTCAAGGACCGCCAGGGGCTGTTCACGGCGTCGGTCAAGCACGTCCTCGAGTCCCGGATCCAGGACATCGTCGAGCTGCAGGGCACGTCCGTGGACGAGGCCGACCGCACACGCGCGATCGTGCGCGCCGTCGTCGACATGCACATCGGCACCAATTTCGCCGCGGGCCTGCAGCTCTGCATGGCCGCCGCCGACGACCCGGCCCTGCGGCCCCAGGTGGCGGCGATGGAGCTCGAGGTCGGTGCGCGGGGGTTCTGGGCGCTGGTGGAACGACTCGGTCTCAACGGCAACGACGCCACTGTCCGCGCCACGGTGCAGGCCTTCCTCGATTCCGCGCGGGGGCTCGGGCTGGCGGCGATGCTCAACGACGACTCGCAGCGTCGCGCGACGGTGTGCGACCGGTGGGCCGTCATGCTCGACGATCTCCGCGCCGAGGATCCAGCGGGCGGGTAGCCGACGGCGGCACAGCCGAATCCGTAAGGTTCTCGAACACCGGCATCTCGACGTGCCCCGCGCGGCGTTCGGCCTCCGGGGTGCTCTACGACGATGCGCGGGCGCAGAGCGCGGGGAACGCGCTCGCCCACGCGGCGAGAACACGGCGTTCGGTGTCCTCGCTACTACGGAGCACGCTGGTGAGGGCCTGGCCGCGCAGGAGCTCCAGCAGCATCTCGAAGGCCACCGGAAACCCCGGCAGCTGTGCGTATTCCGGGCCGAAGGCCTCGGCGCCGAGCTCGCGGATCCCCTGCCCGACGGTGCGCTCGTACGGCACGAGCACCTCCCGCAGCTCGGGGTCCGTGCGCGCCGCCATCCACAACTCGTAGCCCGCGACGTAGAGCGGCCCGGACATCGCGGTGCGCAGCACGTCGATGGCGAAGGCGACACGATCGGCGCCCGCGGGCGGCGCGGTCAGGGCTTCGCGCACATCGCGATCCTGCTGCTCGGCGACGCGCTGCACTGCGGCCACGAACAGGGCCGACTTACTCGGGAAGTGGTGCAGCAGTGCGCCTCGCGAGACGCCGGCCATCTGCTGGACCCGCAGGGTGGTGGTGCCCGCGTAGCCGTGCTCGACCAGAGCGGTGACGGTGGCGTCGATCAGCCGTTTGCGCATCTCGACCGGGTTGATCGTGCGGGCCGCGGCCATTCTCACCATCCCTGTCCGTGTGCTCGTCCGGGCGGCGCGACGGTGCGCCGGGGCTCACCATCGTCGCACGCCGGCGAGCCCGGTCCGGTGTGCTCGGCCCTGCCCGAAGGCCTCAGCCGACGAGACCGCCGCTGCAGGCGAGCACCTCGCCGGTGATGTAGTCGGACTCGGGCAGACACAGGAGATACACTGCGCCGGCCGCCTCCTCCGGCGTCCCGAGCCGACCGAGCGGCGCGATGTGCTGCGCGGCTTGGCGGATCATCGGATTGACCCCGACCGTGATCTCACGCCCCTCGATCTCGATGGTCTCGGCATCCTCCGCCGAGCTGGTCAGGCGGGTCTCGATCAGCCCGAAGGCCACGGCGTTCACCGTGACCCGGTAGCGGCCCCACTCCTTGGCGATGGCCTTGGTCAGGCCGAGGATCCCCGCCTTGCCCGCGGAGTAGTTGGCCTGGCCCGCATTCCCGTAGAGGCCCGCGAGGGAGGAGATGTTGACGACCTTGCGGGTCACCGGATTCCCCGCGGCGCTCTCGCGCTTGGCCGCCGCGCTGATCACCGGCTGGGCGGCGCGCAGGATCTGGAACGGTGCCTTGAGGTGCACATCGAGAATGGCGTCCCACTGCTCGTCGCCCATCTTCTGGACCACGCCGTCCCAGGTGTAGCCCGCGTTGTTGACGATGATGTCCAGGCCGCCGAACGAATCGACGGCGGTGTCGACGAAGCGTTGCGCGAAGCCCACCTCGGTCACGTTGCCGGGACATGCGACGGCGGAGCCCCCGACTGCCGTGATCTCGGCTGCCGTCGCCCGCGCGACCGCCTCGTCGAGGTCGTTGACCACGACGTTCGCGCCGTGCGCGGCGAGCTTGTGTGCGACCGCGGCGCCGATGCCGCGTCCGGATCCGCTGACGATCGCGGTCCTGCCCTGCAACGTGGTCATGGAGTGTCCTCATCTGTCGTCGTGCCCAGGTCGGTGAAACTGCCGTGCCTGCCCGCGCCGTCGGCGAAACGGGTCGCGCCGGCGAGAGTGTCGGAGAGCAGGGAGGTCCTGCCGTGCTGGTGCTCGTTGGCCATGGCGTCGGTCTCGGTGAGCCCCTCCTGCTCGAGCGTGGACAGCCGGTCCTCGCGCAGGCAGGTCTGAGGGAAGCGGGTGAGCTCATGAGCCAGCGCGAGGGCGTGCTCCAGGGCCGTGCCACTGGGCGCGAGCCGGTTGACCAGGCCCATCGCTCGGGCCTCCTCGGCGGGCACCGCACGACCGGTGAGTATCAGGTCCATGGCGTGCCCCATGCCGATCAGGCGGGGGAGCCGTACCGTGCCGCCGTCGATGAGCGGGACTCCCCACCGCCGGCAGAAGACGCCGAGCACCGCATCGTCGTCGGCGACCCGCAGGTCCGCCCAGAGAGCGAGCTCGAGCCCTCCCGCCACCGCGTGCCCGGAGATCGCCGCGATCACCGGCTTGGACAGGCGCAGGCGGGAGACCCCCATCGGGGCGTCGCCGTCGGGCGCGAACCGGTTCGGATCGCCGGCCGCCACCGCCTTGAGATCGGCTCCGGCGCAGAAGGTGCCGCCCTCGCCGGTCAGGATCGCCACGGCGGCATCGGGATCGGCGTCGAAGGCGCGGAATGCGTCCGCCAGCGCCTCGGCCGTGCGCCGGTCGACGGCGTTGCGCACCGCGGGGCGGTTGATGGACACGATCGTCACCGGGCCGTCCTTGCGGACGAGCACACGTTCCTCTGGCGGCGGCGGGGTCTCACCGTGGTCCGAGCTGCTGTGCATGACGAGCACCGTACAGTCAGTCTGGACTGACTGTAAAGAGGTCGCCGGGAGAGCGGCTCGGCGCCTGCGGGTTCCGCCGCGGCGCCGCACGCGACGAAGGCCGATCGCGAGGTGCGATCGGCCTTCATCGTGAGTCTCACTCCGGCGCTCGCCGTGGGGCGGAGCAGGAGGTGTCCGCCTGTCAGTCGGTGACCGACTCCGAGCCGGATTCGGCCGCGTCGGCGGACTCGGGCTCGTCGGCTGCGCCGGCGCTCGCCGTACTCGGCGTCTGCTCGGAGCTCTGCACGCCGGCGGCCGGCTCACCGCCGGACTTCGCGGCGTCGGCCTCGTCGCCGTCCTCGGTCGTGGTGTGCTCGACGGTGACGCTCGGCGGCGTGGAGGTGGGGCCACCGTCCTCGCCGCCGTTCGTGCTGGCGGATCCGCCGGCGACGGTCACCGACGTGGTGCCGCCGCCGTTGGTGACAACACCCGTCACGGAGCCGCCGTTGACCGCGGCCCCGGACTCGTTCACGCTGCCGGTCACGGGGTTGACGTCGACGGTCGCTGTGCCCGCGGGGGTGCTCGTGGTCGAATTGCCCGAGGGGCTGACGATGGTGGAACCGGTCGGCGTGACGGCCACGAAGCCGCCGTTCACGACGGTGTTGTGGCCACCGAGCGGGGTGCCGACGTTGACCAGCCCCATGCCGCCACCCGCGGACAGCCCGCCGGTGCCGAGGTTGAAGAATCCGCCCTGCAGGACGGTATTGATCGTGCCGAGCGGGCCGCCGAGGCTGCCCGAGGCCACCGGTCCCTGGATGTTCAGGCCGTCCAGCCCCAGGTGCAGGTTGCCGAGCTGGCCGCCCCCGCCGAAGCCGATGCCGAAGATCGAACCACCGCCGAGGCTCCACCCGCCGCCTCCGATGTTCAGCCCGTTGGCATCGAGCGTCAGGACGATCGGCGAGAAGGCGCCGCTGAGGCTGCCCAGCGGGCCGCCCCCGCCGAAGGTGAGCATCGGGCTCTGGAGCATCAGACCGGTGGGGGTGATCGAGATGGCGCCGAGCATCATGTTCACGGTGCCGCCGCCCAGGGACGGCGACGATCCGTTCAGGTTGAAGTGGCCGCCGCCGGCGAAGAGGCCCCCGGCCCCGACGCTGAGGTTGCCGGCGGAGAACGAGTTCGTAAGGGTGCCGAGCGGACTCCAGAAGGAATGGGACCCGTTCGGGCCGCTGGCCGTGAAGCCGGTGGAGGTCAATCGGCCTTGACCGAAGTAGGTGTTGCCTGTGCTGGTCAGGAGCCCCGGAATGCCGCGGGAGTAGCCGCGGACCCCGAGGTAGACCTCGAAGCCGTTCGGACCGGACGACACATAGGGACCGGATCCGGTGGTGCTCGCGTACACCCCCTGCGGCCCTCGCCAGGTGCTGCTGCCGCCCGGCGCGTAGACGCTGATGGTGCCGTCCGGACTCTGGCGTATGCCCCCCGGGCCGTAGACGGTGCCCCGGGTGCCGAGGCCGAACGGATAGACGGTGGTGACCGAACCACCCGAGACGATCATGCCCGGTTCGTGGGGATTGGTGATGTAGGTGATCGAGCTGCCGAACGGGCCGGGGATGGTGGTCGGGGCTGCGACGGTGTCCATTGCCGTGGTCGCCGCAGCCGCGCCCCCCGCGCCGCCTGTCGTGATCGCTGCGGTCGCGGCCAGCGCACCCGCCGCGACGGTCGCCCGCCGCGCCGAACGTTGAAGCGCTGTCGGTGCGCTGTGTCGTCCCACGAAAGTACCTCCGGTTGAAAAAGAATGAATGTATGCAAAAGAACTTCTGCAATAGGAAAATCCTAACGTGCGAAGAGACTTAAAATGAGCTGATTGCAAAACGCGCTGTGCTGACTCCCGTAAGGGGACATCGTTTCCGTTTCAGGGCGGCCACCCGCGTTCGGACCGCTCCTGACCTCGGAAGCATGGTGAGTTTGAGGTAGAAAAGTCCTTGCACTCACGAATCTGCGGTCACCTGAGGAAACATTCCTCCTGTCCAGGAGTGGGCGCCGTAGAGATGTTGCAATCGAATAGTCAGAGGTGTTGATCCGACGCGGGATACTGACGCTAACGATCCATTTTCCCGGCGGGCCGCCTGTCGGGCCGGAGCCGGCGTCGTCGGGTACCGGGGCCGGACTCAGTGCGCCGTCGTATCCGGTGACGCTACGACGGCGTCTCCGGTGCGCTTCGCGCGGTACATCGCCGCGTCGGCATGGGTGAGGAGCCCGTCGAGGAGCTCGCGTTCGGGCGTGGGGGCGTCGGTTGCGGCCACGCCGATGCTGGCGGTGATGGCGACACCGTCGACGGCGGGGAGCGCGCGCACGCCCTCCCGGACCCGTTCGGCGAGATCGAGGTACGTGGGCATCGCATGGCCGACGATGAGGAGGGCGAATTCGTCGCCGCCCAACCTCGCCACGATGGCGTCGACCGCCGCGCCCTCCGCGCGCAACAGGCGGGCGACCCGCACGAGCGTCTCGTCCCCCGCGTGGTGGCCGTGGGCGTCGTTGATCGCTTTGAAGCGGTCGAGATCGAGGACGATGACGCCGACGTGCGCGGCGCTGGGCGTGCGCCGCATGGCCCACGTGGCCCACATGGTGGTCAGTCCGCGCCGGTTGCGGGCGCCGGTGAGGGGGTCGGTGCCCGCCTCGGCGGTGTCGAACCACGAGAAGGTCATGCCGAACTGCATCACCGCGGGGACGCCGATCGTGGCGCCGACCAGGATCGCGGCGCCCAGCACCGCGACGGTCCACCCCTGCGCGGGGATGACCGCCACCGTCGAGGCGACGATCGCCGCGAGTACCAGGGCGGCGTTGACGAGGAACGCACGTGTCGCCAGGATGAGCGCTCCGAAGGTCGCGATCATCGCCAGGCTGGCGATGAACGCGACCGACTCCTTCTGCGTCGACGAGGCCGCGTAGATAGCGATGATCGAGGAGGCGAAGAAGATCGCCGCACCGCGCGAGGTGGGGACATCGCCGATCCGCCAGCGGATCGCCCAGAACAGTGCCACCGCGCCGGCCGCGACCAGCCTGATGATCACCCAGGGGGTCAGCGGGTGGACGACGGTCAGCAGGACGAGTGAGAGCACGCCCAGGAACAGGGCGCAGACGCTGACCACGAGCCGCACCATCGGCAGCAGAGATCGATTCCGCAGGTAGGCGATGCGTTCGCCGTAGCTGGGCCCGCCCTCCCACCATTCGCCGGCGAGCCGACGGAGATCCGCCCGCCTGCTCGTCGAGCTCTCAGGGTTCACGGTGGCAATCTAGTCGACGCTGACCGCTCTGACGAGGAAACGACGACCCGACTTCCGGGGTGCCGCCCTCCGCGCCGGAAGTGAGAGCATCGAAGCATGTCGCCGACTTCTGAATCCCCGGACAATCCCGCCCTCGCGGCGGAGGCGCGGATCGCGCGGACGGCGGTCACCGTGTTCCCGCTCCTGGTCCTGGTGGCCGGTGTCGTCGGCTACCTGACGCCGAGCACGTTCACGCCTCTGGCGCCGTCGGTGCCGTACCTACTCGGCCTGATCATGTTCTGCATGGGACTCACGCTGACCCCGCCCGATCTGGCGTCGGTCGCGAAGCGGCCCTGGGCGGTCGTGCTCGGCATCGTCGCGCACTACGTGATCATGCCGGGCGCGGGCTGGGCGATCGCGCACGCGCTGCAGCTCGAGCCGGAGCTGGCGGTGGGCGTCATCCTCGTGGGCTGCGCCCCGTCGGGGACGGCCTCGAACGTCATGGCCTTCCTGGCCAAGGGCGACGTGGCGCTGTCCGTCGCCGTCGCGAGCGTCTCGACGCTCATCGCGCCGGTCGTCACGCCGCTCCTGGTCCTCCTGCTGGCCGGTTCCTATCTGCCGATCGACGCCGGCGCGATGGTGCTCGACATCGTCAAAACCGTTCTGTTGCCGGTGATCCTCGGCGTGCTCGCGCGCCGCTTCGCGAAGGGGCTCGTGGCGCGGGCGCTCCCGGTGCTGCCGTGGGCGTCCGCGATCGTCATCGCGTTCATCGTCGCGATCGTCGTGGCGGGCAGCGCGAGCAAGCTCGCCGCGGCGGGAGGCATCGTGTTCCTCGCCGTGTTGCTGCACAACGGCTTCGGACTGGGGCTGGGCTACCTCGCAGGCAAGGTCGGGCGTCTGGACGACCGTGCTCGTCGCGCGCTGGCCTTCGAGGTCGGCATGCAGAACTCCGGCCTGGCGGCGACGCTGGCCACGGCGCACTTCTCGCCGCTCGCCGCCCTGCCGTCCGCGGTCTTCTCGCTGTGGCACAACGTCTCCGGTGCGATCGTCGCGGCGTGGCTCGCGCGCCGGCCGATCCGTGACTCGGCCCGGGATCAGGGGGCGGCGACGGGCTCGAGGCACAGCACGTAGGGCGTACTCCTGCGAGTTTCGGTGAAAGTCCTGGTGGAACCGGGGTAGCTCGAGCAACCGCCCGCGTCCTTGGTGTTCTCCAGTCTGCCGACCACCCGATAGTCGGCATCCGCGTCGTCGCAGGGGACCACGACGGTGAGCCTGTCGCTCGAGGTTGCGACGCAGGCACCGCTGCGCGCGCCGGTGCCGTCGATCTCGTGGACGACGAACTTGTTGTACAGCAGCCAGCCCAGGACGGCGAGAGGGATGAGCAGGCCGAGCATGCCCAGGCGCAGGTACAGCGGCTTGCCCGTCTCCATCGGGTGCGCGAAGCCTGGGCGCTGGATCGGCGGCAGCCGGTGCAGACGGATGCGGACCACCAGGTTCCACAGCAGGGTGAGGGGGTTGACCGCGACGGAGAGGAACGTCAGCCATCCCTGCCACAGGCTCTTGGCGGACATCGCGCGGACGGTGGCGATGCCGCAATCGCGACAGTACGGCCCCGGCTGCTTGAGGAAGCGCATGACGATCAGGAAGCCCTGATGGCCGCGGACTGTCGTGTCGATCGCGGGGGACGCGCCGCAGAACCGGCAGCTCGGGCCGGCGGAAAGGGTGCTCATGCGGGCCAGTATCAACAACCCGCGTTAGCGATGCAAGATGGTGTGACGCGAGGTGCAGGATTCGTCGTTTCAGCTCGCGCGATAGCGGCGCACAGCCTCCCGGCTGCCGCACCGCGGCGAGCAGTAGCGCTGCCGGCCGTTGCGCGAGACGTCCGCGAAGACGAGGTCGCAGTCCGACGAGGCGCAGCGGCCCAGCCGGTTCATCCCGCGCGTCGTCAGGTGCAGCGCCGTCCCGGTGAGGATCAGTACGGCGAGCTGGCCGGTCAGGCTCGCTCCGGACTCGCGGTAGTGGATGTGCCAGCCCGTGCCGGCGTGGTCGGTGACGCGCGGATGGGAGGCGTGCGCGGCGAGGAGCGCGTTGAGCCGCTCGACCCGCGCGGCGACGTCGGTGGCGCCCACCACCGTGAGCCACTCGGCGATCAGGGTGCGGCATCCGGCGAAATCCGTGGGTCCGACCGTCTCGACGAGCATGTCGTGCGCATCGCACCGTCGAACCAGCTCCCGCAGGTCTGCGGGCGGATCGTTCGCCAAGTCGACGGCGAGCAGCACCGGCCCCTCGCCGTAAGGGTTGATATGCACAAGGCCATTACAGCACGATCGTGCGGTGCCGGACATCACCACCACGACGCTGCTCCTCCTGCTGCTCGCCGCCCTCGCGGCCGGCTGGGTGGACTCCGTGGTGGGCGGCGGAGGGCTGATCCAACTGCCCGCGCTGCTGATCGCGTTCCCGACGGCCGCGCCCATCCACCTGCTCGCGACCAACAAGATGGCCTCCATCGCGGGCACGACCACGAGCAGCATCACCTACTGGCGGCGCGTGCGGCCCGATTGGCGCACCGCCGTCGCCCTGTCCGTCCCGGCCTTCGCGGGAGCGATCGCAGGCTCGATCATCGCCTCGCACATCCCGCGCTCGGCGTTCAACCCGATCATCCTGGCGGCGCTGATCACCGTCTTCGTCTACACGCTGCGCCAGCCCGACCTCGGCGACGAGACGAACCTGCGCTACCGGGGGCACCGGCACCTCGTGACGGCCGGGCTCGCCGGGTTCGCGATCGGGGTGTACGACGGTGCGCTCGGCCCCGGGACCGGTTCGTTCCTCGTCTTCGCGATGGTGGGCCTGATGGGCTACGCCTTCCTCGAGGCCTCGGCCAAGGCGAAGGTCGCGAACCTCGCGACCAATCTCGCCTCGCTGGTGGTCTTCCTGCCGCAGGGCGCGGGGTATTGGAAGCTGGGCGTGGCGATGGCGTGCGCGAACGTCGCCGGCGGCTACCTCGGCGCGCGGACTGCGGTCGCGAAGGGCAGCGGTTTCGTGAAAGTCGTCTTCCTCGTCGTGGTCTCGGCCTTCATCTGCAAGATCGGCTACGACGTGGTGATGCAGTTCGTGCGGTGAGCGCGGCGCGGGTCAGGCGTTGATGACGCCGTGCATCACGACCTGCTCGGCCGCGTCACCGAAGTCGGCGGCCTCGCCGTCCGGGGAGCCGCCGATCAGCGTGGTGGAGAACGTGACGAGGTGCTCGGAGTCCTGCGAGTACATCTCGTTGCGGATGGTGACCATGTCGAATCCACCCACCCGGCGGTGCTTGTCGACGTGCACGTGGCAGGTGAGCTCGTGCCCGGCGACGATCGGCCGGTGGTAGGTCATCGACTCGTCCGCCTGCATCAGCTGGCTGGCGCCGTAGCCGAGCACCTCGTCGTCGAAGAGGGCGCGGTTGGCCACGACGCCCGCCACGCTCACCAGCATCGGCGGCGCGACGAGATCGGCGTGGCCCGCGGCGCGGGCCGCCTCCACGTCGAAATGCACCGGCGCGGTGAACTGGGAGGCGCGCGCGTACTCGCGCACCTTCTCGCGGCCGACCAGGTAGGTGTCGGGATGGATGTAGCTGTGGCCGACCGCGGATGCGGCACGCTCGCTGATCTGTTCCGGGGTCAGCGCAGGGGCGGCGGGGTCGTTGTTCGGCATCCGTCCAACGTAACGGCGCGCAGGGCCTCGGCACTTGTCCGATCCTCCAAGAATCCGTCCGACGGCTTGGTCCGGGGTCGTTCCGGTGTGGTCGAGTTCACGTCGAGGTCGACGGTTTGCGTTGTACCCCATGGCTCGTCGTAAAATGACGACGTGAGCGAAGCCGGCGCTGCCCCTGAAGACCCGATCGACCTCGAAGCCTGGCGCACCGCCAACGAACTGTCCGTGCCCTTCTCCGAGGCGCTGGATCTGTGGGCCGAGACCGCCCACGCCGCCCTCGTCGAGCTGGCCGGCCGTTACGGCTCCTTCATCAGCTACGCCGAGCTCGCCGCCCGCGCGCAGGCCGACGCCGGCGTCGCCACCCGTGCTCCCGTGCGCCTGTGGGTGGCCGCACTGCAGCGGCGCATCACCGACCGCTGCGGAGCCGCGGGCGAGCCGCCGCTGGTCTCCCTGATGGTCGCGCACGATCAGACCGTCGGTGAGGGCTACGCCCACGCCGTCGCCGCCGCCGGGCTGCCCGTCCCCGAGAACCTGGACCAGCACGCCGCCGCGGCCCGATTCGCCTGCTACCTGCACTTCGGGGCGACGATGCCCGCCGGCGCCGGCCCGCAGCTCACCCCGAAGCTGGAGGAGGCCCGCCGCGTCGCCGCCGCCCGCGCCGCGAAGATCAAGCCGGCCAAGGCCGCCTCGAACGGTCGTGTGGTCAAGGCGCGCACCCCCGCCGCGCCGCGTGCGGCGAAGGCACCGTCGACCCGGCCCGTGAAGGCCGCCGCCCCTGCCAAGCCCGAGCCCCGTCCGGCCAAGCTCTGCCCCAATTGCTTCACCCAGCTCGCCGCAAACGGCGAGTGCGGCTTCTGCTGAATCCACCTCCGGGGTGGGGCCCGGCCCGAGTGTCGGCGGATGCAATAGCAACGCCGGAGCGTCGTCGTGGCTACGATGACCGCGGAGGTACGCCGGGACCCCGCGGAACCGCTCCTGCGAGGCGTCGAACACCCGGTACAGGGCCGTGAATTCTGTTTTGCCGCTGGACGTGTCGCTGGTGTACGTCCACATCTCGAACTGGGAGTACCAGTGCTGCGGTGAGGTGCCGCGGATCGGTTCGACGGTGCGCGGATCGCTGACCCTGCACCCCAGCCGCCGACCGGGCTACCCCGCACCCGAGGTCCTCGACTGGGACCCGTCGACCGGGCTGGTCGTCGTGGGGGATCTGTACGCGCAACTCGGCTTCTCGGTGACTGACCCCTACCGCACCGATCTCATCGTGAGCCTGGGCTGGCACGACGAGGGGCCCGCCCCGGTGGTGGCCGGCACCGTCGAGGTGCTGCTCGAGGAGACCGGGATCTACGTGCGCGAACGCACAGGCGAGCTGGACATCGCGCCGAGCAGCGTCTCCTACCGGGCCGTGCAGGAGGCGACGATGTGGCCGGAGGACCGCCCCGAGCCGGGCGGGCCGGCGGCCGCGGGGGTCGTCGCGGGCGTGCGGCTCGCGGACGCGCGGTCCGAGGGCCTGCGCCTGTTCTCCGAGGCCGCGGGCTGACGGCGCGGCCGCGCACCGCTCACGCGGCCACCGGCTCCGGCGTGACGGTGCGGCTTCGTGCGCGCGGCACGGCCCAGCACATCGCCGCGGCGGCGACGCACAACGCGCCCGCCGTGTAGAACGCCGGGTCGTAGCCGCCCGAGGCGTCGCGGATGTACCCCGCGCCGAACGCCGCGACCGCGGCGCCCAACTGGTGCGAGGCGAAGATCCAACCGAAGACGACCGGCGTCGACTCGCCGAAGTGCTCGCGGGCCAACGCCATCGTCGGCGGCACCGTCGCGACCCAGTCGAGACCGTAGAACAGGATGAACACCAGCAGGCCCGGCGCGAGCCCGGGGGACAGCAGCGCAGGCAGCAGCGCCAGCGCGAGCCCGCGGCCGAGGTAGTAGATCACCAGCAGGATCCGCGAATCGACGCGATCGGTGAGCCAGCCCGAGGCGATCGTGCCCACGACGTCGAAGACGCCGATCACGGCGAGCAGCGACGCGGCGGTGGTGGCGGGCATGCCGTGGTCCCCGGCGGCGGGGATGAAGTGCGTCTGCAGCAGGCCGTTGGTGGTCGCGCCGCAGATGGCGAAACTCGCGGCGAGCAGCCAGAAGGCGGGCCGACGCGCACCCATGGCGAGGCCCGCGACGGCGGCCCGAACCGCGCCGTGGGTGCGCGCCGCGGGAGCCGCGATCTCGTCGGCGCCGTACGGCGGCAGGCCCAGCTGTGACGGCCACGACCGCAGGAACAGCCCGGCCACCGGGATGACCGCGACCGCCACCGCGGTCACCACGAGCGTCGCGGTGCGCCAGCCGTGCGCCTGCGACAGCGCCGCCACCACCGGCAGGAAGATCAACTGGCCGGTCGCGCTGGCGGCGGTGAGCACGCCGGTCACCAGGCCCCGTCGCGCGACGAACCAGCGCATCGCGATGGTGGCGACGAAGGCCGTCGACAGTGATCCGGTGCCCAGCCCCACCAGCACGCCCCACAGCAGGACCAGCTGCCAGGCGTCGGTCATGAACACCGCGAGCCCCGTGCCAGCGGCCACCAGCGTCAGCGCGCCGATGACCACCGGGCGGACGCCGAGCTTGTCCATGAGCGCCGCCGAGAACGGGGCGGTCAACCCGAACAGCGCCATGTTCACCGACATCGCCGCGCCGATCGTCGCGTGCGACCAACCGAACTCGGAGTGCAGCGGGTCCATCATCACGCCGGGCACGGAGCGGAAGCCGGCCGCGCCGAGCATGGTCACGAAGGCGACGCCCGCCACGATCCAGGCGTAGTGCGGCGCGCGCAGGCGCCTCAGAGGTGTACTCACCGGATCAGATTCCCGGATTCCGCGACACCGAACCAGTGGCATTGATGACAAGATATGAAAGAATCGTGCCATGCATACCGTGGCCGTGCTGCTGCTCGAACCGATCGTCGGATTCGATGCGGCGATCCCGCCGCTGTGCTTCTCCGAGGCCACCGACGAGCAGGATCGCCCGCTCTACCGCGTGGTGACCTGCGGCGTCGGCGGCCGCCCCGTGCGCGCCACCGGCGGCTATGCGATCGTCCCCGAGGCCGGGCTCGAGGTGCTCGCCGAGGCCGACACGCTGATCGTCCCCGGGACCAAGATCGCCGGGCCGCGATTCGAGGGCACCCTGCCCGACGAGGTGCGCGCCGCGCTCGCCACCGTGCGGCCGGGCACGCGCATCGTCTCGATCTGCACCGGTGCCTTCGTGCTCGCCGCGGCGGGCCTGCTCGACGGCCGCGACGTGACCACCCACTGGAAGTACGGCGCCCAGCTGCGCAAGCTCTACCCGCGCGTCGGCCTGGTCGAGCACGTGCTGTTCACCGACGACGGGGAGGTGCTCACCTCCGCGGGACTCGCCGCCGGCGTCGACCTGTGCCTGCACCTGATCCGCACCGATCACGGTGCGGCGGTGGCGAACAAGGTCGCGCGGCACTGCGTCGTACCGCCCGCCCGCGAGGGAACCCAGGCCCAGTTCGTCGACGTGCCCGTGCCCGTGAGCGGCGCGGGCAGCACCGTCGAACCCCGGGACTGGGCGGTGCGGAACCTGCACGAGAACCTCTCGGTGGAGGTACTCGCGCGGCGCGCAGGGATGTCGGTGCGCACGTTCAACCGGCGCTTCCGGGAGGAGACGGGGCAGACTCCCGGTGCCTGGATCCTGCGCCGCCGCCTCGACCGCGCACGCGAGCTGCTGGAGACCTCGGAGTTGCCCGTCGACGCCGTCGCGCAGGAGTCGGGCCTCGGCACCGGCGCGAGCCTGCGCGCCCACCTGCGGCGCGACACCGGCATGACGCCGCTCGGCTACCGCCGCGCGTTCCGCGAGCCCCGGGGCGCGTGACCGCGGACCGTCGGGCCCGGGCGACGGTGCGCCGGGCACTGGACGGGCCCCGGGGGCGACCGGGCAAAATGGAGGGATGCAGAGTCGGGTTGCGCCGCTCACCGGGTTGCGCGCCCTCGCGGCGGCCGCGGTGTGCCTCACGCACGCCGCCTTCTCGACCGGCCACTACACCGACGACTTCGTCGGCCACCTCTGGGCGCGGTTCGAGATCGGCGTGCCGATCTTCTTCGCGTTGTCGGGATTCCTGCTCTTCCGGCCCTGGGTGCGGCTGCTGCAGGACGGGACGGGACACCAGCCCGACCTGCGTCGCTACGCCTGGCACCGGTTCCGGCGCGTGGTCCCCGCCTATTGGGTGGTGGTGGTGTTCGTCTACGCGCTGGGCCTGGTGCGGCACGAGCCGAACCCGTCCGGCAGCGGGATCGACGGGCTGCTGCGCAACCTCACCTTCACCCAGATCTACGGTTTCGGGCACCTGCGAGTGGGCCTGACGCAGGCGTGGAGTCTGGCGGTCGAGATGGCCTTCTACCTGGCGCTCCCGCTGATCGGCTGGGTGCTCACCGCGCTGGTGTGCCGCTACCGGTGGCGCCCCGCGCGGCTGCTCGCGGGCCTGGCCGTGGTGGGTGCGATCAGCCCGGTGTGGATCATGATCGCCCCCGACATCGAGCGCACTGCGCGGATGTGGCCGCCCGCATACCTGTGGTGGTTCGTCGGGGGCATGGCCCTGACCGTCGCGGTGGCCCTCGCCCGACGGTGGCCGCGCTGGGCCACGGCCGCGAGCCTCGCCCTCGCGGTGGCGGCCTTCCTCGTCTCCGCGCTGCCCGCGATCGGCGGCCCGCCGACGATGGTGCCGGCCAGCCAGGTGGAGGCGCTGGTGAAATCGGGGCTGTACCTGGTGATCGCGGTCGCGTTGATCGCGCCGATCGGGTTCGCGCCCGCGTCCCGGTCGCTGTACCACCGCGTGCTCGGCAGCCGCCCGATGGTGTGGCTCGGCGGCATCTCCTACGAGTACTTCCTGGTGCACCTGATCGTGATGGACGTGCTGCTCCTCGACGTCTTCGAGTGGCCGATCTTCACGGGGAGCATCGCGATCGCCTTCCTCGCGACCTCGGCGGTGAGCATCCCGCTCGCGTGGGCGCTGCGCGCGGCGCTGCCCTTCGGGGATGATGAGGGACGTACCGCGACGCAGAAGGGGGTGACGGATGTCCGCACAGGAGCCTGAAGTGCACATCGAGGCGCCGGTGCGCCGGTGGACCGACGCGCGCGCCATCCCCATGCCGCGCCGCGAACTGTCCGACGAGGCGGCACTGCTGATCGCCGCCGGACACCTCTCGCCCGCAGCCCGCGAGGTGGTGCTCAACCGCTTCGACACCGAGCGCGCCTTCCCCGACATCGGCGGATACTCCAAGCTGCGGCGCCTGAGCCGGATCGCCGAGCACGAGGCCCCCGCGCCCACGGCCGACGGCGTCCCGCCCAACCCGCTGCAGCAGGCCAAGGCCGCCGCCGACGCGGTCCGCGGCGCCGATGCGCGGCGCAAGCTCGCCGGGTACCGGCACGCCTTCACGCTCAACCGCATCTCCTTCGCCGCCGGCGTGCGCGCGGTGCGGCGGGCCCGCAAGGACGCAGTGCACCTCGATCTCGACGAGCGCGACGCCCTCTTCGACGCGCTGTGCCTGACGCCGTTGCCGCTCACCCCGTCGGCCGCGGCGGTCGCCGCGCGCACCGTCGCGCGGGTGGCCGGGCCGGCCCTGCGCCTGGCCCCGCAGCTCGCGGGCTGGGTCGACGGGCACGGCGCGCCGGACGAGGGCCTGCTCGTCTTCGAGGACCGCTACGACGTGCTGTTGTTCATCGCCGGGCTGGTCTACGACAAGGTGAGCTACTCCCGGTCGGTGAGCGCCGGCGAGTTCGACGAGCAGTTGATGCAGTTGGACCTGCCCACCGACCTGGTGCAGATCTCCGCCGACGTGGTGCAGCTCAAGTCCGTGTGGAGCCAGCTGCGGTACGCGCCGGGCCTCGCCGACGGCACCCGCTCGAGCGAGCTCGACAAGGTCTGGGACGAACTCGTCGATCGGGTCACCGCACTCACCCGGGTCGGCGACCTGGTCGACGTGGCCGATTCCAAGCGGCCGCGGCGCATGTCCATCGAGTCCATCGATCAGCAGATCCACGAGCTGGTGCAGCGCGCCGGTGAGCGCGAGATCTCCACGCAGAGCGCGCGTCGCGTCGCCGGGCAGATCATGGGGGCGCGGGGCGACCTCCCGCCGCAGCTGCCCGACGGGACGCGCCGGGCCCTGCCCGGCGCCGGTTCGATCGGATCCGACGGTGCGGCACCGGGTTCCACTGCCGGCAACCCACGCTCGGGCGCTGCCCGGCCCGGGGCGGCGCTCCCCGGAGAGGCGCCGAAGGCGTGGCGGCCCGCGCCGGCTCAGCCGCGCGACCAGGACGCCAGGTAGGACTTCTCCTCGTCGGTGAGACGGCGCAGGCTCCGCTTCTCGATGTCGACCACCGCCATCTGCGTGGTCGCCAGGATCGCGGGCTTCGACTCGGGCGCAGCGCCGTTCGCGCGCACCTCGTAGCCGAGGGTGAAGTCCACGGTGCGGTTGGAGGCGATGTACATTCCCACCTGCACCGGCGAATCCTCGTGGTAGAGCTGCGCCTTGTACTTGATCGCGACGTCCGCGATGAAGGCGCTCTTGATCAACGGCGCGTACTTCTCTCCGGCGGAGAGCAGCCACTGGATGCGGGCCTCCTCGAGCAGCGTCACCATCCGCGCGTGGTTCACGTGTCCCAGCGCGTCCATGTCCGACCAGCGCACGGGAACGTGCGCCGTGAACGCGAACTCGTGCTTGCCGAGGCTCACCGCGACCACCCCGACGCGAAGGCGAGGAAGGCGTCGTTCTCCTCCGGCACGGTCACGGTGACGCGGACGCCGGCACCGTCGAAGCCCCGGACCAGCAGGCCGGCCTCGGCGGCGTCGGCGGTGAACCGCAGGGCGTCGGTGCCGAGGGGGAGCCAGACGAAGTTGGCCTGCGTGTGCGGCACCTCGAATCCTGCCTCCAGCAGCGCCTCCCGGACGCGGACGCGCTCTGCGACGACGGCCTCGGTGCGGGCGAGCAGCTCGTCGTTCGCGTGCAGGGAGGCGATCGCCGCGGCCTGCGCGGGCACGCTGACCGAGAAGGGCAGGTGCACCTTGGTGAGCGCGGCGATGAGCTCGGGATCGGCGATGGCGTAGCCGACGCGCAGGCCCGCGAGGCCGTAGGCCTTGGAGAAGGTGCGCAGCGCGATCACGTTGCGGTGCCGGGAGATCAGGGCGGCGCCGTCGATGCGTTCGCCGGTCTGCTCGTTGGGGCGGTGGTACTCGTAGTAGGCCTCGTCGAGGGCGACGATCACGTGCGGCGGCACCTTCTGCAGGAACGTCTCGAGGGCGTCCTCGGAGACCGTCGTGCCCGTGGGGTTGTTCGGGTTGCAGACGAAGATCAGGCGCGTGCGATCGGTGATCGCCGCCGCCATGGCATCGAGATCGTGCGCGTGATCGGCGGTGAGCGGCACCTGGACCGGCGTCGCGCCGACGACGCGCGTCACGATCGGGTAGGCCTCGAAGCTGCGCCAGGCGAAGATCACCTCGTCGCCGGGCCGGCAGGTGACCTGCACGAGGTCCTGGCAGAGGGCGACGGAGCCGCAGCCCACGTGCAGCTGCTCCTCAGTGGCTCCCGTGAGCTTGGCCAGCTCGGCCTTGAGTGCGACCGCCCCGTTGTCGGGGTAGCGGTTGGCGTCGCGCAGCACCTCCGCGAGGGCCGCGGCGACCGAAGGCAGAGGACCGTCGACGATCTCGTTGGAGGCGAGCTTGATCGCGCCCGGCGCGGACTTGCCCGGCACGTAGGCGGGGAGCGCGTCGAGATCGGGGCGGATGCTCAGCGGCGCGGGGCGGGACGAGTTCTCAGTTGCCACCCGGCCAGGGTAGTCCGACGGTGCGCCCGCGCGGACCACCGAGGCCGGTCGCACGGACCGGCCCCGGTGGCGGTGGAGCGGTGGATCAGTTGCCGGTGAGCTTGTCCTTGAGCGACGCGGCGTCGCCCTTGACCTTGTCGCCGAACTCGCCGGCCTTCTCCTTCGCGGCGGCAGCGGCCTCGCCGACCTGGCCCTCGACCTTGCTCGCGGCCTCCTGGGCGCGGCCCTTGAGCTCCTCGGCCTTGCTCTTCGCGTCGTCTGCGAAACTCATATCGTTGCCTTCCGGTGTACCCGACGTACTACCCCGAGGACGGCCCCCGAGGCCTCGATTGTGCGCGACGTGGGACGCCCGCGCCGGGCAACCGTGTGCAATAGCATCCGACCTGCGGGGATTTCAGTTCCCGGTGAGCTTGTCCTTGACGGCGTCGACGCCCTCCTTGACCTTGTCGGCCGCCTCCGTGATCTTCTCCTTGGCCGCGGCGAGGCCCTGATCGGCCTGTCCTTCGGCCTTGAGGTCGTCGTCGCCGGTGACCGCGCCGGTGGCCTCCTTGGCGCGACCCTTGAGATCCTCGGCCTTGTTCTTGGCGTCGTCAGCGATTCCCATGGCTATGTCCTCTCGGTGATCGTGTGGTGTTCTTCTTCTCGGGGGAGCTCCCCAAGTCCTTTGTCTCCCCGCCGGTCGTTGACCAGGATCTGGAAACCGACGTCGGGGTTGGTGGCGGCGGCGACCTCACGTCGGGCGGCTGCGGCGAGCGCCGACAACTCCTCGACCGAGGCGCTCGGGGCGATGCTGACCGCCATCCGGATGATCGGCCGGCCCTTCTCGACCGCGGTCGACGGCCGGGCGCGGCGGATCAGCGGGTTGCGGCCCAGGTCGGCGGCGACGGCGTCCGCCACGCGCCCCAGGTCGACGGTGCCGCCGCCCTCGGTGACCGTGGTGCGCGAGCCCGCACTGCGCAGGTGCCGCACCAGCAGCCAGAGCGTGAGCAGGATCAGCGCCACGCCGGCCGCGCCGACGACGGCGGGCCACCACGGCTCGTCGGGCAGCCGGGTGATCTTCGCGGTCGAGACGCGGTCCGCGGCCTCGGCAGCGGTGCGCTGCCCGAGCCGGTCGCCCAGGGCCCACAGGCCGCCGGCGAGCAGGACGAGGCCGACCAGGCCCGCGACGAGCCTGTCGAGCACGCGGGTCGAGGGCTTCATCGGGCCACCTCCTCGGGGGTGCGGCGCTCGGCGCTCACGCGCCGGCCGAACCAGAGATCGTCGGTCACCGGCGCATGGCTGCGCCGTCGGGGCTTGACGGCCGCGATGACGAGCACCAGCCCGAGCACGATCGCGCCGATCGTCGCGGGCCAGGCCCACCAAGCCCATTGCACGTCGTCCGCGATGCGGGGCACGGCGTCGAGCCAGCGGTCGCCGGCCACCCAGCCCAGCGAGACCAGGCTGTCGCGGACGGCCAGGACGCCGAGCGCGAGGATCGCCAGCAGCAGCGGCACCGTCGCGATGCTGGCGCCCGCGGTTCGGCGGGGCGCGTGCTTGCGCCGTGCCCGGACGTCGGCCGAGTCCTCCGGCTCCGGGGGCGGGTTCCGGTGCAGGAACGCCGCGTCGGAGTCGGTGCGCTCGTCGCTGACCCGGGTGATGTGCACGTGCACGTCCGTGGGTGCGGCGCCGAGGCTGCGGCTGAGCTCGTCGTCGATGGCGGAGCGGACCGACGGGACCAGGCGGGCCGCGTCGAGCGGCCACTGTGCCGCGATCTGCACGTCGACCTCGTTGCGGTCGCGGTCGGCGAACCGGACGGCCGGCAGTTGCCGGGTCGGCAGCGTGCGCCGCCGCTCCGTGCCGGGCACGGTGAGCACGGCGTGCTCGATCAGCCTGCGCCGCACGCGTTCGTCGATGACGGTGCGCCCTCGGCCCGCGGTCTCCCGCGCGCGCTCGGCGGCGGCGTTCGCCTCCGCCGCGGCACCGGCCTCGTCCGGAGCGTCGGGGGTCACCGATTCGTCGGTGGTCATGGTCAGCTCCGGTCGCGCCGCCGCAGAGCGGTGAGGTCGATGAGACCGTCGAAGTGGGCGCCGACGGCCATCCCGGCCGCGCCGAGGACGATCGCGAGCAGGAAGCCGAGCAGACCGCCCACGAGGACGGCGATCGCGACCAGCAGGCCGATCACGCCTCCCCAGACGGTGAAGTTTCCGGGCGTCATGCGCTGAACTCCTTCGATGAAGCGGCGTCCGGGTTCCCGGACACCGCGATGTCGGACACGACGACGTCGACGGGGACCCCCGCGGCGTCGGTGGCGACCGCGCGGACCCGGTCCGCGAGGTCGATCAGGTCGATGTCCCGGCGGAACTCGAGGACGACGGCGACCTGGCCGCCCTCGTCGTCGAGGCGGACACCGCGGACCGTCCGGCCCGGCAGGTACGTGGCGGGCGCGCCGGGCCCGCCGGCGTGCACGCCCACGACGCCGTCGACGGCCGTCACGGCGGCGACGACCCCGTCGACCCGCGCGGCGTGCGCCCTGCTCACTGGACCCGCGGCTCGGACGAGGTCTCCTCGGCGGCCTCGTCCTCGTCGGCGAAGTGGACGTCGTGGACCGTGACGTTCACCTCGGTCACCTCGAGGCCGGTCATGGACTCGACGGCGTCGATCACGTTGCTGCGGATGCCGGCCGCCAGGTCGTGGATCGCGACGCCGTACTCGGCGACGATCGCGACGTCGACGGCGGCCTGCTTCTCGCCGACCTCGACGGTGACGCCCTGCGTCAGGTCGGGGGCGCCGGGCAGGGTCTCGCGGATGCGGCCGACGACGCGCGCGGCCTGGCCGCCGAGGTCGTAGACTCCGTCGACCTCGCGGGCGGCGATGCCGGCGATCTTGGAAACGACGACGTCGGCGATGCTCGTGGTGCCGCGACCCACCTGCGTCGAGACCGCGGAGCCGGGCGTCTTCGCCGTCGACTCGTCGGTGGTCGAGGCGGTGGCCGGCTTAGTGGTGGTCGAGGTCATCTTTCCGTCTCCCTTGTGTCGACTGATGTACCGGGATCCTTTCCGGCACACTGGGTGAGTCGCGGCGTTCGCAGGATCGGCACGCGATTGTGATCCATCTCACATCGGGAGGTGATTGTTCGACGCGGACGTGTTGCGATCGCTGTCCGACGAGACGCTGACCAGGCGGGCTCAGCGCGGCGACAGCGCCGCCTTCGACGTACTGGTGCAGCGCCATGCGCCGGCCCTGCACCGGTTCGTCGCGCGGACGATGCCCGAGCGCAGCGATTGCGACGACATCGTGCAGGAGTCGCTCATCGCCGCGTGGAAGGCGCTGCCGACCTTCGCCTTCCGCTCCAGCCTGCGGACGTGGCTGTTCTCCATCGCCGCCCGCAAGACCGCTGACGTGCTGCGTCGCCGAGCGCCGGTGGTCGACTCGGAGGCCGTCGACGAGGCCGTCGCGAGCGGGCCGGGCCCCGTCGAGAAGGCCACGGACCGCGAGTTCCTCGACGCCCTCGGCCGCGAGCTCGGCCGCCTGCCGTACCCGGCCCGCGCCGCGTGGTGGCTGCGGGAGGTCGACGGACTGTCGATCGCCGAGATCGCCGGCGTTCTGCGGACCACCGAGGGGTCCGTGCGCGGGCACCTGCAGCGGACCCGGCAGCGGCTCGCGGAAGCGCTCGAGGGGTACTGGCGATGACGGCGTCGACACGCCCCGTGGGGGCCGGGGCGTTGTGCAATCCGACAGGACGTGGTCGCACTGGGGGTGCGATGACTGTGAGGCACGTGGAAGGCACCGACGCCGCACCGGCGCAGGCCACCGACTGGATCGCCGACGCGACGCGTCGGCTCGCCGGGCTGGCCGGACCCGATGCGGAGGCTCCCGACGTCGACCCCCGGTGGGGAGCCGACGCGATCGACCGGCTCCGGGCCGCGGTCTCCCAGCAGGTCTCGGCGCTGCCGCGACGTTCCCGCCCGGTCGCGACGGCGCGCCCCGGGGTGACCGTCAGTGAGCTGGCCCTCTCGAAGGCCGTCACCGCCGCCCTCTCCGACAGCGCGGCCGTCGAATCGGCCGCCGTCGCCGACGTCGAGCTGGACGTCGTGGGCGACGGGCTCTCCGCCGTGCACGTGCACCTGGTCGCGGTCGGAGCGGACCGTCGGGTCTCCCTGCTCGACGGTGGCGAGCGCCTGCGGTCGCTCGCGGCCGATGTCGTGCGCCGCATGGTCGGGGCCGACGACATCCGGATCGACCTCACGTGGGAGGACATGCTGACGCCGGAACCGCAGTAGGTTTTCCAGCGCCTGAATGCGGTGTGAACAGCGGTTTTGTGGGTTGCGGGGAGGTTGTGTAAAGTAGCTGCTCGGCGGTTGCGCGTGGCCCGTAAGGATCGCTCGCGCATCGCGTCCGATTTGGAGGCGTGCCAGAGCGGCCGAATGGGACTCACTGCTAATGAGTTGTCCGGCCAACACCGGACCGGAGGTTCAAATCCTCTCGCCTCCGCCACGTCGGCCTTCGGGTCGGCGAGAATTGAATATGGGTATGCGCCCGTAGCTCAGTGGATAGAGCATCTGACTACGGATCAGAAGGTCAGGGGTTCGAATCCCTTCGGGCGCACAGAAGATACAAGTCAGGGCCGGTTCTCCAGCAAGGAGAACCGGCCCTGATTTCATTGGGCCATGTGGAACCCGGCCGCGGGAGTTGCTCTAAGACCATCGGCGGCTTGAGCTGGCCGCGCACGCTCTGGTTGCCCTCAATCACCCCGCCGCCTCACCGCCCCAGGTCGACACGAAGGGCAGGGGGTGGGGATCCGGTTCGGGGACGCCACCGCAGCTGATGTCCCGGCCATAGTGACGGCGTTCTGGGCCGCCTCACAAACTGAAGCGCACTACCGGTTGCGGGTCGATCAGATCATCATGGCCCTGCTGATCACCCTGGCGGTGATGGTCCTCGGCCTCGGCTTCACCTCGCGGCACTGACATGAACACCGTCCGCGTGCGCGCTCGTGTCAGTGGTCGGCGACGCCCCCGAGAATGCCCGATTTAGTTGATATGCCGTTATTCAGCGGGGCGCTGAATGATAGCCAGATGGAGATCTGGAGGGGTTCCAGATTTAGTGGGCCCACTGAATCCTCTGAAAATCGGTCCGCCTACCTGCGCAAACATGCCCTGCTTGGTTCGGGTTGGTTGACAAGTCTGCCGGTGCGGGTGAGGTTGGGCGCATCGCCCGGTTCGCGGGCACCTTTTCCCTCTTTTCTCTCCAGCCTTTCGGGGTTGGTCTGTGTTGTGGAAGTGAGTTGATGCGCTGATGGCCGGAGTGCATGCGCGTAGCAATCCCGTCCCCAAGCCTGGTGGCGATCCTTCGCCGTCGGCTAGTGCCGGGCGGGAGAGTTCGGTGGCGCAGCAGCGCCTCCAAGGGCTGTTCTTGACGATGATCGGCGTGGCTGGCGCGTTCGGTGGGGTGTTGTTCTCCATCGAAGCCCCCAAGTACACGCCGGTGCCGGTCGTGTTCCTGTCTTTCTGGCTGGTGATGGTGATCGTCGGGCAGGTGCTCTTCGCCGGGCTGCGCAAACTCCGGGCTGCGGGTGTGGGGGCTCCGGCACCGGAGCAGGTGCGTGGTGCGGCGGCGGTCGCGGCGATTGTTGTCGCGGTCGGCATGATGGGCTTTGCAGCTACCACCGCTGGCACCGGTAGTGCGCAGGCGGCTCCGTGTCCCGGTGGTGGGCCTGCCACGTGTGGGCCGACACCCGGGCAGCCGGAGCTGACGTTCACGCCGCCCGCGGGGCAGCAGACCGCGCCGGGTGGGCAGCAGGGTCAGCAGGGCGCCCAGCAGGGTAGCGACGGAATCGCGACTTCCCCCGCAGGCAGCGACGGTGAGAACGGGCCGGGTATCCAGGCACAAACTCCCGATTTCGGTACCCCGGGGCAGCAGGCTCCGAACATCCCCGGCAACGAACCCGCCCAGCAACCCGGCCAAGGCCAGGGGCAGCAGCAGGGGGCCCAGCAACAGCAGAACCCGGTTCAGACGACTGCCGCCGGCCGGCCCCAGCAGGGACAGCAGACCGGCGGGCCGACCCAGTCCGGCCAGGCTTCTCCGTCGCGGCCGACGGTGACCATCACGCAAACCCAGTCGCAGTGCCCCGCCCCTGCAGCTCCTGGCGCTGGTGGGCAGGGCGCACCCGGCGGCGGTGGCGACGCGAGCGGACTCGGCGCTGGCGGCCCTGACGGCGGTGACAGTGAAGACGGCGCTCCGTCATGGTCTTACCTCGTCGGCGAGGTCACGGCGCTGATGACCGGTCGGCGGGGCCGTAAGGCCGGACCGCTCAACTCTGACGGGTCTGCCCCGACGAATGAGATGATTCCCGGCGATCAGGTCGATGGTGAGAACTACAAGGAGTGGACCACCCCGGACGGGGACCGCACGTTCATCCTGTCGGAGAATGAGAATGCGCCGGAGCAGTACCGGTTCAAGCTCGATCAGCCCGAGGGCGGTTCGTCGCGGATCAACGATGACGGATCCGCGAGCGTGCTCGATCGTGACGGTAATGAAGTCAGCCGGTTCGATAAGCCGTGGGCCTATGACACGAAGACGGGGGAGAAGATCCCTACCCGCTACAGCGTCGACGGCGATGAGCTGGTGCAGAACATTGATAGGCCGGAGGGTAACAACAACCCGATCCTGGCCGATCCTGATCAGGTGGGCCTGGTTGAGACGAAGGGGCATGACGAGGGGGTGCCGTGGACCGAGACGCGGCCCAACGGTGAAACCCTCACCCACACCATCGTGCCCGGAACCGGTGGGCAGACGGTCGACACCCGGGCGGTGCGGCCGGACGGCAGCTTCAGCGACATCCGCAGCGTCGATGACGGCCAGGGCGGGGTCCAGGTCTGGTCCGACGACAGCACCGGCGGCAGCAGCTACGGCGGCCGCGAAGGCGTCGACGGCGACTACACCACCGAACGCTACGACGGCTCACCCCTCGACGGGGCACCACCACGCGTAACCTCCACCGGCAACCCGGACAATTCCCAAGGCACCATCACCGGAACCAACTACAACGGCACCCAATCCACCGGCGAATTCAATCGCACGGGCGATAACCAGTACGACCTGACCACGCAGAACCCGAACGGGAGCACCAGCAATATCCGGTCGGAGATCGACCCGAATACCGGAAACCCCGTCACCGTCGTCGCCGACGATGATGGCGTCAAGATGACCACGCCAGATGGCAACGTAGTCCCAGCGATACCAACACCCGATGGCGGATTCACCTGGGAGCCAGGGGGCAAAGATTATACTCTTGGATTCACTAACACTACTGTAGGCGCGGGGAGCGATCTACTACGGCAGCAGTGGCTCAAAGCCATCGCAGAAAGCCCTACCAATCTCGATGCCAAGGCGCTTCCCTGGATCAAGAACATCGACCTCGGGCCTGTTAAGGGCCTCTCTCGTATGGGGGGTGTTGCCAGTCTGGTGACCCTCGCCCCTGCCATTTTTTCCGACATTCAGGACGGAAACAGTGTGGGGGAGGCTGTTGTTAGGGAGGGTGCGGCAGCCACGACTAGTATTGCTGCAAGCATCGCGGTCGGTGCGATGGTGGGATCGTCGTTCCCTGTAGTGGGCACGATCCTGGGAGCCGCAGCTGGCGCGGGAGTTGGCTATCTGACTTCCAAGGGGATTGACTGGCTGTGGTGAGAAGCGAGAAAACGTTCACGTGGAAGAACTACAAAGATGATTGGATTCCCAAAAGGGCGCCGATTATCATGATGGCCTTGTTCTCGCCTCTGTTGGTTCTGGGATTAATCTCTGGAATGCAGGATCTAATAGTCGCGGGAGTCGGCCTGGAGATCATGAGCTTCGGAATGCTGGCGCCAAGGTTGTTCGGATCTTTTGGTGAGACGGTTCTGGGCTTGACTGATGAAGTAGGGGTTCGGATCGCTCCGGCGTCTTGGTGGAAGAATATTGCATTCTATGTAACAGTCGGCTCTTCGGTGTTCTTCTCAGGGCTGGCGATTGGTGTAACCAAGGATAATTCCGTCAGGTCTGCTCTTGCGATACCCGCGGCGATCGTAGGTCTAGCGCTTTCTGTATACATGGTGTATGCGATCGCTAGATCTAGGCGAGGCGTTACCATTTATGCGGATAGGGTCGTAACTCCGCGCGGTAGAAGCATTCTTTTCAAGGACCTCGGATACGATCTGTACGATCCGCCTAGCGGTGGGGCCGCCTCTGTGCGGTTGTTTCAGAGAGGCAGTAGATTCGGTGACAGGTCCGAGTATGTTACGTCGCTCGGTTATCTAGTCAGTCCGAATAACTTGCTGTCCCTTATTGATGCGATAGGGTCGCTCGACTCGGGTGGGAGGGCAACCTTCTCGTCGGCTGAAATGAAATTCATGCTAGCGATAAGCCCGCCAACTGGAGTGTTGGAGGGTGAGAGTGTTGAAATCCAGATCCCTAGGAATCTCTAGAGGATCACCCATCGGTGATTGGAGAGAAATGAGCGAATACCCTTCACGCTTGGCGAGTGCGGCCATCGAGTTCGATTTGATTCTGACGGGATGCGCCCCGGAAGAGGCTAAAGTGAGAGTTACTGGCCTACCGGACGGCTGGGTGGAGGATCGCGGTAACAGACTGTTTGGAGGGGAAGTTCCGGTTAGTGTTTGGTTTAGCCCGATAGAGTCATACGGGAACGGAATGCCTTTTTCAGACAACGCGGTTCTTGTTGTTTATAAGGTTGAAGGTTCCGCGTGGCGCGAGCATGGGAGCGCCTTAGTCTCTGCGGCGATTGAGGACTCCATCAGCATCCCGGGGTGGTCTGCGCTAGGGGACGCCTTTCACCACGGAGGCGCGGATCAGGATTCCGTCAAGGTTGTTGGTATGCTAGAAAGTCCGTATGGATCGCTCTTGTCGATTGTAACTACGTCGTACGTCAAGGGTGGTGAATGTGATTTTCTGGTGCAATTGACGGTGACGTCCCTAATGTCGTCGAGCGTCGTCTCCTCGACAGATCCAGCTGCGCGAATTGATTTCGCTTCAACCGTATAGTGCTTCGCCCTGCGGCACGACTTCCTGTTTTCTCCGGGTGCGGTTCTCGCCATATACAGCGGCTCCGTCGTCAACGGATCCACGGGGGAGAGCAACCACAAGGAAGAGCAGTTCGTCAAGCGTTCGCAGCGTCTGAACGATGCGTACAGGGCGAGCTGACTGTCGTTCAGAATGCAGTCCAAAGCTCCATTTCGAATCTAGTGCTGTAGGCACTGAGGGTGAGGCAGGGGGCGGTCCCCTCAGCATCTTGTCCTGGCGCTCTTAAAACCGAGGAGTTCAACGTCGAGCGCGGGGCGCTCCTAGCGAAGTTTCGCCGGTGCCGCAGAATCGGTAGGCGCCGTTCCGCTGGAGACGATCACGCGGTTCAGGGAACCGCTGGCGTCGTCGGACAGACTTACGACCAAGCTCTGGACGAAGCTGTCGGAGCCTGGCTCGACGCTCAGGCATATAGACGGGTGGGCTCAACCCATGCGATACCCATGTAGAACCGGCGGGAACAGACGGAACCGTCAGGAACAGGCGGACACCGGCACTGCCCTGACGTGGAACAGACGGAGTAGCCGGAACTCCCGGCGATCCGCGGTCTCGGCGTTTCGATTCAGAAGGTCAGGGGTTGGAATCCCTTCGGGCGCACAGTACGGAACGCCAGGTCAGTCTTTCTGACCTGGCGTTCTTCGTTGCGTACCCGCGAATCGAGCATCCCCTCCCGAGAGGTTTCTGTAACGTGTTCTAGAAATCGTCGGCGAACGGGTGGCATGGCATGGGTGAGTGGGATCTGTCGGCCGAGGTGGTCGTCGTCGGATACGGCGGCGCCGGAGTGGTGGCCGCGCTGGCGGCGCGTGAGGCCGGCGCGGACGTGCTGGCGCTCGACCGCTACCTCGGCGGTGGTGCGACGGACCTGTCCGGCGGCATCGTCTACGCCGGCGGTGGTACCTGGGTGCAGCGCGCGGCCGGGGTCGAGGACACCGTCGAGAACATGTACGCCTACCTGCAGGGTGAGGTGGGCGACGCTGTCTCCGCGGCCACTCTCCGCCGCTTCTGCGAGGGGTCGCCCGCCATGATCGACTGGCTCACCGGCCACGGCGTCCCCTTCCAGCCGTCGCTGTGCCCCTACAAGACCTCGTACCCGACCGACGACTACTACCTCTACTACTCGGGCAGCGAGAACTCCTTCCCCGACCGCGCCGTTCCCCGCCAACGCGGGCACCGGGCGCACGGACCCGGAGTCTCCGGGAAGGCCTTCTACCGCCCCCTCGCCGCGTCCGCGGCGCACGCCGGGGTGCGGGTGCGGACGGGGACCCGCGTCCGCGATCTCGTCGTGGAGGACGGCCGCGTCGTCGGCGTGGAGGCCGTCACCCTCGACGGTGCGCCGCTCGCCGTGCTGCGCCGGTTCGTCGCCCTGGCGCGACTCTCGGCGAAACCCGGTGTCTACCACAAGGGTTTCCGGTCCGCGGTGCAGAAAGTGCTGGACCGGATCGAGCGCCGGCACGGCCGCACGATCCGGATCCGCGCCACCTCCTCGGTGATCCTCACGACGGGCGGCTTCATCGCGAACCGCGCCATGGTCACGGCGCACCGGCCCGAGTTCCCCTGGGACGAAGGCCTTCCGCTCGGTACGGCTGCCGACGACGGCAGCGCGATCACCATGACGCGCGCGCTCGGCGCCGCCGTCGACAAGATGGACCACATCTCCAACTGGCGGTTCATCGGTCCGCCCAGCGCCTTCTTCGCCGGCCTCGCCGTGGGCAGCGACGGCCGCCGCATGATCGACGAATCCCGGTACGGCGCAGCGCTCGGTGACGCCCTCGCGACCCGCCCCGATCATCGGGGATGGCTCCTGGTGGACGCACCCCTGCTGGCCGAGGCGAGAAAGCAGATCCCGCAGCAGTCCACCTGGTTCCAGCGGCTGCAGACCGAGCGCCTCCTACGGCTGGGGTCCACCCGCGGAGCGACGATCGAGGAGGTCGCCACCCGCGCGGGCATCGATCCCGGCGAGCTGCGCGCCACCGTCGACGCGCACAACCGGGCCGCCGAGACCGGAGCGCCCGACCCCCTGGGCAAGCCCGACGCCGTGCGCCGCCCGATCACCACCGGCCCGTTCACCCTGCTCGACGTCTCCTTCCGCGCCCGGGTCAGCTATCCCATGCCGATACTCACGCTCGGCGGGCTCGTGGTGGACGAGGAGACCGGTGCCGTCCTGCGCCCCGACGGTGCGCCCGTACCCGGCCTGCTCGCCGCCGGGCGCGCGTCGGTCGGCGTGTGCTCGAACTCCTACGTCAGCGGTCTTTCCCTGGCGGACTGCGTGTTCTCAGGCCGTCGCGCTGGTACGCACAGCCGCTGAGCCCGCGAACCGCCTTCCCCGCGGCTTCCGCTGCGCTACCGTCGGATCAGTCGAAGGGAGCGGGCATGGACGAGCGGGTCGAATCGACTGCGGAAGCGCGGCAGATGCTCGGCGAGCTGTGGGACACGAACGGCCCGTTGTTGATCCACCAGAGCGGCGGTTGCTGCGACGGCTCCGCCCCGATGGTCTTCACCGTCGACGAGTTCCGCGTGGGCGATGCCAACACGCGGCTCGGCACCGTCGAACTCGACGAGGGGCGCGCCGTGCCGATCTGGGTCTCCGACGGCGAGGCGCGGGTATGGGAGAACAGCGTCCTCGTGCTCGACCTCGAGCCCGGCCGCGCCGCGGGCTTCTCGCTGGAGGGCTCGACCGGGAAGCGTTTCGTCTCGCGGGTGCGGATCACCGGCGCCGACGGTGCCGCGTGCCCCGCCCCGCAGTCCTGACGCGAGCGCGCACGGCGATCGGCCGCTACCGTCGACCGTGAGGTTCGCGAACAGCGAGCCTCGACCACGTGAAAGACGTTCGCGCAAAGCAAGACCGGGTGAATCTTCTCCCCAAAGTACCGTCTCGCGGGGTAGCGTGGGCGCATGCGGAAGAGGCTGAGACGGGCGCGCGCCGCGCGGCTGCAGCGCGACACCCTGTACGCCGACGTCTCCGAGTGGCAGCCGCCGCTGCCCGAGAACTACCCGTACCGCTGGGTGGCGATCCGCTCCAACGACGGCACCTACCGCGATCGACGTTTCGCCGCCAACTGGGACACCGTGCGACGACTGTTGGACGACGGGCGCCTGGTCGGCGCCATCGTCTACGCCGTTGTCCGGCCGAACTGGGAGGACAGCCTCGCGGTGCACCTGGAGATGCAGGGCGAGGACCGGCCCGACGTGGTGACGATGGCGGACGCGGAGTCGTGGGGAGGCCAGATCGTCGGGGATCATTCGGAGGCCTTCAACGGCTTCACTCGAGGCGCGTCGGACTGGCGCGGCGGCGACGCGGAACCACGGCCCACCCGGTGCATCGGCTACCTCAACCCCAACGACATCGACATCTGGCCGTCTCTGCCCGAGATGCCCTTCGTCGTGCCCTCCTACGGCGCGCTGCCCGACTTCTCCCGCGCTCCGGAACTGGGGCGGCGCTTCGTGATCCACCAGTACACCGACGGCAGCGGCTATGGAAACGGCCTGCCCGAGGGCTACGGTCGCGTGCGGTGCGACATGAACGCCGCCAACGGACTCGATCCGTGGCAGCTCGGAGACGTGCTGGGCACCAACACCATTCCGGTGGACTGAGTCAGCCCACGTACGCGACGCCCGACGCACCGTCGGGCGGGAGCAGCGGACAGCGGAGCGCTCAGGCCGATCTTCGGTGCGTGTCGGCGACGGTTCGTCGGCGTGTCGTCGCAGGAATGCACCGAGGATCGGAGGGCGTCCCGGCGTCCAGGGGCTCGTCCGTGGGGCACTGACGTGGTGAGTGCAGGGGTATGCGCGCCACGCATGGCTCGTGCCGTGTAAAAGGCTGTGACCTGAGGGTTCGTGGGTATGCGCTGCACGCATCGCTTGCGTGAACGACACGACCTCATCAGCGTGCCCGGGCCGCCACTCCGCCACCCCGCCACCCGCCGTCCACCACCCGAGCAGCGGCGCACCGTCGGCCGGCACCGACCGGCACACGCGAGCGGCGCCGCCCCCCGGATGGGGAACGGCGCCGCGGACACCCTCACCTGGTGTCGTCCGGGCAGGGGATCAGAAGAAGCCCTGCGCGCCCGGTGCGTACGAGACCAACAGGTTCTTGGTCTGCTGGTAGTGGTCGAGCATCATCTTATGGTTCTCACGGCCGATGCCCGAGTCCTTGTAGCCGCCGAACGCCGCGTGCGCGGGGTACTGGTGGTACGTGTTCGTCCACACGCGGCCGGCCTGGATGTCGCGGCCCGCGCGGTACGCGACGTCGCCGTTGCGCGACCACACGCCGGCACCGAGGCCGTAGCGGGTGTCGTTGGCGATCTCCATCGCGTTGTCGTATCCGTCGAAGGACGTCACCGCGAGCACCGGGCCGAAGATCTCCTCCTGGAAGATCCGCATGTCGTTCGAGCCCGAGAAGATCGTGGGCTGGATGTAGTAGCCGCCGGACAGGTCGCCGCCGAGGTCGGCGGCCTCGCCACCGGTGACCAGCGTCGCGCCCTCGTTCTTGCCGATGTCGATGTAGGACAGGATCTTCTCGTGCTGCTCCTTCGACGCCTGGGCGCCGATCATCGTGTCGGTGTCGAGCGGATCGCCCTGGATGATCGACTTGGTGCGGATGGCGCCGAGCTCGAGGAACTCGTCGAAGATCGGCTTCTCCAGCAGCGCGCGCGACGGGCAGGTGCAGACCTCGCCCTGGTTCAGCGCGAACATCGTGAAGCCCTCGAGGGCCTTGTCCTGGTAGTCGTCGTTGGCGGCCATGACGTCCTTGAAGAAGACGTTCGGGCTCTTGCCGCCCAGCTCCAGCGTGACGGGGATCAGGTTGTCGGCGGCGTAGCCGGCGATCAGCTTGCCCGTGGTGGTCTCACCGGTGAAGGCGATCTTGCGGATCCGCTTCGACGAGGCCAGCGGCTTACCGGCCTCGAGGCCGAAGCCGTTGACGATGTTCACCACGCCCGGGGGCAGCAGGTCGCCGATGAGCGAGAACAGGTAGAGCACCGAGACCGGGGTCTGCTCGGCCGGCTTGAGCACGATGGCGTTGCCCGCCGCGAGCGCCGGCGCCAGCTTCCACACGGCCATGAGGATCGGGAAGTTCCACGGAATGATCTGTCCCACCACGCCGAGCGGCTCGTGGAAGTGGTACGCGACGGTGTTCTCGTCGATCTGCGACAGGCTGCCCTCCTGCGCGCGCAGGCAGGAGGCGAAGTAGCGGAAGTGATCGATCGCGAGCGGGATATCGGCGTTGAGGGTCTCGCGGACCGGCTTGCCGTTCTCCCAGGACTCGGCGACGGCGATGGCCTCGAGGTTGGCCTCCATCCGGTCGGCGATCTTGAGCAGGATCGCGGCGCGCTCGGCGGGGGCGGTCTTGCCCCAGGCGGGTGCGGCGGCGTGCGCGGCGTCGAGCGCCAGCTCGATGTCCTCCGCGGTGGAGCGGGCCACCTCGCAGAAGTTCTGGCCGGTGACGGGCGACGGGTTCTCGAAGTACTGGCCCTTGACCGGGGCGACCCACTCGCCGCCGATCAGGTTGTCGTAGCGGGCCTGGTAGCTCATGAGGGAGCCGGGCGCTCCGGGGCGTGCGTAAACGGTCATGGCGGACCTCCAAAGAGTGGCGTGATGTCAGTCACACTCCACCCTACGCAGTGACCGTTGCAACACCGTTGCAGCCGGTTGCGGCCCGAATCCGGCCAGGTCAGGCCAGGTCGATGGCGATCGCCGCGAGGCGGCCGTCCGCCTCGGCGCGCGCCCGGGCGTCCCCGTGGGCGCGCAGCACCCGCCAACCGTGCTCGTCGTCGCGCGCGTCCGGGAGGTCGAGCCACCGTCGTAGCAGGCCCAGATCCCGGCTCGCCATGACCGCCGATCGCAGGCTCTCCGCGAGCTCGGTGCGCAGGCGCGCGACGCCCGGCGCCGCCGAGTTCGGCAGCAGCGGCCCGCGGTAGAGCGCCAGCGCATCGGCCACCCGGCCGGCGCGGAGGGCGCGCGCGGCGTCGTCGGCGTCGGAGGCGAGCGACCCCAGCAGCCGGTACGGCCGCGACCCCACGAGATCGGCGCCGACGGTCTTGCGCAGCCGCGAGACCTCGGCGCGGACCGTCACCACGTCCAGATCGCGCTCGTCGAGCAGCAGCGCCAGGTGATCGGCGGTCAGGCCCTCCGGGTGGCGGGCGAGCAGCGCGAGGATGTCGCCGTGCCGGCCGGTGAGCGGCACGTCACGGCCGTCCTTCTCCAGCACCGGGCGCCCGCCGAGCAGCCGCAGCCGGGGCACCGTCGTCGGAGCGGGCGGCGCCAGACGCAGGATCGCGAGCTGCCCCTCCACGGCGAGGGCGGCTGCCCGCACCAGGGCGAGGGCCTGCGGCGTCGCCACCTCGGGACCGCCCGTCACGTCCAGGACGCCGATCGGCGTGCGGGTCACCGGATCGTGCACGGGCACGGCGGTGCAGTTCCACCGGTGCGCGCGCCGCGCGAAGTGCTCCGAACCGGCGATCTGGACCTCGGCGTCCAGCGCGAGTGCGGTCCCCGGAGCGTTGGTCCCGGCCGCCGTCTCGCTCCAGTTCGCGCCCGGCGTGAAGTTCATGGACGCCGCGCGGCGCAACGCCGCGTCGTCGCCCTCCACCCACAGCAGGGTGCCGTCGCGATCGCCCACGGCCACCATCGCACCCGCGGAGTCGTCGACGAGCAGCCGTCGGATCACCGGCATGACACCCGCCAGTGGGGTGCGCGCCCGGAGCGCGTCGAGCGCACCGTCGCCCGACGGTGCCTCCCCGTCCGGGTTCACGCCGACGGCGCGGCTGCGCTGCCAGCTCTCGGCGATGAGGTGCCGCAGCTGCGATGCGCGCAGCGCGGCCTCGTCGACCGCACCGTCGACGAACATGCTGTGCAGCCGCGCGGCCGCACCGGCGGACGCGACGGCTCGGGAACCGGTCACCATCGTGGAGACGACGATAGCCCGGAACGGGCGGTCACCAGCCCGGATCGCCCACGATCTGCAGGCTCACGTACGAGGGCCGTTCGGGGCTCATCAGCACCATCTGCTTGCCGAAGCGGGTCTTGAGCAGGTCGGGCACCGTCGCCAGGTAGCGCGGCACGCTGCCGGCGTAGACGTCCACGCGCAGGCGGTGGCCCTCCTCGAGCAGGGCGTCGGTCGGTACGACGTCGACGTCGAGCTCGATGATCTCGCCCGGCACCACCTTCTGCTTGGCGGACCAGGTGAGCGGGTGGACGGCGCCGAGCAGCTCGCCGTCGAGGTCGAAGGTGCTGCGGGCGGGATCGACGGCGCGGTTCGAGGCCAGCAGGCCGCCGCCGGAGAGCACCGTCGAGGTGCCGTCCGGTGCGACGTCGTTGACGGTCACCGTCCAGATCGCCTCGTCGCCCTCGCACCGCGTCACCAGATGCACGTTGATCGCGCCGCTCAGCTGCACCGGCGCCGCGGCCGGCGGCGAGGTGAAACTGAGCGCGCCGCGCTCCTGCACCGCGGCGTTTTCCAGGGCCGGCACGGCCTTGGTCAGGCCGGCGAGCACCTGGGTCAGATCGGGGGAAGCCAGGCCGCGCAGGTCGATCCGCGTGGATGCGGACTCGCGCCGGCGCGCCGGGACGACGGCGAGGCCACCGTCGAACCTGGCGTGCGCCGCCGTGCCCGACGGTGCCGGGGTCGCGTAGAGCCGCTGGGTGCGTGCGCCGGCACGGGGGAAGGACTCGCCCGCGCTCCAGCCGCCGCCCTGCTGTTCCAGGGTGACGGGGCCGTACCGGTCGACGCCGTTGTCGATGTCCTTGAGCCAGCGGTCGTACCAGGCGCGCTCGAGCACGTCGATGCGCGGCGGCGCCTGGGTGCCGCCGAAGCCGGCGCCCATGTCGAAGTGGAAGCCGTTGGTGATCACCATCTGTTTGCGCCCGGCGGGCAGGTTCAGGCGCTGGTACGTGCGCGGCGTGCTGCGGCCGAACAGGTCGTGCCAGCCGCCGAACAGGAAGGTGGGAGCGGTGATCGACTCGATCTGCGCGTTCCGCTCGGTGAAGTACGGGTTGTCGTTCACGCGCGGATCGCGGCCGGTGAGGACGCCGGAGACCACCGAGGAGATCTCCGTCGCGGGCGAGGCCAGGCGGCTGTGCAGCCAGCGGAAGACGTTGCCGTTCACGGTGTCCCGCAGCAGCGTGCGCGGATTGTAGAGCCACTTGAGCGCGTTCACCGCGCCCAGCCACAGCGGGATGAACACCGACGGGAGGCCGCCGGTGATGTAGATGTCGCGGACGATGTCCTCGCTGCCCTCGATCGCGAAGACGGCGCCGAGGCCCTCCGGGGCGTGGCCCGCGGCCTGCAGCGAGTTGATCGCGGAGTACGACCAGCCGCCCATGCCGAGCTTGCCGTCGCACCACGCCTGCTCGCGGGCCCAGGCCAGGGCCTCGACCGAGTCGCGCTGCTCGCGCGGGCCGAGGATCTGCCACACCCCGTGCGAGGTGCCGGTGCCGCGGACGTCGACGATCACCTGCACGTAGCCGCTGCGCACCAGCCGCCGGTTGATGCCGAAGCCCTGCAGCAGGCCACCGGAGAAGTCGACGGTTCCGCCCGTGAGGGTCTTGGAGGCGTTCGTCAGCGCCGGGCCGACGAAGGCGGCGTGCGTGGTCTCGTCGATCGCGTCGACGACCATCCGGTTGTACGGGTTCAGGTTGAGGATCGCGGGATAGGGGCGCTCCACGGGGACCCCGTCGAGCTCGGCAGGCCGGACGACGGTGGCCCGGAGAACCACCCCGTCGGACATGCGGATGTCGACGTTGCGGTCGATGTGGACCCGGGGGTAGGTGAGCCGGCCGTCGACGGCCTCGCGCCAGGCGAGGGCGTCGGCGCCGCCGGTGGGGTCGCCGAGGGGAAGCGTGTGGTCGACGCGCGCGTGGTGCACGCCGCCCGTCGGGGCGGGCAGCGCCGGGCTGCGGTCCCAGAGCGGGAAGCGCACGCCGGACAGCCGTGCGTTCGCTCTACCGGATCGGCTGGTCACCATTGCAACCCCTTCCTTCAACCGTCAACCTAGAGCACAGGTGACGAACCTCACAAACCAGGGGTGCGGTTGTTGCAGATCCGATGCAGAACGGTTGCATTCCCGGAGGTCCCGTTCACCGTGGATGCAGCACTCCGCACGACGGCGGAGCGCCCGATAAGCTCGTTCTCGCACTCGTTCCCGAATTCGGAGGTACCCCATGTCGCTGACCACCACACTCCTCGATCCTGCGCGCCAGCCGGCCGTCGTCGCCGACTTCGCGTCGGTCGTCGAAGCCGAGGTGGGCGACAAGAGCGGGCTGTCGGGCACCGTCATCAAGACCGCCTACTCCGCCGTCAAGAAGGTCTCGCCGAACGTCATCGAGTCGGCGCTGACCAAGCTGCTGCCCGACTTCGCCGCCGCGCTCGACCCGTTCTGGACCGAGTTCCAGGCCCAGGGCCCGGGCGACTTCGGCCAGTTCCTCGCCGCCCGCGGCGACCAGGTGGGCGACGCGCTGCTCGCGGTCACCGACAAGAAGGCCGAGTCCACCAGCCAGCCGGCCCTGCGCAAGGCCTACTCGAGCCTGCGCGGCAAGGCCAAGGAGAACGTCGTCGCAGCGCTCCCGCGCGTCGGCGCGGCCGTCCAGAAGAACGCGGCCTGATCATGGCGAACGTGGAGCTGCACGGCTCGGACCGGCTGACCACCGCGGTGGCGCACGCCTACAGCGCGACGGTGCCCGCGGGCGCCACCGTCCACATCGCCGGTGTCGCGCCGCTCGACGAGGGCGGCACCACACTCGCCCCCGGCGACGTGCAGGGCCAGGTGCGCGCGGCCGTCGCCAACCTGCGGGTGATTCTGGACGAGCGCGGTGCGGGGCTCGCCGACGTCGCGCGGCTGACGGTGTTCGTGGCCGAGCACCTGCAGATCGACCTGCAGGTCGCCGTCGACACCCTCGCCGAGCTCTTCGGCGATCTGCCGCCGCTGTCGGTCGTCGGCGTCAGCCGGCTCCGCTACGACGATCAGGTGGTCGAACTCGAGGCCGTCGCCGCGCTGTAGCGGCCGGTTCTGTGAGCGCAGGCACAGCGGCGCGACGGGATCAGGGGTGGCCACAGGGGTTCGTTCGCGCCGAATGCGAGGGGTTACCGTATGGGATGTGAGTACCCCTTCATCCGCAGACTCCGTGGCCACCGTGATCACCGGGGCGAGCTGGCCCAGGATCCTCACCTGGCGATCCGAGGACGGGAACCTCCTGGAGTCCGTCCGGGTACAGCTCACCGGCGACCGGATCAAGGCCTACGGCCGCATCATCGCGGCACCGTCGGCCGACGGCCCCGCGTTCAACGCCTCCTACGACCTCGTCACCGACGACGAGGGCGTCACCCGGCGACTGTCCGTGCACGCGTTGACCGCGGCCGGCGAATCGCAGGTGACCATCGCCCGCGACGGCGAGAACCACTGGCTCGTGCAGGGCGCGCAGGGCTCCGAGCGGGGCTTCTTCTCCGGCGCGCTCAGCGTCGACGTGCTCAAATCCGCGTTCTTCAACGCGCTCACCATCCGCCGGTTCGACCTGCAGAGCCACCCCGAGGAGATCGACGTGCCGGTCGTGTACGTCGACCTGCCGAGCCTCGCGGTCAAGGAGACGGTCATCAACTACGACGGTGCCGCCGACGGCATCACCGTCATCTCCCCGATCAGCAGCTCGAAGGTCTCCGTCGACGCCGACGGCTTCATCATCGACTACCCGGGGCTCTCGCGCCGGGTCGAGTGATCAGCCGAGCGCCGTGATCACGCCCCCGGCGTGACCGGCCTCGCGCAGCGCCCGCTGCCACCCCGCCCCGTCGAGCACGGGGGAGAAGGGGGTGCGGCGGGCGTTCTCGTACCGCCGGCGCGCCGCGTACCCGCGCTCGGTGATCTCCCCGACGGTGCCCTTCTCCGCCAGCTCGGCGCGTGCCGCGATCAGCTCGGCGATGGTGTCGTCGAGCGCGTCGAGCAGGGCCGGGGCGTTCGCCTCGCACATCGCGTTCACCAGCGACGGTGCGGTGCCCGCCACCCGGGTCACGTCGCGGAAGCTGCTCGCGGCGAGCGAGAGGGCGAGCTGCTTGGCCGCCGGGTCGAGCTCGGCGGTGATCGCGACCGCCTCGGCCACCACGTGCACCGAGTGCGAGATCCGCGCGACGGCCGCGTCGTGCTCGGTGGAGCCGGCGGGCACGATCACGGCGCCGCAGTCCAGTCCGACGGTCGCGGCCAGCCTCCAGGCCTGCGCGGACGTCTCGTCGTCGGCGGTGACCACCCAGGTCGCGCCGTCGAAGAGCGTCGCATCGGTCGCGGCCCAGCCGGAGAAGGCGGTGCCCGCCATCGGGTGCCCGCCGGCGTAGCGGCCTGTCAGGCCCGCGGCGGCGACCCGTCGCGCGACGTCGCCCTTGACGCTCACGGCGTCGGTGAGCCAGGCGTTCGGCGCGTGCTCGGCGACGGCGGCCAGCACTCCGTCGAGCGCGGGCACCGGCACCGCCACGACGATCACGTGCCCGCCCTGATCGGCGCGGCGCAGCGTCGCGGCCAGGTCCGCGGAGGCGTCGAACCCCGCGGCGTCGGCGTCGTCGACCGCGGCGACCGAGCGGTTCCAGCCGTACGCGGGACGCCCGGCACGGTCGAGCGCGCGGAGGATCGAGCCGCCGATCAGGCCCAGCCCGAGGACGCACACGGGGACGTCGGAATGAGGAGCACGCTGCGCAGACACCCCGACAGCGTTCCACAACCGTGTTCGGAAGCCGTATGAGACGTGTCGCGGAGGCGGGTTTGCGGATACGGTTTCACTCATGGCCGCACAGACCGCACCGGAGCGCTACGACGACGTCGACGGTTACGCCGTGGCCGTCACCCGCGAGGAGACCACCTGGACGGTGCACCTGCTCGACCCGGGTGCACTCGGCAACATCGGCAAGGCCGAGCAGGAGCTCAAGGGGCTGCGCGCCACCGGCGCGGTGTTCGGCCTGCTCAACGTGGACGACGAGTACTTCGTCATCGTGCGGCCCGGGCCCTCGGGCACGCGGCTGCTGCTCTCGGACGCCACGGCCGCCGTCTTCGACGAGCTCGCGGTGCAGGCGCTCGAGCGGCTCAACGTCGACGTGCCGGACATCGATCCCGAGGAGATCGAGGACACCGATCCCTGGCCCGAGGGCGATCTCGGCATCCTCGGCGACCTCGGCCTCGGCGAGCAGGAGCTCAGTGTGCTGCTGGCCGACCCGGACCTCTACCCGGACGAGCAGCTGCAGGTCATCGCCGAGCGGCTCCGGTTCGACACCGAGCTCGGCGCGATCCTCGATTCCCTGGGCTAGTGGCACTGCTCGACGCCGAGCGCGCGGCGGTGGGCCTCGCCCTGGAGGCCGCGGGCCTGTCCGGCCCGGACGACGTGCCCGTCGGCGCCGCGGTGATCGCCCCCGACGGTGCCGTGCTCGCGATGGCGGGCAACCGGCGGGAGGCCTCCGGGGATCCGACCGCCCACGCCGAGGTGCTCGCGATCCGCGAGGCGACGGCGGCGTTCGGCGACGGCTGGCGGCTCGAGGGCTGCACCCTGGCCGTCACGCTGGAGCCGTGCGCGATGTGCGCGGGAGCGCTGGTCTCGGCCCGCATCGGCCACCTCGTCTTCGGCGCCTTCGAACCGAAGACCGGCGCCGTCGGGTCGGTGTGGGACGTGGTGCGCGATCCGCGCGTCACGCACCGCGTGACGGTGCGCGGCGGCGTCCGCGAGGCCGAGTGCGCCGCCCTCCTCACGGACTTCTTCGCCCCGCACCGGTCGTGACCAGCCGATTTAACTGCTGAGTCGTCTTCCGGTAAAGTACTCCGACGGTGGCGTGTCCGAGCGGCCGAAGGTGCAGCACTCGAAATGCTGTGTGCGGTAACCCCGTACCGAGGGTTCAAATCCCTCCGCCACCGCCACGGTTCTGAGCCGGGATGTCCTCCGACATCCCGGCTCAGCTGTTTTCCGGGGCCTGCGCCCGCGAGCCGCGCGGAGGGCTCAGGCGTCGGCCGCTGCGGCGCGCACCCCGGGCGTGCCCCGGTGGCGCGCCGGTCGCGCCGCGCGCACGCGGCGGCGCGGACGGCGCCGCAGCCACCACTCGCAGAATCCGAGCGCGATCAGCCAGCTCGGCCAGGCGACGATCGCCGGCCCCCAGGTCTCGAGGGCGGACTCCGGAATGCCGGCGGCGTCGAGGACGAGGAAGGCGACCGGGCCCAGGATGCGGTTGATGATCACCGAGTACATGAGTGCCGCGCTGCGCAGCATCCAGCGACGGTGTGCGCCGACGTCGCCGCCCACGATCGCCCGCACGCCGAGCGCGGTGAACAGCAGCATCAGCGAGCCGAGGGTGACGTTGGAGGCGGCGTTGACCGGGCCGAACGGTGTCACGGTGCCGATCGCGATCGCCGCGAGCCCCACCGGCAGCGCGCACGCGACGTAGATCCGGCCCGCGATCCAGTGGTACTTCGCGAACCAGCGACGCCCCAGCTGCACCAGGCCGGCGAGCATCGCGACGGAGCCGAGCACGATGTGCCCGACGAGCAGCCCGTAGTACCAGTCCGGCTGATCGTCGAGCGGGACCCGGCTGCCGCCGGTGAGGTACGGCGGCAGCGAATAGGCGAGGAAGACCAGCACGACCAGGGCGCCCACCAGCAGTTTCTTCATGCCCGTGACGCTAGGGACTGCGCACGGGCGGACGGATCACCCGCGCGGGTGGACCGGCGTAGTCCCCTGGGGTGAGGCACGATGGCCGGGAACGGAGCCGAGGAGGGCGATGAACACCGACGACGCCTGGGGCGCGCCCGCGCTCGATCTGCCGCGGTACCTGCGCCGCGTCGGCCTCGCGGCGCCGCCCGCGCCGGACCTCGCCGGACTGACGGACTTGGTGCGGGCGCACGCGCGCACGCTGCCGTGGGAGAACTTCGACGCCGTGCGCGGCGTGCCGGGGGAGCTCACTCTCGACGCCCTGCAGCGACGCATGATCGACGGGCGCCGCGGCTACGGCTGCACCGGCCACGTTCCGTTGCTCGCGGCGGTCCTGCAGCGCACGGGCTGGAAGTTCGGGGCCGCGTCGGGCCGGGTGCTGGTCGACGGCCGGCCCGCCGCGAGCACGCACGCGCTGCTCCTCGCCGAGGTCGACGGTGCGCCGCACCTCGTCGAGGTCGGCTTCGGCGCCGTCCCGACGGTCCCGTTGCGGCTCGAGTCCGGCCTCGAGCAGGACGCCGACGGCTGGCGCTACCGGCTCACCGCGATGCCGGTCGGTTTCGGCGAGGAGTGGCAGCTCGACTTCCTCGACCCGAGCGCGGATCAGTGGCGGCCGCAGTACCGCTTCACCGTGGCCGATCGCACCTGGGCCGATCTGCGGATGACGAACTTCTACGTCGCGACCTCGCCGCACTCGCCGTTCCGCGGCCGGCCGATGGCCGTGGTCAACCGCCCCGGCCTGCGCCACGTGCTCACCCGCGACGCGGTGATCACCACCCGCCCCGACGGGGGCAGGGAGTCCGTGCCGTACGTGGCGGCGGACCGTCGGGCGATCCTGGCGGAGACCTTCGCGATCGACCTGCCCGCGGACGAGGACGCCGCGCTGACGGCCCTCAGTGCGAGCTGAAGAAGCCGATCGCCTTCTCGCCGCTGTCGCAGCGCGCGAGCATGCCGGGGGTCTGCGCCAACGTGCAGTTCCACCCCTCGACGGTGACGGGCTTCGCCATCGCGATCTGCGGCCCGAAGGCGTTCGCGACGCGCATCGCCTCGGCGCAGTCCACCTTCGCGGTGCCGAGCGCGTGCACGTAGAGGGCCCCGTCGGGGCCGCGGGTCTGCCCGCACATCTCGGCGCGGTTCTCGGCCGTCGTAGCGGAGGCCGACGGTGCGCCGGACGGCGCAGGGGTGGAGGCGGAGTCCGAGGAACTGCCGCAGCCCGCGAGGAGCAGGCCGCACACTGTTGCAGTTGCGACGGCTGTGACAGGCGTTGCGAAGTGCTGAAATGCGGTCATACCCTGCACGCTACCTGCCGACCGGTGATGAGCCTCACAAAACTGCCGGTCAGCGACATTATTGCGGGCGGCAACGATCGGTACACTCGAACTCGACCCGTACAGCGCGCCCGACGCGCATCGACGACTCGGAGTGACTCGCATGGCACTGTTCCTGTACCGGCTGGGGAGGTTCGCCTACCTCAACCGATTCAAAGTCATCGCGGTATGGCTGTTGATCTTCGTCGGAGTGCTCGGTGCCGGTGTCGCGCTGAGCAAGCCCACCGTCGACAACTTCTCGCTGCCCGGCCTGCCGTCGGAGAAGGCGACGAACATCGTCTCCGAGAACTTCGGCGACAGCGGCGGCGATCCCTTCACCACCGCCTCGGCGACCATCGTCTTCCACGCCAAGGACGGCAAGCTCACCGATCCGGCCGCCGCGGCCGGCATCGATCGCACGATCGCCGACATCAAGAACCTGACCAAGAAGGTCACGGAGAACGGCGTCGAGCGCGACGAGCCGCTGGTCAAGGACCGCGAGCTGCTGCACAACCCGACGGGCAAGCTGGATCCGAACGCGCTCACCCCGGACCAGCGCGCCCAGCTCGAGGCGATCACGGCCCAGGGCAAGGACATCGCGTCGACCAAGTCGCCGCAGCAGAAGGACGCCGACGCCGCCGCGACCTCGTCGGTCAGCCCGGACGGCAAGACCGCCAAGATCACGGTGAACTTCGTCGACAAGGTCACCGACCTGCCCAAGTCGCTCTCCGAGGACATCACCAAGGCGCGCGAGGCCGGCGAGTCCGCCTCCAACGGCACCCTGCAGATCGAGGCCGACGGTTCCGCCGCCCGCGGCGAGCCCGACCTGGGCGCGACGAGCGAGATCATCGGCATGATCGTGGCCGCGATCGTCCTCATCATCACCTTCGCCTCGCTGGTCGCCTGGGGCCTGCCGCTGATCAACGCGATCATCGCCGTGCCCGTCGCCATCGGCGGCGTCATGCTCGCCACGCATTTCATCGAGCTCGGCACCTTCCCCACGGTCCTGACCTCGATGATCGGCCTGGCCGTCACCATCGACTACGCCCTGTTCATCGTGTCCCGATATCGGCACGAACTCCGGCGACTGGGCGCCACGACCAAGGAGCAACGCGCGGAGGCCGCCGGCATCGCCGTGGGCACCGCCGGCACCGCGGTGATCTTCGCCGGCCTGACGGTGATCATCGCGCTCGCCGCGCTGGCCTTCATCGGCATGGACTTCCTCGGCCAGATGGGCGTCGCCGCCGCGTGGGGTGTGTTCATCGCCGTGATCGTGGCCCTGACCCTGCTCCCGGCGCTGCTCGGCCTGTTCGGCTCGAAGGTCTTCGCCGGCCGCGTCAAGGGCCTGCACCCGCCGGACACCGACGAGGGCGAGGGCCGGGTCGCCAACGGCCTGCGCTGGGCGCACCTGATCAAGAAGGTCCCCGTCGTCACGCTGATCGCGGGCGTCGCGGTGCTCGGCATCCTCGCCATCCCGATCAAGGACATGAAGACCGCGCTGCCCGGCTCGGGCATGAGCGAGAAGAGCACGTCGGAGCGGCAGGCCTACGACCTCATCGCCGACGCCTGGGGCAAGGGCGCCAACGGCACCCTGCTCGTCGCCCTCGACGGTGCCGACGCCCAGCCGAACCAGCGCCTGGCCGCTTACGCGCAGATCGTGGACAAGCTCAACACGAGCCCCGAGCTGTCGCCGCTGGTCGCGAACGCGCAGATCGCGCAGCTCGCGCCCGACAACAAGGCGGCGACGGTCATCGTCACGCCCAAGTCGGGCCCGAACGACGACGACACCCAGTCGCTGGTGACCAAGATCCGCAACATGGCCAACGGCGACGCCGGCACCGAGAGCCGCCTCGGCGTGGACCTCGGCGTCGCGGGCAGCACGGCCATCGAGATGGACGTCTCCGAGAAGCTCGGCTTCAAGATCAGCGCGGGCGGTGTCCTGCCGCTCTACCTCGCCATCGTGGTGGGCCTGGCGTTCGTGCTGCTGCTCGTCGCCTTCCGCTCGATCATGGTGCCGATCACGGCCGCCCTGGGTTTCCTGCTCTCGGTGCTCGCCACCTTCGGCGTCACCTCGGCGATCTTCACCGACGGTGCGCTCGGCCTGATCGACAACACGCAGCCGCTGGTGGCGTTCCTGCCGATCTTCATGATCGGCATCGTCTTCGGCCTCGCGATGGACTACCAGGTCTTCCTGGTCTCCCGGATGCGCGAGGAGTTCGTGCACACCGGCGATGCCACGCAGTCCGTGGTGACGGGCGTGCAGTACGGCGCCCGCGTGGTGACCGCCGCGGCGATCATCATGATCTCGGTCTTCGCCTCGTTCATCCTCAACGAGCAGGTGTTCATCAAGGAGATCGGCTTCGGCCTGGCCGTCGCCGTCCTCTTCGACGCCTTCATCGTGCGCCTGGTGATCATCCCGTCGGTGATGACGCTGCTGGGCAAGTGGGCGTGGTGGCTGCCGAAGTGGCTGGACAAGATCCTGCCCAACGTCGACATCGAGGGCGAGGCGCTCGTCGCGCAGCTCGGCCGCGGCGCGACCGCCGACACCGCGGCGATCCCCGCGCAGACCACGGCGGAGATCCCGGTGCCGACCGAGCAGCTGGCCCCGGTCGGCGCGACGGACGAGTACGCCCGCGGTGCCGCCCGAGTCGAGTCCGCCGGCGTCAACGGCCACAGCAACGGCGTCGCGCGGCCCAGCGTCGCACCGACGGCGCCCGTGCCGCTGGTTCCGCTCGGCAAGGACGAGCCGGCCACCGAGCCGGTGCCGGCCGCGACCACGGACGAGAACCCGGTGGTCGAGGTCAACGCCCCGGCGGCCGAGCTGCCCGAGTCGGTCGTGCAGGACACCCGGGAGTACCCGGTGGCCCGGCCCGGCGTCCCGGTGCCGGATCACACCACCACCGGCCCGATCCGCGAGCGCTCGCGCGGCGACCGCACGAGCGACGAGATCGCGCAGCTGCGCGAGCAGAACAAGGCGATCGCCGCGGAGCTCAGCGCGCTGCGCTCGGACTACCGGTCCATGACCAGCCGGACGCGCCTGCAGAGCGAGCACATCAGCGACCCGACGCGGTTCGACATCGACGGTCGCCTCGAGGGCCCCGACGGTCCGCTCGGCCGCGCCGGCCGCCTGCTCACGCCGCACGGTGAGATCCTCACGCCCGCCTTCATCCCCGTCGGGACCAAGGCGACGGTGAAGACCGTCATGCCCGAGGCGGTCTCCGACCTCGGCGCACAGGCGGTGCTCGCGAACGCCTACCACCTGTACCTGCAGCCCGGTCCGGAGATCGTGGAGCAGGCCGGCGGCCTGGGCGCGTTCATGAACTGGGACGGCCCCACCTTCACCGATTCCGGTGGCTTCCAGGTGATGTCGCTCGGGTCGGGCTTCAAGAAGGTCATCGACATGGGCGGCGGCGAGGAGCTGCAGGGCGACGACGCCATCGCCGAGGGCAAGGACCGGCTCTCCCGCGTCGACGACGACGGCGTGACCTTCCGCAGCCACCTCGACGGCACGGAGCACCGGTTCACGCCGGAGGTGTCGATGCAGATCCAGCACCAGCTGGGCGCCGACATCATCTTCGCCTTCGACGAGCTGACCACCCTGCACAACACCCGCGCCTACCAGGTGGAGTCGCTGGAGCGCACGCGCCTGTGGGCCCGTCGCTGCCTCTCCGAGCACAACTGGCTCACCGCGCAGCGGCACGACGCGATCTCGCTGTGGGGCGTGGTGCAGGGTGCGCAGTACGAGGACCTGCGCCGCAAGGCGGCCAAGGACCTGCGCGCGCTGAGCGAGGAGGACCGGCTGGCCGGCGGCCTCGGCTTCGGCGGTTACGGCATCGGCGGCGCGCTGGAGAAGGCGAACCTGGCGACGATCGTGCGCTGGGTGAACCAGGAGCTCGAGGAGGACAAGCCCAAGCACCTCCTCGGCATCTCCGAGCCGGACGACATCTTCGCCGCGATCGAGCAGGGCATCGACACCTTCGACTGCGTCTCGCCGTCGCGGGTGGCGCGCAACGGTGCGATCTACTCGCTCGACGGTCGCTACAACGTGACCAACTCGCGGTTCAAGACGGACTTCCGCCCGCTCGATCCCGAGACGGAGAACTTCACCTCGCAGTACACCCGCGCGTACATCCATCACCTGTTCAAGGCGAAGGAGAGCCTCGCGGCCACGCTCGCGACGATCCACAACGAGCAGTTCATCGTCTCCCTGGTCGCGAAGATCCGGGCGTCGATGCTCGACGGCACGTACTGGGACTTCAAGGAGGAGTTCCTGGGCCGCTACTACAAGGGAACCCAGCAGCACCTCGCCAAGTCGGACTAGTCAGCCCGCCGCGACACGCAAACGTCCGGGCGTTCGTCTCAAGGACCCATGAGACGAACGACCGGACGTTTGTCCACTCCGGCCGGGCGTCGGCCCCAGTAGGATTCGGACATGCCCCACGTGGTCGCGCTGCCCGTCTGCGACGGGATGACGATGCTCGAGTACGGGACCGTGGTCGAGGCGCTCGGGTTCGCGTGGAACGACCTCCCCTCGCTCGGCTACGACGTGCGCGGCTGCGGCCCGGCCGACGGGGTGCGCACGCTCGGCGGCGCGGTCCTGCACCCCGGGTACGGCCTCGACGAGATCGCGAGTGCCGACACCGTCATCGTCACCGCGGTGACGGACCCGCGCACGGACTCCAACCCGGAATGGCACGAGCCGCTGCGGGCCGCGGCGCGCGGCGGAGCCAGGATCGTCTCCATCTGCACCGGCGCGTTCGCGCTCGCGGGCGCGGGCCTGCTCGACGGCCGCCGCGCCACCACGCACTGGCGGCACGCGGGCCTGCTGCAGTTCCGTTTCCCGCGCGTGCACGTCACGCCGTCGGAGCTCTACATCCAGGACGGGCCGGTGCTCACGGGAGCGGGCTCGGCCGCCGGCCTCGACCTGTGCCTGCACCTGATCCGCAGCGATCACGGTGCGGGCACCGCCAACGAGGTGGCCCGTCGCCTGGTGGTCGCGCCGCACCGCGACGGCGACCAGTCGCAGTTCGTCAACATCGACACCCTGCGGCCGGACATGGACAAGCGGTTCGCGGACTTCCTACAGGGGCTCGCGCACGGCATCGGCGGAGTGAAGGGACTCGACGACATGGCGACCCGGGCCGGTGTCTCGCGCCGCACGCTGCACCGGCGGTTCCGGCAGTACACCGGTGTCGCGCCGCTGGAATGGCTGATGCGGCAACGGGTCTACCGCGCCATGCGACTGCTCGAGACCCACCAACGACTCGATCACGACGATCACCGGTCGTGCGGGCTTCGACGCCGAGGAGACCCTGCGGTACCACTTCAAGCGGCAGACCGGTCTCGCTCCCACGGCGTACCGCGAGAAGTTCCGGGGCAGCGACGTCGGCCGCAGCGCCGGCCGGCCCGTGGCCGGATCTTGAGGAATTGCGGCACCGCACACCTGGGCGCGGCGATCGGCCCCGGATACCGTTTCTGGCATGAGGATTCAGCAGTTCAGGAAGGTCTTCGGCGGCGCTCGCAGCGCCTCGGGGACGCGGAGCGGGGCACCGGGATGGATGCGGGGGTTCGCCTCCGGCATCACGGCGAGCAACCTGGTGCGGCACGGAGTGGACGTACCCAGCGCCCACGGTGCACGGGTGCGCCACGGCCGGCACGAGAGCGGCCGCCCGGGGCCGGCGTAGCCCGCGATCAGAGCGGCAACGTCCACGGCTCGCGCGGAAGCCGTGCCGGATCGAAGTCGTCGAGCATCTCGCGCGGGGTGCGCCCGCGCAGCCCGAGGCTCGCGGCGATCTCCGGCAGCACGACCCCCGGCCCCCCGCGGTCGGCGAGGGTGACGGCACCGTCGCGCTTGGCGAGCCGGACGCCGTTGGGGCCCAGCACCATCGGTACGTGGGCGTAGGTCGGCGGCGGATCGCCGAGCAGCGTCCCGAGGTAGGCCTGCCGCGGCGCGGAGGAGAGCAGATCGTCGCCGCGCACCACCTGGTCGACGCCCTGCGCGGCGTCGTCGACCACCACGGCGAGGTTGTAGGCGTACGTCCCGTCGCCGCGCCGGAGCACGAAATCATCGACCGCGCCGGTGTATTCGCCGTGCAGCACGTCGGTGACCGTGAACTCGTCGACGGTCGCGCGCAGCCGCAGGGCGGCCGGGCGCTCGCGCCGCCGTTCCACCCGTTGCGCCTCGGTGAGGTCGCGACAGGTCCCCGGGTACGCGCCCTCCGGCGCGTGCGGCGCCGACGGGGCCGCGAGGATCTCCCGCCGGGTGCAGTAGCACTCGTACACGTCGAGCCGTGTCAGCGCCGCCGCGTACACGTCGGTGCGGGCGGACTGCCGCACGGGCGCTCCGTCCCAGTCCAGGCCGATCGCGGCGAGGTCGGCGAGTTGCCGGGCCTCGGCACCGCCGGCCACCCGGTCCAGATCCTCGACGCGCAGGAGGAACTCCCGGCCCGTCGAGCGGGCGAACAGCCAGGCCAGGAGCGCGGTGCGCAGATTGCCCACGTGCAGATCGCCCGAGGGGCTCGGCGCGTACCGTCCAGCAGTCACCGCTCCAGTTTACGAACGCCGCGCACGCGGCCGAGATTCTCGGCCCACCTTGCGACGTGGTCGAGCAGTTCCGCCGGCTCGATCACGGTGACGTCGGCGTCGAGCACCGCGATCGCCATCGCCGGCCAGTCCAGCGTGTCCGCCTCCATCCGCACGACGGTGCCGCCGGGCGTCTCCTCCAACCGGGCCCAGCGGCCGATGCGCGCGCGCACGCGCTCGGCGGGCGCGTCCACCAGCAGCTCGATCGAGTGCCCGGGCGTGCGCTGGCCGACGGCGGCGCGGACGTACGCCGCGGCGTCCTCGGCGGGGAGCTCGCGCGGACGGAACCGCACTCCGGTTCTCGACGGTCCGCTGATCCGGTCGAGCCGGAAGCTGCGCCAGTCGTGGCGGTACAGGTCGTAGGCCACGAGGTACCAGCGCCGCCCGAGCGGCACCAGGCGCAGCGGCTCGGTGAGCCGCTCGGTGCGCGCGCCGTCGGCGGCGGTATAGCCGAATTCGAGTCGCTCCTCGGCCCGGCAGGCCTCGGCCAGGCCGGTGAGGATCCGCGGATCGACGGCGGGGCCGCCGCTCAGCGTCGCGGGCTGGGTGACGGCGCCCAGTGCCTCGACCCGCTTGCGCAGCCGGGGCGGCATCACGGCGGCGACCTTGCCGAGCGCGCGGACGGAGGTCTCGGCGATGCCGGCGATCCCGCCCTGCGCGGCGGTCTGCAGCCCGACGGCGATCGCCACCGCCTCCTCGTCGTCGAGGACCAGCGGCGGCAGCGCGGCGCCGGCGGCCAGCTGGTACCCGCCGTCCACGCCGCGCGTGGCGGAGACGGGGTAGCCGAGGTCGCGCAGGCGCTCGATGTCGCGGCGCAGCGTGCGCACCGACACCTCGAGCCGGTCGGCCAGTTCGGAGCCCGGCCAGTAGCGGTGGGTCTGCAGCAGGGACAGCAGCCGCAGGGTTCGGGAGCTCGTGTTCGCCATGTCTTCCAGTGTGTTCTGCATTAAGGACAGAAACTGACACTAATCGCTCGTAGCCTTGTGTTCATGACCGAGACCCAGAACATCTCCGCAGAGCGCAACGACATCCTCAGCTTCCTCGCCGAACGCCGGCATTTCCTGCGTTTCACCGCGCAGGGGCTGACGGACGAGCAGGCCGGCACCCGCAGCACCGTCAGCGAGCTGACCGTGGGCGGCCTCATCAAGCACGTGACCGAGGTCGAGAAGGGCTGGCAGGACTTCGCGGTGGGCAAGGGCCACGCGATGGACGACATCGACTTCGAGAACATCACGCCGGAGCAGCAGGAGGCTTTCGCGAACACGTTCCGCCTCACCGACGGCGAGACCATCGAGGGTGTCCTCGCCGAGCACGAGAAGGTCGCGGCCGCCACCGACGAGCTGGTGCGCACCCTCGATCTTGACACGGCCTTCGAGCTGCCCGAGGCGCCGTGGCAGCCGCCGGGCGTGTTCTGGACCGTGCGCCGCGTCTTCCTGCACATCGCCGGCGAGACCGCGCACCACGCCGGCCACGCCGACATCATCCGCGAGAGCATCGACGGCCAGAAGAGCATGGGCTAGCGGCCGGGGTCCGCGGGTCCGGTCCCGATGTCGGCGGTGACGCCTACGATCGGACACGTGGACCTCCCCGTGAACCCGCCGCTGGATCCCATGCTCGCGAAGGCCGCCAAGGCCGTGCCCGGCGAGGGATACTCGCACGAGCCCAAGTGGGACGGTTTCCGTGCCCTCATCTTCCGCGACGGCGACGAGGTCTTCATCGGCTCGCGCAGCGGCAAGGACCTCGGCCGGTACTTCCCCGAGGTGGTCGCGGCCGCGCGGGCGGAGCTTCCCGAACGCTGCGTGCTCGACGGGGAGATCGCCGTCGCCGTGCACCGCGAGGGCCGCAAGCGGCTCGACTGGGAGTCGCTCTCCGCGCGCATCCACCCGGCGGAGTCCCGGATCACCAAGCTCTCGGAGGAGACCCCGGCGATCTTCATCGGCTTCGACGCGATCGCGATGGCGGACGTGGACCTCACGGGCAAGCCCTTCAGCGCGCGCCGCCAGGTGCTCGTCTCCGCGTACGCCGGCACCGGGACCTGCAAGATCAGCCGCGTCACCACCGATGCGGGCGCCGCTGCCGACTGGTTCGAGCGCTTCGAGGGCGCCGGACTCGACGGGGTGATCTCCAAGCGGGTCGACGGGCACTACCTGCCCGGCAAGCGGGAGATGATCAAGGTCAAACACGCCCGCACCGCCGAGGCCGTGGTCATCGGCTACCGGATGCACAAGTCGCAGCCGAACGCCGTCGGCTCCGTCCTGCTCGGCCTCCACCAGGACGGGCAGCTGCTGCCGATCGGCGGCATCGGCGCCTTCACCGCCGCCAAGCGCGAGGAGTACCTGCAACTGCTCGAGCCCATGCGCACCGCCGAGTCCGTGCAGGGCGAGCCCAACCGCTGGGCCACCCCGGAGAAGACGGGGGAGTGGGTGCCCGTGCGCCCCGAACTGGTCGTCGAGTTCGACTACGACCAGATGGAGGGAATGCGCCTGCGGCACACCGCCAAGTTCCGGCGCTGGCGACCCGACCGCGACCCGTCGAGCTGTGGCTACGAGCAGCTCGAGGTCCCCGTCACCTACGACCTCGACGACGTTCTGCAGGAGGGCGAGTGATGGCGAAGGCCCCGGCAGCCGAGGTGATCGTCCCCGGGCCCGGTGGCGATGGAGGTGACCGCGCCGTCCGGGTCTCGAGCCCGGACCGGATCATCTATCCCGCCACCGACCTCACCCCCGAGGTCTCCAAACTCCAGGTGGCGCAGTACTTCGCCGCCGTCGGCGAGGCGCTGCTCGCGGCCATCGGCGACCGCCCCACGGCGCTCGAGCGGTGGCCCGGCGGCGTGCATCCCGGCGGCCGGCTCGCGCAGGGCCCGCAGGACAAGGACGCGGACGGCTTCTACCAGAAGCGGATGATGAAGGGCGCGCCCGACTACGCGAAGACGGTGCGCATCGCTTTCCCGTCCGGTCGCCCCGCCGACGAGCTGTGCCCGTCGGAGATCGCGATCCCGGTGTGGTGCGCGCAGATGGGCACCATCACCTTCCACCCCTGGCCGGTGCGCAGCGCCGATGTGGATCATCCCGACGAGCTGCGGATCGACCTCGATCCCCAGCCCGGCACCGACTTCCGCGACGCGGTACGGGTCGCGGGCATCGCAAGGGAGCTGGCCGACGACCTCGGTCTGCGGGCGTACTGCAAGACCTCCGGCAACCGCGGCGTGCACGTCTTCATCCGCATCGCGCCGCGGTGGGACTTCGTGGACGTGCGCCACGCCGCCATCGCCTTCGGTCGCGAACTGGAGAAGCGCGACGACGGGGTGACCACCGCGTGGTGGAAGGAGGAGCGGGGGACAAGGATCTTCGTGGACTACAACCAGAACAGCCGCGACCGCACCATCGCCTCCGCGTGGTCGCTGCGCGCGGTGCAGGGCGCCACCGTCTCGACGCCGCTCACGTGGGACGCGCTGGCCGAGCTGAAGGACCCGCACGAGCTCAACCTGTTCACCGTGCCCGAGCGGCTCGCCGACGGGAACCCGTGGGCCGACATGGACGACGTCGCGCACGATCTGACCCCGCTGCTGGAGCTGTGGGAGCAGCACCCCGTCGAGCTGAACTACCCGCCCGACTACCCCAAGATGCCCGGCGAGCCCCCGCGCGTGCAGCCCAGCAAGAAGGTCGCCGAGCACTGGGACGCCGAGGGCAACCGTATCGAGTAGCCGATCGGGGTCCAGGCGCGGTTCACCCCGGTCTGGTAAGCACAGGGCATGCGCTCGAATCGCCCTCTCGCCGCCGCCCTCGTCGCCGTCCTCGCGGGCGGCGCCCTCGCCGCCTGCTCCTCCGGGGGTGACGACGACGCCGCGAAGCTGGACCTCAAGACGGGCACGAACTCCGCGCTGACCATCACCGCGGCGCAGCTCGCGGGCTTCGCGCAGGGCGGGGCGGTCGTGGACGTGAAGCCGACGCCCGACGGCACCGTCGAAGCGGCCAAGGGCGGCGCCCTGGTCTTCAAGCCCAAGGCGGGCTTCACCGGGAAGGTCGATCTGCAGGCCGTCGTCTCGCCGGCCGTCGCGCTGTACTCGTCCGACATCCCGCCGCTCGCCACCGTCGGCGGCGTCTCGATCGACGGCAGCGGTTACGGCTCGTCGTGGACGCCCGTGCCGGGCGCGCAGGGCGAGTTCTACGGCCTCACCGACCGCGGACCCAACGTCGACGGTCCGGGCAAGGACGAGAAGGTCGCCGTCACGCCCGACTTCACCCCGCAGATCGGCCGGTTCCTGCTCGAGGACGGTGCGGTGAAGCTGCAGAGCGTCATCACGCTCAAGGGCCGCGACGGCCGCCCGCTCAACGGCCTGGGCGATACGGCCGCGCCGACCGGCGAGAAGATGCTCGACCTGGACGGCGGCGAGCTGCCGCCCGGCGACCACGGCATCGACTCCGAGGGCCTCGTCGCGCTGCCCGACGGCTCGTTCTGGGTGTCGGACGAATACGGCCCCTTCCTGATCCACTTCGACGCCAACGGGCAGGAGCTCGAGCGCCTCGCGCCCGGCAAGGGCCTGCCGGAGGTGCTCCGCAACCGCACGCCGAATCAGGGCATGGAGGGCCTGACCGTCACGCCCGACGGGAAGCGGCTGGTGGGAATCATGCAGTCCGCGTTGAGCGTTCCCGGGCTGAGTGGCAGCGCCAAGGAGGTTCCGGTGACCCGCATCGTGGTGATCGACCTGGCGACCAAGGCGGTGCAGCAGTACGCGTACCCGCTCGACGATCCCAAGAACACCAAGAAGGCCGTCTCCGAGATCACCGCGATCTCCGACCGGGAGTTCCTCGTCGACGAGCGCGACGGCAAGACCGCGCCCAAGGCGAACAAGTCGGTGTACCGAATCAGCCTCGACGGGGCGACCGCGCTCGGCGAGCAGAACCCCGAGACCCTCGTCGGAACCGGCACCAGCGCCGAGGCCGAGGCCGCGCTCAAGGGGGCGGGCATCACGCCGGTCCGCAAGACGATGGCGCTCGACCTCAGCGGGCTCGTCGACAAGCTCAACCCCGCCGGGAAGTTCTACGGCCACGACAAGGTGGAGGGCCTCGCCACGCTCGACGGCGGGAAGACCCTCTACATCGCCAACGACAGCGACTTCGGCCTCGCGGGGATCGCCGGCCCGCGGACGCCGTTCCAGCTCAAGGCGAAGACGCTGGCGAACGGCTTGCAGGACAGCCTGGAGGTGCTCAAGGTCGATACGTCGCGCCTGAACGAGCCCACCGTGGAGCGCACGATCACCGTCACCGTCGGGTAGGCGCCGCGCAGAACTCGCTTAACCCTTGACTTATATAAGCCTGTAGTGAAATACTCGTGATGTGCACGCCTTCGACGTCCTCGGTGACCCCGTCCGCCGCCACCTGATCGAGCTCCTCGCTCGCGGGGAGCTCTCGGCGGGTGAACTGAGCGACGAGGTGCGTGCGCGTTTCGGGATCAGTCAGCCCGCGGTCTCGCAGCACCTGAAGGTGTTGCGTGAGGCCGGCTTCGTCGCGGTCCGCCCCGAGGGCGCGCGACGGCTGTATTCGGTGCAGCCCGAGCCCCTTCGGGAGGTCGACGACTGGCTGGTCCCTTTCCGTCACTTCTGGGAGCCGAAGTTGTGGGCCCTCGGGACCGAGATATCGCGCGGCAAGAAGGCGCGCCGATCGACTGCAGACAAGGAAGAGCAATGACTTACGACATCGACGATCTCGCCGCGACCCAGCCCGCCGCGGTCACCCGCCGCGCCGAGGTGCGCGACACCGGCGAGGGGGACGTCCACGTCTCCGGCTCGCTCAGCCAGACCTACCCCACCGACGTCGCCGACCTCTGGGACGCCGTCACCAGCGCCGAGCGCCTGCCGCGCTGGTTCGCGCCCGTGACCGGCGAGCTGGCCCTCGGCGGTCGCTTCCAGGTGGAGGGCAACGCCGGCGGCACCGTCCTCGAGTGCGACGCGCCGCACCGCTACCTCGTCTCCTGGGAGATCATGGGCGGCACCTCGCAGGTCGAGGTCGTCGTCGAGCCCGACGGTGACGGTGCCCGCCTCACGCTGACGCACTCGGGCGAGAACGTGCGGGACTTCTACGAGCAGTTCGGCCCCGGCGCCACCGGCGTCGGCTGGGACCTGGCCTTCCTCGGCCTGAACGCGCTGATCACCACGGGTCAGGACCGCCCCGAGGACGCCGAGGCGTTCTTCGCGACGCCCGCCGCCAAGGCGCTCGTCGCCGCCGCGGCGCAGAGCTGGGCCGAGGCGAGCATCGCCGCCGGCGTGCCCGAGGAGCACGCCCGCGCGCAGGGCGAGCGGACCGCCGCCTTCTTCTCCGGCGAGTAGTCCCTCAGGCCGCGGTGGCCGTCACCACGGTCTCGTCCGTCGCGTCCTCGGTCGCCTCCGCGGCCGGCTGCTCGGTCCCGGTCGACGGTGCGGTCTCGGTCGCCGAACCCGCCGTCGCGGAGCCGGTCTCGGTCGCGGAGCCGGTCCGCTCGACGGTGCCGGGCTCACCGGTGCCCGTCGCCGCCGGGGTCCCGGACTCCGGCGCCGTGCTCTCCTGCGTCCCGGTGGTCGCGGTCGCGGTGGTCGGCTCGGTCGTGCCCCGCGTGGCCGTCGTGCTCGGCTCGACGGTGCCGCTCGACGCCGTCGTCGTCGGAGACGGATCCGCCTGCGAGGTCGTGTTCTTCACGAGCTGCAGCAGCGGCGACTGCTCCGTGGTCGTCCGCTCGGCGGACGTCGCCGTGGCCGAGGCGGAGGTGCTCTTCTCCGCGTCGGTCGTGGCCGGTGCCGTGGGCTTCGGCGCGAGGTAGCGGGAGGCGTCGCCCGTGCCGGTCAGCGCCTGACCGACGCCCTGAATTCCGGCGCCGAGCAGGCCGAGGCCGAGGTCCAGCGGCTTGATGGCCGGGAACACGCCGAACGGGGTCGCGGCGCCGTAATCGCTGCGGTCGTAGCCGGTTTCGATGAGCACCCGCGCGACCGGCGAGACCAGGTCGACGAACGGAGTGAGCAGGGCGGTGGTGCCGGTGGCCTTGCCGAGATCGAGCAGCGGCAGCATGAGCGGGAGGATCTTCGCCGGCAGTGTGACGTAGCGGGTGTCGCCGCTGACCTGGCAGTAGGTGCCGGCCGTGCAGTTCTCGGTGGCCGCGGCGACGGCGGCGCGGACCTCGTCGGGCGTGTACCCGATGGGCTGCTCCGACGGGGCGTCGGATCCCTTGGGAGAGAGCATCGTCCCGTGCACGTACCAGAACCCGACGAGCGCGTTGGCCGTGGCCAGCAGGTTCACGGGGTACTTGGGGAAGTCGGTGACGCCGTCGTACTGGAAGGCCACGTCCGTCGTGTTGATCCTGCCGGGCGTGGTGGTGTTCGTCGGGGTGCCGGGGCCGAAGGTCACGTCGAGGATCGGGATGTGCCCGAGGAACGACGGCCGGGTGAACAGGCCGCCGTTGGGGCGACTTGCGTTGCCGATCAGCACGAACGAGACGTTGTCCGGCACACCGCCGTTCTCGGCGAGCTGCTTCTTGACCGCGCTGACCACGGTGCCGCCCTGCGAGTACCCGAAGATCACGATCGGGGAGTCCGGATCGGTCGCGGCGTACTGCTCGTTCAGGCTCGTGACGCCGCTGCCGACCGAGTCGTCCCACTTCGCGCCCTCGAGGCCGCCCCAGCCCGGCAGCGGCACGGGCCAGAACTCGGCGATGTACGGGACCGGCTTCGCGACGCAGTCCTCGGCGCCGCACGCACCCGTCGGCGCCACGTAGTAGCCGACGACGTTCTCCTGATAGCCCGGGACCTTCGACGGATCCTTGGTGCCGGTGCCGGGCACCACGAGCACGGTGGTCGCGGCCCAGGCCGCGGCCCCGGCGAGTGCGGTGCCCAGGGTGAGGGCGATCGCGCCGAGCAGCGCGATGAGCCCGGTCACGAGGCGGCGGGGACGGGACGTCGATACGAACTCCGGCATGGTTCGCTCAGCTTTCGGCAAGGGAGGACGGACTACGCCGCTCAGCTTTGCACAGCCTCCACCAGCACGGCCCCGGATCGTGACCGGATCTCACAGAATTCACCGAGCCCTTGCGCGGACGTCACGCCGGCGCCTCTCACGTGCCCCCTCCGCTCCGCGATCGTCGCGCGGAATCACGGCGCGGCGAGGAAGCGGGCGAAGTCGGCGGCGGGCGAGTCGTCGGCACCGTCGGCGGCGGTTACCGCCACCACCGAGCGCACGGCCTCGGGGTCGGTGAGCCGCACGTGCCCGTGCGGGAACGGGGGGTCGCCCGGTGCCGGCCCGGGGACGAGGGCGAGCCCGAGCCCCTGTTGCGCCATCGCGCGGGCCATGGCCATGTCCTCGGTCTCGAGGACGATGCGCGGTTCGAATCCGACGCCCCGGAACAGCTCGTCGGTCGCGGAGCGCGTGCCCAGACCCGTCCGCGCCAGGATGAAGCCCTCGTCCGACAGCTCCGCGAGGGAGACCTCGGGCCGCGTCGCGAAGGGCGAGTCCGGCGGCGCCACCAGCACTAGCGCCTGGTCGAACAGCGGCGTCACCACCAGGCCCTCCCGTCGCGGCGGCGGCGAGACGAGGGCGGCGTCGATGCGGTGACCGGCCACCTCGTCGAGCAGGCCATCGGTCACGCCCAGCTCGAAGACGAACTGGACGTCGGGGTGCAGCCGGCGGAACCCGGCCACCGACCGGGGGACGAACGAGGCCCCGAGGGTGCGGATGAAGCCGAGGCGGATCAGCGGCGCCGGGGAGGCCTTGAGATCCGCGCGGTGCAGGCCCAGGGCGAGGCCGTCGAGCGCGCGTTCGGCGTACAGGGCGAGCTCGACGGCGGCGGGGGTGGGGGCGATGCCGCGGCCGTGCGCCTCGAACAGGCGCAGGTGCAGGCGCTGTTCGAGGCGGTGGATCGAGCGGCTCACCGTGGTGGGGGTGAGCTTCAGTGCGGCCGCGGCGGCGGCGTAACTGCCGGTGCGCATGACGGCGTGGAACTCGGTGAGCCCGGGTGCGAGCGCGTGCTGACGCTGCGCCATCGAATGCTGCATATCTGCATCATAGCGATGCGAAAGAGGCTGTTTTCATGCCTATCAGTCACGAATAGTCTGGTGTTAGTTAGCCAAGCGACGAAAGAGGAGTCATGACTCAGGTAGCAGCCCCGGCGTCGACCGGATCGGCCGTGGCCGGCCCTCGGATCCCGGGCCCGCGACGGTCCGCGTCGATCGGCTTCCTGGGCGGGATCTCCGGCGGTCTCCTCGGCGGCGGAACCGGCGTGGTCACGGTCCCGGCCCTGGATCGGCACTCGACGCTCTCGCGCCACGTCATCCACGGCACCTCGACGCTCGCCAACGTCTCCGCCGCCCTGGTCGGGTCGATCGTCTACGCGCTGCGCGGTGGGCACGTCGACTTCGTACCCGGTGTCGGCCTGATGATCGGCGGCATCGTGGGCGCCTACGTCGGCGCGCGCTGGGTCTCGAAGGTGCCCGAGGTGGTGCTCCGCTCGCTCTTCGTCCTGGTATTGGTGCTCTCGTCGACCAAGTTCCTCCTGCAGGGCTTCGGTATCGAGGTCGGGTCCTCTTCGGGCCTGTTCGACGGTGCGCCGCTGATCGTCGCGGTGGCGACGGTGACGGGGCTGCTCGTCGGCGCGTACTCGGCGGCCATGGGGCTCGGCGGCGGGTTGCTCGTCGTGCCGGTGATGGCCGTGATGTTCGGCGCCGATCTGCACACCGCGGCCGGAACGTCGCTCCTGGTCATGCTGCCCAATGCGATCGTCGGGGCGGCCACGCACATCCGGCACGGCAGTGCCGATCTGCAGGTGGGCAAGCCGCTGGCGCTGGCGGCCCTGCCGGGCTCGCTGGTCGGCGTGAGTCTCGCGCTCGCCCTCCCGGAGCGCGGGCTCGCGGTCGTGCTCGGCTCGTTCATGGCGTTCCTCGCGGTCCGCGAGGTGCTGCGCTGGCGCCGGACGGTGCTGGCCGAGCGCGCCGAGCGCACCGTCTGACCTGCTGATCCGCGTCCCCGGACCGCTCCGGGCCCGAGGCTGTTCGCGTGCACGAGAGGAAAGGAGCCCGACATGTCCTCCGTCAATGATTCGTATGAGAAAGCGACTGGTAGTAGAATTCTCGCCATGACAGGCGGGGAGGCGGAAGCGGCACCACTGCTGCTCGCCCAGCGCCTCAACTCGCTCTACGAGCGCGAGGCCAAGGCGGGGCGCCCGCGTACCAACAACGCGATCGCCGAGCAGTTGCGTGAACGCAACCCCGGGCTGCGGGTCTCCGGCGGCTACCTCTCCGCGCTCCGCAACGGTGGGCGCGCCAACCCCTCGATCGAACTGCTCCGCGCGCTCGCCGCGTACTTCGAGGTCCCCGTCGACCATCTGACCGCGCCGGGCACCGACGACGAGGCCGCGCTCGCGGCGGAACTGGTCATGCGCGAGGCCGGCATCCGGGCCCTGGCGCTGCGCGCCGAAGGGCTCGGCGAGGCCAGTCTGGCCAGCATCGCCGCGATCATCGACAACGCCCGGAAGCTCGAGGGCCTGCCGGTGGCGGGTGAGCAGGCGCAGAACCCGACCGACTGAAACGTCGGCCGGGTTCCGGCGGATTGCTCTGCAGTGCAGTCGATCACGCAGCGGAGCTGAGCTCCAGAGCGGCGAAGTGCCGCACGATCTCGGGGCCGGCCTCGCGGATCGAGGCCGCGTGGCCCGCTCCGGCGAGAACGGTGAAGCGAGCGGCCGGCATCGTCCCGGCGAGCAGCCAGGAATCCGCCAGGCGCTCGGTGTCGTGCTCGCCCGCGATGAAGAGAGCGGGCGTGAACACCGCTGCGTAGTCGTCGATCTCGCGTCCGGCGTCGAGCTCCTGGGAGTCGAAGAACGCAGCCAGGGCTCCCGGCTCGTTGGTGCGCAGTCGCTCGCGGGCCGATGCGCTGAGGGGGCGTTCGCGCTGGGTGTCCCAGCGGTCCATGAAGGTGTCCATCGACCCGCTGTCGAGCGCGGCCCGGGCGCCCGGGAAGAACACCCGGTCCGCCATCGAGGGCTGCGGGCGGTGCGAACCGCCAATGCACACCATCGATTCCAGGCGATCCGGTGCGAGGAAGGGCAGGCGCAACGAGGTGCGGGCACCGAGTGAGAAGCCAACCGTGTGGAACCGGTCGATGCCCAGCTGATCGGCGATGCCGAGCAGGTCGCGGGCCATCGTCTCGATCAGGTACTGCTGCGGGTCGACGGGCTTGTCGCTGGCGCCGTGGCCGAGCATGTCGACCTCGATGAGCGGGCGATCGCCGCGCAGCGCCTCGACGACTCCGACGGAGTGCCAGACCTGCGCCGACTGGAACGTCCCGTGCAGCAGGAAGACGGGGGTCTGGTCGCCGGTGTGCGCGGCCGCCGGCGTGAAGCGGTAGGAGATACGGGCGCCGTCGGGACGCCGGTAGGTCTCGGTACGGGTATCGACTACGGAATTCTCGTTCATGGCGAGCACCTTGCGGTCGTGGATGTCCCTGTCGCGGGAGAGCGGGAGTGCAACGTCCGGCGGCGTCGGCGGAACGTCTGTCATCCACGGTATCTACTGACAGTAGAATTCGGTAGTGACACGAATCACTTTGGGAGCTTATTTACGGTCTGTTAACGATCGGTACTCCTGCGACACCGAGCTCACCCAGGAGATCTGCTGGTCGAAGGGGAGATCGGGGCGGCGGGCGATCTCGCCGAAACCGAGCTCACCCTCGAGTGAAGTGTCTGATTTATGCATTTGTAACACCGCGCCGCGGATCTCCCGAGCGAAGTCCGCACTCGACTGCGGGTGTGATCGCTCGTCGGACCCGGGCAGGAGCGGGGCCAGGTGGATCAGCCCGTCGTGGATGTCCACCATCATGCGGTAGACGCGGATCTCGGGGTGCGCCGTGCTGAGCCACGGCGTGGGCGCGGCGCCGCGGCTGGAGTTCAGGTCGGTCCACAGCGGTGTGAGCGCCCGGCAGGTGCGCCGCGCCCGGGCCGACCGCCTGGCGTCGCTCCACCGGTGCCGCGCCTCCGGGTAGGCGAACCCGAGGCCCAGGAGTGTCGCCGCCACGATCGCCGTTGCGGCGGTGAGGTACTCGAGCACGACGATCGGTGTCCCCCGCGCGCTGGAGAGCGCCTTCGCGGCCTGGTTGGCGGCGAAGATCAGATCGAGGACGACGCCCACCGAGATGATCGTGACCGCGGTGCGCACGGCCGGCGTCGCTCTCTCGCCGAGGCGGTCCGTGTGGAACCGGCAGGCGCCGAGCAGCACGAGGAGTCCGAACGTCAGCGTGCCCGCGTAGGTGAGGATGAGCGCCGTCCCCGTCGCGGTCTCGGCGAACTTCGCGCTGACGGATCCGACGAGGTCCGTGCGCGGTGTGTGCCACCAGAGGACGATCATCGCGAGCGTGCTGGCGACCGCGGCCCCGCCGATGCCGTAGCCGAACGGCCGGGTGACGGAGCCGTGCCGCCAGGCGCGGGCGACGAGGATCATCGCCGCGCACCAGAGCGGAGAGATGGCGTAGGTGATCAGGAGGGACGCCGAGTCCTCGAACACCGCGTTCACCCGGCGCACGATCCAGGGCGCTGCGCTGGCGAAGCCCAGGCCCTTGAGTGTGAACGAGACCGCAAGCCAGCGACGCACGCGCGCTGCGCGTCCCGGAGTGAGGCTGGTGGCCGCGATCAGAAGGGCGACGACGGCGCACGCTATCGCCGCCCCGGAGAACAGGACGTCGTTCAGGACGACGACGGTGGGCGGGGGCGGCACGTCGACCTCATCGCGACAGCATGTGAGGGGCCAGGGTGGCGATGAATCCGCCGTCGTCGGCGAGGTGGCCGCGCCGGCGATCCCGTTCCGAACGGACCTGCGCGAACGCCGTCGCGAGTAGTTCCGCCTCGTGCTCCTGCGCCGGATCGGAGTGGGCGCTGCGGAACCGCATCCGGCCCTGTGGTTCGGCCGCTGCTCCGTCGAGGTGCCCGCAGACCAGGTGCCCCAGCTCGTGGAAGATCACGTGTTCGGCGAAGAACGGCGGCAGGCCGGTCGCGTGGACGATGGTGTCCCGGTCGCGCCCGGCGAGCACCGTGCCGGTGATCCCGGTGCCGGTGAGGTCGGTGGCCGTCACGTCGATCGGTCGTTCACGCCGCTCGGCGACGATCGCCACCAGCTCGGATGCACTCGACCAGGAGTCGCCCAGGCCGCGCGCGAGCCTCATCGCGTCGGCGAGGTCGATCACGGTCCACTGCATCACTGTCTCCGGGGCGGGGGCACGGGTGCGGATGCCAGTTAAGTTTAGTGAGGCTTCGGTTCGAGCGCACTACGAGAAGATCTTTTGTGAGGGACTGCACTCATCGGTGGGGCGCGTCCGTCGAATGCGGAGCCCGCCGTCGCGATGGCCCGGTCGAGGGCGTGCGCCCGAACCGGCGACGCCGCGCCACAAGTGCGTGGTCTACTGGCGGCGTGTTCGAGATCGAGTCGGACCCGTCGATCGTGGAGCTCGACAGGTACGTGCCGGAGGCGCCCGCGACGGTGTGGCGCGCGCTCACCGAGCCGGCGTCCGTCGAGCAGTGGCTCGTGCGGTCGGTCGGGCTGCGACCGGAGATCGGCACCACCTTCATCCTCGAGATCCCGTCGGATCCGCCGGGGGAGGTCTCGTGCGAGGTGATCGACGCGGTGCCCGCCGTGCGGTTCGCGCACAGCTACACGGATCTCCGGGCGCCTCGGCCGGCACGCTGGGTCGTCGACTGGAAACTGGTGCCGGAGGGGCGCGGGACCCGGATCGTCTTCACGATGTCGGGCTTCGACGTCGACGACCGGCAGCAGAAGTTCGCCCGCAACGCCGCGGAGCGTGGCTACCGCAACACGCTGATCCCCAAGCTCGCGGCCGCGGCGGCGGCGATCGCCGACTGACCGGTCCCGCAGTGGGACGGGCGCACCGGTGTCAGTCGAGGCCTTCGACGACGCGGAAGTCACGCTCCACGGCATCGCCCAGCGCTGCCAGCGCCTCTTGATACGCCGCGCTCTCGCGGGTGGCGACGGCCTGCTCGAAACTCTCGAACTCGATCAGGATCGTCCGCTCGGCGACACCCTGCTCGTACGGGGCGACACGACCGTCGCGGGAGAGGAGTCGCCCGCCGCCGGCCCGGACGGCTGCGCCGGCGAGCGCGTCGTAGGCGGCCACCTTCTCCGGATCCTTGATGACCCGGTAGACGCTGACCCAATACCCCTTGGCCACGGTGTCTCCTGTGCTCGGAAGAGTTGCGTCAGGAGCTTAACGTCGCGCTGACCTCACAGTTCTGCGACGCGCTCGGTGAAGTCGGGAGGCAGGGGATCTCCCGCCTGCAGCTCGAGGTCGTGCATCACGCGCAGTGCCTTCGCGCTGTGGATCAACCAGCCCGTGGTGGAGACGCTGTCCGTGCTCAACGGCCGCGCGTCGACGGACCCGGTGAGGAACTGCTGCGGGTGGACGGGCACGCAGGTGTTCGGCGCGAGGGACTCCATCGACCGTTCGGCCAGCCAGGAACGGAGCAGCTCCGCCTCCATGCCGGCCACGATGCTTCCCTCGAGGATCGCTGCGACGAACCGTCCCTGCTCGACGAAGTCGTCGACGATCATCGTGGAGGGGTCGAGCATGAACACCATGGCGCTGTCATCGTCGGCCGCGGCATCGTCGTCGACCCAGAACTGAACGCCGGTCCAGTTCCCCGCAAGGACACGGGCCTTTCGGCCCGTCATCGCCGAGACGACAGCGGAATTGACCGCCGAGGTCTCGGCGTCGTACACCTGTACCGCGCCCTTCTCGAGTGCGACGAAGGCGTCGGCGGGTTCGCGCTGGTGGGCGCGCGCGTTCTTGCGCTCACGCCGCCGAACATCAGAACTCCTCTCCGCCGTCCGCGCTCCCGATCTCGCAGTGGTTCACGGAGAACCGGGAGAGCGTGTCCCACGCCCGATCCGAGACTTCGAGCAGGAGATCCTCGGTGATCCGCAGGTCGTCGGCAGCGGTGCCATGGACGTCGATCCACTCGAAGGTGAGGATGTCCGCGTTGTCGAGCTCTTCGCCCACCTGCTCGTCGAAGGCGATCCGGCAGTGCGGGTTCACGGAGAACCCCGTCAGGCCGGCGGTGCGCAGAGCGGCGAGGAGCCGCGGCGACATCAGGTACACCGGGAAACTCTGGATCAGATCGTCACCGAGCCAGCCTGCGACCACGAAGTGCAGTCGGTGCACCAGCGGCGGATGCACCGATGTGTCCAGCACCGACTCGTCGCCGAGACCGCCCGCGACCTCGGGATCGAGCACACGGGACACGAGACTCCTTCTCCGGTCGACCGGCTGCGGGCTACGGGATGAGCTTGGTGAGGAATTCCGCGACGACGTCGGTCGCGTATTCGACGGCCTTCCGCACTGCTCGGCGCAGGCGGCCGGGGCGCTGCGAACCCATGTCTCCCCCTCGTGCCGCCGTGTCGACGACACCGCCGTCGATCCGTGGCCCGAGGTTAGCATCGCGGACGCCACTGTGAACAGACACTTGTTCGATGCTGCATCGTCGCCCCAGGGTGTGCCGCTGGCCGCCGCGTCGCTCGACCGGGTGCGGGAACGACTCAGGGGCGGTTCCGATGTGCTCGGAACCGCCCCTGATCTGCGGAGGATAGGGGATTTGAACCCCTGAGGGCTATTAACCCAACCCGCGTTCCAGGCGAGCGCCATAGGCCACTAGGCGAATCCTCCGTGGACCACTGTAGACGACGGCCCCCGTCGACCCAAACCAGGACGACCACGTATAGTCGACACCGGACTCCGCGCGGCGTCCATCCTGTGAACTCCCCCAGGGCGGGAACGCAGCAAGGGTCAACGGGCTCTGGCGGGTGCGCGGAGTCCCCTTTATGTCCGGGCCCGAATATCCGCCGGAGGCGCACCCGATGTCCACCTACGTGTCCCTGAGTCAGTCCGAGCTCGCCGACGTCCACGCGAAGCTGACGGAACTGTTCGAGACGCTCAAGGCCCGGGGGCTGAAGCTGGACCTGACCCGCGGCAAGCCGGCGCCCGATCAGCTCGACCTGTCGAACGCGCTGCTCGCGTTGCCGGGTGAGGGCGACTACCGCGCCGCGGACGGCACCGACACCCGCAACTACGGCGGCCTCGCCGGTCTGCCCGAGCTGCGCGCGATCTTCGGCGAGCTGCTGGGCATCCCCGTCGCGAACCTGTACGCGCAGAACAACTCCAGCCTCGAGATCATGCACCGCCTGATCACCCTCGCGTGGATCCACGGCACCGTCGACGGCGAGCGGCCGTGGGGCGCCGAGGAGACGGTGAAGTTCCTCTGCCCGGCCCCCGGTTACGACCGGCACTTCGCCATCACCGCCGAGTTCGGCATCGAGATGATCGTCGTGCCGCTGAACCCGGACGGCCCCGACATGGCGGTGGTCAAGGAGCTCGTGGCGAAGGATCCCGCGATCAAGGGCATCTGGACCGTCCCGAAGTTCGCCAACCCCACCGGTGCGGTGTACTCCGAGGAGGTCACGCGCGAGCTGGTGTCGATGCCGACCGCCGCGCCCGACTTCCGGATCTTCTGGGACAACGCCTACGCCGTGCACCCCCTGGTGGGCGACGCACCGTCGGACCCCGACGTCCTGGGCCTGGCCGCCGCGGCCGGCCACCCGAACCGGCCGTACGTGCTGGCCAGCACCTCGAAGATCACCTTCGCGGGCGCCGGAGTGAGCTTCTTCGGCGCGTCCGCCGAGAATCTGGGCTGGTACGGCAAGTACACCGGGCTGACCTCGATCGGCCCCGACAAGGTGAACCAGCTGCGGCACGTCCGCTTCTTCGGCGACGCGGAGGGCGTGCGCGCCCACATGCGCAAGCACCGCGACCTGATCGCGCCCAAGTTCGCCCGCGTCCTCGAGATCCTCGAGGACCGGCTGGGCGCGGCCAAGGTCGCCTCCTGGAGCGAGCCCACGGGCGGCTACTTCATCAGCCTCGACGTGCTCGACGGGACGGCCGCGCGGACCGTCGCCCTGGCGAAGGAGGCGGGCATCGCCCTGACCGCCGCCGGCGCCACGTTCCCGCACGGCACCGACCCGGACGACCGCAACATCCGGCTCGCGCCGACGTTCCCGTCGATCGGCGAGCTTGAGACCGCAATGGACGGCGTGGCTACCTGTGTACTCTTGGCTTCTGCTGAAAAGCTGATGTCGCAGCCCGAGTAGGGCGCGCCTGAGCAGGAGGATCGCGCCGGTGGCGGACGAGAACAGCCGGCGTTTCCCCCGGCAGTGGTGGGTATTGGCCCTCTTCGCGGTGGCCGCTGCCGTCGCCGTGTGGCAGCAGTTCGTCCGGATCCCGTTCTCGACACCGATGTACGGGCTCTTCCACAACCAGATCGACGCCGAGGTCTACCGCAAGGGCGGCGAGATCGTCGCGCACGGCGGCGAGGGCCTCTACGACGGTCCGCTGCTCAACGACATCCTGCCGTTCACCTACACGCCCTTCGCGGGCGTGCTGTTCGTGCCACTGAGCTGGATGTCCACCGAGGTCCTGCGCTGGGTGTGGACCATCGCCGTGATGCTCGCGCTGTTGGCGTGCATCCTCATCGCGCTGCGCCTGGTGGGCTTCGTCCGCGACTGGCGCGTGTGGTTCGCGGCGATCTGCCTGACGCTGGTCGCCACGGTCCTCGAGCCCGTGCGCACGACCATCTGGTTCGGCCAGATCAACGTCTTCCTCATGCTGCTCCTGTTGTGGGACCTCGGCCGGCCCGCGGGGGCGCGGTTCAAGGGGTTCAGCATCGGCATCGCCGCGGGCATCAAACTCACCCCGCTGTTCTTCCTCGCCTATCTCGTGGTCACGAGGCAGTGGCGTGAGGCCCGCACCGCGATCGCGACGCTGGCCGGCACCGTGGTGGTCGGCTTCCTGGTGATCCCGCAGCAGTCGTGGCAGTACTGGTCGGGCACCTTCCTCGACGCCAACCGGGTGGGCGAGCCGAACCAGGTCGGCAACCAGTCGATCAACGGCCTCATCGCGTACCTCACCCACGCGGAGGAGCCCTCGACCGCGGTCTGGCTGGCCGTCGCCGTGCCCGCAGCCCTCGCGGGCCTGGGGATCGCGGCCTGGGCGTACCGGCGCGACGAGGTGCTGCTCGCGGTCACCGTCGTCGGCCTGACCGCCTGTGCCGTCTCGCCCTTCTCCTGGGGGCACCACTGGGTGTGGATCGTGCCGCTGCTCGTGCTCCTCATCGGCCGCGCGCTGCTCACCGCCGATCCCGGTCGGCGCGTGCTCGCCCTCGTGGCCGCCGCCGCGCTGGTCGCGGCCACCTTCATCTGGGTCACCTATTTCCCGCACCTGCAGCCGACGGGCGTCGACGACGTGCACGACACGTACGCGATCGGGATCTTCCTGCGCCCGATGGACAACCCCGTGCTCAAGGCGCTCGCCGGCGGCGTCTACGTGTGGATCTTCGTCGCCACGCTGATCGGCTCCGCCTGGTACCTCCGCCACACGGAGGATCGACCCGCGCTCGCGGACGAGGCCGTCCCGGCCGGACCGGGCCGGTCCGGCCGTGCAGCCTGACCGGCGCACCGAGGACCGCCGGCTGCTGGCCTACCTCGGCGCCGCGATGATCGCCGGCGGGCAGCCCGTGCACGAGGTCGAGGACGAGCTCACCGGCGTCGCCACCGCCCTCGGTCACCCGCTCGCCCAGATCGGGGCCACGCCCACGGGCCTGACGCTGACGCTCGAGCCCGGCGCGCCCGCCACCTTCGAATCGATCGCGGGCCCGCTCCGGCTCGAGCAGTCGGAGGTGGTCGCGGAGGTGCGACGGGGTCTCGTCGCGCGCACGTTGTCGGTCGACGACGCCTTCGCCCGGCTCGGGACCCTGCGCTCGCTGCCGCACCGGTACCCGCAGTGGGTGCAGGACGCCTCGTGGTCGGTGATCGCCGTCGGCATAGCGATGCTGTTGCAGCCCGGCCTGCCCAACATCGCCGCCGCGGCGATCGGTGGCGTGGTGGTGATGCTGCTGGTCAAGGCCGCAGGACGGGTGCGGCTCGCGGCCACGCTGCTGCCCACGATCGCGGCCTTCACCGTGGGGACGGGGGTCTTCGCCGCCGCGCAGGCCGGTTGGCTCGACGGTCCGCTGCGCACCCTCCTCGCGCCGCTGGCGGTGCTGCTGCCGGGCGCGTTGATGGTCACCGGCATGTCGGAGCTCGCGGCCGGCGCGATGGTCGCGGGCAGCTCCCGGCTGACGTTCGGGACCGTGCAGCTGCTGTTGTTCTCGCTCGGCGTCCTCAGTGCGACGTCGGTGCTCGGCGTCGCCCCGGAGATGCTGGTCAACGAGCGGATCAATCAGCTCGGCTGGTGGGGGCCACCCGTCGGGCTGGCGCTGATCTGCGTGGGCGTGTGCCTCAACGAGGGCGCGTCGATGCGGTTGCTTCCGGCGATCGGCCTGGTGGTGGCCGCGGCCTTCGGCGCGCAGCTCGCGGGGCAGGCGCTCTCGGGCGTCGTGCTCGGCGGCTTCCTCGGCGCGATCGCGGGCAGCCTCGGTGCATCGCTGGTGGCGGCGGTGCGGCCGCAATGGTCGCGGTTGGTGGTCTTCCTCCCGGCGTTCTGGGTGCTCGTGCCCGGCAGTCTCGGCCTGTTGTCGGTGACGTCGGTGGGCATCGATCCGGAGCAGGGCGCGCGCACCGTCGTCGACGTGGCGGCGGTGATCTGCGCCCTCGCCCTCGGGCTGCTGTTCGGTTCCGCGCTTGCGCAGGCGGTGACGGGACGGTTCGAGCGTCGTTCGCATCCGCGATAGCGAACTGTTCACCCGCACACTGATTCATGTTCATACGCGCATGTTTCGCTACGGCAATGACGAACCTCGGTAGCGGAAAGGCGCGGACGGCGATGGCCGTCAGCGCGGTGGCGGTGCTCGGCGTGGTCGCGGCCTGCGGCAGCGGCGGCGACGACGGGCCCGGCACCTCGGGTGAGACGGCAGCGAAGGTGGAGATCAACCGGCAGGCGGCCGGCGACGTCACGACCCACGGCGGCGCCAAGCGGCTCGCGGGTGATCAGACCCAGGCGATCGCCGACTCGATCCAGCGCTCGAAGGCCAAGAACGTGATCCTCGTGATCGGCGACGGCACCGCCAACCAGGAGCTCACCCTCGCCCGGAACTACCAGTGGGGTGCGGGCGGCCAGATCCCCGGCATCGACGAGCTGCCGCTGTCGGGCGACTACACCACCTACGCGATCGACAAGAAGACCAAGAAGCCGGACTACACCACGGATTCCGCGGCCTCCGGGTCCGCGTGGGCCACGGGCACCAAGACCTACAACGGCGCCGTCGGCGTCGACGTCGACGGCAAGGCGCAGCGCTCGATCCTCGAGATCGCCAAGGCCAACGGCCGCAAGACCGGCAACGTCACCACCACCGAGCTGCAGGACGCCACCCCCGCCGTGCAGGTCGCGCACGTCGCGCAGCGCAAGTGCTACGGCCCCGTCGCCACCAAGGAGAAGTGCCCCGAGAACCTGCAGGAGAACGGCGGCCTCGGCTCGATCACCGAGCAGCTGCTCGCGGCGCGCGCCGACGTCACCCTCGGCGGCGGCTGGAAGACCTTCCAGGAGACCGCGACCGCCGGCGAGTACCGCGACAAGACCCTCGAGGTGCAGGCCAAGGAGCGCGGCTACCAGATCGCCCGCTCCGGCGCGGAGCTCGACGCCGTCACGGAGGCGAACCAGGACAAGCCGGTGCTCGGCGTCTTCGCCGACGGCAACCTGCCGCGCGTGTGGGACAAGGCGACCGCCACCCTGCAGGGCGGCAAGGAGCCGGCCGTCACCTGCTCGCCCAACCCCGGGTTCGGTGCCACCCCGAAGCTCGCGTCGATGACGAAGAAGGCCATCGACCTGCTCAAGGGCGACAAGGGATTCTTCTTGCAGGTCGAGTCCGGCTCGGTCGACAAGGCCAACCACGACGCCGACCCCTGCGGCCAGATCGGTGAGACCGTGCAGCTCTCCGAGGCGGTGTCGACGGCACTCGAGTTCGCCAAGCAGGACAAGGACACGCTCGTCATCGTCACCGGTGACCACGCGCATTCGAGCCAGATCATCGAGGCGGGCACCGTCACGCCCGGCCTGACCCGCACGCTCGCCACCAAGGACGGCGGCCAGCTGACCGTCAACTACGGCACGTCGCTCGAGCCGGGCGAGGAGCAGCACACCGGCGGCCAGGTCCGCATCGCGGCGTACGGCCCCGGCGCCGCGAACGTCGTCGGGCTGACCGACCAGACCGATCCGTTCTTCTACATCACGGACGCCCTCGGTCTCGACCGCGACAAGAAGTAGGAGCGCCGCGAGCGGCGGCCCGGCACCGTCGGGCCGCCGCTCGCTGTCTTTCGCTCTTCTCCGCCGACGGTCCGCCCGCTACCGTGGGTGCACACGCAAAGGGCAGGGGGAGAGATGTATCCGATGGTCGTGCCGGTTCCGCGCATCCACCGCGCGCTCGCTCTGATCCAGGCCCTCATCGCCGCGCTCACCGTCGTGGGTTTGGTGATCTACTGGATGACCGCCTTCGACAGCGATTCCGCCGACAGTTACGCCGACGTGGGCGAGGGGTGGGGCCTGTACCTGCTGACCCTGATCGCCCCGCTCGCGGTGCTCCTCGTCGCCGCCCTCGTCGGACTGATCGGACTCGCGGTCTTCCTCGCCAGAGGATCGCTGGTGGCCCGCGTCGCGAGCTGCTGCGTGTGGGCGGTGCTCATGCTCGCCGGCCTGGTGTCGGTCCAGCTGCACCCCGCGTTCGTGCTGGTGCTGTTCGTGTCGCTGTGCATGCTGCTGGCGCTCGCCTTCGCCGACCGCCTCGGCGGTACCCCGCTCCCGCCGGCGCCCGGTCCGGCGCGGTTCGTCCCTCCGGCCCCGCCGTACCCGACGGGGCAGTTCCCGGCCGTCCCGCCGCATGCGACGGGGCAGTTCCCGGCGGTCGCTCCGACCGACGAGCCGGAGCGGTGACGGCGCGCCGCAGTCGCCCGGCGGTTGGTCGCCGAGCAAGCTGCGACGCTGTCGGACCCTGCCGGTAGCCTGGCACCGTGGCTCTCTACCGCAAGTACCGTCCCGCGACGTTCGCCGAGGTCGTCGGGCAGGAGCACGTCACCGAGCCGCTGAGCATCGCGCTCGATTCCGGCCGGATCAACCATGCGTACCTGTTCTCCGGCCCGCGCGGCTGCGGCAAGACCTCGTCGGCGCGCATCCTGGCCCGCTCGCTCAACTGCGAGCAGGGCCCCACCAGCACACCGTGCGGCGTCTGCAACTCCTGTGTCGCGCTCGCCCCCGGCGGCCCCGGCAACCTCGATGTCACCGAGATGGACGCCGCCAGCCACGGCGGTGTGGACGACGCGCGCGAGTTGCGCGATCGCGCCTTCTACGCCCCGGCCGAGTCGCGCTACCGCGTCTTCATCGTCGACGAGGCGCACATGGTCACCCCGCAGGGCTTCAACGCGCTGCTGAAGATCGTCGAGGAGCCGCCGGAGCACCTCATCTTCATCTTCGCCACCACGGAGCCGGAGAAGGTGCTCACCACCATCCGCTCCCGCACGCACCACTACCCGTTCCGGCTGCTCGCGCCCAACGTCATGCGGCCGCTGCTGGAGAAGATCACGGGTGCCGAGCACGTCGCGGTCGAGCCCCAGGTGTATCCGCTGGTCATCCGCGCGGGCGGCGGATCCCCGCGTGACTCCCTGTCGATCATGGATCAGCTGCTCGCCGGTGCCGGCCCCGAAGGCGTGACCTACCAGCGCGCCCTCGGCCTGCTCGGCGTCACCGACACGGCCCTGATCGACGCCGCGGTCGACGCGTTGGCCGTCGCCGACGGCGCCGCCCTGTTCGGCGCCGTCGAGAAGGTGATGGAGGCCGGGCACGATCCCCGTCGTTTCGCCACGGACCTGCTCGAGCGCCTGCGCGACCTGATCCTCCTGCACACCGTCCCGGACGCCGCCGATCGCGGGCTCATCGACGTGCCGCAGGACGTGCTCGAGACGATGCGCGGGGAGGCCGCGAAGCTCGGCCTCGCGACGCTCACCCGGTGCGCCGAGGTCACGCACGCCTCCCTCGCCGAGATGCGCGGCGCCACCTCGCCGCGCCTGCTGCTCGAGGTCATGTGCGCCCGCATGCTGCTCCCCGCGGCCGACGATGCGCAGGCCGCTCTCCTGCAGCGCATCGAGGCGCTCGAGCGGCGCCCCGCGGGCGCGCCCGCTGCCGGTGGTGCCGCACCCGTCCCGGGTTCCGCGCCCGCCGCCCCGTCGGGCGGTCCGGCCCCCGCACCCCAGCCCGACGGTCCGCCGTCCCGTTTCGTCCGGCCCAGTCAGCGTCAGGCCGAGGCCGCCGCCGAGCCGGTGGCGCAGCCCGCTGCCCCTGTCGCGCCCGCTGCTCCCGCCCAGCCCGCTGTTGCCGCCCAGCCCGCGGCTCCGTCGCAGCCCGCCGTGCCCGCGCAGGAGCCCGTCGCGGCCACCCCGCAGGCCGAGCCCGCGCAGGCCCAGCAGCCGGTGGCGCCGGCCGCACCCGAGCCCGTTGCCCCCGAGCCCGTTGCCCCCGAGCCCGTCGCGCCCGAGCCCGTGGCGGCGCAGCACGCACAGCCTGCCGCGGCGCGGCCCGAGCCCGAGGAGCCCGTCGAGTCGGAGCCTGTACTGCATCGCCCGGAGCCGGAAGCGCCCGCGCGCGAGCCCGAGCCGCCAGCACCCGCGCGGGAGCCGGAGCCTGCCGCCCCGCCGCAGGCAGTCGAGCCGCCCGCGCCGGAGCCCGTGCGCGCAGCGGCCCCGGAGCCGACGCCCCCGGCACCCGAGCCCGAGTACCGTCCCGAACCCGAGCCGCAGACCGCCGCCGCACCCGCGGCGCAGGCACCGTCGGGCCCCTCCGTCGAGGAGGTGCGCACGGCGTGGCCCAAGGTGCTGCGCGCGGTCAAGGACCGCAGCACGGTCACGTTCGCCCTGATGCCGAACGTGCAGGTGCTCGGATTGTCCGGCGATACCCTGCACCTGGCGCTGCCGATCCCCGCGCTGCTCGGCCGGTTCAGCGATCAGCAGCACGTGGGCAACCTGCGCGATGCGGTCCGCGAGGTCTTCGGCACGCAGTGGAACGTCGAGGTCGGCGACGGCAGCGGCGCTCGCCAGCAGGGTGCTCCCGCGGCAGCGCCGCAGCAGCAGCGCCCCGCGGCCGAGCCGCGCAAGGCGCCGCCCACCTTCGAGCGACGCAGCCGCGCGGGCGAGCAGCGCCCGGACCCGCGCCCGGCCGGCCGGGAGAACCGCGCACCGTCGCACCACGACGACATCCCGCTGCCGCCCGAGCCGGACCCCGAGCCGGCGCCCGTCGAGGAGATCTCCGAAGAGGAGATGATGGACGCCGCGCACCGGGAGGACGCCGTCTCCGGCAGCACCAGCGCGCCCCGTCGCGACCCGGACGAGATCGCGCTGGAGTTGCTCAAGAACGAACTCGGCGCCCGCCCCATCTGATGCACGCCTCGCGCCGCTCGGTGATCCTGGGGGCGCTGTTCGTGCCGGTGGTCGCCGGCTGCGCTCCGTCGGAGCCTGCACCTTCCGCGCCGACCGTTCGCGACGAGGTGGAGCCGATTCGCAAGCGGGTCAAAAACATCGGCGACAGCTTCTCGGCCCGCTGGATCGGCCGCTCCAACGCCGACGACCGAAATCCCGGGCCCAGCGCCGTATGGCTCGACGCGGTGATCGCCCTCGGCGACGAAGTCGTGACCACCCGGCTGCGCGACGCGGCGGGGACGGCACCGGGCAGGTCGCGCCCCGAGCTGCCGGCCGTGCTCGGAGATCCAGGGGTCGGGCTCACCGATGCCGGGCTCGACGCGTTCGTGGCCGTCGAGCCCGGCACGGTGCGGGCGTTCCTGTATCCGGAGCGTCGCCTACTGGCGGTGATGTACTTCCGCGGCTGACTCCGGACTCAGGCGTTCCACCAGGGGCGCAGCGGCAGATCGCCCGCTCCGCCCTTCTCGTCGAGCTTGACCGCCAGGATCTGGTGCAGTTGGACCACGTTGCGCTCGAAGCCGAGTCGCGATCCGGCCATGTAGAGACCCCACACGCGAGCGGTGCCCAGACCGACCTCTGCCACGGCCTCGTCCCAGTTGTCGACCAGGTTTGCGCACCAGCCGGCCAGGGTGCGGGCGTAGTGCTCGCGGAGGTTCTCCTCGTGCCGCACCTCCATCCCGCCGATGTCCTGGATCGCGGCGATCACACGGCCGGAGCCGGTGAGCTCGCCGTCGGGGAAGACGTACCGGTCGATGAACTGGCCGCCCTTGCCCGACAGCTTGTTGTCGTGCCGCGTGATCGTGTGATTGAGCAGCAGGCCACCGGTCTTGAGCTTCTCGCGCAGCGACGTGAAGTACGACGGGTAGTTGTGCACGCCGATGTGCTCGGTCAGGCCGATCGAGCTGATCGCGTCGAAGTCGCCCTCGGGCACGTCGCGGTAGTCGCTGTAGCGCACCTCCGCGAACTCGCCCAGGCCCTCCGCCTCGATCGCGGCCTGTGCCCACTCCGCCTGCTCCTTGGACAGGGTCGCGCCGATGGCGTGCACCCCACGGCGGGCCGCGTAGCGCACCATGCCGCCCCAGCCGCAGCCGACGTCCAGGAGCCGGTCGCCCGGCTTCAGGCGCAGCTTCTCGAAGACCAAGCGGTACTTGTTCTCCTGCGCCTCCTCGAGCGTCGCGCCGGCGTCCGGGTAGCAGGCGCACGTGTAGGTCATCGACGGTCCGAGCACCAGCTCGTAGAACCGGTTGGAGACGTCGTAGTGGTGGTGGATCGCGTCGGCGTCGCGGGTCTTGCTGTGCCGCAGTCCCTCCGCGATCCGCCGCCAGCGCGGGATCGCCTCCTGCGGCGGCGGTGCGATCGGGATCATGTGCTCCGCACCGACGGAGCGCGCGATCTGCGCGATGAGCCGGGGGCCGGGCTTGGCGAACTTGAGGTCGTCGGACAGAGCCCGCAGCGCCTCGTACGGGTCTCCCGGGGGCGCACCCGTCAGTTCCAGGTCGCCGGCGACGTAGGCGCGCGCGAGGCCCATGTCACCGGGCGCCGTTGCGAGGTAGGTGGTTCCGCGCGGGGTGAGCAGGTCCAGGCCGTACGGTGCGTCGTCCGGGCCGGCGGACGAGCCGTCGTAGGCCTTGACCCGGATGGCGAGCTTGCCGCCCGCCACCTTCTCGATGATCTCGGCGAGGCTGAGCTTGGGGAGATGCTCAGTGGATCGCGTCAATTCACTGCCTCCTGACTGTCTTGTCGTACAGGCCCAGCAGGCGATCCTCCGGGTCGTAGCGGGACTTGTACTTCTCCAAGTGGGTTCCGCCGTAGAGCTCGTCGAACTCGGCGCGCTCGTAGAAGGCCTCGGAGTAGAGGGACTTGTGCCCTCCCAGTTCCGAGACCTTCTCCTCGATGAGGCGGTTCGCCCGGCCCTCGATCTGGCCGGGTTGCTTCGGGACCGCGGACCAGAAACCGACGTTGACGTAGGTCTCGCGGGGTTCCAACGGGTACAGCGGCCAGGGCCGGTCCGGGTCGGCACCGGTCGGCAGTGGGTCGCGCAATCGCAACGGGCACAGCCAGATCGGTTCGATGGGGATCTCGTCGAGGAACCATTCGAGGAACTCGGTGATCTCGTCGATGTGCACCTCGATGTCCTGGACCACGCGCTCGCCGGGCGGCTCGCCCTTGCGCGCGGCGAGTCGATCGCCGATGTCCCACCGCCGGTCCAGCGCCACCAGCTTCCAGTAGAAGCTGCTGCGCAGCAGGTGCTTCGGCCACAACCGCCGGACCTTCGGGTTCTGTGCGCCGAAGGCGCGCGAGCACCAGAACCAGTCGGTGTCCCAGCGCCACAGGTAATCGTGCGTGGTGAGCCGGTCGCGGGTGATCCCGTCGGCGTGCTGGATCGAGCGGTAGTAGATCTCGCGCCCGGTGTAGTCGCTGAGCGGGCCCGGCTCGTCGGTCTTGCGGCCGAGCACCAGGTAGGACTCGTCGGCGGAGAAGACCACCCCGTCGAGGTAGTCGACGGCCTCGCCCTCGTACTCGCGGGCGTCGACGATCTCGCCCATCGTCTCCTGCAGGTCGTCGAGTGTGTGGAAGCGCACGTGCCGCAGCTCGACGTACCGGGTCACGGGCTCCAGCGCGACGGTGAGTCGCGTCGAATATCCCAGGGTGCCGTACGAATTGGGGAATGCAAAGAAGAGGTCGGCATCCGGTCCGCCCGGTGCGGCGGTCACGACCTCGCCGCTGCCGGTGAGGATGTCCATCGAGAGCACCGCCTCGTGCGGCAGTCCCGCCCGGAACGAGCTGGACTCGATGCCCATGCCGCTCACTGCGCCGCCGAGGGTGATCGATTTGAGCTGCGGCACCACCGTCGGGGCGAGGCCGAAGGGCAGCGTCGCCGCCACCAGGTCCTCGTACGTGCACATCCCGCCGACGTCCGCGGTGCGGGCCTCGGGATCGATCGAGATGACCGAGGCGAGCCCGGAGACGTCGAGTCCGGGGGCTTCGGCGGCCGCGCGAGCGCGGAACAGGTTGGAGGTCTTCTTGGCCAGGCGGACACGGGCGTTCGGCGGGATGGCGCGGTAGCTCTCGCGCAGGCGCGCGAGCCCCTCCGCGTAGGCCGCCTCGCCTGCGATCGGGACCGTCGACGGGGTTCGCGCCGGCGTAACGTTGCGAGCACTCACGATCATCGACGCTATACCCCTCGGCCGCGCCGCGCGCGGGCCGTTACCGATTGGTTAGGCTGGCGACGAACCCGTCGGCGGTGCCGGCACCCACGTCCCCGACCTCGTCGGGGACCCCGATACTCAGAGGATCGAAGTACGTTGGCCCAGGTAACCGCCACTAAGTCCATCACCATCTCCGCCGCGCCCGAGGCCGTCCTCGCCGCGCTCAGCGACTACACGCGCCGCGCCGAGATCCTGCCCCCGAACTACCGCGACTACCGCGTCGTCGAGGGCGGCCAGGGCTCCGGCACCGTCGCCGAATGGGTCCTGCAGGCCACGGAGAAGCGCTCGCGCAACGTGCGCGCCACCGTGACCGTCGACGGCGCCACCATCACCGAGACCGACGCCAACAGCTCGATGGTCACCACCTACCGCGCCGTCGCCGCCGACAGCGCGGGCGATGCGACCACCGCGACCGTCACGACCACCTGGCAGGGTGCCGGTGGTATCGGGGGCTTCTTCGAGAAGACCTTCGCGCCCAAGGGCCTCGGCCGCATCTACGACGAGCTGCTCACCAACCTCAAGGTTCAGGTCGAGTCCAACGGCTAGGCGCCCGCGGCGTCACCGCGGGACGCCGGTCGCGCCGCTGCCGCTGCGCGACGGCGTCGACCCGACGCGACTCGTCGTCGCCGAGGAGGAGGCGGGTCGCACACTCGGCGAGGTGCTCGAGGCCCGCTTTCCCGGCACCGCGGCGTACGTGGCGCGCGAGAGCGCGGCCGGGTGCGTCCTGGCGTCCGACGGTGCGCCGCTCGACCCCGGATCGGTCCTCGCCGCCCGGCAGGCGGTGTGGATGTACCGCGAGCTGCCGGACGAGATCGACGTGCCCTTTCCGATGCCGATCCTCTTCCAGGACGAGCGGATCGTCGTGGTGGACAAGCCGCACTTCCTCGCGACGATGCCGCGCGGCGCGCGCGTGGTGCAGAGCGCGCTGGTCCGGCTGCGTCGCGAACTGGACGAGCCGCGGCTCTCGCCCGCGCACCGGTTGGACCGGCTGACCGCCGGCGTGCTGCTGTTCACCCGTGACCCCGCGGTGCGCGGTCCGTACCAGCAGTTGTTCGCGACGGGCGTGGCGCGCAAGGAGTACGCCGCGCTGGCACCGCTGCGCGCGGACCTCGCGCTGCCGACGGTCGTGGAGTCACGGATCGAGAAGACGCCGGGGATCATGCGCGCCTACGAGGTGGACGGCCCGGCCAACGCCCGCTCGCACGTCGCGCTGGAGGCCGAGCTGCCCGACGGCCGCGGCGGCACCGTCGGCCGGTACCGGCTGCGTCCGGAGACCGGGAAGACCCACCAGCTGCGGCTGCACATGTCGGGCCTGGGGGTGCCGATCCTGGGGGATCCGTTGTATCCCGAGCCGCGCGAGTTCGTGGACGGCGACTTCTCCGATCCGCTGCGCCTGCTGGCCCGCCGACTCGCCTTCACCGACCCGATCGACGGAACCGAGCGGGAGTTCGTGAGCGGGCGGGAACTCGGCGCCGGAGAATTCGCCGTGCACGAGCCTCCGAAGCCGAATTCGGCTTCGGAGGGCAGCTGAGTGCGGAATCTCCGGGTATTTCCAGCTACCGAGTCGGGGGCGAGCCCAGGTACGCGCTGATGCCTGCGGCGATCGCGTCGGCGAGCCGCTGCTGGCCGTCGGCGGATTCGAGCACCTTGGCCTCCTCGGCGTCGCGCAGGTTGCCCGCCTCGACCAGCACGGACGGGACCGTCGCGAGGTTCAGCCCGGCCAGGTCGGAGCGCGGGTAGAGGCCGCCGGAGCCGATGTACGCGGCCGGGGTGAAACCGCCCGCGACGAGCGCGTCGCGCATCTTCGCGGCGTACGCCGGGCTCGCCGTCTCCTGTGCTGGGTTGAGCGGCGGCGAGGAAAGATTCACGTGAAACCCGCGATTACCGGGGGCGGAACCGTCGGCGTGGATGCTGACGGCGGCATCGGCGCCCCAGCGGTTCGCCGCCTCGGCGCGGGCGTCGATGCACGAGGCGACGGAGGTGTCGTCGGTGCGGGAGAACATCACCTGGGCGCCCGCGGCGGTGAGCGCCCGGTAGAGCTTGTAGGCCACGGCGTAGTTGAACGTGTGCTCGGGCACGCCGTTGACGCTGGTCGTGCCGGTGGTCTGGCAGGGTTTGGTGCCGCCGCGGCCGGTGGGGACCTGCTTGTTGATCGAGGCGTCGTTCGCGCCGTTGTGGCCGGGGTCGACGAAGATCTTCTTGCCGTTCAGCGCGCCCGCGGCGAGCGGCGCCGCGTTGTTCACGAGGGCCGGCCCACCGAGCGATAGGCTGGTGGGTGCGGCCGCGTTCCGCTGCGATCCGGCGTCACCGACGGTGCAGCCGGAGAGGATCAGCGCAGGGAGCACGGTCGCGGCCGCGAGGGCGGAACGGCGGTTCTTCACGGATCGCACTGTACCGCCCCAGCCGGCACAGTGGAATCACGAGTAACACGAATCGGACATAGCGGGTCACCTGACCGGCGGAGGGAGACGGCACATGCAGCCCGGAGGCTCGATGGAAGACCTGATGGCGCAGGTCGGTGCGATGCAGCAGCAGCTCATGGCGGCGCAGGAGGAGCTCGCCGTGACGACGGTCGAGGGCCAGGCCGGCGGCGGCCTGGTGAAGGTGACCGGTACCGGCGACGGCCAGGTGAAGTCCCTGACCATCGACCCCAAGGTGGTCGACCCGGAGGACGTCGAGACCCTGCAGGACCTGGTCCTGGGCGCCCTGACGAACCTGGCGGAGAACACGGCCGCCGTCGCGCAGCAGAAGATGGGGCCGCTGGCCGGCGGCCTGCCCTTCTGACGGTCGGCACGTGTACGAAGGACCCGTTCAAGAGCTGATCGACGAGCTCGCGAAGCTCCCGGGGGTGGGACCGCGCGGCGCGCAGCGCATCGCCTTCCACCTCCTGGGGGTGCAGCCGACCGACATCGATCGGCTCACGAACGCGCTCACCCGGGTGCGCAACGACGTGCGCTACTGCGAGGTGTGCGGCAACGTCTCCGCCGAGCAGCGGTGCCGGATCTGCTCCGACCCGCGCCGCGACGCCTCGAAGATCTGCGTGGTCGAGGAGGCGAAGGACGTGCAGGCCGTCGAGCGCACCCGCGAGTACCGCGGGCTCTATCACGTGTTGGGCGGCGCTCTCAATCCGATCAAGTCGGTGGGCCCGGACAAGCTCCGCATCCGCGAGCTGCTCGTGCGGCTCGGCACGTCGGTCGACGGTGTCGACGTGGACGAGGTCATCATCGCCACCGATCCCAACACCGAGGGCGAGGCCACCGCCGCCTTCCTCGTGCGGATGCTCAAGGACTTCCCCGGCCTCACCGTGACCCGGCCCGCCGCGGGCCTGCCCATGGGCGCCGAGCTGGAGTTCGCCGACGAGCTGACCCTCGGTCGCGCGATGAGTGGCAGGCGATCGCTGGCCGAGCCGCCGCGCGTCCTCGAAGAGACGCCGCCGAGCTGACCGTGGACGCCGCAGCCGTGCTGGCCCGCCTGGGCGCGCCCGAGGGCATCGTCGCGATCGACGGTCCGTCCGGGGCGGGCAAGTCGACGTACGCGCAGCGTCTCGTCGACGACCTGCGCGCGGGCGGCGCCCGCGTCGCGCTGGTGCGCACCGACCACTACGCCACGTGGGACGACCCGGTCTCGTGGTGGCCGCAGCTCGTCGCCGAGGTGATCGACCCGCTGGCGCGGGGGCGCAACGCCTTCTACCGGCCGATGGTCTGGCGCGAGGGCGTCCCGTCGCCGGGGGAGGAGCTGCGCCTGCCCTGGGCGCCGCTCATCGTGATCGAGGGCGTCTCGAGCGCGCGGCGCTCCTTCGCGGACCGGCTGTCCCTGGGCTTGTGGCTGGACGGCGGCACCGCGGAGCAGCGCCTCGAGCGGGCCGTCGCGCGGGACGGCGAGGACGCCCGCGACGAGCTGGTGCGCTGGCAGGAGTTCGAGCGCGGCTGGTTCGCGGTCGACGGTACGCGGGAGCGCTGCACCGTCGTCGACTCACCGGTACTCGCGCACTAGAACCTGTCGGTGCGCTGTGGCACCGTCGGGGCATGGCGGACCGGCAGCAGCAAGAGAAGATCGACGCCGCGGCGCGGGCCGCGGAATAGGATCGAAGCATGCGCCTGCGCGACCATCCGATCATCGAGGTCTCCCGAGAGCTTCCATGCTCGCCGGCGGAGGCGTGGCGCCTCGTCACCGACATCACGCTCCCCACGCGCGCGGAAGGGGAGCTGCAGCACGCGGAATGGCTCGACGGAGCCGACGGCGTCGCCGTGGGAGCGCGGTTCCGTGGGCACAACGCCGACCCGGAGATCGGTGAATGGTTCACCGAGCCCGAGGTCACCGAGGTCGAGGACGGCCGGCGCTGGGTCTGGCGCGTGGGCCCTGCCGATGATCCGTTGGCCACGTGGGGATTCGAGGTCGAACCCGTCGAGGGCGGCGCGCTGGTGCGGCAGTGGGCGCGCGCCGGAACGGGGACCTCGCCCCTGAGCGAGTACATCGCGGAGCACCCGGATCAGGAGGCCCGGATCATCGACTTCCGCCTCGGCCTCTGGCGCGACTACATGCGGGCCAATCTCGACCTCCTCGCGCGCGAGGTGGGCTGACGTGCCCGCCGGCTTCGCCCTCTTCGACACCGCTGTGGGGCGGTGCGGGATCGCCTGGGGCGCCGACGGTGCCGTGACCGCCGTCCGACTGCCGGAGGAGTCCGATCAGGCCACCGCGCAGCATCTCGGCGAGGGCGCGGAGCCGGCCGCGCCGCCGCCCGCGATCGAACGCGTGATCACGGCCGTCGTCGACCTGGTCTCCGGCACGAACCTCGACGACGATCTCGCCTGGGTGCCCCTGGACATGCAGGGGCTCACGGACTTCCAGCGCTCCGTCTACGACGTGGCCCGCCGGATCCCGCCCGGAGTCACCCGTACCTACGGCGAGATCGCCACGGAGATAGGCCTTCCCGGTTCCGCACGCGCCGTCGGTCGGGCGCTGGGCGAGAACCCCTTTCCCCCGGTCGTGCCCTGCCACCGGGTGACCGCCGCGAACGGCAGGACGGGCGGCTTCTCCGCCGGCGGCGGCGTCACGACCAAGATGCGCCTGCTCTCCACCGAGCAGGCCGTCCTCGGGCTCTGGTGAACTCTTCCGCGCGTCCCGCCGTTGGTTTGCTGGTTCTGCTCACGATGTCCCCCAGCTCGGGACGGGGCGCCGCGATGTTTCGTCGGCGCGTCACGGGGATGCCCTGCGACGGCGCCGACGAGGTATGCGCCGCACGCATGGCCTCCGGTCGACACACCGTGACCCGGTCCGGCCGAGCGGCGACGGGCCTACTTCCGCAGGCGCTCGCGCCGGAGCAGCTCGACGTCCGGCAGGTCCAGCGGCTCGAGCGAACGCCCGGTCGCGCGGGCCAGCAGATGATCGGCCAACTCCGGGTTCCGCGCGAGGGCCGGGCCGTGCATGTAGGTGCCGAGCACGCTGCCCTGGACGACCCCGTCGACCGCGGCGCCCGCGCCGTTGCCCGTGCCCCGGACCACGCGCATCAGCGGCGCGGCGTCCGGGCCGAGAGCCGAACCGCCGCGGTGGTTCTCGAAACCGCTCAGCGGCTGGGTGAGCCCGTCGATCAGCGGCACGCCCTCGATCTCGCCGATCGAGCGGGTCGCCTGCGGGGTCGTGGTCAGGTCGAAGAGCGAGATGCCGTCGACACGCTCGCCCTCGGACGTCTCGTACCAGTGGCCGAGCACCTGGATCGCCGCGCAGATCGCGAGCACGGGCGCGCCCTTGGCCGCGGCCTCCTGCATGCCCGGGTACTGGGTCAGGTGGCGGGTCGCCAGGCGTTGCGCGTAGTCCTCGGCGCCGCCGAGGGTGTAGATGTCGCAGGTCGCGGGCACCGGATCGGCCAGCGTGATCGGCAGGACCTCGGCGTCGATGCCGCGCAGCCGCGCCCGCTGGCGCAGCACCAGGGCGTTGCCGCCGTCGCCGTAGGTGCCCATCACATCGGGCAGCACCAGGCCGATGACCAGGGTGGACTCGGTGATCCGAGCCTCGGATCCGGAGAAGTCGATCACGCGCGCCGCCCTTCCAGTGCCGTGTTCAGGTCGCGGAACGCGGTGTAGTTGGCGAGGACTTCGACCCGTCCGGGCGGGCACGAGGCGATCGCCGCGAGGGGATCGGCGACGAGCGAGTGCTCCGCCCCGGCGTAGGTCAGGCGCACCGCGAGGTCGGCCCCGCGCTCGCCCGACGCCACGACCTTGCCGTTGTCGAACCGCTCGAACTGCACGTCCCACAGCCACGAGAGGTCCTCACCGTCGGGGACCTGTCCGTTCACGGCGATCACCAGTCCCTCGGCGGTGCCGTCGATCATCGACATGGCCTCCTGCCAGCCGGCGGGGTTCTTCGCGAGCAGCATCCGGACGGTGTGCTCGCCGACGATCACCGTCGAGTAGCGGCCCGCGACCTCGCCGACGGTGCCGACGGCCTCGACCGCGGCCCGCGGGTCGGCGCCCATTGCGACCGCGGCGGCCACTGCCTGCGCGGCGTTGCCGCGGTTCGCCCGACCGGGCAGTTTCAGATCCAGCGGCGCGACGAAACCGTCCGGCCCGTGGATGGAGGTGTCGTCGACCCACCAGTCGGGCTCCGGGCGGGAGAAGTCGGTCCCCGTCGAGTACCAGTGCGCGCCGTCGCGGACGATGGGCTCGCCCGAGCGGGGGCACGAGGTGGAGTCGCTGGTCCAGCCCGCGCCGGCCGCGACCCAGACCACGTTCTTCGCGTCGTACGCGACGGAGGTCACGAGCACGTCGTCGCAGTTCGCGATCACGGTCAGCTCGGGGTGCGCCTCGACGCCCGCGCGCAGCCTGCGCTCGATGGCGTTGATCTCGCCGACGCGGTCGAGCTGGTCGCGCGAGAGGTTGAGCAGGACGAGCGCCTCGGCGTCGGTGGCGTCGAGCACGTGCGGCACGTGCAGTTCGTCGACCTCGAGGGCGGCGAGCGGCGCGCGCTGGTGTGCGGTGAGGGTGGCGACGATGCCGGCGTCCATGTTCGCCCCGTCGGCCTGCGTGGCGACCTCGCGGCCGAGCGTGCCGAGTGCGGCCGCGGTCATCCGGGTGGTGGTCGACTTGCCGTTGGTGCCGGTCACCACGACGGTGCGTTTGCCCGCGGCCAGTCGGGACATCAGATTCGGCTCGATCTTGAGCGCGACCAGGCCGCCGATCATCGAGCCCTTGCCGCGCCCGGCGCGCTGCGACGCCCAGGCTGCGGATCGGGCGGCGAGCAGCGCCGCGCGGGCGCGGAGGGGGAGTCCGGGCATGCGCTCCAGGATAGGGCAAGCTGGATTCATGGCTGAACTGCACGAGGACCGGCGGCGGGCGCTCTCGTTCGGGGCGATCGCCGAGGATTACGACCGGCTGCGCCCCCGCTACGCGGACGTCACCGTCGACGCGATCACGACGGGCGCGGGCACCGCCGTCGACGTCGGGGCGGGCACGGGCATCCTGGCACGGCAACTGCGCGAGCGCGGCGTGGAGGTGCTGGCCGTCGAGCCGGATGCCGCGATGGCCGAGGTCGCGCGCGCCTCCGGCGTCCCGGCCGAGGTCGCGACGTTCGAGGACTGGGATGCGCAGGGCCGCACGTTCGACCTGGTCACCTTCGGCCAGTCCTGGCACTGGGTCGACGCCGAGACCGCGATCCCGCGGCTCGCGGACCTACTCGCCCCGGGCGGGCGTGTGGTGCTGTTGTGGAACAAGCTGCGGCCGTGCCGCCCGTCGAACGACGCGCTGCGTGCCGCGAGCGAGGACTACGTCAACGTCGAGGCCGCGGGCGCCGGCACCGCCCACGATCAACTGTTCGCGATGGCGCAGCTTCGCCGTCGGTTCGAGGAGGCGGGCTTCGTCGTGACCGAGCGCGAGGACGGCTGGGTCGAGACGCAGCCCAAGGAGCGCTGGCTGGACCTGGTCTTCACGTACTCAGGGCACTCAACCCTGCCGGACGACCGCCGGGTCGCGCTGCGTGCCGCGCTCGCCGAGGTCATCGGCGACGGTGACGTCGAGCTCTCGGCCGGCACCACCGCCCTCATCGCCACCCGGTAGCGGCGACGGCCGCCGCAGCATGCCGAGCAGGCAGCCGGCGATGACCGTCCCGGCGCCGGCCAGCGCGAGCGCCGTCGGGTGCTCGCCGAGCACGACCGCGCTCGCGGCGATCCCGACGACCGGGACCAGCAGCGTGGCCGGCGCGACGGTCGAGGCGGGGTAGCGGGCCATCAGCGCGCCCCACAGCCCGTACCCGACGACGGTGCTGAGGATCGCGATGTACGCCACACCCAGCAGAGCCAGACGACCCTCGGTGCCGTCGAGGCTGTGCGCCAGGGCCTTCCACCCTGTGGTGGGGCCCTCCACGGCGGCGCTGAGCGCCAGCATCGGCAGGGGCGGGATCACCGACATCCACAGGGTGAAGCGGAAGGGCTCCGACGGTGCCGCCAGCCGCTGCCCGATGTTGCCGAACGCCCAGCTCAGGCCTCCCAACAGGGTGAGCGCGACGCCGAGGACGCCGACGCCCGCCGCGGCGTCCGCGCGGTCGGCGATGATCAGGCCCATCCCGACGACCGCGATCCCGATGCCGACGATCTGCCGGACGGCCAGCTTCTCGTGCAGCAGCACGGCGCCGAGCAGGACGGTGAACGGCGCCGAGGACTGCAGCACCAGCGAGGCCAGGCCGGTCGGCATCCCGATGTGCATGGCGGTGAACAACAGGCCGAACTGGAAGGTGCCCGAGCCGATGCCGTAGAGCAGCAGCCACTTCACCGGCCCCTTCGGCGGGCGCACGAACAGCAGCACCGGGAGCGCGAGAACCAGGAAGCGCAGCGCGCCCAGGAACAGCGGCGGGAAGTAGTCCAGGCCGTAGCGGATGGCGAGGAAGTTCAGTCCCCACAGCACGACGACGAACAGGGCGACGAGGCGGTGGCGGGGGGTCATGCATTCCACTGTCGCGCCCCTGGACCGGAAGAACAATCGAATACTTCTTGAGCGTCCATGTAGCGTGGCTACATGGACGTGCACCGGCTCCGGATCCTTCGCGAACTGGCCGATCGCGGCACCGTCGCCGCGACGGCACGGGCGATGGACATGACCCCGTCGGCGGTCTCCCAGCAACTCAAGGTGCTCGCACGGGAGGCGGGCGTCGATCTGCTCGAGCCCGACGGCCGGCGCGTGCGCCTCACCGACGCCGGTCTCGCGCTGGTGGTCCGCGCGGAATCGGTGCTGGGCGAACTGGATCGGGCTCGCGCGGAGATGGATCGGTACCGCTCGACCCCCGTCGGCGTCGTCCGGCTCACACTCTTCCCGTCGGCCGCGGAGCTGCTGCTGCCGGGCGTGCTGCGGCGCACCGCCGCCGCCGGAGTGCAGGTGGCCGCGGCGGACGCGGACCTGCCGGGCACCGAGCTGCCGGCGATGCTCGCGGATGCGGACGTGGTGGTCGCGCACCGTGACGAGCGGGCCGGCCCGCTGGGCGGACCCCGGATCGCCTCCCGCGTGCTCATGCGGGAGCCGATCGACCTGGTGGTTCCGGTGGACCACCCGTTCGCCGAGGCGGGCCGGGTCGACGCGACGCAGCTCGCCGACCTCGACTGGATCAGCGTGCGCGACGGCTTCCCCGTCGACGACGTGCTCCGCTCCCTCGCCACGATCACCGGCGTGCAGCCGCGGGTGGTGCAGCGCATCAACGACTTCCACACGATCCAGGCCATGGTGGCGGCCGGGCTCGGGGTCGCGCTCGTCGCGCGCCACGCGGTGACCCACCCCGGAGTCCGGGGGCTCGAGATCGCCGGTGTGCTGGCCGCCCGCATTCTCGAGGCGGCGACGCGGCCCGGGGCTGAACGCCGGCCCGCCGTCGCGGCGGTGCTGCGCGCGCTCGACGAGGAGGTCGCGGCGGTGGGTTGACGCCGGTGTCGAAGTCATCCCATGATTCGAGTGATGACGTCGAGCTCGCAAGTCGCCGCCCCGCCCGCGCTCCGGGCCGTCGGCGCCCTGACGTGCGCCGCCGCCCTGATCACGATGGGCATCTGCCTGCGACTGATCTTCGGCAGCTCGTCGGCCGTGCTCGCGGAGATCCGGGACGCGTACGGACTGAGCGGCGCCGAGGTCGCGCTCCTCACCACCGGCCCCGTGCTCTGCCTCGGGCTGTTCTCGGCCGCCGCGCCGCGTCTGGCCCACCGGTACACGGCCGTGGTGGTGGCGACCGCCGCCGTCGCGATGGTCGCGCTCGGCAGCGCGCTGCGGATCGCGCCCAGTTGGACGGTGCTCCTCGGCGGCACGCTGCTCGCCGGCGCCGGGATCGCCCTGGGCAACGTCCTCGGGCCGGTGCTGGTGCGGATCTTCTTCCCGCACCGCCTCGGGCTGATGACCGGCCTGTTCACCGCGATGGTGTGCCTGTCCACCGGGTTCGCCTCGGCGCTCACGGTTCCCGGTGCGACGGCGCTCGGCGGCAGTTGGCGCGGTGCCCTGGCCCTGTGGGCGATCCCCGCGCTCGCCGCCGCGGCACTGCTCACGGTGGTCACCGTGCGCTACCTCGCCTTCCGCCGGAGCGTCCCCGAGTCCGACGGTGCCGCCGAGACCGGAGCCGCCCGGACGGTGCTGCGCAGTCCGGTGGCCTGGGCGGTCACCGGGTTCATGGGGCTGCAGTCGCTGCAGGCCTACGCCCTGATCGGCTGGATCCCCACCATCTACCGCGACCGGGGCCTGTCGGCGCAGACCGGTGGCGCCATGCTGGCGATCGGCGGCCTGCTCAGCGTGGTGACCGCGCTCAGCTTCCCGCAGTGGGCCGCGCGTCGCCGCGAGCAGCGGACCGTCGCGGTGGCGGCCGTTGGGCTGCAGGCGATCGGCGTGTTCGGCGTGCTCGCCTTCGGTACCGGGATCGGTGCCTGGATCGCGAACGTCTTCGTCGGCTTCGGCCTGGGGGCGATGATCTCGCTGGCCGTCACGATGATGAACCTGCGCGCCGCCACCACCGCGCAGGCGGTCTCGCTGTCCGCGATGTCGCAGACGGTGGGCTACCTGCTCGCCGCCTGGGGGCCGATGCTCATGGGCGTCCTGCACGGCGTGCACGACGACTGGACGCTCCCGCTGGTCGGCCTGCTGATCCTGCTGGTGCCGCTCCTGTTGTGCGGGCTCGTCGCCGGTGGGAACAAGAGCGTCGGAAGTGCTGGGGCCGACGACGGGGCGGGGGCGCGGGCGCGCACGTAAGGTGGGCGCATGAGCGAACACGACGCCCCGGATGCGATCGTCGTCGGTGCGGGACTCGCGGGCCTGGTGGCCGCGTACGAGCTGTCGCGAGCGGGACGCCGGGTCCTCATCGTCGACCAGGAGAACCGCAACAATCTCGGCGGCCAGGCGTTCTGGAGCCTCGGCGGCCTGTTCCTGGTGGACTCGCCGGAACAGCGGCGCCTCGGCATCAAGGACTCCTTCGAGCTGGCGTGGCAGGACTGGACGGGCTCGGCGGGCTTCGACCGTGAGGACGAGGACCGCTGGCCCCGGCAGTGGGCCCGGGCCTACGTCGAGTTCGCCACCCACCGCAAGCGCGACTACCTGCGCCGCCTCGGCCTCGGTTTCACCCCGGTGGTCGGCTGGGCGGAGCGGGGCGGCGGCACCGCCGACGGCCACGGCAACTCCGTCCCGCGCTTCCACCTCACCTGGGGCACCGGCCCCGAGGTGGTGCGGGTCTTCCGCGAGCCGGTCGAGCGCGCGGAGGCGAAGGGGCTGGTGCGCTTCGCCTTCCGGCACCGCGTCGACGAGCTGATCACCGGTGCCGACGGCGCGATCGTCTGTGTCCGCGGCGCGGTCCTCGAGCCCACGGACCTCGAGCGCGGCGTGGCCAGCAGCCGGGAGACGGTCGGGGAATTCGAGTTCCGCGCACCGACGGTGCTCGTCACCTCGGGCGGCATCGGCCACAACTTCGATCTCATGCGCCAGTACTGGCCCGCCGAGCGCCTCGGCCCGTTCCCGCGGCACATGATCGCCGGCGTGCCCGCGCACGTCGACGGGCGCATGCTCGCGATCTCCGAGGAGGCAGGCGCGAACATCGTGAACCGCGACCGCGTCTGGGCCTACACCGAGGGCATCCACAATTGGGACCCGATCTGGCCCGACCACGCGATCCGCATCATCCCGGGGCCCTCGTCCCTGTGGTTCGATGCGAACGGCAACCGGTTCACGGCGCCGAACTTCCCTGGATTCGACACCAACGCCACGATGAAGGCGATCCTCGAGACCGGTTACGACTACTCGTGGTTCGTGCTCACGCAGACGATCATCGAGAAGGAGTTCGCGCTCTCGGGGTCGGAGCAGAACCCCGACATCACCGAGAAGGACCTGAAACTCGCCCTCGGGCGGGTGAAGTCGAAGGGGGCGCCGGGCCCGGTCGAGGCGTTCAAGCAGCACGGCGAGGACTTCGTCGTCGCCGACACCCTGGAGGAACTGGTCGCGGGTATGAACGCGATCGGCCGCGGCGGGCACGTCGAACTCGAACACCTGCGTACCCAGATCGAGGCGCGCGACCGTGAGACCGCCAACGCGTTCAGCAAGGACGCCCAGCTGCAGGCGATGCACAACGCGCGGAACTATCTGGGCGACAAGGTGGTCCGTGTCGCCAAGCCGCACCGCATCCTGGACCCCGCGCACGGGCCGCTCATCGCGGTGCGCCTGAACATCCTCTCCCGCAAGACCCTGGGCGGGCTCGAGACCGACCTCTCGGCGCGCGTCCTCGGGGCCGACGGTGCGCCCGTGCCCGGCCTGTACGCCGCCGGTGAGGTCGCCGGGTTCGGCGGCGGCGGTGTGCACGGGTACAACGCACTGGAGGGCACGTTCCTCGGCGGATGCATATTCTCGGGGATGACGGCGGGCCGCGCGGCAGCGGCCGCCACCGGTGGACGGAAGGGAGTGAGGGCGTGAGCGGACGTACCGCACTGGTGACCGGGGCGACTTCCGGCATCGGCTACGAGACGGCGAAGCTGCTGGCACAGAAGGGGTATCGAGTTCTCGGTACCAGTCGTGATCCGGAGACGATCGCGGCGGACAAGCGGATCCCCGGGGTGGAGTACCTGGCGCTGGATCTGGCCGACCGGGATTCGGTCGCGGCCTGTGCCGCCGCGGCCGGCCACGTCGACGTCGTGGTCAACAACGCGGGCGAGAGCCAGTCCGGCCCGCTGGAGGAGCTCCCCGCGGACGCCGTGGACCGCCTCTTCCAGACGAACGTCTTCGGCGCGGTGCAGCTGACGCAGCGCCTGCTCCCGGCGATGCGCGAGCAGCGCTACGGCCGCGTGATCATGGTCGGCTCGATGCTCGCCAGCTTCCCGCTCGCCTACCGCGGCTCCTACGTCGCGGCGAAGGCCGCGCTCAAGGGCTTCGCCTCCGCCGCGCGCCAGGAGCTCTCACCCTTCGGCGTCGCGGTGACCACCGTCGAACCCGGCTCGATCGCGACCGGCATCGGCGAGCGGCGCACCAAGTACATCGCCGACAACTCGGTGTACCGCACCGACTTCGACACGATGATCGAGAACCTCGATGCCAATGAGCGTGCGGGCATCACCCCGAAGCAGGTGGCGGAGGTGATCGTGAAGGCGATCGAGGCGGACAAGCCCCGCGAGTTCGCCGCGGTGGGCAGCAACGCGCCGCTGGTCTTCCTGCTCAAGCGCCTGGTGCCCGTCGAGGTCGTCTCGAGCATCGTCGCGCGCAAGCACGGACTCAAGCGGTAGTGTCCGAATCGTGCACGTCCTGATCGAGCCGACCCAGCGCTATCTCGCGTGCGTGGTGTGCGGTTGCACCACGTTCGATCGGCGGGAGGTGAAGATGAACACCACCGGTGCTTCCTTCCTCGGCTTCGACTGGGCCAATAGGTCCGGGGACGGAGCGATCTGCACGGCGTGCGGGTACGTCCACACGTTCCTCGGTCCCGGGCACAGCTGGGTGAACGCGACCCCGTAGCGCTGGTCTCCGAGGCAGCGCCGACACGATCTACTACATAGTGTCGTAGATCACTGGATTTTATCTTGCACGTAATCTGCATATTTCAATAGCCTGGTCACGTGAGGCTCACAGGATTCAGCGACGTCGGACTACGGATCTTGATCCGGCTCGCCGTCGCGGAGGACGGGGACCGGCTCTCGACCCGCGACATCGCCGCCGAGATGCAGGTGTCCTACGCCCATGCGACGAAGGCGTGCGCACACCTGTCCGCCCGCGGATGGATCGAGGCGGATCGCGGCCGCGGCGGGGGCGTCACGCTCACTGCGTCCGGCCGTGCCGCTGCGCTCGGCGACGTCGTGCGCTCCCTGGAGGGCGACGACGACGGCGAGCTCATCGATTGCGCGGGCCTGGGGTGCCCACTCCGGTCCGCGTGCCGGCTCCGGTCCGCCCTCGCCACCGCGCGCGCGGCGTTCTACGCGTCGCTGAACACCGTCACCGTGGCCTCGCTGGCGCAACCGCCCACTCGAGCGGTCGTGCTCGAACTCACGAACCGATAAGGATGCTCACGATGCTTTCCGCAGCCCACAGGGAAATCGTTTCCGCCACACTGCCGCTCGTCGGCGGTGCCATCGCCGAGATCACTCCGGTGTTCTACCGCCGCCTGTTCGCCGCGCACCCGGAACTCGAGCGGGACCTGTTCAACCGTGGCAACCAGGCCAACGGCGCCCAGCAGGCGGCACTCGCGGGCGCCGTCGCGATGTACGCCACGATGCTGGTCACCGAGGACGCGCAGGAGCGCGCCCTGATCGAGCGGATCGCGCACAAGCACGCCTCGCTGGGCGTGCCGCCGTCCGCCTATCCGGTGGTGTACGAGCACCTCTTCGCCGCCATCGTCGAGATCCTCGGTGCCGACACCGTGACGGCGCCCGTCGCGGAGGCGTGGACGGCCGTCTACTGGGCCATGGCCGACGAGCTGATCGGTCGCGAGCGCGAGCTGTACGCCGAGGCCGACACCACGCCGGAGACGACCTGGATGCCCGTCGTCGTGACGGAGCGCGTGCAGCAGTCGCCCGCCACCGTCGCCCTGACGCTGGCCGCACCCGACGGCTCGTCGCTCCCGACTTTCCGTGCCGGGCAGTACGTCTCCGTCGCCGTCGTCCTGCCCGACGGTGCCCGCCAGATCCGGCAGTACAGCCTCTCCCACGCCGCGGGAGCGGATCGCTGGCGGATCTCGGTGCGCCGCGAGGGCGAGGTCTCGTCGCATCTGCACGAGTACGCCTTCGAGGGCGACGTGCTGCAGGTGTCCCATCCGTTCGGCGACGTCTACCTCGACAGTGATCCGGCGACGCCGCTGCTGCTCGCCTCGGCGGGCATCGGCATCACCCCGGTGCTGGGGATGCTCTACGCGCTCGAGGCGGAGCAGCAGGGGCGCGCGGTCACCGTCGTCCACGCCGACCGCACCCGCGCGACGCACGCCCATCGTGCCGAGCTCGCCGAGCTCGTCGGGCGGATCCCGGACGCCCGGCTGATCACCTACTACGATCGGCTGCCCGAGGGATACCCGCTGGGCGACGGCGAGCGCCGCGGGCGGATCGACCTGCGCGACATCGATGTTCCGGCGGATGCGAACATCTACCTCTGCGGGCCCCAGCCGTTCATGACCGCACTCGGCGGCCAGCTCGCGGCGGCCGAGGTGGCGCCGGAGCGGATCTACGCGGAGGCCTTCACTCCGGTCTCGCCCGTGAGTGCGTGATCGACTCCTCGAGGATGCGCGCCGCCTCCGGGAAGCGTTCGGGCTGCGGTCCGGCGTAGGCCAGGCGAAGGTGGTTGCCCGTCGGCTCCGCGGGGAACCATTCGTCGCCGGAGCCCACGACGAGCCCGGCGCGCCGGCAGTCGTCGACGACGGTGCCGAGGTCGACCTCCTCGGGCAGGCGCGCCCACAGGGCGAGTCCGCCGCGCGGGACCGCGTCGATCGCGACCGACGGGGCCTCCTCGCGCAGGGAACGCAACAGCAGGTCGCGCCGCTCGCCGAGGCTGTGCGCCAGGCGGCGCAGGTGCGTCCGCCACGCCGGGGCGGTGACCACGTCGAGCGCCACGGCCTGCAGCACGCCGCTGACGTACATCGCGTCCGCCTGCGTGTCGGCGAGGATGCGGTCGCGGGCCGGCCCGCGGGCGATCACCGCCGCCACCCGCACCGCTGGCGCCACGCTCTTGCTCAGCGAGCGGATGTAGACCACGTGGCCGTCGTCGTCCCGCGCGGCGAGGGGCGCGGGCGCCGCGTCGATGCCGAAGTCGCGGGCGTAGTCGTCCTCGATGAGGAAGGCCCCCGCGGTGCGCACGGCGCCGAGGACCGCCGCCGCGCGGTCCGCGTCCCACACGGCCCCGGTCGGACTGGCGAACGTGGGCTGCGCGTAGAACGCACGTGCGCCCGTCTCCGCCAGCACCCGGCGCACGACGTCCGGATCCGGGCCCGACGGTCCGCTCGGAACGGGGACGACCTCGACGCCCGCCTGCTCCGCCGCCAGGATCGCGCCCCAGTAGGTGGGCGATTCCATCACCAACGGTCGCCCCGTGCCGACGAGCGCGCGGAACGCCGTGAGCAGTGCGCCCTGACTCCCGGGGGTGATGACCACGTCCCGGGCTCCGACGGGGCCGATACCCGCCGGTGTGAGGGCCGCCAGCTCCGCCGCGAACCACGACCGCAGTTCAATGACGCCGGCGATGGGTGGCCGGCCGAGCAACGACTCGCTGCGGGATGCGCGCGCCAGAGCCGGCCGCACGAGTCGTTCCGGTAGCAGCTCGCGCGCCGGGTAGCCGGAGTGCAGGCCGATGGCGTCACCGTCCGAGGGCTGCAGCGCGGTGGGCGCGGCGGGGGTGCGTCGGCCCGAGGCGCCCAGCGCGGCGGTCTGCCAGCTGAAATCGACCGCGCGTGTCGCCCGCTCGACGCGAGCGAAAGTGCCGACACCAGGCCTGGTTTCGACTTCTCCGAGCGCAGTGAGGGAGCGCAGTGCCTGCTGCACCGTGACCGGGCTGACCCGATGTTCGGCGACGAGGGCCCGCGTCGACGGCAGCTTGGAACCGGGCGGAGATGCGGCGATCCACCCGCGCAGCGCTGTCGTCAGCCGCGCGCTACTGCTATCGTCAGACATGAAAGACAATGATAGCGCTACTCTCACCAGGCCGTCAGTGATACCGGAGTCGACTCCGGCACGGGCGGGCCTGCTCTGGGGTCTGCTGGGCGTGCTCGCCTTCTCGTTCACGGTGCCCTTCACCCGTCTCGCGGTCGCCGACGGCGGCCTCGATCCGCTGTTCGTCGGCACCGGTCGCGCCGTGGTCGCCGCCCTGCTCGCGGGGACGGCCCTCGTCGTGACCGGGCAGGCGCTGCCGCAGGGGAGGCAATGGCTCCGCGTGGGCGTCGTCGCGCTCGGCGTGGTGGTCGGGTTCCCCGTTCTCACCTCGTTCGCGCTCACGAGCTCGTCCGCCTCGCACGGGGCCGTGGTGATCGCGCTCCTGCCCGCCGCCACCGCCGTCGTGGCCGTCCGGCGGGTCGGCGAGCGACCGCGCCCCGCCTTCTGGTGCGCCGCCGCGATCGGGGCCGTGTGCGCCGTGGCCTTCGCCGTGGTGCAGGGCGGCGGCCCCGGTTCGGTGCAGCCGTCCGACCTGCTGCTGTTCGGCGCGGTCGTCGCGGCGGCGATCGGATACGCCGAGGGCGGCCTGCTCGCGCGGGAACTCGGTGCCTGGCAGACCATCTCGTGGGCCCTCGTGGTCGCGTCGCCGGTCATGCTGGCGCTGACCGCCTTCAGTGCGCGCGACGGAGTCTCGGGAACAGTCGCCGGCTGGTGGGCCTTCGCCTACCTCGGCGTGGTCAGCATGTTCCTGGGCTTCTTCGCCTGGTACCGCGGCCTCGCGATCGGCCCGATGGCCACCGTGAGCCAGGTCCAGCTGGCCCAGCCCGTCTTCGGGATTGCCTGGGCGGCACTCCTGCTGGGCGAACCGATCGGGTGGTCGACGGTGCTCGGCGGCGTCGCCGTCATCGTCGCCGCCACCCTCGCCGTCCGCACCCGCTGATCCCCCGGGGCCCCGCCGCCGACGCGGACGGCGATCCTTGACAGCCGGCGGGAGAGGTGGAAGTGACGGGTGGGTGTGCGCCACACCCACCCGTCATGACCCGAGGACCCTACGGAGCCCACGTCCGCGTCGACGCCTCGCCGACCGCTTCGGCGGCGGCCCGTCGACTCCCGTTGGCGCGGTTGACCGCCGAGACCACGGCGCGCAGTGAGGCGGTGGTGATCGACGGAGCGATACCGACGCCCCACACGGTGCGGTCCTCGTCGCCAACGCGGACGATGGCCTCCACGTAGGCGGCGGCCTGCGCGTCGTCACCCGCGGAGAGGGCGTGCTCGCTGTAGTCGAGCACGCGCACGTCGAAGCCGACGGTGCCGATGGCGTCGACGAAGGCGGCCAGCGGGCCGTTGCCCTCGCCGGAGATCTCCTGCTCCTTGCCGTCGACCTTGACCACGGCGTCGATGCGGTCGACGCCACCGTCGATCTCGGAGGCGGTCACCTTCTGGCGCATGCGCTCGAGCGGCAGGATCGGGTCGATGTACTCGCCGGCGAAGACGTCCCACATCTCCTTGGGCGTAACCTCGCCGCCCTCGCCGTCGGTGATCTTCTGCACCGACTGGCTGAACTCGACCTGCAGGCGCCGCGGCAGCTGCAGCCCGTGATCGGACTTCATGATGTACGCGACGCCGCCCTTGCCGGACTGGCTGTTGACGCGGATCACGGCCTCGTAGTTGCGGCCCACGTCCTTCGGGTCGATCGGCAGGTAGGGCACCTGCCAGAGGATGTCGTCGACGTCCTTGTCGGCCGCGTCGGCGTCGATCTTCATCTGATCGAGGCCCTTGTTGATCGCGTCCTGGTGGCTGCCGGAGAAGGCGGTGTAGACCAGGTCGCCGCCGTACGGGTGCCGCTCGGGCACGGGCAGCTGGTTGCAGTACTCGACGGTGCGCCGGATCTCGTCGATGTCGGAGAAGCTGATCTGCGGGTCGATACCGCGGCTGTAGAGGTTCAGCCCCAGCGTCACCAGGCAGACGTTGCCCGTCCGCTCGCCGTTGCCGAACAGGCAGCCCTCGATGCGGTCCGCACCGGCCAGGTAGCCCAGCTCGGCGGCCGCGACGCCCTCACCGCGGTCGTTGTGCGGGTGCAGCGACAGGATGACGCTGTCGCGGCGGGCCAGGTTGCGGCTCATCCACTCGATCGAGTCCGCGTAGACGTTCGGGGTCGCCATCTCGACGGTGGCGGGCAGGTTCAGGATGATCGGCTTATCGGGCGTGGGCGCGATGATCTCGGTGACCGCGTCGCACACCTCCTTGGCGAAGGAGAGTTCGGTGCCGGTGTACGACTCGGGGGAGTACTGGTAGCGCCAGGCGGTGTCCGGGTACTTCTTCTCCTCTTCGAGCACCTTGTGCGCCGCGTCCGTGGCGATCTTCTTGATCGCGGCCTTGTCGGCGCGGAAGACCACCCGTCGCTGCAGCACGGAGGTCGAGTTGTAGAAGTGCACGATCACGTTCTTCGCGCCCTGGCAGGCCTCGAAGGTGCGCTCGATCAGCTCGTCGCGGCACTGCACCAGGACCTGGATGGTGACGTCGTCGGGAATGGCGCCGTCCTCGATGATCTCGCGGACGAAGTCGAAGTCGGTCTGGCTGGCCGAGGGGAAGCCCACCTCGATCTCCTTGTAGCCCATGCGGACCAGCAGGTCGAACATGCGGCGCTTGCGCGCCGGGCTCATGGGATCGATGAGGGCCTGGTTGCCGTCGCGCAGGTCCACGGCGCACCACAGGGGCGCGGTGGTCGCGACCTTGTCGGGCCACGTCCGGTCGGGGACCGAGACGTCCTCGACCTCGTCCGCGAAGGAGCGGTAGCGGTGGGCGGGCATCGCGCTTCCGCGCTGCTGGTTCCACGCGGGCTGGCCCGGGTTACGGGGGCCGGCGGGAGCGGTGATCTTCGATACGCCGGAGGTGAAGGAATCGGCTGCAGGGCTCATAGGTCGAGGTTACTTTCTCGGTTCACCCCTGCGAAGCGCAGGGAGTGGGGGACTCGACCGGCGCTGCCGCGACTGCACGGCTCAACCCGCGACGGGGAGCCGGTCTGGATCAGACCCCGCCGCGGCAACCGAGGAGAAGAGCGCGCCACTGCACGGTTCGAATGTAGCGCACGAGCGCGGGGGCCGCTGCCGGACGCCCTCGATGGCGCACTCCGCGAGTCTCCGCGGGCCGCTCCGGGAATGGCGGAACGGGCGGTTCCGGGGTGTGATCTAGAACACGTTCTGACTCGGCGGGACCGCGATGCAAGTTACTGCAATGTTTGATCATGAATTCAAAGCTGAGCATCGCGGCGCAGAACGTCAGAGAAACCGCAGGATGGCACATCCCCAGTGAACATTCTTCTGTAGCAACCGTTCGACCTGCGATGTTTCTGTGAGCTTCGCTCACGGGAAGTCCTATTGAAGATGTTGCAATTCCAACGTCGCGCTCCCTACAATTCTGCGATTGCAACCGTTGTGTGTTGCGATCGTTACGCAGAGGAGAGCTAGGTGGACCACGTGGTGCACTCCCTGACCGGAGCCCAGTACGGAATGTGGCTCGGTCAGCAGATGTCCCCGGACGTCGCGTACACCGTGGCGCAATACGTCGACATCCGCGGTCCGTTCGACGTCGCGACCATGCAGCGGGCCACCCGCGAGGCCAGCGACGAGTTCCTCTCCCCGTTCCTGCGCGTCGAGGTCGACGAGTCCGGCTCGCCGGTGCAGCGGCTCGACCGCTCGATCGACGCCGCCGCCCAGGTCATCGACCTGGGCCTGGCCGATCTGCCCGAGGACCAGCGGATCGACGCCGCCGTCGCCTGGATGCGCGCCGAGTACTCGCGGCCGATCGACATGGCGACCGACGAGCTCATCATCAACCGCCTGATCCACGTCGCCGACGATCGCTGGCTCTGGTACGCGCGCGCTCACCACGTGGTCATCGACGGCTACGGCGCCTCGATCCTGCAGCGCCGCGTCGCCGAGCTCTACACCGCGCACGCCACCGGCGCCGAGACGCCGCCGCTCAAGCCCGCCCCGCTGACGCCCGAGGGCTTCGTCGTCTCCGAGGACAAGTACCTGGCCTCGGCGCGCTCGGACGGTGACGCCGAGTACTGGTCCGAGGTGGTCGCGACCCTGCCCGAGGCGGCCGGCCTGAGCCGCGTGGTCGCGGCGCCGTCGAGCCTGAATCTGCGCCGCAACGGCGACCCCAGCGCCGAGGCGGGGGCCCGGCTCGAGGCAGCGGCCGAGCGCCTGGGCACCAACCGCACCGGCCTCGTGATCGCGGCCTTCGGCGCGTACGTGGCCGCGGTCTCGGGCCGCGAGCAGGTCTCGCTCTCGGTGCCCGTCGCGGCCCGCACCACCGCCGCGCTGCGCGGCTCCACCGGCATGACGGCCAACGTGCTGCCCGTGCCGGTGCGCGCCGGCTCCGGGGCCACCGTCTCCGACATCATCGACGGCACCGGCCTCGACCTGCGCAACGGGCTGCGGCACCAGCTCTATCCCGCCGCCCGTATGGAGGCGCCCACGCTGCGCGAGGGCGTCGTCGGTTCCACCTTCGGCGACACCATCAACATCATGATGTTCTCGTCGGCGCTCACCCTGGGCGAGGCGGCCGGCACGCTGAACCTGCTGACGTCCGGGCCGGCCGAGGACGTGGCCGTCACCGTCTACGAGTCCGAACAGGGCGCGCTGCGGATCGACATGGAGGCCAACCCGGCGACCTACACCGTCGCCGATCTGGACGCGCACTACGTGCGGTTCATGGAGTACCTCGAGCGCTTCGCCGCCGCATCCGGCGGGACGCCGCTGTCCGCCCTGACGGTCGCCACCGCCGCCGAGACCGCGGACTGGACCCGCTTCGCCGGTGCGGCACCGGGCGCACCCGCGGCCGCCGGCCCGTCCGTCCCGATGCCCGAGCTGCTGCGCCGCGTCGCCGCCGCGGAGCCCGAGCGGATCGCCGTCGTCGACGGTGACCGCAGCATCACCTACGCCGAGCTGGACCGCTACAGCGATCGGCTGGCGCGGTACCTGATGACCGTCGGTGCGGCGCCCGAGGAGCGCGTCGCCCTGCGCATCCCGCGTTCGCTCGAATCCGTGATCGCCGTGTGGGCGGTGGCGAAGACCGGCGCGGCCTTCGTGCCGATCGACCCGAAGTTGCCCGCCGAGCGCGCCGAGCACATCGCCACGGCGGCGGCGCCGGTCGCCACGCTGACCCCGGCGGACCTCGCGCGCGTGTGGGGACCCGGTGCGAACGCCGGTGCCAGCGATGCGGATTGGCCGGCCATCGACCTCGCGAACCCCGCCTACCTGATCTTCACCTCCGGTTCGACCGGCCGCCCGAAGGGCGTCAGCGTCACCCACACCGGCCTGTCGAGCCTCGCGGCCGAGCTGGTCCGCTCGCACGGCCTGGCCGAGGGCTCGCGCGTCATGCACTTCGTCTCGCCGGGCTTCGACGCCTCGGTGCTCGAACTGCTCATGGCCGTCGGCAGCGCCTCGACACTCGTGGTGGTGCCGCCGGACGTCTACGGCGGCGAGGAACTCGAGGAGATCCTCGCGCAGAGCGAGGTCAACGGCGGATTCATCACGCCCGCAGCGGTCGCCACGCTGGATCCGGCGAAGCTGCCCGCGCTCACCTCCCTCGGCGTCGGCGGCGACACGGTGCCGCAGGCCCTCGTCGACAAGTGGGCGGGCAACGGGCGCACGCTCGTCAACGTCTACGGACCGACCGAGACCACGATCGCCGTCACCCTCGGCGCGCTGCGGGCCGAGGCTCCCGTGCGCCTGGGCGGACCGATCCCCGGCACCCGGCTCTACGTTCTCGACTCGGAGCTGCGGCCCGCCCCCGCCGGTGTCCCGGGCGAGCTCTACATCTCCGGCCCGGGCATCGCCCGCGGCTACCACGGCAACCCGGTGCTCACCGCGGAGCGCTTCGTGGCCAACCCCTTCGAGGCCGACGGTGCCCGCATGTACCGCTCCGGCGACCTCGTGCGCTGGGACGTCGACGGCACGCTCGAGTTCCTCGGTCGCGTGGACTCGCAGGTGAAGCTGCGCGGGTTCCGCATCGAACTCGGCGAGATCGACGCGGCAGTCATGCGCGTGCCCGGCACCGAGCGCGCCGTCACCGTCGTCCTCGGCGACGACACAGCGACCGCGGAACTGGTCACCTACGTGACCGGCACCGCGGAGACCGGCACGATCTCCGCGAGCATCGCGGCGGAACTGCCCGCCTACATGGTTCCGGCGCACATCGTTCCGCTCGGCGAGTTCCCGCTCACCGTCAACGGCAAGGTCGATCACAAGCAACTCCCGCAGCCCGAGCGCGCCGCGGTCACCGTGATCACCGGGCGCGGCCCGAAGACCGACGCCGAGAAGCTCGTCGCGGAGGCCTTCGCCGAGGTGATCCCGGGCGTGACGAAGGACGACCTCAACGTCGCCACCACGCTCTTCGACCTCGGCGGCAACTCCCTGTCCGCCACCCGCATCGCCGCCCGGCTCGGCTCGGCGACCGGCACTCGCGTGAGCGTGGCGACGGTCTTCGCCAATCCGACCGTCGAGGGTCTCGCCGCCGCGATCGGCGGCGCGCCCGTGCCCGCCGCGGCGCTCGCGCCCGCGACGGAGGCGGTCGTCGCCGCGCCGGTCGCGGCCGAGCCGGAGTTCACGGCACCGTCGGATCCGGAGGAGGCGGCGGAGCTGCTCCCCGCCCAGCACCAGATGTGGGTCCGCAACCGCGTCAGTCCCGATGGCTCGTACCACATTCCGGTCGCGCTGCACCTGCGCGGCGACGTGGACGTCTCCGCCATGCGCGTCGCCCTGGGGGAGGTCGTCGCGCGGCACACCCCGCTGCGCACCGTCTACCGCAACGGCCCCACCGCCGGCGAGCCCGAGGTGCAGGTGCTGCCCGCCGGACCGAACCTCGTGCCGTTCACCGAGCGCTCCGTGACGATCGGTGAGCTGACCGACGCCGCGTCCGAGTACGCCGCCGAGCCCTTCGATCTCGCCGCCGACGTGCCGATCCGGGCGCGGATGTACCGCATCGACGATCGGCACTTCGTCCTGGTGCTGGTGATCCACCACATCGCCGCGGACGGCTGGTCGATGCTGCCGCTCGCCGGTGATCTCGCCACCGCCTACGCCTCGCGCACGCGCGGCAAGGCGCCGAAGTTCGCACCGCTGCCGCGCACCTACACCGAGCACGCCCGCTCCTACAAGCACCGCCTGACCGGGGCGCCGCGCCAGGCGCTCGACCGGTTCTGGGCGGACGTGCTCGCCGATCCGCCGGCCGAGTCGGTGCCGCCCGCCGCGGTCCCGCGCTCCGGCGGCGTCGTCTCCGCGGCGCGTTCGATCGACACCCGCGTCGCCCCCGAGGTGTGGGCGGGCGTGGCCGGACTGGCCCGCGCGCACACCACCACGCCGTTCATCGTCGTGCATGCGGCGCTGGCGGCGGCGATCTCGCGCTTGTCGGGCCAGAGCGATCTGGTGATCGGCACCGCCGTCGCCGGTCGCGGCGAGGCCGAACTCGACGGTCTCGTCGGCATGTTCGTCAACTCGATCCCGCTGCGCACCCGGACCGTCAACGACAACACCTTCGCCCAGCATCTCGCCGCGGTCAGCCGCGGCGACCTCGACGCGCTCGACCATTCGGACCTGCCGTTCGAGTCGGTGCTGGAACTGGTGGACCCGCCGCGCGCCGCGGGCCGGCACCCGATCTTCCAGGTGATGCTCAACCAGCGCCCGTTCGACACCCAGCACTTCCCGATGGCCGGCATCGACGTCGAGGTCGTCCCCGTCGACGTGCCGATCGCCCGCTTCGATCTCGAGTTCACGCTCGGCGCCGACGGCACGATCGAGCTGCGTTACGCCTCGGAGCTCTACCGCACCGAACAGGCCGAGTCGATCCTGGACGCGCTCGTCGCGGTGCTCACCGCGGTGGGCCTCGATCCCCAGACGACGATCGACGCGCTGCCGATCATGGCGGCTGAGCGGCTCGCCGAGCTCACCCCTGTGCACGGGGTGGAGGCCGACTTCCACACCCCGCTCGGGCAGCTCATGCGCGAGGCGGCCCGGACCTACTCCAACCGTCCCGCGATCGTCGACGGCGAGCGGGTGCTGACCTACCGCGAGCTGTACGCCGACGCCCGCAAGGTGGCCGCCGCGGTGCTGGCCGCCGGATCGCGCCCCGGTGAGGCCGTGCTCACGGACCTGCCGCGCTCCGCGGAGTCCATCACCGCGTTCTGGGGGATCACGCTCGCCGGTGCCGCGGTCGCTCCCGTGGACCCGAAGTACCCGCAGGACCGCCGCGACTACATCGCGAACGACGTGCGCGCCCGCGTGGGCGTCACCGCGACGGGCAGCGGCGTCGAGGGCGTCAACTGGGTCGCGATGGACAACCTCGACGGTGACGGTTACGACCCGCAGATCGTGCCGAACCTCGACGACGCCGCGTACGTCATCTACACCTCGGGTTCCACCGGGCAGCCGAAGGGCACCGTGGTCACCCACCGCGGCCTGGGCAACTTCGCCGAGGAGCTGCACGTGCGCCTCCAGACCGGCGCCGACACCAAGGTGATGGCGTTCGCCTCCACGGCCTTCGACGCGACGGTGCTCGAACACCTCATGGCGATCCGTGTGGGCGCGCCGCTGGTCGTGGTGCCCTCGGGGACCACCGGTGGACGCGAACTGGAACGGATCATCGCCGAACACGGAGTGACGCACGGCTTCCTCACCCCGTCGACCCTGGCGACCGTCGATCCCGACGCCGTCCCGACCTGGACCACCGTGCTCGCCGGCGGCGAGGCGCTGGGCCCCGGCCTGGCGAAGAAGTGGAGCGTCGGCCGGCACCTGCACAACGGCTACGGCCCGACCGAGACCACCATCATGACCGCGATCTCCGACGCGCTCTCGGGCGACGGCCGGGTGCCGATCGGCCCGCCCGTGCGCGGCCAGGGCCTGATGGTGCTCGACGACGAGCTGCGCCCGGTCCCCGTGGGCATGCCCGGCGAACTCTACGTCGCGGGACCGCAGCTGGCGCGCGGCTACCACCGGCGCCCGCAGCTGACCGCGTCCCGCTTCGTCGCGAACCCGTACGGCGCCCCCGGCGACCGGATGTACCGCACCGGCGACGTGGTGCGCTGGACCCGGAGCGACAACGGCAGGCTGATCGTCGATTTCGTGGGCCGCAACGACTTCCAGGTCAAGATCCGCGGCATCCGCATCGAGCTCGGCGAGATCGACGCGACCATCGACACGATGCCCGGCGTGGACTTCGTCTCGACCCAGGTGCGCCCCGGCCCCGACGGTGCCCCGGCGCTCGTCGCGTACGTCAAGGGCGACGTGGACCCGTCCGCGGTGCGCGCCCACGTGCGTACCCGGCTGCCCGGCTTCATGGTTCCCGCCGCGGTGATGATCATCGCCTCGGTGCCCATGGGCAACACCGGCAAGCTCGACAACGCCGCCCTGCCCGAGCCCTACTTCGGAGGCACCGGCAACGCGGCCGCCACGCCGCGGACACCGGGCGAGAGCCGCGTGCTCGACGCGTTCCGCAAGGTGCTCGGCAACGAGGCCATCGGCGTCGAGGACGACTTCTTCGACCTCGGCGGCAACTCGCTCTCGGCCAACGAGCTGGTCGGCCTGCTGGGCAACGGGATCGAGGCGCGCACCGTCTTCGATCTGCGGACCCCCGCCGCCATCGCGACCGCGCTCACCGGTGATCCCGACCGGATCTCCAACGAGTCCGCCCTCGAGGACCAGGGCCTGCGCCGCGTGCAGCGCGGCGATCGCATGCCGCTCTCGTCCGCGCAGGAGCGGATGTGGTTGCAGAACAAGATCGACCCGGGCCCCACGTACAACATCGGCGCGGCGTTCCTCGCCAGCCGGCCGGTCGACAAGGCCGTGCTCGACGCGGCCCTGCGCGACCTGCTCGAGCGGCACGAGAGCCTGCGCACCCGGTACCCGTCCTCGGCCGAGGGCCCGTACCAGGAGATCCTCGCCGTGGACGCGCCCGAGATCCGCGATTTCGCGGCCGAGTTCGGGACCGCGACCTCCAATGTGGCTGGCCAGGAGTCGGCGATCGCGGAGTTCGTCGCGCGGCCGTTCGCGCTCAACCGCGACCTGCCGCTGCGGGTCATGACCGCCCCGACCGGCAAGGGCTCGATCCTGGCGATCGCGGTGCACCACATCGCCGCCGACGGCGCCTCGGTGGTGCCGCTGACCCGTGACCTGATGGCCGCGTACCTGGCCCGCAGCACGGGCTCCGAGCCGCAGTGGAGCGAGCTGCCGCTGCAGTACGCGGACTACGCGGTGTGGCAGCGTGGCCAGGCGGAGAAAGACGCCGGCGCGGTGGACTACTTCGCCGAGCGCCTCGCCGGCATTCCGGAGGAGAGCTCCTTCCCGGCCGACGGCCCGCGCCCGACGATCGGCTCGACCGACGCGGGAGAGATAGCCATCGTGCTGCCGCGTGCGGAGCGGGATGCGCTGGCGGACTTCGCCGCCAAGCGCGGTGTCTCGATGTTCATGGTGCTGCACGCCGGTCTCGCCGCGCTGCTGCACCGCGTCAACGGCGCCGACGACGTGGTGGTGGGCACCCCGGTGATCGGCCGGACCGACCGTCGCCTGCGCGACGTGGTCGGCATGTTCGTCAACACCGTGGCGCTGCGCACCACCGTCACCGGCGCTGAGAGCTTCAACGCCCTCGTGGACCGGATCCGCAGCGGCGATCTCGACGATCTGGTGCACGCGACCGCGCCGTTCGAGCGCGTGATCGAGGCCCTGCAGCCGCCGCGCAGCCGGGACCGGCACCCCGTGTTCCAGGTGATGCTCAGCCACCAGAACCTGGGCGATCCGCTCAGCGTGCTCAGCACCGACGGTGCCGGCGTGTTCGAGCTCGAGCCGCTGCCGCTGGCCGCGGCCACCACGACCTTCGACGCCACCTTCGAGGTGCGGGAGGTCGAGGAGGGCCTGCGGTTCAACCTGCGCTACCGCACCGACCTGTACCGGCCCAGTACCGCCGAGGGCATCGTCGGACGCCTCGCGCGCCTGGTGACGGCCGGCGTGGCCTCGCCGGACACCCCGGTCGCCGACCTGCCGGTGCTGCTGCCGGAGGAGCAGGAGCTCTTCCAGCGCGCCTCCGCCACGATCGAGCCGCACACCATGGCGGAGATCCTCGCGCGGGCCGTGCGGCAGCGCCCGGGTGCCCCGGCGCTGCGCGACGGCGATCTGCACTACACCTACTCCGAGCTGGACTCGGCGGTCTCCGCCCTGGCGAACCGCCTCGCCGGTCTCGGCGTGGGCATCGGAACCCGCGTGGCCGTGTCCGTTCCGCGCTCGGCCGCCTCGGTCGTCGCGTTCTGGGCCGTGGCCCGGCTCGGCGCCGTCTACCTGCCCGTCGACCCGAACTACCCGGCCGAGCGGATCGAGTACATCCTCGAGGACGCCACGCCCTCGGTGGGCCTGACGGTCCGCGAGGCCTCGGCGGGGCTGCCGGCGTCCGTCGAGTGGGTGCTGGTCGACCTGACCTCCTCGCGGGTGCAGCACCCGCCGGCCGATGTCGCACCGGTGGGCGTCGACGATCCGGCGTACGTCATCTACACCTCGGGCTCCACCGGTAGGCCCAAGGGTGTCGTCGTCCCGCACCGCGGGCTCGCCGCGATGGCCGATTCGCTGGTGCGCCAGCACGCCGTCGGTGCCGAGGCCCGGGTGCTGCACTTCGCCTCCCCGAGCTTCGACGCCTCGATCCTCGAACTGCTCCTGGCGACTTGGTCGCGGGCCGAGCTCGTGATCGCGCCGGTCACGCTCTATGGCGGCTCGCCGCTGGGCGACTTCCTGGCGGAGAACGAGGTCACGCACGCCTTCATCACCCCGGCCGCGCTGGCCACGATCCCGGATCGTGACCTGCCGCTGCTGGAGGCGCTGAGCGTCGGCGGCGACGTGCTGCAGACCGAGCTGGCCCGCCGCTGGGCCAACGGGCGGATCCTGATCAACGCCTACGGACCGACCGAGGTCACGATCGCCGCGACGATGGGCGCCGTCGACCCCGACAACGTGGGCATCGGCAGCGCCGTCACGGACGCCCAGCTGATGATCTGCGACGAGCGCCTGAACCTGGTGGCGCCCGGCACCGTCGGCGAGCTGTACGTGGCGGGCCCCGGTGTGGCGCACGGCTATCTCGACCGGCCCGAGCTCACCGCGTCCCGGTTCGTCGCGAATCCGTACAACGATGCGCAGGGCTACAAGCGCATGTACCGCACGGGCGACCTGGTGCGCTGGCGCGCCTCCGAATCGGGCGATCCGGTGCTCGAGTTCGTCGGCCGCAGCGACGATCAACTCAAGGTCCGCGGCTTCCGCGTGGAGCCGGGCGAGGTCGCCACGGCCGTCGAGAGCCACCCGCGGGTGCGTCAGGCCGTCGTGGTCGTCGACCGCGGCGACGGCTCGCTCGAGGCGCAGGCCGCCGCGCGGCTGGTCGCGTACTACGTGGCCGACGGTGCCGTCACCGTCGATGAGCTGCGCAACTGGGTCGGCGATCGCCTTCCGCGCCACATGGTTCCGGCGGTCTTCCAGCAGATCGACCGGGTGCCGGTGACCGCGCACGGCAAGACCGACCTCAAGGCGCTGCCGCCCGTCGGTGCCCCCGCGCCGGCGGTGCGGGAGCAGGCGCCGGTGTCCCCGCTGGCCGCGGTGGTCGAGCCCGTCGCGCCCAAGCCCCGGACGATGTCCGCCGCCAGCTTGGACGGCGCTGTGGCCGAGATCCTCTCGGACGTGCTCGGAGTCGCCTCGCTGGGCATGGACGACGACTTCTTCGCCGTCGGCGGCACGTCGCTGCAGGCCGCGATCGCCGTCGACCGGCTGCGTGAGCGGTTCAACGCCGACGACGCCAGCATCCGCTGGTTCTTCGAGGACGCCAAGGTCTCGGCGATCGCGGCACGGATCGCCGGTGCCCCGGCGCCGGTCTCGACGACGGCCGTGATCACCGGTGTGGCAGCGGATTCCGACACCGCCATCACCGATCCGATCCTGCCGCTGCGCGCGGGCACCCCGGGCGTGGAGCCGCTGTACTGCGTGCATCCGGCGGTCGGCCTGGCCTGGAACTACCTGGGCCTGTCGGGCGAACTGGATCCGAGCATCCCGATCATCGGTCTGCAGGCTCCCGGCATCTCGTACCCGATGCCGCCCGCGGATTCGATCAAGGAACTCGCGCGCACCTACGTCCGCAACATCCGCGCGAGCCGTCCGCACGGCCCGTACAACCTGCTGGGCTGGTCGCTCGGCGGCCTCATCGCGCACGAGATGGCCGTGGAGCTCCGCGATCTGGGCGAGAAGGTCAACCTCGCCCTGATGGACGCCTATCCGCTGGGCGATTACCGCGGACCGCGGGAGGAGATGTCCGTCGCGGCGCTCCTGCGCGAGTTCGTGGGGCTCGACGTGGACGAGGACGCGGAGCTGACGACCGATGACGCGCTCGACCTGCTGGCCTCGGCCGGCGGCCCGGCCCGCGAGCTCTCGCGCGGCCAGATGGAGCGACTGCTGTCGAACTACCGGCACAACACGATGCTGGGTTACTCGCACCGTCCGCGCGAGTACGACGGCAACATGCTGGTCTTCCGCGCCACGGAGCAGCCCACCGGTGGCCTGGTGCCGCAGCTGTGGCGGCCGTACGTGACCGGTCTGGTCCAGGTGCACGACATCGAGGCGACGCACAACCAGCTCGGCTCGTCGCCGGCGATCGACGAGGTCGCCCGCACGATGAACGTCTTCCTCACCGGCAACTACACCGCGGTGGTGAAGTCCACGAGCAAGACGCTGGACGAGACGAAGCCGCTCGTCAGTGTCCGTGGCTTGACCCGCAAGTACGGCCGCGGCAAGAAGGCCGTGTACGCGCTCAACGGTGTGGATCTCGACATCGCGCCGGGCAGCGTGCACGCCCTGCTCGGCCCGAACGGCGCGGGCAAGACGACCACGGTGAAGATCATCTCGACGCTCATGAAGCCCTCCGAGGGCTCCGTGACGATCGACGGTGTCGACGCCCTGGCCGATCCCAGGAAGGCGCGGTCGATCATCGGCCTGTCGGGTCAGTACTCGGCGGTCGACGAGAACCTGACCGGCCGGGAGAACCTCGAGATGTTCGCCCGCCTCTACGGATTCGACAGGGCCTCGGCGAAGGCGCGGGCCAACGAGCTGCTCAAGCAGTTCCGGCTCACCGCCGCCGCCGACCGCGGCTCGGGCACGTACTCGGGCGGCATGCGCCGCCGGCTCGACCTGGCCGGCGCGATCATCGCTCGCCCGCGCCTGGTGGTGCTCGACGAGCCCACCACGGGTCTCGACCCGCGCAGCCGCAAGGACGTGTGGGACGTGATCGCCCGGCTCAGCAAGGAGGACGGCATCTCGGTGCTGCTGACCACGCAGTACCTGGACGAGGCCGAGCTGCTCGCCGACCTGGTCACGATCATCGACCAGGGCCGGATCATCCGCTCCGGCACCGTCCCCGAGCTGAAGTCGGCCGCCGCGGCGGATCTGATCCAGATCGGGATACGTGAGCGCGACCGCGTGACGGCGTGGCCGATCCTGGCCCGCCACGCGATCGACGGCACCGCGATCCGCGAGGCCTCCGGCCTCAGCGCGATCCGCGTGGCCGACGGCCAGTACAAGCTCGTCGCCGTGCTCAACGACCTGCGCGAGGCCGGCGTCCACGTCGAGTCCGCGATGTTGCGCGAGGCCACCCTGGACGACGTCTTCTTCGCCCTCACCGGCGAGGACGCGAACAAGACCGAGGAGAAGAACGCATGACCGCGATCACCTTCCCGCAGGAGCGGGAGTCGTCGCTGGGCGGATTCCTCAGCGACTGCGCGGTGATGACCCGCCGCAACCTGACCACGCTGGTGCGGATCCCGCAGCTGCTGCTCGGCGCGACGGTGCAGCCGATCATGTTCGTGCTGCTCTTCAGCTACGTCTTCGGCTCGGCGCTCGGCGGAGAGGTCGGGGGCGATCGCTACCGCGAGTTCCTGCTCGCGGGCATCCTCGTCCAGACGGTGGCCTTCAGCTCCGGGCCCACCGCGATCGGTGTGGCCTCGGACATGAAGAACGGCATCATCGACCGGTTCTGTTCGCTGCCGATGTCGCGGCTCGCGGTCATGGTGGGCCGCACCATCTCCGATCTCGTGGTCAACGTGATCAGCGTGGCCGTGATGCTGCTGGTGGGCCTCGCGGTGGGCTGGCGGATGCGCGGCAGCTGGGTGGATGCGGCGGTGTCGCTGTCGGTGCTGCTGCTCTTCGGCTTCGCGATGTCGTGGCTGGGCGCGCTCATCGGGCTCTCGGTGTCCACACCCGAATCGGCCCAGGCGCTGACCATGATCGTCATGTTCCCGATCGCCTTCATCTCGTCGGCGTTCATCGCCTCGGGCGATCTGCCGGGCCCGCTGCGCACCATCGCCTCCTGGAACCCCGTGACCTCCATGGCGCGCTCGCTGCGCGAGGCCTTCGGCAACCCGCTGAGCCCGAAGCCCGTGGTGAACGAGCCCATGAACTGGGCCGCCGAGCACGCGACCGCGTACTCCGCGCTGGCCTCGCTGGCGATCATCGTGGTCGTCGTCCCGCTCGCCGCCCGCGCGTACATGAAGCACTAGCGGCCCTCAGACCAACCGACTCACCATCCCTTTGAACAAGGAGAAACGAAATGAACAACCCCTTCGACAACGAGACCGGCGAGTTCCTCGTGCTCGTGAACGACGAGGGCCAGCATTCGCTGTGGCCGACGTTCCGTGAGGCGCCGCGCGGCTGGACCGTCGCGTTCGGTGAGGGCGGTCGTTCGCGCACGGAGTGCCTCGAGTACATCGAGTCGGCGTGGACGGACATCCGCCCGCTGAGCCTGCGCGCCTGACCCTCGTCGCACCGCCACGGCCGGCAGGGCACCGCCCTGCCGGCCTGAGGCGTACTCTCCCGGCCCGCCGGAGGGTCCGGCGCGGGGAATCGACGGTGTCGTCGACCGCGGTCACATGGCGTGCGGGTAGACGCTCACCATGTGGGCGCCGTACCAGCACGTGACGGTGATGATGCCGATCACGGTCCACACCCGGGCCGGCTTCGACGCCTTGGCCAGGGCGATCGCGATCGGGATGAGCAGCACGAAGGCGGGCAGCAGCAGTCGCGGCCGCGACATCATCAGCCCGCCCGAGCCGAGCAGCGAGATCACCACGAGCGCGCCGTAGAGCGTGACCGGCCACGGCACCCGCGCGCGGACGGCGAGAACGATCAGCACGATCGACGCCGCGAGCAGGGCGACCACCGACAGATCGGCGATGTCCGAGCCGTTGATCAGGGTGTAGTTCACGAACTGCCACGTCTGCAGTCCCAGATCGAAGGTCGTACCCCAGCCCTCGGTCTGGATCCGGAACCAGCCGGTGAGGCTGCCGGTGTGGTGCGCGACGACCAGGAGGTAGGTGACCCAGCCCAGCGGACTGAGCAGCACGCAGAGGCCCGCCTTGAGGCGCTCCGCACCGTCGGACGAGAGGACGGCGAGCAGCGCGGCGAGCGCGACCACTCCGATCAGCACGATCGATGTGGGGCGGCAGAAGCCGGCCAGGGCCGTGCAGATCCCCGCGAGGATCCACTTGCGCTCGAGCACGCCCACCAGCGCCCAGCCGGCCAGCGCGCAGTACAGGGCCTCGGTGTAGGCCATCGTCAGCACGATGGACATCGGGGCGGCGGCGAAGAGCACCGTCGTGAGCAGGCCGGTCCGCTCGGCCAGGCGATCGGGCACCTGCGGCATGTACTGGACGCAGAGCCGGCCCAGCCGGTATGCGGCGACGGCGGCGACGCAGCCCAGGATCACGTTGACCGTGAGCGCGGCGCGGTAGGCGTCGAAGCCCGGCAACTGCGCCACGGCGCGCACCAGCATCGGGAAGCCGGGGAAGAAGGCGTAGGCCGTGTCCGCGGTGTGCTCGCCGCGTGCGTCCACGAATCGCCACGGCATGTCGTTGTAGCCGTAGGTGGCCAGGCCGATCATCCATTTGCCGTCCCAGGCCGTCAGGAGATCGGCCAGGTTCTGGTTGCGCAGCTGCGCGAAGCGGGCGAGGACCGCGAGCCCGATGCCCCGGATCGCCAGGTACAGGACGATGGGCAGCCACACGTCGCGCGTGCGGTCGAGCAGGGACGACGGTGCCGCCGCGGCGCGGGTGTCGGCGAGGTCAGGGGCGGTCGGCACGGCTTGCATCGTACCGACGGTGCCGCGCCGCACCCGTTCGCGCGCGCGGGTCACGGCCCGGCGACCCGCCGGATCGAGCAGACCGCCCGATTCTCGCCGGACTGGGTGAAGTCCTGCCCGTTGATGACGATGGTGCAGCTCACCGCTCCGGTGCCGGTCACGATCATCGTCATGCTGTCGCCGATGGTCGCGGTGCCCTGCCACTCCCACGGCAGGGTGGACGCCCTGGGGACGTCGCCGTCACGGACGCCGACCAGCACGACCGCCCCGGCGCCCGCGCCGGTCGCCGAGAGCTTGAGCTGCACGGTGCGTCCCGCCGACGACCCCGTCGTGGTGCGCGGGGCGGTGGTGAGGAAGCCGTCGGATTCGGTGGCGGGCTCGCTCGGCGGCGCGACGGTGCCGCTCGTCGGTGCGCCGGCCGTGGTCGTGGTGTTCCCCGCGGAGAAGGTGACGGGCGAGGCGGTGCTCGACGGGTCCGACTTGAGTGCGAGGCCCGCCGCGACGGCGCCGGCGACGGCCAGGACCGCCACGATGGCGACCAGCGCGATGATCAGGGGTTTGTTGCCGCCGCCGTTCCCGCCGCCGTCTCCTCCGCCGCCGGGGCCGTTCCCGCCGTACACGGGCGGGCCGGGCGGGAAGCCGCCCTGCTGCGGGCCGGGCTGCCCGAAGCGCTGCGTTCCCTGCGGGCCGCCCTGTGGTGCGGGGCCGCCGTACTGCGGTCCGCCGCCGTGCTGGGGTCCCTGGGGGTAGCCGCTCTGCGGGTATCCGCCCTGCCAGGGGCCGGGCTTCCCGCCCGGCTGCCCGGCGGGGGGTCCGCCGGGGTTCGGGCCGGTGTTCCGGCCGCCGTAGGGGTTCATGGGGATCTCCTGGTCTTCGCGTTCCCATCGATTATCCGTGACGCCGCTGAACGGCGGGTTGCGCGGCGCTTGGAACGGTGCCCTCCCGGGCCAAGAACCCAGGTCGGTAGGATCGACGTGCACATCGAAGACCGCAACGGAGAGGTTCCACGTGGCACTCGTCGTCCAGAAGTACGGAGGTAGCTCCGTCTCCTCCGCCGAGCGCATCCGACGCGTGGCCGAACGGATCGTCGAGACCAAGCGCGCGGGCAACGACGTCGTCGTCGTCGTCTCCGCGATGGGCGATACCACCGATGAGCTGCTCGATCTCGCGAACCAGGTGTGCCCCGCGCCGCCCGCCCGCGAGATGGACATGCTGCTCACCTCCGGCGAGCGCATCTCGAACGCGCTCGTCGCGATGGCCATCCATTCACTCGGCGCCGAGGCGCAGTCCTTCACGGGCTCGCAGGCCGGCGTCATCACCACCAACCGTCACGGCGCGGCGAAGATCATCGACGTCACGCCCGGGCGTGTCCAGGCCGCCATCGACGACGGCAAGATCGTCCTCGTCGCCGGCTTCCAGGGCGTCTCCCAGGACACCAAGGACGTCACCACGCTCGGCCGCGGTGGCTCCGACACCACCGCCGTCGCCCTCGCGGCCGCGCTGAACGCCGACGTCTGCGAGATCTACACCGACGTCGACGGCATCTACACCGCCGATCCGCGCATCGTGCCGAACGCCAAGCACCTCGACAAGGTCTCCTTCGAGGAGATGCTCGAGATGGCCGCGTGCGGCGCCAAGGTGCTCATGCTCCGGTGCGTGGAGTACGCGCGCCGCTACAACGTTCCCGTTCACGTGCGCTCGTCGTACTCGACCAAGCCCGGCACCATCGTCGCCGGATCAATGGAGGACATCCCCGTGGAAGAGGCAATTCTCACCGGCGTCGCCCACGACCGGAGCGAGGCGAAGATCACCGTCGTCGGCCTGGAGGACAAGCCGGGCTACGCGGCCCGCGTCTTCCGCGCCGTCGCCGACGCCGAGATCAACATCGACATGGTGCTGCAGAACGTCTCCAAGATCGACACCGGCCGCACCGACATCACCTTCACGCTGCCGCGCGAGCTCGGCCCGCTGGGCGTCGAGAAGCTCGAGGCGCTGCGCAAGGAGATCGGCTTCGACTCCGTCGTCTACGACGACCACGTCGGCAAGGTCTCCCTCGTCGGTGCGGGCATGAAGAGCCACCCCGGCGTCACCGCGACCTTCTGTGAGGCGCTGTCGAAGGAGGGCATCAACATCGAGCTGATCTCCACCTCGGAGATCCGCATCTCGGTGCTGATCCGCGACACCGAGCTCGACGAGGCCGTCAAGGTGCTGCACGAAGCGTTCGGGCTGGGCGCCGACGAAGAGGCCGTCGTGTACGGCGGGACGGGGCGATAGCCATGGGTGTACGCGTAGGAGTCGTCGGCGCCACCGGCCAGGTGGGCGCCGTCATGCGACAGCTGCTGCTGGACCGGAACTTCCCGGCCGACGAGGTGCGGTTCTTCGCGTCCTCGCGCTCGGCAGGGAAGAAGCTGCCCTTCGGGGATCGCGAGATCGTGGTCGAGGACGCCGAGACCGCGGACCCGACGGGGCTCGACATCGCGCTGTTCAGCGCGGGCGCGACGATGTCGCGGGTGCAGGCGCCGCGGTTCGCCGCCGCCGGTGTCACCGTGATCGACAACTCGAGCGCCTGGCGCAAGGACCCCGACGTGCCGCTGGTGGTCTCGGAGGTGAACCCGGAGCAGGTCCGCGACCTGAAGAAGGGCATCATCGCCAACCCGAACTGCACCACCATGGCCGCGATGCCGGTACTCAAGGTGCTGCACGACGAGGCCGGCCTGCAGCGGCTGATCGTCTCGTCGTACCAGGCCGTCTCCGGCTCCGGCCTGGCCGGCGTCGAGGAGCTCGTCTCCCAGGTGCGCGCGGTCGAGCCCGAGGCCGAGAAGCTGGTGCACGACGGTTCCGCGGTCCAGTTCCCCGCGCCGAACAAGTACGTCGCGCCGATCGCCTTCAACGTGCTCCCGCTCGCCGGCGCCATCGTCGACGACGGCTCGGGCGAGACCGACGAGGACCAGAAGCTGCGCAACGAGTCGCGCAAGATCCTCGGCCTGCCCGACCTACTGGTCTCCGGCACCTGCGTGCGCGTGCCGGTGCTCACCGGGCACTCGTTGTCGATCAACGCCGAGTTCGCCGCGCCGCTGTCGGTCGAGCGCGCGCAGGAGCTGCTCGCGTCGGCTCCGGGCGTGCAACTGGTCGACGTGCCGACGCCGCTCGCCGCCGCCGGCGCCGACGATTCGCTCGTCGGCCGCATCCGCCAGGATCCGGGTGTGCCCGAGGGGCGCGGCCTCGCGCTGTTCATCAGCGGCGACAACCTACGCAAGGGTGCCGCGCTGAACACCGTGCAGATCGCGGAGCTCTTCGTCTAGAGACGCGTGACGAACGGCCCACGGAGCTTGGCTCCGTGGGCCGTTCGTCGTTCGCGGGCTAGATGCGGCGCAGGTCCGGCCACGCCTGTGACCATGGGCGGCGCACCTCGCACAGGCGGAGGTCGACGTCGGTGGAGGCGGTCGGCATGCCGATCCGGTGGTGCACCTGCCGCAGTGTGCGGGAGGTCGAGCACATCTCGCCCGGCTGCTCGGCCTCCGAGGCCACCACCCAGAGCACCCGCGTCACGGCGTCATCGGGCTCGCCGAAGTACCCGTAGCCGCGGCTGGGGCTCGACACCGGCGGCAGTCCCTCGCCGTAGTACTCCAGCGCGGAGGCCTGCCAGTACGAGCTGGCCACGACGGCCTGGGGCCGTTCGGCTTCCGGCAGGTCCGCGATCGACTGCTCGACCGCGCGGGCGAGCTCCGGCCAGCCGAACTGGCCGTACACGGAGATCTGCATTCCGGCCTCCATCAACGACTTCGGCTCCTCGATCTCCGATTCGGGGGTGAACGGCAGGCTCACGACGATGGATCCGACGGCGAGGAACGAGAGTGGCGCGGTGAGCGCCCACCGCAGCTTCGGCTTCGGGAGCGCCTCGAAGGCGACGGCGCCCGCGGCGATGATCACCGGCAGCATGCCGCCGGGGTAGTACGGGCGGCCCGCGGTGACGATGAAGACGATCACCAGCAGGACGAAGGCCGGGGCCAGGAACCGGTACGGCCGCAGGCGATCCGAGCGCATCAGCGCGTAGAGGCCGTAGAGCAGCAGCAGCGCGCCGAGGACGCCTGCGGTGAGCAGCATGATCGGGATGAAGCCGATCCGCCCGCCCGCGTACTGGCTCTCCTCCGCGACCTGGCCGGTGAGCTGCAGGTAGGGCCAGCCGCGCTGGGCCTGCCAGATCATGGCCGGAACCATCGTGAGCACCGTGACGGCTCCGCCGGCCCACAGCGCCGGCCGGCGCACGAGATCCTTCGGCCCCCAGATCAGAGACGCCGCGATCACGCACACCCAGAAGACGGGGATCAGCCACTTGACCTGCATGTCGATCGCGGTCATAACACCCGCGGCGAACAGCAGCCAGTCGCGCCGGGTGCGCACCCACCGGACCAGCAGCCACGTGGTGGCCACCCACAGTGGCGTGTCGATCGCGTTGGTGGCGAGCAGCGACGACTGCAGCAGTAGGAACGTGGAGGTCGCGTACGCGCCGGCGGTCAGCGCCTGCGCGAAGCGCCCCCCGCCGAGCTCGCGGGCGATCAACGCCGACACCAGGATTCCGGCCAGGGTAATGAGCACCGAGGGCAGCCGGAACAGGACCAGGGAGTCGCCGGGCATCGCGTCGCCGAGCAGCGCCAGCAGCGGCAGGATCGGGCCCTGATCCGCGTAGCTCACGGAGAGGTGGTGCCCGGCGGCGATGAAGTACAACTCGTCGCCGAAGAGGTGGTACTTGCTCGCGCCGAAGACCGCGGCGACGACGGCGGCCGCCATGATCGGCAGGAGCAGCGGCCAGGCGATCGGGGGCACGTCGTCGCGGTCGGCCGGGGCGTTGCCGGCCGACGGTGCCGTGCTGGTGTCGGTCATGGTGGACCTCCGAACAGGTCAGGCGGATGGGGGCGGCGTGGGCTGCACCGCTGCGAGGTAGATGCGGACCAACTGGTCCGCGTGGGCGTCGACGTCGAAGTCGGCGTCGCGGGCGGTGTGGCCCGCGACCCCGTCGATGGAATCGCGGATGAGTCGCGCCATGACGACCGGGTCGAAGTCGCCGAACTCGCCGGAGCGCTGGCCCTCGCGGAGGATCTCGGCGACGGGCGCGACCATCGCGTCCTCGCCGTCCGACGGGAGGAAGGCCGGCGTCCCGTCGGCGTTGCGGAGATTGACGGCCACCTCGATCATGGCCGCGAGGAAGCGCCGCTCGGCCTTGAGGAACTCGAGGTTGGTGGCGATGAAGACGCGGAGCGTGTCGGTGGCGGTGTCCTGTTCGGCCAGGCGCGGCGCCATGAACTCGGCGCCGGCCACGAACAGTTGCGTGACCACTTCGCGCAGCAGCTCGTCCTTGCCGTCGAAGTGGTAGGAGATGACGCCCTTGGAGATCCCGGCGCGCTCGGCGATCCGGGCGAGCGACGTGCCGCCGAAACCGTGATCGGCCAGCACTTCGACCGCCGCCGCGATGATCTGCCGGCGGCGGGCCTCCTCGATGAACGAGCGTTGGCCGCCGATCTCCTTTTCTGGCCGCACGGTCAAAAAATAACACGCACGGCCAGAATCGTCGACCCCCTCTCCCCGGCGTCCTCCCTAGCGGGGCGTGCTCCGCCGCCGCGTGTCGTGCATTCCCTCCGTCCATGGACCTGGGGAGGTGGCCGCCCCGCTAGGGACGGGCCGAAGACGGGGTGGGGCGCGGCGGGGAGCTGGAGCACGAAAAACGGGGCCCTCCGCGTGGAGGACCCCGTTTCCCGGGCTGCAATAGTGGTCTGCGATCAGGCCTCGGTGGTGCGCGTCGGCCGCGAGCCGAGCTCCTCGTCGAGGCGCAGGAGGCCGGGGCCGTCACCGTCGATCAGCTTGAGGCGGCCGACGATCTCGCTGACCGTGGCCTCCTCCTCGACCTGCTCGTTGACGAACCACTGGATCAGGCTCTTGGAGTCGATGTCGTCGTTCGCGGCCCGGTACAGGTCCCGGATCGAGTCCGACACGCGACGCTCGTGCTCCAGCGCGACCTCGAAGACGTCGAGAACCGTCTTCACGTCCACCTTCGGGGCCGCCGAGGCGCCGATCTTCGGGTGGTTGTCGCGGTCCGAGAGGTGATCGATCCACTTGTTGGCGTGGACGATCTCCTCGTCGGCCTGGTGCCGCAGCCACGCCGCGATACCCGGCAGATCACGGATCTCCATCTCGATGGCGAGCTGGCGGTACACCAGCGAGGCCTCGAACTCGAGCGTGATCTGATCGTTGAACTTCTCTTCGAGTGCATCCGTGAGCTTCATGGGACCGACTCTAGAACCGTTCCAGCCACCGCGCAACGCAGGCAAGGCGACCCTTTGCGCAGGTCAGGGGCTATTTCTTAGGTTAGCCCTACCCCTCTTAGCCACGCCTATCGCAAGATCGAGGACCACGAACGCGAGCAGTGAAACGCCGAACACGGGCAGGAACCAACCGAGGAACGCGACGCCCAGAATCGCCGGAATCGCGTGCGACGGTTCGACCTTCCGGATCGCACCGCGCGCCGGCGGCTTCGGGAGCCCGCCCCGCTTCGGCCGACGTTGCCACCACATCAGGTAGCCGCGCACGATCACCACGCACAGCAGGGCGGCGAAGGCCACCAATGCGATCTGGTTGAGCAGACCGAACTGCCAGCCCATGTGCGTGTTGATCAGGAGCTCGGTCGCCTTCGCCAGCAGCGGCCACGACGCGAACGCGAGCACCGTGATCACCTGCCCGGTCGCCGGGTCGACGGTGGCCGAGTCGATGCCCATCCGCCACGGCTGCCGGGTCTGGGCGACGGTGATCGCGACGTTCGGGTCCGTCGGCACCGAGACCTGCACGGCACCGTCGACGCCGCGGGACGCCGCCTCGGCGACGGCCCGGTCCAGCACCGCGATGTTCCGCGCACGGGTCTGCTCGGCGACCTCCGGCGAGACCGTCGGCGCGGCCATCGGCATCTGGTGATCGGCGTGCTCGCCGCCACCGCTGTGCTCCCCGCCCGGGGTGAGTGAGGTCGACAGCGCGGGCTTGGTCCACCCCAGTTCCGCCCGGAGCTGGCCGATGTTCTCGCCGGCGTACTTCGACCAGGTCAGGCCCGTCGCGGAGAAGAACAGCAGGCCGACGAGCAGCCAGGTGCCCATCGCCGCGTGCCGGCCCATCCGGCCGCCGCGGCCGCGGGCCGCACGCGGGTAGGCCAGCATCCGCTTCGCCGCCGAGAGCGCAGCGAGCGGGGCGGATCGTTGCCGCTGGGTGCCTCGACGGTGCCGCCACCACAGGTAGAGGCCGCCGAGCGCGACGACCCACAGCCACGACGCCGCCAGCTCGCTGTAGAACCGGCCGACGTCGCCGAGGTGCAGATCGACGTGCAGCCGGTCGATCCAGAACCGGATCGGCAGCGCCTCGACGGAGCCGTAGACGGGCAGCGAGCCCTGGACCTGCGCCGACGCCGGATCGACGTAGACGGCGAGCTGGCGCCCCTCGGCGGCCAGCGACGGATCGTCGAACAGCACCCGGGTGGTGAGCCCGGGTCCGTCCCCGGTCCGCACCGCCGCGAGCGGCAGGTCGGGCCGGGCGGCCTGCGCCGCGGCGACCTGCTCCGCCAACGGCAGGGCGGGGCCGTCGGTGCGGGCCTCGATCTGGTCGGCGTAGACGAACTTCTCGACGGTGGGCGCGGCGGCGTACAGGCCGCCGCTGATCGCCGCGATGAGGAGGAACGGGCCCACGAGCAGGCCCGCGTAGAAGTGCAGCCGCAGGATCGCGGCGCGCCACCCGGGGCGGGCCGGGGGACCGTCGGCGGGTGGGTACTGGGTCGGCGGCGCGTTCTCGGCCGCCGATTCGGTTACAGACATGAGGACACCTCACGGGAAAGTGCGCGTACGCGCAGGGAGCCCGGGCGGCGCGGGGCCGATCCGGGCGGGGAGAAGAGTGTGGGTGTCAGCAGGGCGGCGCGCGCAGCGCCCCGTGCCGGGCGAGCACGGGCAGCGGCACGGCGCGGAAGGTCCAGACCGGCGCGACGACGGTGCGCCGTCGCTCCCGCCAGGTCGGGCTCAGGGGGACGAGCGTGGCCAGCGCCACGCGCAGCGCGTGCTCCGCGCCCGCGATCACGACGCCGGCGACGAGCGCCGCCACGATGTGCGCGGTCGCCATGGCGGGGCTCATCGCGAGATGCCCCATCGTCAGGCCCAGCGCGAGGTGGCCCGCGCCCTGCCCGGCGACGAGCAGCGCGGCGACCCCGCGCGGCCCCGTCGACCGGGGGCGGGAGGCGAGCGCGGCGAGGAGGGCACACACGGCGGCCAGGAGCAGCACGGCGCTCAGCGGGACCGACGGTGCCGCGGCGGGCATGTCCATCGCCGGGAGCGCGGGCATCGCGGACGCGCCCATGTCGTGCCCGTTCATCGCGTGCCCGCTCATCGCGTGACCGGGCATCTCGTGCCCGCTCATGGCATGTCCGGGCATGGTGTGCCCCGGCATGGCTTGTCCGGCCGCCGCGTTCGCGGGCATCGCGTGCCCCGCCATCGCGGGGCCGCGCATGGCGAGGGCGTGCGCCGTCAGGCTCGCGGCGAACGAGACCGCGCCCACCGCGACGCCACGGGCCGTGGCTTCGGGGCGGGCTGGGCGGAACACAGCCGGAATACTACTCCCCGTAGGAATCGGGGCCGAGCCGGGAACCGGCAGGTCAGGGGCGGGCGGCGGCGACGAACGAGCGGATCAGTGCGGGATCCTTGACTCCGGGCGACGACTCGACACCGCTGGAGACGTCCACTCCCGACGGTCCGAAGGCGGCGATCAGCGCGGCCACGTTGTCGGGGCGCAGGCCACCGGCGAGCAACCAGTCGACGGTCGGCGGCACCGGCAGCTCGGCCGGGTCGAACGTCGCGCCGGAGCCGGGCACCGTCGCATCGATGAGCAGGCGCTCGTCGCCCGCGTGACCGGACGCCGTGTACCGGGCGGCGGAGATCGCGCGGATCGTGCGCAGGCCCGCGGCGGCGGCGCGCGCGAAGTGCTCGGCGGGTTCGTCGCCGTGCAGCTGGATCGTGCCGACACCGGCCGCGCGGGCCAGGCGCAGCACCTCGTCGATCGGCTGGCCGCGGAACACCCCGACCGTCTCCACCCCGTCGGGGACGCGGGCGACCAGCGCGGCCGCCGCGGCGGGGGCGATCAGCCGGACGCTGCCCGGGGCGAAGACGAAGCCCACGGCGTCGGCGCCGGCCTCGACCGCCGCGTCGACGGTATCCGGGGTCCGCAGCCCACACACCTTGACGAACACGCGTCGATCGTAGGGCAGGACGGCGTGCGCCCGTCAGAGCGTCACGGTGCGGGCGACGATCGTCGTCTCCGCGGTGTGGCCGCCCAGCGCGCTGACGCCCTCGGGGCGGGGAACGAAGCCGGGCAGGGAGTCGAGCCCGTCGCTCGCGTCCTCGACCCGCAGGCGGAGCGGTCCGGTGCCCTGCACCCGCAGGTCCAGGTCGAGGCCCTCTGCGGGCAGCGCGTGGAAACGCAGTTCGAAGCGGTCGCCGATCGGGACCTCGCGCCCCCGCGCGGTCGCGGTGAGCACCCTGCCCTGCTGCTGGGTGAGCTGCAGGACCCGGGCGCCGCGTGCGGAGGTGATGCGCAGTCGCAGCTGTCGATCGCCCCGCTCGACGCTCGCGCCGACCAGCCGGACCTCGGCCGGCGCGAGCGGAGCGGGCCGCGCATCTCCGACGGTGGCCGTGCCGGCTCCCCGGCCGCGGAGCATCGGGAACGTCGTCGTCAGATCCTCGCGCCGCGTCACGAGAGCATCGGACCACCCCGTCGGATCGCCACCGGGCCGCACCCAGTACGCCTTTCCGGTATCGGCGTCGAGCGCGTACCGCATCGCGACGGGCACCGGGTGCGCCGTGGACGGCCGGTTCGCCGCCAGCCCGGCGCCGATCGCCACCGTCGCCACCAGGACGGCCACCAGCGCCGGGGCCGCGCTGCGCCCGCGTCGGCGGCCGTCCGCCGGCGCGGGGAGGAGCAGGTCCAGCACCGGCAGCAGCGTCACGGCGATGACGGCGGTGAACAGCGCCGCCGGTGCGGCGAGCCGGAGGCCGGTGGCGGGGAAGAAGATCGCGATCGTGGGCGCGAGGACGACGACGGTGGCGGCACCGGCCACGAACTGCGCCGGCAGCGCCCACCGGGTGCGGACCCCCGCGATCACGGCGAGCGCGCCGCAGAGGGCGGGCACCGCCGCGAGGTACGAGCCGCCCGGCACGAGGGCCGCGAGGACGACGCCGAGCACGGCGAGCCAGAACAGCGCGCCCACGGAGAGCGCCGCGGCATCGAATCTCCTGCGCAGCAGGGTGAGCCACGCCAAGACGGTGGTGAACGCCAGCGCCACGACGGCCAGTCGGAACCACCCGGGCGCCCATGGATCGGCGAACTGCCCGTACTCCGGGCGCAACAGGAGCAGGCCCCGCCAGAGCAGCAGCGAGGTCCCGGCGGCGCCGAGCAGGGGGACGGCGCCCCAGGCGATCGCGCCGAGCAGGCGCGGCGCGCGGGTGCCGGCGCGCCGGAGGAGCACGGCCGCGACCGCCACCACGAGCAGCGCGAGAAGTGCGATCGGCCAGACGAATCCGCCGGGATAGCGGATCATCCGCCCCAGGATCGGGAAGTAGGTGGCATCGGTTCCCGACGGGCGCGCCAGGGTCGCGATGTCCGCGTCCGCGAGAGCGCGCGTCATCGCCAGGGCGTTGGTGCCCAGGTGCTGTAGCGACGAGATCGATTGGTGGGCGACGTCGTCCTGCGGCTGGTGGTAGGCGGCGGAACCGTCGATGTAGGCGGTGTTGAGCCCGCCGAAGCGCCCCGCGTCGCGGAACGGCGAGAAGTCGGTGTCGTTCGGCAGCAGGCGGTAGACCTCCACCGCGAAGCTGGTGGCCACGGGACGCGGCGCGGCGCGCGCGTACGCGGCGACGAGATCGCCGTTGCCCCGGCTGGTCTCGAACATGATCGCCGGCCCGGACGATCCGCGGGACTCGAAGTTGAGGACCACCCCGCCGGCCGCGGCGGCCGGGTCCTGGGACACGAAGGCCTCCGCGCCGCACAGACACGCCTCCTCGGCGTCCGTGAACACCAGCACCACGTCGTTACGGGGTGCAGGACCGGACCGCAGCGCCCGCGCAGTCTCCAGCAGGGTCGCGACCCCGGCGCCGTCGTCGCCCGCGCCGTGCGAGATCGTCGCGGAATCGTAGTGCGCCACCAGGAACAACGTTCCGGATGATCCGGCCCCGGGCAGGCGGGCGATCACGTTCTGCACCCGCGCGAGCGAGACGGCTCCGAGGGCATCGGTGGATCCGACGGCGTCCTGCACCCGGGTGTCGATCCCAGCGGCGGAGAGCTCGTCGAGGATGTAGCGCCGGACCTCCGCCGCCGCGGGCGAGCCCGTGGGGTGGGGTCGGGTGCTGACCCGCTCCTGATGGATCCGCGCGCGCTCGGCGCTGAACGTCCCCGCCGGCGCCGAGGAGGGTTCCGGCTGCGGTGGGTTCGCGGTCGCGATCGCACCCCGGGCGAGCGCCGCGAGCAGCAGGAGCGCCACCACGCCCGGGACGGCGCGACGGGGCGTGGTCACGGGGCGCTCGGAGCGGGGCACGAGCCGAACACTACCGCCGCAGCGGGCGTTCCGCGGCGGAATATCCGCAGATCAGGGGTGGTGCAGTGGAGCGGGGCGGTACCCGCTCAGAACGGCTGCCCCGGGATCGCGCCGGGCGCGCCGGGCGCGGTCGCGATGGGTGCCGGTGGCGCGGTGGGCGCAGGCATGGTGCACGGCGGGAACGTCGGGTTGTAGGGCGGCGTGCACAGCTGCATCGCGCAGTTCTTGCCGTTCCAGAACGGGGTCTGGCCGGGCGGGCACGGCTCGAGCGCGTTCGCGGTGCCCACGGCGATCGGCGAGACCGCGAGCAGGGAGGCCACGCCGAACGTGGCGAGACCGGCGGCCAGCGCGCGGCGGACGGGACGACGGTGCGACATGCGATTCCCCTTCTTGGTGAATTTCTCCTTCAGGGTATCAATGTTCGGTGGCATCGCACAGCCGGTCAGGGCAGATCGCCGCCCGCGCCGCGGAGGAACGCGCCGCTCACGGTCACCGCCGGGCCGGAGCTCTCGCCGGAGACCACGAGGGTGGCGAAGGCGAGATCGCCGACGATGCCGGCGAACCAGCCGTGCGCGTGGGTGTTGTCGCCGAACTCGGCGGTCCCGGTCTTGCCGCCGAGTCCCTCGATGTCGCGCAGCGCGGTCGCGGTGCCCGAGGTGACCGTCTCGCGCATCGCGGTGCGCAGCGCCTCGGCCACGCCGGGGTCGATCCGCTGGGGTGGCGCGTCGGCGCGGGCGGGCTCACCGTCGAACAGCGCGGGGCGGACCGTGGTGCCGGCGGCGAGGGAGGCCTCCACCACGGCGAGGCCGAAGGGTGAGGCGGTGACCCGGCCCTGGCCGATCGACTCCTCCACGCGCTCGGCCGGGGTGCGGGCGGCGGGCACGGAGCCGGTCACCGTCGTGACGCCGGGCAGGGTGAAGTCCACGCCCAGCCCGAACCGCTTCGCCGTGTCGGTGAGGGCGTTGTCGTCGAGCTCGGTGCCCAGGCCCGCCATCGTGGTGTTGCAGGACTTCGCGAACGCCGTGTGCAACGGCACTGTGCCGAGAGCGAATTCGTTCTCGTTGGGGATCGTGCGGTCGCCGAAGGTCGCGCGACCGGGGCAGGCGAGCTGCGCGTCGGGCGTGGTGATCTCCGCATCCAGCGCGGCGGCCGTGGTGATGGTCTTGAAGGTCGAGCCGGGCGCGTACAGCCCCGTCAGGGCGACGGGGCCCTGCTTGTCCGCGGCGGCGTTCTGGGCGGCGGCGAGGATGCCGCCCGTCGACGGCCGGATCGCGACGAGCATCGTCGCGCGCTTCTCGCCCGCGACGGCGGCGTTCGCGGCGCGCTGCAGGCCCGCGTCGAGGGTGGTCCGCACGGGGCGCACCGGCGCCGCGGGGAAGGAGTCGACGAGCCGGATCGGCTTGCCGTCCCCGTCGACGACGGTGACCGACGATCCGGCGGCTGCGTCGACGTCCCGGCGCCACCGCTCCTCGAGGCCGGCGACGACGGGCGAGCGGTACGCCTGCGCCGCGGTGAGCAGGCGGCCCTCCTCGCGCACGCTCACCCCGTCGATCCCGGTGAGTGCGCCGACCTTCTTGGCGTCGGCGGCGCGCAGCGAGATGACCGCGGTGGGGGAGTCCTTGCCCTCGACCGTCTTCCGGAGACCGGCGGCGGTCACCGTCGGGTCGGCGGCGGTGAGCCGGGTCGCCAGGGCATCCGCGGCGGAGGCCGCCTTCGACGGGTCCAGATTCACGACGGTGACCGTCTGCCAGGTCATCAGCGGTGCGTTCTTCCGGTCCACGACCGGTGTGGTGTACGGCTTCTCGTCGGCGTAGAGCAGGCGGGCGCCCGCGCTCCGGGCGTCCGGGTGCACCAGCGTGGGTTCCCACGTGACCTTCCCGCCACCGGCGGCGACCCGCGTCGTGAACCGCACCCCGTGCTTGCGCGGGAGCGCCCACGACCAGCTCAGCGTGCGGTCCTCGCCGTCCTTGCCGGCGGTCACCGTCGGTGTGGCCGCGCCCATGCCGTCGAACGTCGCCTGCAGCGCCTGCGCGGCGGAATCCGGGTCGGAGGTGAGCGCCGCGGCGTCGCCGGCGTCGCGCGCGGACAGGGCGGCGGCGAACTTGGTGACCACGTCGTCCTCCGAGCAGGCGACGAGCGAACCCGCGAGCGCGGCGATCACGAGGACCGCGCCGGCGGTGGAGCGAGCGGGCCGGTTCAGGTGGGGGCGCATGGCTCCAGTCAACCCGCGCGGCGCGATACTCGCCAAAGTGCGAAACCGGCGTCGGCGATAGCGATTCGCTATCGTTCCTGGTCAATGGGGATGCGCAGAGCGTCGACCGCGATCGCCGCCACCGTCCCGATCGCCGCGTCGACCCGCGGCAGGCTCGGATCGTTGCGCGCGGCGTGCGTGAAGACGGCCACCGCCACCGGGTGCTCGCCGGGATAGGTGACCACCGAGACCTCGTTGCGCAGCGCGCCCAGCGTGCCCGTCTTCCCCGCGATCGACGGTGCCGATCCGAACCCGGACGCGACCCGGTGCCGGAACACCTGGCCGCCGAGCGCGGAGCGCGCGAACGCGCACTGCGCGGGCGAGGCCGCCGTGTCGGTCCAGATCGCCGCGAGCAGCGCCGTCATGTCCGCGGCCGTGGTCGCGCTCCCGAACGACGGGTCGTAGGCGTGCACCGGTCGCGCGAGGTCGTCGTCGGCGAGCGCGGCGAAGGCCTCGGCGACGGTGCGGGTGTCGGTCTCGGCCATCATCGCGGCGTGGATCTCGGCGTCGCCGCCGACGATCCTGGTGCCGGAGAGCCCGAGCGTGCGGGCGCTCTCCTGGACCGCGTCGAGCCCGACCAGGCGCATCAGCTCGCCCGCGGCCGCGTTGTCGGAGACGGCGATCATCGAGCGCAGCAGGTCGCGCACACTCATCTCGACCGGGTCCGTCAGCGCCGCGATCCCGGTGGGCCCGGGCGTGGCGCAGGCCGGGTCGACGCTGACCCGTGCCCGCGGGTCCAGACGGCCCGCGTCGATGGCCCGCGCCGCGGCGACGAGCAGCACCACCTTGTAGACCGACGCGGGCACCACCGGCTGCTCGCCGCCCACCGACAGCGCCGCCGGGTGGCCGATCACCCGCGCGTGCAGCCAGCCGTTGCACCCCGCGTCGGCGAAGACGCCGTCGATCCGCGCGGCGGCGGTCATCGGCTCAGCCGCCACAGCACCGATTCGAGCCGGGCCGTGTCCGGGTGATCGCGGCGGCCGAGCACCGTGACCCGCAGGGGGAAGTCCGTCGCCGGGCGGCGCGCCGTCCCGTCCGGGACCGCGGTGCCCGCCGTCACGGGCGTGAAGGCCAGTCCGGCGGCGACGGCGGCGTGTGCGGCGGACTCCGTCTCGGCGATCAGGACCGCCGAGGTGATCCCGCGCGCCGTGAGCCGGTCCAACAGCAGATCGGCCGCAGGCGGATTCGCCGCGCGGGGTGGCAGCGCGACCGCCAGGGCGGAGAGGTCGCGCAGCCGCGGCGAGCGGAAACCCGCGGGCACCAGGAAGTCCCGCGGCAGCGCGATCACCGGTCCCGAGGGGGCGCCGTGCGCGAGGACGGGGTGCTCGACGACCGCCGCGTCCAGCAGGTCCTCCGCGACCGCCCGCGCCAGCTGCGGCGAGGCTCCCGCGGACAGCGTCAGCGGCGCACCGTCGTCGTCCGTGGACAGGGCGGCTGCGCAGGCCGCGGCCACCGCGGAGCCCAGCGCGTCGCACAGTGCGATGCGGCGCTGCCCGGTCCCCGCGCCGAGCCGCGCCGCCTCGGCGACGAAGCGGTCGGCGTCGCGGACCATCACGCGGGCGCGGGGGAGCAGCTCGCGGCCGGCGGGGGTGAGATCGGCGCCCCGTCGGCTCCGGTCGATGAGGGTGACGCCGAGCGTCTCCTCGAGTCGCCGCAGTCCCGCCGAGACCGGGGGCTGGGTGATGCCGAGCCGGTCCGCGGCGCGGCCGAAGTGCTGTTCCTCGGCGACCGCGACGAAGAAGCGCAGGTGCCGGATGAGGTCCATGCGCGGAGTCTAGCCAGCCGATTCGGGCACGCGCGGCGGTGGGAAGCAGCACAATCGGCAGGTGTGGAGGACGCCGTGGACACCGAGATCGCGGAGATCCGCGATGCGCTGACCGAGCGGATGGAGGCGATCACCGCATCCGTGGTGGCGGCGATCCGCGAGCAGGTCCCGTTCTACGCCGACGCCACGACCGTCTCCACGGCGATGGTCACGGACGCGGTGCGCGACAACCTGAGCTACATGGTGCGGGCGCTCACGGACACGCGCTTCGACACCGCGCCCGCGGCCGCGACGGGCCGCACCCGGGCGGAGCTGGGCGTGCCGCTGGCGGCGGTGATGCACGCCTATCGCATCGGCGTGCACCGGGTGTGGCAGGAGGTGCACGCCCTCGCCGCGGACCGCCCGGCGCTCAGCCGTCGGGCGCTGCTCTCGGCGACCCAGCACATGTGGGAGGCGCAGGACCAGTTCGTCGACGCCATGGCCGGGGCGCACCGCGACCGCACCACCGAGCAGGCGCTCGACGACGCAGCGGAGCGGGCCGCTCTCGCCGAATATCTTCTGCAGGGAAGGATTCCGAGCGATCAGAGCCTCTGGGAGATCGCCACGCTGCTCCGCCTGCCGACCACCGGGCCGTACCTCGCGGTGGCCGCGGCGACGGTGGAGGTGGGCCGCGCCCCGCTCCCGGGCATCGCCGACCGGCTGCGCGCGATCGACGCCTACTCCGCGTGGCGGCTGCTGCCCGATCAGCAGATCGGGATCATCCACGCCCCGACGCCTGCCGTGCGGGCCGCCGTGATCGATCTACTGCGCAGGATCGCCGTCGCCCGCGTCGGCGTGAGCGCTCCGTTCGGGGAGCTGCGGGACACCCCGCAGGGGCTCACCTTCGCCCGGCGCGAGCTCGTCGGGCCGGGGACGGGGGTGTCGGTGTTCGACGGTTCGGTGCTCGGCACCGCGGCGATCGCCGCGCCCGAGACGACCGTCGAGCTGGCGCGGGGCGTGCTGCACGGGCTCTACGAGCTGCCCGAGGACGACCGGGACCCGCTCTTCGCGACCTTCCGGGCATGGGTCGCCTACGACGGCAACGTCAAGGACGCGGCCGCCGCGCTGTACGTGCATCCGAACACGGTCCGTCATCGGCTGCGGCGCATCGAACACCTCACCGGGCGCTCCACCGGCTCGCCGCGGGAGGTCGCCGAACTGTGTCTCGCGTTCGAGGTGGACGCCCGGGTCCGCCTGCACATGGACACTGGCAAATCCGTCTAGCGATCACGCTGCAAGACCAAGCTGTGGTGATTGTGTTTCGTCACACCGCAGCGGGCGGAATGGTGTTTGCGTCACCATCGACCGGACAGGGTGGCGAGGGTCACTCTGTAGAGGACGAATCCGACACCCGCCAGAAGGACTCCGATGACGAATCTCGCCGAGAACCTGACCTCCGCCGCCGCTGCGCACGCGGACACCGTCGCCCTGGTGTGCGACGACCTGCGCTTCACCTACGCGGAGTTCGACGATGCCTCCGCGCGCTTCGCCGGGTACCTCGCCGAGCAGGGCATCGGGCCCGGCGACCGGGTCGGCATCATGCTCCCGAACACGCCGGCGTTCGCCATCGTCTTCTACGGCCTCATGCGCCGCGGCGCGATCGCGGTCCCGATGAACCCGCTGCTCAAGGCGGCGGAGGTCGAGTACTACCTCGCCAACACCTCGGCCAAGGCGCTCTTCGCCACGCCCGTCTTCGCCGAGGACGCCGAGGCCGGTGCCACGGCGGCCGGGGCGGCGTGCCACTTCGGTGACGACGCCGCGCTCGTCGCGCTGCTCGCGAACCAGCAGCCGAACGCCACCGTCGAGCCGCGGGACCCGTGGGACACGGCGGTCATCCTGCACACCTCCGGCACCACCGGCAAGCCCAAGGGCGCCGAGCTCACGCACGAGAGCCTCGGCCGCAACTGCGAGATCGCCGGCCGCACCCTGTTCGCGCTGACCAACGACGACGTGGTCATGGGGTGCCTGCCGCTGTTCCACGTCTTCGGCCTGACCTGCGGACTGAACGCGGCCGTCCGCTTCGGCGCGACGCTCACCCTGATCCCGCGGTTCGACCCGCGCAAGGCGATCGAGGTGATCGGGCGCGATCGCGTGAGCATCTTCCTCGGCGTCCCCACGATGTACGCGGCGATGGTGGCGGCCCTGCAGCCCGGCGACGACGTCTCGTCGCTGCGGGTGTGCGCGTCCGGTGGCGCGGCTCTGCCGCTGCAGGTGATCGCGGACTTCGAGCAGGCCTTCGGCGCCATCGTCCTCGAGGGCTACGGCCTGTCGGAGACCTCGCCCGTCGCCTCGTTCAACCACCCGGACCGGCCGCGCAAGGCGGGTTCCATCGGCACCCCGATCGAGGGCGTCGAGATGCGGGTCGTCGACGACGCCGGCAAGGAGGTCCCGCAGGGCGAGCGCGGGGAGGTGCAGGTGCGCGGCCACAACGTGATGAAGGGCTACTGGAACCTGCCCGACGCGACGGCCGCCGCGATCGACGCCGACGGTTGGTTCGCCACGGGCGACATCGGCATCGTCGACGAGGAGGGCTTCTTCTCGATCGTCGACCGCAAGAAGGAGATGATCATCCGCGGCGGGCTCAACGTCTACCCGCGCGAACTCGAAGAGGTGCTCTACAGCCACCCGGAGATCGCCGAGGCCGCGGTCGTGGGCATCCCGCACGCCTCGCTCGGCGAGGAGGTGGGCGCGGCCGTCGCGCTCAAGCCCGGCAGCACCCTCACGGCGGAGGCCGTGCGCGAGTTCGTCAAGGAGCGCGTGGCCTCCTACAAATACCCGCGCCACGTCTGGCTGCTGACGGAGTTGCCCAAGGGCGCCACCGGCAAGGTCCAGAAGCGCGACATCGCCGTTCCGTCCGAGTACACCGCCTGACCACCCACTTCGCACGAGAGATCGAGGCACTGCCATGACCACCGATTCCAACCAGGCTCCCGAGGTCGAAGTGGGCGCTCCGCTCGACCTGCTGCTCGTCAACTCGACGAAGTCCTTCGCCTCCCGCATGGTCCCGAACGCCGCGTGGGCCCGATTCGCGCTCTCCCTCGCCGGCCAGCCCGTCACCCTCGCCGAGCGCGGCGCGGGCCTGGCCAAGGAGTTGGGGCTGATCGCTGCGGGGAAGAGCCAGCGGGCGCCGAAGAAGGGCGACTTCCGCTTCTCCGATCCCGCCTGGACGCAGAACCCGTTGCTGCGCCGGGTCGAGCAGGCCTACCTCGCCGCGTCCGAGACCGCCGAGCAGCTCTACGTCGACGCCGATCTCGATTGGAAGGACGGCGAGAAGATGCGGTTCGTCCTCGACAACCTGATCGAGGGCCTCTCGCCGACCAACAGCCCCGTGCTCAATCCGCTGGGCTGGAAGGCGCTCATCGACACCGGCGGCCTGTCGGCGCTGCGCGGTGCGAAGAACTTCGCCCGCGACATGTCGAGCACCCCGCGGATCCCGTCGATGATCGACCCGGACGCGTACGTGGTGGGCGAGACGCTCGCGACGACCAAGGGCACCGTCGTGCTGCGCACCCGGATGTTCGAGCTGATCCACTACGCCCCGCAGACCAAGCAGGTGCACGAGATCCCGCTGCTGCTCATCCCGCCGGTGATCAACAAGTTCTACATCATGGACCTGGCGCCGGGACGCAGCCTGATCGAGTACTACCTCAAGGGCGGGCACCAGGTGTTCGCGATCTCGTGGCGCAATCCGCAGGCGCGGCACCGTGATTGGGGCTTCGACGAGTACGGCGCCGCCATCATCGAGGCGCTCGACGCGCTCGAGGTGATCACGGGCGCCGACAAGGCGAACCTGTTCGCCACCTGCTCCGGCGGCATCATCACCTCGATGCTGCTCGCGCACCTGTTCGCCACGGGCCGCGGTGACCGGATCTCCTCGATCACGCTCGGCGTCACCGTGCTCGATCAGAGCCACGCGGGCCTGGGGTCGGCGATCGCCAGCGAGCGCGGCGCCGAGGCGGCGATCCGGAGCTCGGCCGGCAAGGGCTACCTCGACGGTGCCGCCATGGCCGAGATGTTCGCCTGGCTGCGCCCGACCGACCTGGTGTGGCGCTACTGGGTGAACAACTACATCCAGGGTCGCTCCCCGGCGCCGTTCGACGTGCTGTTCTGGAACGCCGACACCACGCGGATGGCGGCGAGCCTGCACAAGGACATGGTGACGATGGGCGTGAACAACACCCTCGTGACGCCGGGCGAGCAGACGATACTGGGCACGCCCGTCGACCTCTCGAAGGTCGAGTGCGACGCCTACGTCCTCGGCGGGCTCTCCGATCACATCTGCCCGTGGCAGGCCACCGAGCGCAGCGGCGCGCTGCTGGGCAGCAAGGACAACACCTACGTCCTGTCCACCGCCGGTCACATCGCCGCCCTGGTCAACCCGCCCGGGAACCCCAAGTCGTCGTTCCGCACCGCGCAGGTCAAGCCGGATCAGACGCCCGAGGAGTGGTTCGAGAGCGCCGAGAAGCAGGCCGGTTCGTGGTGGCCGCACCACCTGGCCTGGCTGACCGAGCGCGCCGGCGCCGAGGTCGACGCCCCGGCCCAGCTCGGCGCCCCCGGTTACGAGCCGCTGGCGCCCGCGCCCGGCACCTATGTTCACGAGAAGTGAGGACGAGCATGACCACCACGATCTCCACCGCGCAGGATCTGCTCGGCCTCGTCGGGCAGCCGCTCGGCACCACCGAGTGGATGACCATCGACCAGGACCGGGTGAACCTCTTCGCCGACGCCACGGGCGATCACCAGTGGATCCACGTCGATCAGGAGAAGGCGGCCGCCGGGCCGTACGGACGCACCATCGCCCACGGCTATCTCACCCTCTCGCTGGCGCCGCTGTTCATCGCGGAGGCGCTCGTCGTCGAGAACCTGCAGGCGGCCGTCAACTACGGCCTCAACAAGGTGCGCTTCCCCGCACCCGTCCCCGTCGGCTCGCGCGTGCGCGCCGCCGTGGAACTGGCCGGGGCGCAGGAGAAGCCGGCCGGGATCGAGGCCGTGATCCGCCTGACCTACGAGGTCGACGGTGCCGACCGCCCGGCCTGTATCGCCGAGACGGTGGTGCTCTACCGATGAGCGACGACGTGACGAAGGACGTCGAGGTGGATCAGCCGGAGGATCTGCTGATCGCCACCGGCGGCCAGCGCATCCGGGTGCGCTACCGACCCGGCACCGGCGTACCGCTGGTGCTGTGCAACGGGATCGGGGCGAGCCTCGAGGTGTTGGACCCGTTCGTCGACGCCCTCGATCCGCAGCGACCGGTGGTCCGGTTCGACGTGCCCGGCACCGGGGAGTCGCCCACATCGATTCTGCCCTACGGGTTTCCGTACCTCGCCTGGGTGCTGGGGCGGGTGCTCGACGAGCTCGACATCGGCGTCGTCGACATCCTGGGCCTGTCCTGGGGTGGTGCGCTGGCGCAGCAGTTCGCCTTCCAGAACCCGCTGCGCTGCCGCCGCCTGATCCTGGTCTCCACCGGCACCGGCGCGATCATGGTGCCCGGCGATCCGCGGGTGCTGCGCAAGATGGTCACGCCCCGCCGGTTCCGGGACCCCGAGTACGCGGCGCAGGTCGCCGGTGAGCTCTACGGCGGTTCGGTGCGCGACAACGGCGACGACGTGGGGCAGCTCTTCGTCAAGCAGATGCACGCGGGCTCGAAGATGGGCTACCTGCACCAGCTTCTCGCCGGTTCGGTGTGGACGTCGATCTTCGCGCTGCCGGCGATCCGGCAGAAGACGCTGCTGGTCTTCGGCGAGGACGATCCGATCATCCCGATGATCAACGGCCGGATCTTCGAGAAGCTGATGCCGCGGGCCACGCTGAGCCGCCACTCGGGCGGGCACGTCGACCTGGTGACGCGCGCCGACGTGCTGGCGCCCGTGATCGAGGAGTTCCTCGGGACGCCCCACCTGGGGCGGCGGGAGTGGCGCGGGCGGACCGGCGGGCTGCTCACACCTCGTGATTGACCCTGGAATCATTCCAAAGTCGGGCGTACTCTATTTCGCATGAGCGAGGTCGACACGGCTGAGGAGCGGCTGCGGGGCGTGGGGCTGCGGATCACCGCGCCCCGCGTCGCCGCGCTCGGCTACCTCGACGGTCACCCGCACGCCACGGCCGACGACGTGGCAGAGCACCTGCGCGGGCGGCTGGGCACCGTCGCCACGCAGACCGTCTACGACGTGCTGCGCGTGTGCGCCGAGAAGGGGCTGCTGCGCCGCATCGAGCCCGCCGGCTCGGCCGTCCGGTACGAGGCCCGCGTCGCCGACAACCACCACCACCTGGTGTGCCGGTCGTGCGCGAAGATCGTCGACATCGACTGCACCGTCGGCGCCGCCCCCTGCCTCACCGTGGACGACGACCACGGCTTCGTCATCGACGAGGCCGAGGTGACCTTCTGGGGCTACTGCCCCGACTGCGCCGCCGGTGCGCAGGGCTGATCGGCGGATCCACCCCGTCGGCCGGAGGCCGGTTGTGATGCGGACTACTGTCGGAAGGGCACGCCGCCCGACAGGGCGGACACCTCACGCGAAGGAGCGCCGGATATGAGCTTGGACGTCGTCTACACCATCTCCTCGACCGCCACCGGTGGCGGTCGCGACGGGCACGTGAAGTCGGCCACCGGCCGCATCGACCTGGACACCCGGCCCCCGAAGGAGATGGGCGGCAACGGCGAGGGCACCAACCCGGAGGAGCTGTTCTCCGCCGGCTACGCGGCCTGCTTCCTGGGCGCGATCCGCGCCGTGGGCCGGAACGAGAAGGTCGACGTCCCGGACGACACGAGCGTCGACGTCACCGTCGGCTTCGGCAAGACCGAGTCCGGCTTCGGCATCAACGCCGCCATCAAGGCCACCCTGCCGGGCCTCGCCCAGGCCGACGCGGAGGCCCTCGTCGCCAAGGCGCACCAGCTGTGCCCGTACTCGAACGCGACGCGCGGCAACATCGACGTCGATCTGACCACCGCGGTCTGACCGACCCTGAGCACGCTGCTGCGGCCCGCCGCCCTGGGACTGGTGTTCCTCGGCGGCGCGGCCGGAACCCTCGTGCGCGCCGAGGTGGGGCACTGGCTGCCCCACAGCCCCTTCGCCTGGGCCACCTTCGCGGTGAACATGGCCGGCGCGTTCCTCCTCGGCGGGATCGTCGAGGCGCTCTCCCAACGGCCCGACGACGAGCGGCACCGCCTCGTCCGGCTGCTGCTCGGCACGGGCTTCTGCGGGGGCCTGACCACGTACAGCGCGTTCGCGCTGGACATCCACGACGCGAGCCCGGCCGTCGGCGCCCTGTACGCCGGTGCGACGGTGCTGCTCGGCCTCGTCGCCGCTCTGGCCGGGGCGGCGGTGGTCCGGCGATGACCACCGTGCTCGTCGCCCTGGGGGGCGGTCTCGGGGCCGTCCTGCGCTACCTCGTCGACGGTGCGCTGCGTGCCCGCCTGTCGTTCTGGGGCACCGCGCTGATCAACGTGTCCGGCTCGTTCGTGCTGGGGCTCCTGGCCGGGGCCGTCGCCGGGGGAGGGCTCGGCGGGACGGCGCTGGCGGTGCTCGGCACGGGGGTGTGCGGCGGCTACACGACTTTCAGCACCGCCACCGTCGAGACCCTGACCCTGCTGCGGGACAAGCGCTACCGGGACGGCGCGGTCTACGGGCTGGTCACGCTCGGTGCGAGCGTCGTTGCCGTGTGGGGCGGCTACGCGCTCGGCGCGCTGTGAGCCTCGGTGCGTTCCTGCGGTCGGCCCTCGGCGTGTCGTCGACGACACGCACCGAGGATGTTCACGCGGCGCTGCGCTCGACCGCGTACCGGTACACCGGCCGGCTGAGCACCAGCGAGAACAGCATCAGGAACATGACGATCAGGGCGCCCCACATGGGCAGGCCGGCGAGCGGCGCGCCGTTGTGGTCGATCCCGAAGCGGCTCACCGGATCCGTGTAGCCGCGCGGGTTGCCGAGCAGCACCGAGGCCGCGGCCAGCAGGAAGCCCACGAACACGGCGAGACCGTAGAGCGCAGTCGCCCAGCGCTGCCCGAACAGGGCGAACAGCCCGGTGAAGGCCATCGCTGCGACGGCCACCAGCCCCGCGATCGCGATGATGAGGATGGTGATGGTGCGCACGCCCAGCGGCGAGGCGGGGAAGTTCCCCGGGTAGCCGGTGGTGCCGAGCAGCGCCGAGCACTGGATGATCGCGGTCACGTACAGCGCGATCGCTCCCGCGCCCGCCGCGAGCGAGACCAGCACCCACAGCCACATCGCGCCGGGACGGCGCACCGTCGCCACTAGGCGAGCTTCGCCTTGACGGCGGAGGACAGCCGCTTGCCGTCCGCGGCGCCTGCGGCCTTCGCGTTGGCGACCTTCATGACCTGGCCCATCTGGCGCACCGTCGGGGCCTCGCCGAGTTCGGCGGTGACCTCGGCGATCGCGGCGTCGACGAGGGCGTCGAGCTCCTCGTCGCCGAGCTGCTTCGGCAGGTAGCGGGACATGACCTCGGCCTCGGCCCGCTCCTTGGCGGCCAGCTCGTCGCGGCCGTTGGTCTCGAAGATCTCGGCGGCCTCGCCGCGCTTCTTGACCTCGCGCGCGACCACCTTGAGGAACTCGTCGTCGGTCAGCGCGTGCGCCGTGCCGGAGGTCTCCTCGTTCTGGATCGCCGAGAGCAGCATCCGCAGCGTGCCCGTGACCAGCTGGTCCTTGGCCTTCATCGCGGTCTTGAGGTCGTCGCGGATAGCGGCCTTCACTTCTGACATGGGCTCCAATTTACGCGGTGTGCGGGGGAGCGGCTGCTGAGTATCCTGGGGGAATGGCAGTTCATCCTCTTCTGCGTGCCGGAGCGGGCCTGGCGGGCGCGGGCGTCGCCTCCCTCGCCTACGCCACCGTGTTCGAGCGCAACGCCTTCACGCTGCGCGAGCACACGCTGCCGATCCTTCCGCCGGGCACGCCCACGCTGCGGATCCTGCACATCTCGGACCTGCACATGACGCCCGGGCAGCGGCTCAAGCAGGCCTGGGTGCACGAACTCGCGGCGCTCGAGCCCGATCTGGTGGTGAACACGGGCGATAACCTCTCGCACCCGCGCGCCGTCCCGTCGGTCGTGCAGACGCTCGATCCGCTGCTCGCGCGGCCGGGCCTGTTCGTCTTCGGCTCCAACGACTACTTCGGTCCCACGCCGAAGAACCCCGCGAAGTACTTCGACAAGGACCACGAGCGCAAGCACGGCGAGCCGCTGCCCTGGCAGGATCTGCGGGCCGCGTTCGCCGAGCGCGGCTGGCTCGACGCCACGCATCAGCGGCGCCGCCTCGAGGTCGGCGGGGTCACCATCCAGGTGGCCGGCGTGGACGATCCGCACATCGAACGGGACCGGTACGAGACGATCGCCGGCCGCGCCGACGAGTCCGTCGATCTGCGTCTCGCGCTCACGCACTCGCCGGAGCCCCGCGTGCTCGACCGGTTCGCCACCGACGGCTACGACCTCGCGCTGGCCGGCCACACGCACGGCGGCCAGCTGTGCCTGCCGGTGTACGGCGCGCTGATCACCAACTGCGGGCTGGACCGCTCGCGGGTCAAGGGCGCCTCCGCGTGGGGTGCGCACATGAAGCTGCACGTCAGCGCCGGGCTCGGCACGTCGCCGTGGGCGCCGTTCCGCACCTTCTGCCGCCCCGAGGCGTCGCTGCTCACCCTCGTCGGCGCGCCCGTGCGCGACCGCGAGGTCGAGTTCGGACCCGTCGTCGCGCCGGAGGCCGTGCAGGCCTGACCTGCCGATTTCCTGCCCGACGGTGGCTGTAGTAACCTTGTGCAGGTTGTAACAGTCACGGGGTGTGGCGCAGCTTGGTAGCGCGCTTCGTTCGGGACGAAGAGGTCGTGGGTTCGAATCCCGCCACCCCGACTCGTTGGTTGAGACGACAGCAGGGCCCCTGATCAGTGGAGACACTGGCCAGGGGCCTTACTTGTTCCGTGGGCTGAGTGGGGCGTGCAGGGCGTCGTGCTGAGACTGCGTGCGTAGAGTGCTTCGTTCGTGCGCGGAGAGATTCATCCATCGCAACGCGGCTATGCGTGCCACGCATGCCCGAGTCCGGCCTAGTGATCCTCACGACCGATGGAAACCGCCGCAACGCAACCTTCTTCGTCGAGTGTCAAGGTATGGCTGCGCAATCGGCGATAGATTGACGAAATGTCCGAGCCGTATGTACTCGCCAAGGGCGGAAACGTCGGAGTCGAAGCAGTATTCGGGGATTCGTCCGCGCATGTCGTCGTCGCGGTCGAGGCTCGAATCGCTTCCGATTCGCGCGTGATTCCTACTGACGTCAGCGTTCTCATCCTCGGCGCCGGAGGAAAGGTTCGGTCGAACGACGACCTGGTGTTCTACAACCAACCGTCCGGTGCGGACGGTGCCGTTCGCCTCACGGAAACATCATCGTCGGACGATGGGGACACGACCATGATCGCTGTCGAAGTCGATCTGGCGGGGCTACCAGAGTCTGTGGATCGAGTGCTCGTGGCCGCAAGTATCGATTCGGAGGCGGACTCGAGCGCGACGTTCGGAGCTGCCGACACGGTTCGTATGGCGGTTTCGGCACCGGGGGATCGAGATGACGTGAGAATCACCAGCGAGTTGAGTGGGTTGTCCGACGAACGGGCCCTGGTTTTCGGCGAGATATACCGGCGCGACTCGGATTGGAAAATCCGAGCTGTCGGCCAGGGATACAGCGCCGGCCTCAGCGGGCTGGTCACTGAGTTCGGAATCGACGTCGATGACGCCGAGGACAGAGGAATGGGCGACGAGGTCTCAGTGGTTGAGAACGAGCGCGGTCGGGAAGCCGCGGAGGAAGTGCCGGCACGAGCCGATGCTGCGGTCGCGTTGGCTCGGCGGCGTAAACCCGTCGCAAAGATCCCGGCGGACTGGAAGGAGCGGCTCAGTCCCGGACTCCCCTCCGCTGTGCATGCGGAGCTTTGGCAGAGGGCGCGCTTGTTTCCCACGGTCGGTATTCGGAGCTCGGCTGAGCAAGAGGGCCGAACGACATCAGTTCTGCTGTCGGTGATGTCGGTGGTCCCGGATTTCGGTCGGAGGATCGTCGGTCTGCTGGGCGCGCCCCGGGGAAGAGTCGAGACGTTCTCTGAGGTCGCGTTCTCGCTCGCCGGCCACGACTACCGTCCGGACGGGGTGATTCGGGTCACTCGGGGCGCGAAGGAATGGACGGCGCTGGTTGAGGTGAAGACTGCTAAGGGATCACTGGGGAACGATCAGGTTGAGAGCTACATCAAGCTGGCTCGTGCGAAGGGGTACGACGCGGTCGTCACGATCAGTTGTGATCTCACTGTCAGTTCGAGCGAGTTGCCCTTCCGCCTCGAATCCCGGCCACCGAAGTCGGTCAGCGTCTTTCATTTGTCATGGGAGGCCATCGTGACCGAGGCTGCCCTGCAGTACGCGTCCGAGACGGGTGACCGCGTGCAGCAACGACTTCTCGAGGAGCTGCTGCTCTATGCGGCCGATCAGCAGTCGGGTATGTGGTCATTCGGTGATATGGGGCGGCATTGGGTCAAGGTTCGGGACGGAATCGCGGACGGCACGCTCGCGGCGACCGACGTAGCGACGTCGGAGATCTGCTCCAGGTTCGATCACCTCACGTGCCATGCAGCAATGCAGCTGACCTCGCTCACAGGCCGAACTGTCGTTGCGCAGATCCCGCGCGCCACGGGTGATTCTGTGAGCCGCGCCAAGCAGTTGGCCGACTCGGGCGAAGTCTTCGGGTCGCTGAAAATCAGCGGAGCAACTGCTCCCCTGATTATCAACGCCAACCTGGCCCGGCTGCGTATCGGTTGTTCGCAGAGCGTCGTTGCCCCACGGTCAGGCCGGACGAGCACAAAGGTCAATTGGCTGATCCGACAACTGAGTGCCGCACCACCGCGCCTCCGGATTGCCGCCCACCATTTCGGTAGTAGAACGGAAGTTACTTCGGCGCTGCTGGAGACGGTACGCGACGATCCGACGGTGCTACTCCCTCAGGGAGGTAGAGATATTCGCGAGTTCACCATCACTGCCGAGGCGTCGATGGGGTCTAAGCGGTCCGCCACTGAGAACGGATTCGTGTCCAGCCTGATCACGCTGGTGAACACCTTCCACCGGGACGTCACGGAAGTCGTCAAGGTGCCGCGACAGGACGCATGAGGTTTGGACCTCTGCTCGTGAAACCGTCGGCTCGTCGAGATCGCGCCACGCCAGGGTTCGGGAGAGGGTGATGCGGCTCGCCGTTCGGCTCGAGCGAATGGTTGCCATATATACCCCTAGGGGGTATATATGGCAGTGTCTCCGGCACACGGAGGCAGCCGAGCGCAGTTCGGCGAACGCACGTCGAAGGAGCGAGTCATGGACCACAGCGCACACACCGCACCGGCATTCCCGCAGGGCCTGCAGACCGCGGAGCAGGGCTATCGCATCACCCCGGCCCTGTCGATCCTCGATGCCGGCCGCACCCGCGTCGAGTTCGCGATCCTCGGCCCCGACGGTGCGCCGGTCACGGCCTTCGACGAGCAGCACGACAAGAAGCTGCACTTCATCGCCGTCCAGCGCGATACCAGCGGCTTCCAGCACGTGCACCCCGTCATGGACGCCGCCGGCACGTGGTCGGTCGAGCTGGATCTCGCCCCGGGTGTGTGGCGGTTCTTCGCGGACGTGGTCCCCACTGCGCTCGGGGCGGGCGTGGTGCTCGGCGCCGACGTCGCCGTGCCGGGCGAGTACCGTCCCGTCGACCTCCTCGCGCCCCGCGCCGTCGCCGAGATCGACGACTACCGGGTCACCCTCGACGGTGCGCTCGTGCCGGGGCAGGGCGGCGAGCTGATCGTCACCGTCACCCGCGACGGTGCCCCCGTCACCGACCTCGAGCCCTACCTCGCGGCCTACGGCCACCTGGTCGCGCTGCGCGCCGGCGATCTGGCCTACCTGCACGTCCATCCAGAGGGCGGACCGTCGAACCCGGCGACCCCCGCCGGCCCGGAGATCCGCTTCCACGCCATGGCCCCGTCGGCCGGGACGTACCGCCTGTTCCTCGATTTCCAGCACGGCGGCACCGTCCGCACTGCGGAGTTCACCCTCGTCGCCGACGGTGCCGCACCGCACGCCGGGCACGCCCACCACTGATCCCGCCTCGATCACCAGGAGCCACCGTGGGTCCCTTCTCGCACCGCGATTTCCGGATGCTGTTCAGCGCGCAGATCGTCGCGCTGCTTGGCACGGGCCTGACCACCGTCGCGCTGGGCCTGCTCGCCTACGAGATCGCGGGCTCCTCGGCCGCCGTCGTGCTCGGCACCGCCCTGACGATCAAGATGGTGCTGTACGTCGTGATCGCCCCGCTCGCCGCGGCGTACGTCGACCGGCTCCCGCGGCGGGCCTTCCTGGTCGCCCTCGACCTCGTGCGCGCGGGCATCGTGCTGGCGTTGCCCTTCGTCACCGAGGTGTGGCAGATCTACGTGTTGATCGGCACCCTGCAAGCGGCGTCGGCGGCGTTCACCCCCACGTTCCAGGCCGTCATCCCCGACATCATCACCGACGAGCGCGAGTACACCACCGCGCTGTCCGCGTCGCAGGTCGCGTACACGATGGAGAGCCTGGTCAGCCCCGTGGTCGCGGCGCTCGCGCTGCTGCTCATCGATTTCGACGTCCTGTTCGTCGGCACCGCAGTCGGTTTCGTCGTCTCCGCGTTCCTCGTACTCAGGGCGACGGTGCCCGACGCGCGCCGCGCGCCGGGGGGCGGTCCCGCCGATCGGATCCTCTCCGGGGTGAGGCTCTTCGCCCGCACTCCGAGCCTGCGCGGCGTGCTCGCGGTGAACTTCGCGGTCGCGGCGGCCGGCTCGATCGTGGTGGTCAACACCGTGAACTACGTCCGCGATCAGCTGGGCGGCAACGAATCCCAGGTCGCCTGGATGCTCGCCGCATCCGGCGGCGGGACTCTACTGGTGGCGCTGGCCGTGCCGCGGCTGCTGGATCGGTTCACCGAACGCTCCGTGATGCTCACGGGCGCAGCGCTACTCACCGCCGCGGCAACGGGGGCGACGGCGATGGCCGCCGCCGACACTCCGTCGTGGGCGCTGACCGCGGTGGTGTGGTTCGCGAGCGGCGCCGGCTCGGCGCTGGCGATCACGCCCACCGGCAAGGTACTGCGGGCGGCCGCCGCGCCGAGCGACGTGGCCGCCGTCTTCGCCGCCCAGTTCTCGCTCTCGCACCTGGCCTGGCTCGTCGCCTATCCGATCGCGGGGTGGGGTGCGAACCGCTTCGGGCTCGTCCCCGCCTGGGCACTGCTGGCCGGAATCGCCACTGCCGGAGCGGTTCTCGCGCCGATCCTGTGGCGTCGCACCGCCGGGGGAGTGGTCGAGCCTGCACCGTCGGACGAGGCGCCGATGCCCGAGCCCGAGCTCGTGCCGGGCAGCCCCGCCTGGCGGCACACCGCCGCCGCGGGCGGCACCCTCACCGAGTGCCAGTGCACCTGCGGGCAGGCGGCCTGACGGTCGTCACCAGGCGGCGACGAAGCCGACGAGCAGAACCGCGAACGCGCCGATCTCGGCGACGATGAGCGCCACCATGAAACCGCGTACTCCCGGTGCGGGCGGGGCCAATTGGTTGTCGGTGTCGCGGCGCGCGCCGTGCCAGCAGTAACTGGCGATGGCGGCGACGAAGAAGAAGACGAGGACCGCGGAGGCCGTCAGGTTCACCCACTGCGGCCACGCGCTCAGCTCCACGAAGACCGCCGTCAGCGCGAGCGCGAAGGAGTACATCAGCGCCGCGCGGTGCGCGATGTCCACGTACACGTGTGCCTGGTGCTCGGGGGACGTCATGATTCCGCGGTACTTCCACACCCCGAGCCCCAGTGCCCACAGGAAGACCAGTCCCGCGGCGAGCAGCGTCAGTCGGGTGTCGAGGCCGAGTGCGGTGGTGTCGATGGTCATGCGTCCTCGGTCCCCTCGTGCGAGCGCGGGTGGTGGTAGCCGATCGTCGTGACGACCAGTGCGGTCGCGCAGCCGCCGGACTCGGCGGTGAGCCAGTGGGGTCGACGGGCGTCGAAGTACGCCGAATCACCCACGTGCAGAACGGTCTCCTCGTCGTCGACGGTGAGCTTCACGATCCCTTCGGTGACGTACACCAGCTCGTCCCCCTCGTGGTGCACCGGACCGCTGCCGGTGGCGCTCGGATGAACGACGAACGGGTGCATCTGCTTGCCGGGCAGGACCGCCGCGATCGGGTCGTGGATCGGCAGGGGTGCGGACGCCGGGTCGATCCGGCGCGCGGCGCGCTCGACGGTGACGGTGCCCGGCCGCTCGGCCTCCGGGGTGCCGAAGATGTCGGCGGCGTCGACGCCCAGCGTCTCGGCGATCCGCAGGGCGATCGCGATGGAGGGGGAGCTCTTCCCCCGCTCGACCTTCGACAGGTAGCTCTTGGTGACGCCGACCCGGTCCGCGAGGACCTCCAGCGTCATTCCGGCGCTCAGGCGGTGCGCTCGGAGCATGGCGGACACGGGCACCCCTCTCTGTCGACGGCCCTTTGGAGGGTACACGCTCGGCAACAGGTGACGAATAGGAATCGAGTTGACGATAGGACACGAGTGTCCTACGGTGGCGTCAGTCGAACGGAACACCTCGGAAGGGCGGAACAGTCATGGCGTCAACGATGAAGCTCGGCAAGCAGGAACTGATGGACACGGCTCACGCGGCGATGCAGTCCCGGATCGCCGTTCGTGAGTGGAGCGACAGGGAGAAGCTGGCGCTGACCTGTCGCGCCCTCTTCGACGACGGGCACAACTCCGGTCTGGCGGGCCAGATCTCGGCGCGCGGCGAGGCGGATGCGACGTTCTGGACGCAGCGCCTCGGACTCGGATTCGACGAGATCACCAGCGACAATCTCCTGCTCGTGGACGAGGACCTCACCGTCCTCGAAGGAGAGGGGATGGCGAACCCCGCCAACCGCTTCCACAGCTGGATCTACCGGGCCCGGCCGGACGTCAACTGCATCATCCACACGCACCCGCTGCACATCGCCGCGCTGTCGATGCTCGAGGTGCCGCTCCAGGTCTCGCAGATGGACATCGCGCCCCTGTACGACGACTGCGCGTTCCTCCCCGACTGGCCGGGCGTACCGGTGGGGAACGAGGAGGGCGAGATCATCTCGGCCGCACTCGGTGACAAGCGGGCGATCCTGCTGGCGCACCACGGGCAGCTCGTGGTGGGCGCGACCATCGAGGAGGCGTGCTCGCTCGCGCACCTGATCGAGCGCGCCGCCCGGCTTCAGCTGCTGGCGATGAGTGCCGGCGAGATCAAGCCGCTGCCACCGCGGCTCGCGCAGGAGGCCCACGACTGGACCGTCAGCCCCCGTCGCAGCGAAGCCAACTTCCAGTACTACGCGCGCCGCGCGCTCCGCAATCACCCCGACGCCGTCTGACCCCCGAACAGAGGACTGAACCCGATGAGTATCCACGGCATCGTCGCCTATCCCGTCACCCCGTTCACCGCAGCGGGCCGCATCGATCACACGGCACTCCACGCGATCCTCGACCGGTTGCTCGACGGCGGCGCGTCCGCCATCGCCCCGCTCGGCAGCACCGGCGAGGCCGCCTACCTGGAACTGACCGAGTGGACCGAGACGGCTGCGAGCACCATCGGCCATGTCGCCGGTCGAGCTCCGACCGTCGTCGGCGTCTCCGACCTGACGACCGGCGGTGCGGTGCACCGCGCGCGGATCGCCGAGGGGCTCGGAGCGGACGCGATCATGGCGCTCCCCGTGTCCTACTGGCGGTTGACCGCGCTCGAGGTGCAGCGCCATTTCGAGGCCATCGCCGCGGCGGTGGGGATCCCCGTCATGGTCTACAACAACCCCGCGACGGCGGGTGTCGACCTCGCCCCGGAGCAGCTGTGGGAACTGGTACGCGACGTCGAGAACATCACGATGGTCAAGGAGTCCACCGGCGACATCGAGCGCATGCACCGCCTGCGGGAGCTCAGTGACGGCACCCTGCCCTTCTTCAACGGCAGCAATCCGCTCGCGCTCGAGGCCTTCCGCGCCGGTGCAGCGGGATGGTGCACCGCCGCACCGTGCCTGATCCCGGAGGAGATCGCCGCGTTCCACGCCGCCGTCGTCGCGGACGACGCGCCCGCCGCCGAAGCGCTGTTCGCGCGGATCGAACCGCTCCTGCAGTTCATCGTGGCGCGCGGCCTCCCGACGACCGTGAAGGCCGGGCTCGCCCGCACCGGAATCCCGTCCGGTTCGCCCCGGCCGCCGCTCCTGGACCTGGACGGCGACGAGACCGCGACGATGATGCGATTGATCGAATCCGCCCGCAGCTGAGTGCGGCCCGGCTCCGGCGCACGCCTGCTCCTCAGCCGTGCGCGCGACCGAGCACCAGCGGAGACGTCGGGATCGGCACCCACGCGGGCGCGAGCATCCGGTCCTCCACCGAGGTCACGGCGAACCCCGCGCCGCTGATCAGCCCGACGGCATCGCGGTGGGCGTGGCAGTTCCCGAACACCCGCGGCCACAGGGTGGTCGCGTCCACCGCCTTCTGCAGGCCCTCGAGCATCCCGCCGCGCGCGGCGACGTGCTCGAGGAAGCGGAGCTCACCGTCGGGGCGCAGGAGCGAACGGACCTGCCGGACCGCGCCCGCGGGTTCGGGCAGTGAGCACAGCACCAGGCTGAACACCACCGCGTCGAAGGGCTCCGCCGGCGCGTACTCGTCGAGCCGCTCGGGACGCACCTCGATGCGCTCGTCCGCCACCGTCGCCGCCTCGGCCCGCAGCGCGGCCTCGGGCTCGAGCGCGACCACGGCCGTCACCTCCGGTGGGTACAGCGCGAAGTTCGTGCCGGTGCCCGCGCCCACCTCCAGCACCCGCCCCGACAACCCGGCCAGGTTGCGCCGGCGCAGCTCGGTCACCTGCGCCGGCTCGTTGCGCACCAGCCGCGGCCACATCCGCACGAAGAACGACTCGCCCATGCTCTATCAGTACCCCAGCGTCATCTCGGCCATGAGCCGATCCGCCGGAGCGGGCGCAAGGTCCCACGCCTCGAGCGAGACGCAGATCGACCGCTCCCCGGAGCGCCGCTCGGTGGCGTGCGTGTGCCCGTGCAGCAGCCACATCCCCCGATCGGGCAGCTGGAACTGGGCGAACTCGTCGCGCTCGAACCGGTCCGGCGTACCCGCGTACGGGTAGTGGCACAGCAGCACGCCGTGCCCGCCGATCTTCGTGCGGGCGTGCTGCTGCACCGAGCGGAAGACCTCCGCGTAGGCGGCGAAGAAGCGTTGCGCGCCGCGCCGCATGGGATTCACCGGATCGTGGTTGCCGGTCACCAGGTGCAGGGGGACGCGCAGGGTGCCGAGCTGCGCCAGCGCCGATTCCATGCTGGCCACGCCGCCCGAGCAGATATCGCCCAGGACCCACAGCGCGTCGGTGTCCGGGTCCAGCTCGTGCAGTCCCTCCATCACCGCCGCGTCGTGCTCGGCGACGCCGGCGAACCCGCGCAGCTCGGCGAGTTTCGGGTGCGCCAGATGCAGGTCGGAGGTGAAGTGGTCCACCCGGAAACGATGGCATCCGCGGCGGCCGGACGCACGCGAATACCGCGCGGCCCGGTGCGCCTGGTAAACCGATAGGAATGACCACCGTGGAGGTACCCGCGCAGTTCGCCCGCAGCGGCGACGGTTTCACGTCGCTGCCCGCCGCCGAGGGACGTTGGGCGCCCGGCACCCTGTCGGGGCCGGCGATCGCGGGCCTGCTCGCGCAGGTCCTCGACACCGAATTCGGCGAGGGCCTCGTCGGCACGCGCTGGCACTGCGACATGTTCCGCATGGTCCGCTCCGGCCGCCTCGACGTGCGCACGAACCTCGTCCGCTCGGGCCGCCGCATCCGCGTCGCCGAGGCCGAGATCGTCCAGAACGACAAGACCGTCGTCCGCGCCGCCGTCACGTTCTACCACCGGGCCCCGCAGCCCGACGGTGCCGTCTGGTCCGACCCGCACGTCCCCGCACCGCCGCCCGCCGGGGCACCGCGTCTCGCGATGGCCGGTGGCGCCGGCGAGTACATCTCCTCCGACACCCCGGAGCAGTGGGCCACCGCCGAACGCAAGCGCGTGTGGACCCGGGGCTGGCGCGTCCTCGACGGCGAGGAGACCACCCCCTTCGCCCGCGCCGCGATGGTCTCCGACTGCACGAACCTGGTGACCGGCATGGGCACGGGCGGCGTCGAGACCATCAACGGCGACGTCTCCATGGCCATCGCCCGCGCACCCCGTGGCGACGAGATCGGCCTGGAGGCCGACCAGTTCGTCATCGTCGACGGCATCAGCATCTCCTCGGCGAGCATGTTCGACCGCGACGGCCGGTTCGGCGTCTGCACCGTCACCGGGGTCGCCACCGGTTCCGCCGTGCACGGGCCCACGTCGGCCTGAGTGCGCTCGGCCGGACGGCGTTCGCCGACCACCAGCCGGCGTGCGGTGGCGGCGATTCGTCGGGTAACGGACATGCAACGGTCACCTGCAATTCGTCACACCGGTCACAGGCCCCGCCTACTGTGCAGGTGAACGGCTCCACTCGGGGGCCGCGCAGAGAGGCACCATCATGGGGCTCGCCAGCGTCCGCAGCGAACTCGACGATCTCACCGCCCAGCTCACGCTCATCGCCGCATCCATCGGTCGCACCGGCGACGACCTCCAGATCGACGCTCGGAGCCTGCACGAGACCGGCTCCTGCGATGCGGTCAACTCCATCGCCCGCCGCCTGGACGATCAGGGGCTGCAGCTGCGGCGCCTGCAGGCGCGGATCACGAAGGTCGTCGACGCGCTGGCCTGATCAGCCCCGCCCGATCCGCATCGCCGCGAGCCACGCGCGGAAGTCCGCGTAGGCCGCGGTGAGCTGCGCCGACGGCCAGTCGACGGGCCGGAGTTCGGCGGGCAGCAGCGGGTCCTGGTAGAGGTGCCGGACGACCGACACCATCGTCAGGAATCGCGCCCGCCCGTCGTCGCCGGCCTCCGCGACGGCGCCCAGCAGAGCGTGTCCGCGTTGCGACCACGCGGGCAGGTCCCACAGCGTCCGCGCCAGGTCGACGGGGTCGTCGTCCGGTCGCGCTCGGAAACCGGTGGTCACCTCCCGGATCGAGGCGGGCAGCGCCCGATCGAGGTTCGCGGGCCGCATCCACACGCCTTCCCGCAGCTCCGCGAGCCGCAGACGCGTCATCTCCGTCCGCAGTTCGGCGCGGTCGCCCGCGCTGCGCCCGGTGGTGGTGACGATCGCCGTCTCCCAGGTGCCGTCCCAGGGCGTGGTCGCCGGGGAGTCCGTGCGTGCCTGCCGCTGCGCGAGTCGCTCCGAGAGCGCGTACCGGCCGCCGTCGCGGACCAGGTCACCCGCGGTCACCATGCGCGACATCGCCGCGCGGGTCGTGGATTCCGAGACGCCGAACAGCCGCATCGCCGCCACGATCTCGCGGCCCTCGAGCTCGGGCGGGTGCGCGCCGAGCAGCAGGCTGAGCACGGCCGATCGCGCGGAGACCGTGGCGGTGAGCGTGGACATCGGCGTCGACGCTACACCGGGCCGCTGTCGCTTCGCCGCTGCCGAAACCGGGTCGAATCTCGATCAGAACCCGCTCTGGCGATTCTGAGTGAGAATCGGCCCGGTTTCGGAATCCGATGGCATTGCAGATCTAGTGCGACTGTCGGGAATGTGTAACACTGAGGGAAACGCACCGCCGATCGAAGGAGCCGTCGTGCCCACCCACGAAGTGACCAACCAGGTGCCGCCGCTGCTGGATTTCAACACCGCCGAGATGCCGATGATCGCGGACGCGCTGCGTCGCGCCCACGTCGACGCACCGCAGCTGGACGCGATCCACGCCCTCGGCGCCCTCGCCGGTACGGCCGAGGCGCTGGAGTGGGGAGATCTCGCCGAGGCGCACCCGCCCGTGCTGAAGACCCACGACCGGTACGGCAACCGCATCGACGAGGTGGTCTACGACCCGGCCTACCACCGGCTGATGCAGGTCGCCGTCGAGCACGGACTGCACGCCGCGCCCTGGGCCGAGACCGACCCGAACGCGCACCTGGTGCGCGCCGCGAAGTTCAGCGTGTGGGGCCACGTCGACGCGGGCCACGGCTGCCCCATCTCCATGACCTACGCGGTGGTGCCCGCGCTGCGCGCCAACGCCGACCTCGCCGCGCAGTACGAGCCGCTGCTCACCGCCAAGGAGTACGACTTCGGGCTGCGCGCCCCGCTGGGCAAGCGCGGCCTCATCGCCGGCATGTCCATGACGGAGAAGCAGGGCGGCTCCGACGTGCGGGCCAACACCACCCGTGCGATCCCGCAATCCGATGGGACGTACCGGATCACGGGCCACAAGTGGTTCACCTCCGCGCCCATGTCCGACCTGTTCCTCACGCTCGCGCAGACGGAATCGGGAGTCTCCTGCTTCTTCATCCCGCGCGTGCTGCCCGACGGGACGCGCAACGTCTTCGCCCTGCAGCGACTCAAGGACAAGCTGGGCAACCACTCCAACGCCAGCAGCGAGGTCGAGTACGACGAGACCGTCGGCTGGCTGGTGGGCGAGGAGGGGCGCGGCGTGCGCACCATCGTCGAGATGGTCAACATGACGCGGCTCGACTGCGTGCTCGGCACCGCCACCGGCATGCGAGCCGGGCTCGCGCAGGCCGCGCATCACGCGGCGCATCGGAAGGCCTTCGGCGCGAACCTGATCGACCAGCCGCTCATGCGCAACGTGCTCGCCGATCTTGCTGTGGAGGCCGAGGGCGCCACCGCCGCCGGCCTGTGGCTGGCCGGGCTCACCGACCGCTCCGTCGCGGGCGACGAGGACGCCTCGCTGCTGCGCCGGATCGCGCTGGCCGTCACCAAGTACCACGTGTGCAAGCGCGGCCCGATCCACGCCGCCGAGGCGCTGGAGTGCCTGGGCGGCAACGGGTACATCGAGGACTCGCGCCTGCCGCGGCTCTACCGCGAGGCGCCGCTGCTCTCCGTGTGGGAGGGCTCGGGCAATGTCGCGGCGCTGGACGTGCTGCGCGCCATGGGGCGTGAGCCGCAGACCGTCGCGGCGTTCTTCGCCGAGCTCGACGCCGCCACCGGTGCCGATGCGGTCTACGACGAGGCCGTCGCGAAGCTCAAGGGCGCGTTCGGCGCGCTCGACCTCACCGATCAGGTCGCGATGCAGTTCGGCGCTCGCCGCCTCATCGGCGACATGGCTGCGGCGCTGCAGGGTTCGCTCCTGGTGCGCTACGGGCACCCCGCCGTCGCCGACGCCTACACCCGCACCCGGCTCGCCGGCGACCGCGGCGACGTCTTCGGCACCCTGCCGCAGGGCGTCGACACGGCCGCCATCCTCGATCGGGTCACCCCGAAGATCGGCTGATCAGGCGGTGAGTACCGGCCACATGGCCGGTGCGATCACGTCTTTCAGCTCCGCCCACGGCACCGTGAAGCCGCGGTAGTCGCCCTCGGCGTGCGTGACGCCGGCGAAGACGGTCAGTCCCTCATCGGTCGGGATCCAGTTCGCCAGGTCGCGCTCGGGTTCCGAGACGAAGACGGACGTGCCGGCCTCCTGTGCCCGCTGCTTCACCAGCTCGGCGAGTCGCGACAGCCCGGTGTCCGGCGCGGTGAACAGGTCCGTCAGCAGGACCGGGCGCGCGGTCCCGGTCGCGATGACGACGGTGCCGATCACGTTGGTCGGGTGCGCTCCGCCCGAGATGTACCCGTTGGTGAGCAGCACGCCGGCGACCACACCCGGCCCGAGCCGCGTGACGCCGGAGCGGCGGCCGTCGGCGAGGCGGCCGTCCTCGACGGTCATGGTCCCCGGGGTCTGTTCCGGCACGCGCAGGTGGTCGTCGAGCGAGGCCCGCATCGACGCGTTGAACTTCTCGGTGACCGCGGTCGACCCGCCGGAGAGCGTCGGGACGCCCACATCGAAGGTCACCGGGCCCCGCGTTCCCGCGCGCCGGTCCGTGCCCGCGACGTACGCGCCCGGCGCGGGCGCCGTCACCGTCGGCGCGGTGGCGGCGGGCGAACCGCTCGTCGGGCCCGTGGAGACCTCGACGGAACCGGCGGACGCGCCGGTGGTCTCGGCGGCGGGCGCATCCCGATCGCCGCAGGCCGTCACCGTCACCCCGACGGCGACGAGTGCTGCGACGATCCGGCGGGCCCGCATCGTCAGTTCCCCGGAGGCTGCGGCGCGGGCGTCTGCACCGGGCCACCGCCCTGGCCGCCCTGGCCCGGGATGGTGAACTGGCCGAAGCCGGGGATCGTGATCGTGGTGCCGCCCGGACCCGTCTGCACGCCCGGCAGCGACGGGCTGGACGGCGCCGGGGCGATGCCGTTCGACAGGTTCAGCGTGATCGTCGATCCCGGCTGGGTGAAGCCCGACGGCGAGGTCGAGACGACGGTGCCCTTCGCCGCGGAGTTGTTCACGTACGCGACGGTGGTCTTGAAGCCGGCCGCCTGCACCCGGGACTCGGCCACCGACTGGCTCAGGCCGATCACGTTGGGGATCTTGCCGGGCCCGAAGCCGTCCTTGTACTTCGGATCGACGGGCGGCAGCGCCACGGGGCCGTAGATGGTGGACACCGGCTTGAGGCCGTTGTACCAGGCCAGCGCCGGCTCGTTGCCGCCGTAGACGTTGCCCTCGCCGCACGGACGCAGCGGGCTGGTGCAGATCGGGCCGGGGGAGTTGCCGTCGTTGTAGACGTAGCTGGCACCGGCGTACTGATTCGTGTACGCGAGGAAGGCCGAGGAGCGGAAGGTCTCCGTGGTGCCCGTCTTACCGGCCAGCGGGAGCGTCCACCCGGCGCGCGACGCGGACCCGGCCGAGGTGCCGGCGCCGCGGTCGTCGGCGCTGAGCGCGTTCGCGAGCGTGTTCGCGAGGCCCTTGTCGATGACCTGCTCGCACTTCTCCGACTTGTACGGCACCGGGATGGTCTCGGGCTTGCCGTCGGCGCCGAGCGTCTGGATGCCGTCGCTGTTGCGCTTGGGCTGCGTGATCGACTGCACCGGGTTCGCCGGGCACCACACGCCGCCGGAGGCGAGCGTCGCGGCCACGTTGGTCAGCTCCAGCGCGCTCACCGCGGTGGGGCCGAGCGTGAACGAGGCCAGGTTCTGCTTCTTGAACATGTCGGCGAGGCTGTCGTTGCCGAAGCCGGAACTGCCGGGCTGGGTGTAGGAGCGCAGGCCCAGCTTGACCGCCATGTCGACCACCGGGGCCACGCCGACCTGCTCGATCAGCTTGACGAACGGGGTGTTCGGCGACGTGGCGAGTGCCTGCGTCAGCGACATCGACGACGGGTACGTGCCCGCGTTCTTCACGCAGTACGAATCGGCCGGGCACCCGGCGTAACCGCCGTGGCCCATGCCCTTGACCGACACCGTCGACGGTACGTTGACGTTGGTGTCCAGGCCCATGCCCTTCTCCATCGCCGCGGCGACGGTGAAGATCTTGAAGGTCGAGCCGGCACCGTCGCCGACCTGGGCGAAGGGCTCCGGCTGGACGGTCTCCCGCTTGTTCACGTCCAGGCCGTACACGCGCGAGGAGTTCATCGCGACGATGTCGTGCGAATTCTCCCCCGGCTTGATCACGTTCATGACCTGCGCGACGTTCGAGAGCGTCGGGCTCGCGGTGTCGTTGAGCGCCGACTGCACCGAGTCCTGCACCCGTGGGTCCAGCGTGGTGCGGATCGTGTACCCGCCCCGCATCACCATCTCCTTGGGCAGGCCGGCCTCGGCGAGGTACTGCAGCACGTAGTCGCAGAAGTAGCCGCGGTTGGCGACGGCGGAGATGCAGCCGCCGGGCAGTGTGTTGGGCCGGGGCAGCACGCCCAGCGGGGCGTTCTTGGCCGCGCGGTACTCGTCCGCCTTGTCCGGGAAGTTCGCCGTCAGGGTGTCGAGCACGACGTTGCGCCGCGCGGTGACGCCCTCGGGGTTCGTGTAGGGGTTCAGCGCGGAGCTGGACTGCACCATGCCGGCGAGCATCGCCGACTCCGGGATGCTCAGCTGCGCGGCGCGCTTGCCGAAGTAGGTCTGGGCCGCCACCTCGATGCCGTACGCGCCGTTGCCGAAGGGAACGAGGTTGAGGTAGCGGGCGAGGATCTGCTCCTTGGCGATCACCTTGGCCCGCGCGTCGTCGACGCCGTGCTCCTCCTTGGCGCGCTCGCTCAGCGTGCGCTCGAGGGTGAGCGCCATGCGCACCTCGCGCAGCTTGCGGGCGGGGGTGGTCTCCGTGGCGGCCCGCCGGTCCGCGTCGGTCTTGGCGAGCACGAGCAGTTGGTAGTTCTTGATGTACTGCTGATCGAGCGTGGACGCGCCCTGCTGCACCTCGCCGGCCGACTGGTTCTTGAGGAAGGCGCGCAACGTGCCCTGGTAGTCGACGCCGTCGTGCTCCATGAAGCGCTTGTCCTCGATGGAGATGATCGAGCGCACCATGTTCGGCGAGATCTGATCGAACGGGACCTGCACGCGACGCTGGTCGTAGAGGTAGGCCATCGGGGCGCCCGTCGTGTCCGCGACCGTCGTGACCTCGGGGACGTGGCCCTCGAGCAGCTCGGAGCTGATGTTGTCGACGGTGTCCGCAGCGCGGTTGGAGATCAGGCCCAGCCCGCCGACGTAGGGGAACAGGACGCCGGCGACCAGCAGTCCGGCCAGCAGGACGCAGCCGGCCAGCTTCGCGATCACTCCGGGTTTCGACACGGTCACCAGGATACGTGCCGACCCGCCGCGAACCGGGACCCCGACGCGCCGACCAGGCGATCGGTACGGGCGTACTGGAATTCTTGGACCACTGTCCGATTAACCTCGGTCCCCGACTTGTTTCCTCCGTGTGATTCAGGTAACACTATTGCAGACGATGTGGCGAGCGCCTCGATCGGCCCCCCGTACACCTCCGGGAGGGCCGGCACCGGGGACGGGCCGCACCACGCGAAAGGGGAAGTCAGATGACAAGTGCTCGGGTTCTGGTCGACGACGAGGATCGCCTGGTTTGGGTCTCCAAGGCGAAGTGCCGTGACGTCGATCCCGACGAGTTGTTCGTGCGCGGTGCGGCGCAGCGCAAGGTCGCCACCATCTGTCGCCACTGCCCCGTGCAGCTCGAATGCGGCGCCGATGCGCTCGACAGTCGCGTGGAGTTCGGCGTCTGGGGCGGGATGACCGAGCGTCAGCGTCGCGCGCTCCTGCGGCAGCACCCCGAGGTCACCAGCTGGCGCGCCTTCTTCGAGGCGCAGCGCGACCGCAAGCGCGTCGCCGGCTGATCCCCGTTCCCGGGGGATCGGGGCCTCGTACCGGTCGACGGTGCGGGGCCCTTTCGTTTGTCCACCTATCGAATTCGCCGGAGCGAGCGCTCCCGAGTGGGCTCGCGCACGCCGGTCGGGGCGCTAGGGCGAACCGATGATCTGCTCGGCGACCGCCTGCAGCGCCTCGAGGTTCGCCACCTCGAACGGCAGCGACGGGACGCCGACCACCGGCACCGTCGGGCATCGTCCGACGAACTCGCCGAGCACCTGCACCTCGCGCGCCGCGATCTCCGCGCGCCACGCGTGCACCCGCAGCAGCCCCTCGGCGGTGGTCGCGGCATCGCCCTCGCCGAGCCGGCCGGCGGCCTCGCGCGCGGGCTCCGCGCCGATCGCGGCCAGCGCGGGATGCGTCCGGTTGACGATCAGCCCGGCCAGCGGCATCGACTCCCCGGCCAGCCGCTCCACGAAGTACGTGGCCTCGCGCAGGGTGTCCTCCTCGGGGGAGGCCACCACCACGAACCGGGTGCTCGGCCGCGCGAGCATCGCGTACGTGCGATCGGCCCGCTCCTGGAATCCGCCGATCAGGGTGTCCATCTGCGCGACGAAACCCGAGGCGTCCGAGAGCATCTGGCTGCCCACGATGGTGGAGACCAGCTTGAGCGCCAGCCCCATCCCGCCGGAGACCATGCGGCCGAACCCGCGGGTCGGACCCGCGATGAGGCGCATCAGGCGCGAGTCCAGGATCGAGCCGAAGCGCTTCGGTGCGTCGAGGAAGTCCAGGGCGTTGCGCGAGGGCGGCGTGTCGACCACCACCAGGTCCCAGCGCTCGTCGGCGGTGAGCTGCCCCAGCTTCTCCATCGCCATGTACTCCTGCGTCCCGGAGAACGACGAGGCCACGGTCTGGTAGAAGGGATTGTCCAGGATCTCCTGCGCGCGAGCGGGATCCGCGTTGGAGGTGACCATCTCGTCGAAGGTCCGCTTCATGTCGAGCATCATCGCGTGCAGCGTGCCGTCGCCGGCGACAGAGACGGCCTGCGGCTCGTTCGTCAGGTCGGCCACGCCGAGTGCCTGGGCGAGTCGTCGCGCGGGGTCGATCGTCAGCACCACGACGCGCCGCCCGTGCTCCGCGGCCCACAGCGCCATCGCCGCCGCGGTGGTGGTCTTGCCCACGCCGCCGCTGCCGCAGCACACGACCACGCGCGTGCCCGGATCCAGCAATTGCGGTCCCAGCTTCAGGTCGATCATCGGACACCCGCCTCGATCAGTGCGCCCGACAACTCGTACACGCCGCCCAGGTCCACGCCGCCCGTGAGCAGCGGCAGCTCCAGCAGGCCGGGCGCGTCCACCGCGCCGAGGTCCGCGCGCGCATCGTCCTGCCCGCGCACGGTGCGCGCGAACTGGATCGTCTCCGTGAGTAGACCGGCGAAGTCCTCGTCCGAGAGCGGCAGCCCGGCGCCGTCGAGCGCGGCGCGCACCTGCGGCCCGTCGACCGTCCCCTCGGCGGCGGCGCGCAGTTCCTCGTCGGAGAGCAACTGCGGGAGCGTCCGGTTCACGATCAACGCGCCCACCTTCAGGTCCAGCGCGTGCAGCTCGCGCACCGCTTCCGCCGTCTCCTGGATCGGCAGCGACTCGAGGAGCGTGACCAGGTGCACGACGGTGTCGGGGGAGTGCAGTAGGCGCACGACCCGGTCGGCCTGGCCCGCGATCGGCCCGGCCTTCGCGATCTCCTTCATCGCCCGCGTCACGTCGAGGAACTTCCCGATCCGGCCGGTGGGCGGGGCGTCCACGACGATCGCGTCGTAGGCGTAGCGCCCGTCCTTGCCCCGGCGCTGCGTGCACTCCATGATCTTGCCGGTGATCAGGATGTCCTTGAGGCCGGGCGCCAGCGTCGTCGCGAACTCGATCGCGCCGATCGACTTGAGCGCTCGCGCCGCGAGCCCCATGCCGTAATTGGTCTTGAGATAGTCGAGGAACGTGGCCTCGACGTCCATCGGCAGCGCGAAGACGGCGCCGCCGCCGTCGGCGTCGGCGATCTTGGACTCGGTCGGGGGAAGCTCGCCCGCCTCGAAGATCGGGGCGATGCCGCCGCGGCCCTCAACCTCGATGAGCAGCACCTTCTTGCCGCCGGAGGCGAGCGCCAGCGCGAGGGCGGAGGCCACCGTCGACTTGCCGGTGCCGCCCTTGCCGGACACGAAGTGCAGCCGCGAATCCCGGAGCCCGTCGGGCCAGGCCGTCCCCGTGTCCTGCGCGACCCCTCCGGGGCCCGCCTCGCTCACCACCACGACCGGAGCATATCCATACCCTCGTGCAGGGCCGGGCCGATAACGTGAACCTCCCCCGGCAATGCGACCGAGAACACGTTCTGCAGTGACGTAGGGATCGCGCCTTCTCCGCCGGGCCCGAGGTCGATAGGGTGTGGACATGAGCGACAAGACCTCGTGGGAGTACTCCACCATCCCCCTGCTGACGCACGCCACCAAGCAGATCCTCGACACCTGGGGCGCCGACGGCTGGGAGCTGGTCACCGTGCTCCCCGGCCCCACCGGCGAGCAGCACGTCGCCTACATGAAGCGGCCGCTCGCGTGACCGCGTCCGAGCGTCTCGCCGAGCTGGGCATCGTCCTGCCGGAGGTCGTGCCGCCGCTCGCCGCGTACGTCCCCGCCACGCAGGTCGGCGACTTCGTCTACACCTCGGGCCAGCTGCCCATGCGCGACGGCGAGCTCGTCGCCCAGGGCAAGGTCAGCGAGAACCGCGAGGGCATCGTGCACCTCGACGACGCGACCTTCGCGGCCCGGCAGTGCGCGCTCAACGCTCTCGCCGCGATTCACGCGCTGGTCGGCATCGACTCGGTCAAGCGCGTCGTCAAGGTCACCGGTTACGTCGCCTCCGCGCCCGGCTTCTCCAACCAGGCGCTGGTGCTCAACGGGGCGTCGCTCCTGATCGGCGAGGTCTTCGGCGACGCGGGCGTGCACGTGCGGTCGGCCGTCGGCGTCGCGGAGCTGCCGCTCGGCGCACCCGTCGAGGTCGAGCTCACGGTCCAGGTATGACGGAGCACCCGGCGCCGGGCACGCTGCGGCAGGTCACGCCCTACGCCGCGGTGATGCTCTGCGACAACCCGTCGGTGATGACCCTCGAGGGCACCAACACGTGGATCCTGCGCGCCCCGGGGCGCGCGGAGGCCGTCGTCGTCGATCCCGGCCCGAAGGGCGAGAAGAAGCATCTCAAGCGGGTCGCGAAGGCCGCCGGCACCGTCGCCCTCACGCTGGTCACGCACCGGCACGGCGACCACACCGGCGCCCTGAAGAAGTGGGAGGAGCGCACCCGCAGCCCCATCCGGGCCTTCTCCGAGAAGTACTGCACCGATTCCGCGACGCCGCTCGTCGGCGGCGAGGTGATCGAGGTGGCGGGGCTGCGGATCGAGGTGGTGCACACGCCCGGCCACACCGCCGACTCGCTGAGCTTCCTCGTCGACGGCGCCGAGGGGGAGCCCGGCGCGCTCGTCTCGGGCGACACGATCCTCGGCCGCGGCACCACTGTGCTCGACGCGAGTGACGGCACGCTCGCCGACTACCTGGGCTCGCTGGAGACGTTGTCGACGGTGGCCGCCGGCCGCGTCCTGCTGCCGGGGCACGGTCCGGACCTGCCCGACGCGGGCCCGGTCGTCACGGCCTACACGGCGCACCGCCAGGACCGTCTGCAACAGGTCCGCGACGCACTGGACGAGCTCGGCGTGCGCGCCGCCGATGCGAAGCCGATGAAGATCGTCAAGCACGTCTACCGCGACGTGGACAAGAAGGCCTGGCCCGCGGCGCGGCAGTCCGTGAAGGTGCAGCTGCAATACCTCGCCGAGCACGGCTGACCCGCCGTGGCGCTGCGCTGGATCGACGCCGTCTTCCTGCGGGGAGGCACCAGCAAGGGCCTGTTCTTCCGGGAGACCGACCTGCCGCCGCCCGGCCCCGAGCGCGACGGGCTGTACCTCCGCGCGCTCGGCTCGCCCGACCCGTTCGGCCGGCAGCTCGACGGCATGGGCGGCGGGCTGTCGTCGCTGTCGAAAGTCGTGGCGGTGCGGGCGAGCGATCGGCCCGGCGTCGATCTGGAGTACACGTTCGGGCAGGCCGCGATCCGCGAGCCGGTGATGGACTACTCCGGCAACTGCGGGAACCTCTCCGCCGCCGTCGTGCCGTTCGCGCTGGGGGCGGGACTGCTCGCGCTCGACGACGGCGACCATGCCGTCGTGGTGCACAACACGAACACCGACAAGTCGCTCCGCGTCCGGCTGACCGTCGTGGGCGGCGCGGCGGCGACCGAGGGCGCGCTCGCGATTCCCGGCGTGCCCGGCACCGGCGCGGCCGTCGAGCTCGAGTACCTCGACCCGGGCGGCGCCCGGACGGGATCCCTGCTGCCCGGCGGCGGCCCGCGGACGCGGCTGCGGTTCGAGGGGCGCGACTATGCGGCGTCGCTGCTGGACGCGGCGACGCCGATGGTCTTCGTCGCGGCGGGGGAACTGGGAGTGACCGGCACCGAGACGCCGGAGGACCTCGACGCGGACGCCGGCCTGCAGGCGCGGCTCGACGGCCTCCGGCGCGCCGGCGCGGTCGCGATGGGACTCGCGGACCGTCCGGAGGAGGCGCCCCTCGCGGTACCCAAGATCGCCGTCGTCGCCGGGCCCCGCGCGACGCGCACGATCGACGGGACGGAGCTACCGGCGGACGCGTCGGACGTGGTCGTGCGGACGATCTCGATGGGGCAGACGCACCGGGCGATCCCCGGCACCGCCGCGCTGGCGGTGGCCGTCGCCGCAGCGGTGCCGGGCTCGCTGGTCGCCGAGGCGGCGTCGCGTGCTGAGGGCGACGTGCGCATCGCCACCCCGTCGGGCGTCGTCACGGCTCGCGCCGTGGTGGCCTCGCGGCCCGACGGGCCGCACGCCGTGACGGCCTCGCTGCTGCGGACGGCCCGGCCCCTCATGCGCGGTCAGGTCGCCGTCCCGGCGGGTGATCCCACCCACTGACGAGAAACGTCCGGTCATTCGTCTCCACGATCGTGGGAACGAACGACCGGACGTTGTCGGATCCGGTGCGGCGCGGGGCTAGCGGGCGCGGCGGGCCAGGCGCTCGGAATCCGTGATCACCACGGACTTGCCCTCGAGCCGCAGCCAGCCGCGGTGGGCGAAGTCGGCCAGCGCCTTGTTCACGGTCTCGCGGGACGCGCCGACGAGCTGCGCGATCTCCTCCTGCGTGAGGTCGTGCGTGACTCGCAGCGCGCCGTTCTCGTGCGTGCCGAAGCGCTGCGCGAGCTGCAGCAGCTGCTTGGCCACGCGGCCGGGAACGTCGGTGAAGATGAGGTCGGCGAGGTTGTTGTTGGTGCGGCGCAGGCGGCGGGCCAGCACGCGCAGCAGCTGCTCGGCGATCTCGGGCCGGTCGCGGATCCACGCGCGCAGCGCCTCGCGGTCCATCGTCATCGCGCGGACCTCGGTGATGCAGGTGGCACTCGACGTGCGCGGGCCCGGGTCGAAGATGGACATCTCGCCGAACATGTCCGACGGGCCCATCACCGACAGCAGGTTCTCCCGGCCGTCCGGCGAGCGGCGGCCGAGCTTCACCTTGCCCGAGAGAATGATGTACAGCCGGTCACCGGGCTCGCCCTCGTTGAAGATGACGTGCCCGCGGGGGTAGTCGACCTCGTGCAGATCCTTGGTGAGCGCATCGACTGCGCCCGGCTCGACACCCTGAAAAATGCCGGCCCGCGCCAGGACCTCGTCCACGGGGTACCTCGTTCCTTGATCGACGATCCGTCGCGTGCGGAGATGCCGCGACCTGAAGTGTGAGTTTATGCAGCGGTCCGCGCAGATGTGGGAAATCGCACAGACGACTAACCGAAAGACTACCCGTTCACATGTCGAACGGCACGCCGGCGTTCCCCGTACCGTCCGAGTCGGGCCGGAACCGACCGCGATGCGCCGGCGCCCCGGGCGGCCGGACACCGGTGCCGGCACTCAACTGGCGCGACGCTCCGTGCCGCCGTCGAGGTCGAGGCTGTCGACGGCCTTCGGCAGGCCGATCCGGGCCAGCGTCTCGACGTCCGGCGCCTCGTCGTCCCCGGCGACGGGTGGCACGACGGGCTCGGCCGTCACCCGTGCCTCGATACGCTCCATGGCCAACGCGAACAGCATCAGCACCACCGGGAACAGCAACCCGAGCAATCCTTGCATGCCGGACAGTAAACACAGCCAAGGTCTCGATACGGCAACGATGACGTCTGCGCACCGTCGTTAGAATCGGATCCCATGCCCCCGGAGTCGGAAACCCACCTCGGACTGGTGCGGCGCGCCCGGAGGATGAATCGGACACTCGCCGCCGCCTTCCCCCATGTGTACTGCGAACTCGACTTCACCGATCCGCTCGAGCTCTCGGTCGCCACGATCCTCTCCGCGCAGTGCACCGACGTGCGCGTGAATCAAGTCACACCGGCCCTGTTCGCGCGCTACCGCACCGCCGCCGACTACGCCGGGGCGAACCGCGCCGAGCTCGAGGAGTACATCCGCTCGACGGGCTTCTACCGCAACAAGGCCACGTCGATCATGGGGCTCGGGCAGGCCCTCGTGGACCGCTTCGACGGCGAGGTGCCGCGCACGATGAAGGAGCTGGTGACACTGCCCGGCTTCGGCCGCAAGACCGCCAACGTGATCCTCGGCAACGCCTTCGACGTCCCCGGGATCACCGTCGATACGCACTTCTCCCGGCTCGTGCACCGCTGGGAGTGGACGCAGGAGAACGATCCGGTGAAGATCGAGCACGCCGTCGGCGAGCTGATCCCCCGCAAGGAGTGGACGCTGCTGAGCCACCGCGTGATCTTCCACGGCCGCCGCGTCTGCCACGCCCGCAAGCCCGCCTGCGGCGTCTGCGTGCTCGCCAAGGACTGCCCCGCCTTCGGGACCGGGCCGATCGACCCCGTCGAGGCCGCGGAGCTGGTCAAGGGCCCCGAACGTGAGCACCTGCTCGAGATCGCGCCGCCTCCGCCGCGGCGCCGGCGCGCCCCGACGGGAGCGGCGCGATGACGGGCCCCGAGCGCGATCCCGCGCCTCTGCTGCCGGGCGAGCGCCCGAGCCGCATCCCGGCGAGCGTGCGCTGGCTCGTCGTGTGCGCGATCGTCGCGCTCGCGCTGGGCGTGGCCATCTGGCCCCGCGGTGACGACGGTGCCACCCCGGCCGGGCCCTCCGCGGCGCCGTCGACCAGCGCGAGCCCCGGACAGCTGGCGGACGCGCGTATCCGCGCCGCCCTGCCGCCGTGCCCCGCCGGGATCGGCGCGACCGCACTGGCCGGCAAGCCCCTGACCTGCCTCGGCGACGGTGCCCCCGTCGATCTGGCGGCCGCGGGCGGCAAGCCCGTGCTGCTCAACATCTGGGCCTGGTGGTGCGGTCCGTGCCGCGTCGAGTTGCCCGTGCTCGCCGAGGTCGCGGCCCGCGCGGGGGACCGGCTGGGTGTGCTCGGCGTGCACGCCGACCCGAACGCCGTCGCCGGTCTCGACCTGCTGGCCGAGCTGAAGGTCGCGCTGCCGACGGTGCAGGACCCGCAGGGCGTCGTCGCCACTACCCTCGGCGCGCCCCGGGCGTACCCCGTGACCGTTCTGTTGCGCGCCGATGGCACTGTGGCCGGTGTGCACGCCCAACCCTTCACCTCCGTCGACGAGGTCGCGGACCTGCTGCGCACCGAGCTGGGGGTGACCCTGTGACGGCGCCGCGGTGGCTCGATCCGCTGCTCGGCAACCTCGGCGACATCGCGGGAGAGCTGGAGCACCGCGGCGGCGCCGTCGCCGCCCTGCAGCGCGTGCGCAACCCGCGCCGGGCCTCGGTCCTCATCCTCTTCGACGGCGACCCGTCCGCGGCCGGGGCGGGCCCGCCCGAGGACGCGACGGTGCTGCTCACCCAGCGCGCCTCGGCGATGCGCCAGCACGCGGGGCAGGTGGCCTTCCCCGGCGGCGCCCGCGATCCGGAGGACGCGGACGACGTGGCGGTCGCGCTGCGCGAGGCCGAGGAGGAGACGGGGCTGGACCCCGCCGCCGTCCAGGTGCTCGCCGAGCTCGACCCGATCGAGGTCCCGGTCTCGGGCTTCCGCGTGGTGCCCGTGATCGGCTTCGCCGCCAGTCCGCCCGACGTGCGCGCCGTCGATCCCGCGGAGACCGCACTGGTCCGGCGCGTGCCGCTCGCCGAGCTCATCGATCCGGCGCACCGGTTCATGGTGCGCAAGTCCTTCTACCGCGGTCCCGCCTTCGCCGCCGGGCCGATGCTGGTCTGGGGCTTCACCGGCGGGCTGTTGAACGCGCTGATCAGCGCCGCGGGCTGGGAGCGGCCCTGGAACACCGACGACGTGCGGCCGCTCACCGACGAGGTGCACGCCGCCGCGGCGCGCGCCCAGAACTGGCAGGAGAGCCCTCGATGACCGGTTCGACCTGGGTCGACGTGGTCGTCGTCGTCCTGATGATCCTGGCCGCCGTCTCCGGCTACCGGCAGGGAGCGGCGGCCTCGGTGCTCGCCTTCATCGGCGTCGTGCTCGGCGCCGCGGCCGGCGTGCTGCTCGCACCGCACGTGCTCGACTCCGTCGGCGACGCCAAGGGGCGGCTGCTGCTGGGCGTCGGCCTGCTGGCCGGGCTGGTGATCATCGGCGAGCTCTCGGGCATGGTGCTCGGGCGGGCGGTGCGCAGTTCGATCCGCAGCACCGGCCTGCGCACCGTCGACTCCGGTGTCGGCGCCGTGGTGCAGGTCGGCGCACTGCTCGTGGCCGCCTGGCTGGTGGCGATCCCGCTGACCTCGGCGGCCGCCCCGCAGATCTCCCGCTCCGTCAACGGCTCCGCCGTACTCGGTGCTGTCAACGAGTTCGCGAAGGTCGTCGGCGCCGACGGGCTGCCGCAGAAGTTCTCCGCGATCATCGACGACTCCGGCCTGCCGCAGGCGCTGGGGCCGTTCGTCAACACCCCCGTGGTCAGCGTCGAGGCGCCGGACCGGATGGACTTCACCGACCCGGCGGTGCAGCGCGTCCGCTCGTCCGTGGTCCGGATCGACGGCCAGGCGCCCTCGTGCAGTCGCGCGCTGGAGGGCACGGGCTTCGTCGCCACTCCGGGCCGCGTGGTCACCAACGCCCACGTCGTCGCCGGCACGCGCAGCGTGCAGGTCACCGTCGACGGGACCACGAAGTACAGTGCGCAGGTCGTCTACTTCGACGCCCAGACCGACGTCGCGGTGCTCGAGGTGCCGGGCCTGAAGGCCACGCCGCTGCGCATCGTCTTCAACGGCGCCAAGCCCGGCGATCCGGGCTTCGTGCTCGGCTACCCGGGCGGCGGCCCGCTGACCCTGTCCTCGTCGCGCGTGCGCAGCCAGCAGACCCTCGAGGGGCGCAACATCTACCGCGACGCCCAGGTCCGGCGCGACGTCTACCTGCTCCGCGGCCAGGTGCGTCCCGGCAACTCGGGCGGACCCGTCTTCGACCGCGAGGGCAACGTGGTCGGCGTGATCTTCGGTGTGGCCGTGGACGACGCCGACACCGCCTTCGCCCTCACGGCCAAGCAGGTCGAGCCCGCGCTGAGGGCGACCGCGACCGAGGGCGTCTCGACGGGGGCCTGCGTCAACCGCTGACGCACCGGACGGGCCGGTCCGGGGGTCAGGGCAGCAGCCGGGGCCCGGGCAGGCCCGCGAGGAAGTCCACGAGCTGCGGCCCGACGGTGCCGGGCGCCTCCTCGTGCGCGTAGTGACCGGCGCCCTCGACGGCCCGCACCCGGTAGTCCGTGGCCCAGTCGTGGCTGGAGTACACGGGCTGGGGGAGCACGTACGGGTCCTGCTCGCCGCGGAAGGCGAGGACGGGGATGTGCAGCCGCTGGTTCATACTGCTCAGGAATCGGCTGCCGTCCGGGCGGAACTGGCTGCGCCACGCCCAGCGGGCGTATTCGAGGGCGCTGTGCGCCGTGCCGGGGATCCGGATGGCGCTGCGGTAGTGCGCGATCGCCTCGGTGTAGTCCTCGGTGCCGCGCCAGGCGGCGCCGCTGCGGGCGGCGTAGAGGGCGCCGATCTCGGCACCGTCGTCGCGGGTGAGCCGGTCCTCGGCGACGCGGGGCAGCTGCGCGAACGTGATGGGGCCCAGCATCGCCGAGCGCTGGTCCTTGTTGCGCAGCGCCGAGCGCTTGAGCGCGATCGGGTGCGGCGAGGAGATCACGGCGATGGCCGAGACCACGCGGGGATGCAGTGTGGCGGTGGCCCAGCAGCCGAGGCCGCCCTCGCCGTGGCCGACGATCGCCGCCGACGTGTGGCCCAGCGCGCGGATCAGGCCCGCGACATCGCCGGAGAGCGTCCAGCCGTCGTAACCGCGGGGCGGCTTGTCGCTGTCGCCGTAGCCACGCAGGTCGACGGCGACGGCGCGGTAGCCGGCCCCGTGCAGGTGCGGTAGCAGGTGCCGCCAGCTCCACCAGAACCCGCCGAAGCCGTGCAGCAGCACCACCAGCGGCCGGTCGTGGGCGAGCCCCTCGCCCGCGGGCCGGTACTCGACGGCGTGCAGCCGGATGCCGTTGGCGCGCACGTCGAGATGCTCCCAGGGGCCGGGGAACCGGACGCTCGACGGATCTGGTCTGGTCACCGAAGGTGCCTCAGGGTCGTGCGGTCAGCGTCGCGCGACGGCGTCCGCCGCCTCGTGCTCGCCCGGGGAGAGCAGCGACTGCGACTGCTTGAGCGAGGCGATGGTCTTCTGCGGGCCGCGGATGCGCTTGACCTTGCGGTAGCCGAGGAAGGCCGCGATCCCGGCCACGATCAGCATCAGGACGAAGACGATCAGCGACGCCGCCCACATCGGCAGCCACACGTTGAGCAGCCACGTGAGGAAGAAGAAGAAGAAGAACGACGAGTACAGCGCCACGACGCCGGCGACGGCGAAGAACGCCGAGCCGGTGGCCGCCTTCTTCACGTCCTGCATCGTCTCGGCCTTGGCCAGCTCGACCTCGGCGCGCACCAGGGAGGAGACCTGCGCCGAGGCGTCCCGCACGAGACTGCCGATGGTCGGATCGCCCGATGCGGTCACGTTGGGATCGGTGAGCGGGATCGCGGAGAGCGTCCGCGGGGTCCCGCCGGTGGGCGTGCTGTCCAAGCTCACTGTCGTCCTCCTCTAGTTGTAGTCATCGTGCCAGAGGTCACCCTTGTTCGTGCGCCCGACCACGCCGGAGGAGCAGCAACGCCCCCAGCACCGACGCGACGAGCGAGGTGAGCAGCACCGCCGCCTTGGCCAGATCGGCCTCGCCCGGTGGCAGTGCGAGCTCCGCGACCAGCAGGCTCACGGTGAAGCCGATCGCGCCGAGCACACTGAGCGCCAGGATGTCCCGGTTGTCGAGCCCCTCGGGCCGATCGGCCAGCCGGAGCTTGACGGCGAGGATGCTCGAGCCGGAGATGCCGATGATCTTGCCGAAGAACAGCCCGATCATGATGCCCAGTGCGAGCTCGTCGGTGAACAGCTCGCGGAAGACCTCCCCGTTGACGGCGACCCCGGAGGCGAAGAAGGCGAAGATGGGGACGCAGACCAGTGCGGAGAAGGGCTGGATGCGGTGCTCGAGCCGCTCCGCGGGCGATTCGTGCTCACCGGGATCGGGCTTGACGCGGGTCAGCAGGCCGAGGGCGACGCCGGCGATGGTGGCGTGCACGCCCGACTGCAGCATGGCCACCCACACCACGATCGCGATGGGGACGTAGTACAGGGGCGTGGTGATCCGACGGTGCTGCCCGAACCAGTACAGCGCGCAGCCGACGCCCGCCACGGCGAGCCAGCCGACCTTGAGATCGGCGGCGAAGAGCACCGCGATGACGGCGATGGCGATGAGGTCGTCGACCACCGCCAGCCCGAGCAGGAAGACCCGGGCACCCGACGGCAGCCGGGAACCGATGAGCGAGAGGATGCCCAGCGCGAAGGCGATGTCGGTGGCGATGGGGATGGCCCAGGCACTGTCGATGTACGGGGTGTCGCGCGCGATCGTGAAGGCGATGACCGCGGGCACCACGACGCCGCCCACCGCGCAGAGCACGGGCAGCGCGGCGCCGCGCAGCGTGGACAGCTCGCCCACCACCAGCTCGCGCTTGAGCTCGAGCCCGGCGACGAAGAAGAAGATCGCCAGCAGGCCGTCCTTGGCCCAATCGGCCAGCGTCAGCTTCAGGTGCAGCGAGTGCCCGAAGATCGTCCAGTCGTCGCTGCCGAGGGTGATCTCGGCGAGATGGGTGTAGCTCTCCGACCAGGGGGAGTTGGCCCATAGGAGTGCGATCGCCGCTGCGATGAGAAGGGCTGTGCCGCCGACCGTCTCAGTGCGCAGGAAGCGGACCAACGCCCGTGATGCCCGGAACCGGGGCGGTGCGTCGTTCATTCGTCGACGGTACCGCAGGTGGTCGTCGTGATCCGGGTCACCGCCGGAGGGTGTTGTGGCGCCGCGTAATCTCTGCGCAATGAATCGCAGGCGGATCGTCGTCGCCTCGATGGTGGGCACCACCATCGAGTTCTTCGACTTCTACATCTACGCGACCGCAGCAGTGCTGGTCTTCCCCACCCTGTTCTTCCCGAAGGGCGACGACACGGCGGCGCTGCTCGCCTCGTTCGCGACCTTCGGGCTCGCGTTCGCGGCGCGGCCGCTGGGCTCGATCCTGTTCGGTCACTTCGGTGACCGGGTGGGGCGCAAGGCCACCCTCGTCGGATCGCTGCTCACGATGGGCATCGCGACCTTCCTCATCGGCGTGCTGCCCACCTTCGACCAGGTCGGGTACTGGGCGCCCGCGCTGCTCGCGGTGATGCGCTTCGCCCAGGGCCTGGGCCTGGGCGGGGAGTGGTCGGGAGCCGCCCTGCTGGCGACCGAGACCGCCGCGCCGGGCAAGCGCGCCTGGGCGGCGATGTGGCCCCAGCTCGGCGCACCGTTCGGCTTCTTCCTCGCCAACGGCACCTTCCTGGTGATCATGCAGCTGATGGACTTCGACTCGAAGACCTCGGCGTCGAACCACGCGTTCATGACCTGGGGCTGGCGCATCCCCTTCCTCGCCTCCGCGGTGATGGTGATCGTCGGCCTGTACGTCCGGCTCAAGCTCACCGAGACCCCCGTCTTCGCGAAGGCCGTCGAGGAGGGCAAGAAGGTCAAGGCCCCGCTGGGCGAGGTCCTGCGTACCGCGTGGCGCCCGCTCATCATCGGCACCTTCGTCATGGTGGCCACGTACACCCTGTTCTACCTGGTGACCACGTGGATCGTCTCCTACGGCACCGGCAAGGTGGTGGACAAGTCCGGCGTGAAGCTGGGCATCTCCTACATCGACTTCCTGCAGATGCAGCTCATCGCGGTGGTCTTCTTCGCGATCTTCGTCGCCGTCTCCGGGCATCTCGCCGACCGCGTCGGTCGCCGGACGGTGCTCATCGTGGTGACGCTGGCGATCATCGCGTACGGGCTCTCCTTCCAGTGGATCCTCGACCCGTCGACCACGACGCAGGGCACGATGCTCGCCGTCCTCATCGCGGGCCTGACCCTGATGGGCCTGACCTTCGGACCGATGAGCGCCGTGCTGCCGGAGCTGTTCGCCACCAACGTGCGGTACACGGGCAGCGGCATCGCCTACAACTTCGCGTCGATCCTGGGCGCCGCCATCGCGCCGTTCATCGCCACCTGGCTGGTCAGCGATTACGGCGTCGGCTGGGTCGGCGTCTATCTGGCGCTGGCCGGCCTCTCCACCCTGATCGCGCTGATCGTCATGAAGGAGACGCGCGACGTGGAGCTCGACAAGGTCTGATCGACCGCGCGCCGCCGGTGACGGTGGCGACGGGGCACCGACGGCGACGGCGCCGACCACTGGTCGGCGCCGTCGTGCGTGGTGCGGGTCAGCCCGCGGTGACCGGGGAGTCCGAGTCGGAGGACGAGTCGGCGGTGGAATCCCCTGCGCCGGAGGCATCCGTATCCGACGACGCCCCGGAGCCGGAGGTCGCGTCCGACCCGGACGAGTCCGCGCCGCCCGTCCCCGCACCGCTCGTGCTCGGGGCGTCCGCGCTCGAGCCCGATCCGCTCGTGTCGGCCCCGCCGGACGGGCTCGTGGCCGCGCCGCCGGGCGCATCGGAGGTGCCCCGATCCGAGCTGCCGGAGCCGGACCCGTTCGTCCCGGTGCTCGACGGGGAATCCGTCGACGGTGCCGGAAGCTCCGGCTGCGTCGCGGTCGCACCGCTCGAACCCGTGGTCGTTGACGCCTTCTCGGCGGCATCGGCCGCGGCCTTGGCCTCGGCCGCCGCCTTCTCGGCCGCCGCCCTGTCCTGCGCGGAGCGGTCCACGGCGGGCTTGTCGACCGGCGTGCGCGCGGCCTCGGCGGCGGCGCGGTCGGCCGCGGCCTTGGCCTCGGCCGCCTTCTCCGCCGCTGTCCGTGCGGCCGCCTCACCGTCCTGCGTGCCGGTGCCCGCGGCCTCGGCCTCCTTCGCTGCTGTTGCTTGGTCGGCGGCGGCTTTGTCTGCTGCGGCTTTCTGGGCGGCGGCGTTGTCTGCCATGGCTTTGTCGATGGCGGCCTTGTCGGCGGCGTTCTTCTCGGCGGTGGCTTGGGCGGCTGCTGCTTGGTCGGCGGCGTTCTTGGCGGTGTCGGCCTTGGTCGCTGCGTCCTGTTGGGCTGCTGCGGCGTCGGCGGCTGCCTTGTCGGCTGCTGCTTGGGTGGCGGCGGCCTGTTCGGCGGTGGCGGTGGCCTGGGCGGCTTGTTCGGTGGCTGCGGCCTGTTTGGCGTCGGCGTCCTGTTGTGCGGTGGTGGCCTTCTCGGCTGCTGCGGTCTTGTCCGCGGCGGTCTGGTCGGCTGCCTGCTTGGCGGTGGTGGCCTGTTCGGCTGCGGCGGTGGCGGCGTCGGCTGCTGCCTGGTCCGCTGCGGCCTTCTCGGCTGCCTGGGTGGCGGCGTCGGTGGCGTTGCGTTGTGCGGTGGCGGCGTCGGCGGCGGACTTGTCGGCCTGGGCCTGCGCTTGGGCGGAGGCGTCGGCTGCTGCCTGGTCCGCGGCGGCTTTCTCGGCTGCCTGGGTGGCGGCGTCGGTGGCGTTGCGTTGTGCGGTGGCGGCGTCGGCGGCGGACTTGTCGGCCTGGGCTTGGGCTTCTGCGGAGTTCGCTGCGTTCTGCTTGTCCGCGGTTGCCTTGTCCTGGGCGGCCTTTGCTGCGGCTGCGGCGTCGGCTGCTTGCTGGTCGGCGGCGGCGCGTTCGGTGGCGGCCTTCTCGGCTGCCTGCTTGGCGGTGTCGGCTGCGGTCTTGTCCGCGGTTGCCTTGTCCTGGGCGGTCTTCGCTGCGGCTGCGGTGTCGGCTGCTTGCTGGTCGGCGGCGGCGCGTTCGGTGGCGGCCTTGTCGGCTGCGGTCTTCGCTGCGTCGGCGGCGTCGGCGGCCTTGGTGGCGGCGTCGGCTGCTGCCTGATCGGCGGTGGCGGCGTCCTGCAGTGCCTTCGCGGCGTCGGCCGCTGCCTTGTCCGCGGCGGCCTTCTCGGCGGCCGCTTGCTGCGCGGCGGCGGTCGTCGAGGCTGCTCGGTCGGCGGCGGCCTTGGCCGCCTGCTCGGCGTCCTGCTGTGCCTGCGCTGCGTCGGCGGCGACCTTGTCGGCTGCTGCCTTCTCCGCGGCGGCCTTGTCCGCGGTTGCCCGTGTGGCGGTCGCTGCGTCGGCGGCGGCCTGGGCGGCGTCGGTGGCACGGGTCTGTGCTGCTGCGGCGTCGGCCTGTGCCTTGTCGGCGGCGGTCTTCGCGGCGTCGGCGTCGGCGGCGGCCTGGGTGGCGGCGGCTGCCTTGTCCGCGGCGAGCTTCTCCGCAGCGGTCGCTGCGTCGGTGTTGCCGGCGGCGGTGGTAGCGGCTTCGCGGGCCTTCGCGGCGTCGGCGGCGGCGCGGTCGGCGTCGGCCTTGGCCTTGTCGGCTGCGGTCTTCGCGGCGTCCGCGGCTGCGGTGGCGGTGGCGGCGGCTGCGGCCTTGTCGGTCGCCTCCTTCGCTGCTGTTGCTTGGTCGGCGGCGGCTTTGTCTGCTGCGGCTTTCTGGGCGGCGGCGTTGTCTGCCATGGCTTTGTCGATGGCGGCCTTGTCGGCGGCGTTCTTCTCGGCGGTGGCTTGGGCGGCTGCTGCTTGGTCGGCGGCGTTCTTGGCGGTGTCGGCCTTGGTCGCTGCGTCCTGTTGGGCTGCTGCGGCGTCGGCGGCTGCCTTGTCGGCTGCTGCTTGGGTGGCGGCGGCCTGTTCGGCGGTGGCGGTGGCCTGGGCGGCTTGTTCGGTGGCTGCGGCCTGTTTGGCGTCGGCGTCCTGTTGTGCGGTGGTGGCCTTCTCGGCTGCTGCGGTCTTGTCCGCGGCGGTCTGGTCGGCTGCCTGCTTGGCGGTGGTGGCCTGTTCGGCTGCGGCGGTGGCGGCGTCGGCTGCTGCCTGGTCCGCTGCGGCCTTCTCGGCTGCCTGGGTGGCGGCGTCGGTGGCGTTGCGTTGTGCGGTGGCGGCGTCGGCGGCGGACTTGTCGGCCTGGGCCTGCGCTTGGGCGGAGGCGTCGGCTGCTGCCTGGTCCGCGGCGGCTTTCTCGGCTGCCTGGGTGGCGGCGTCGGTGGCGTTGCGTTGTGCGGTGGCGGCGTCGGCGGCGGACTTGTCGGCCTGGGCTTGGGCTTCTGCGGAGTTCGCTGCGTTCTGCTTGTCCGCGGTTGCCTTGTCCTGGGCGGCCTTTGCTGCGGCTGCGGCGTCGGCTGCTTGCTGGTCGGCGGCGGCGCGTTCGGTGGCGGCCTTCTCGGCTGCCTGCTTGGCGGTGTCGGCTGCGGTCTTGTCCGCGGTTGCCTTGTCCTGGGCGGTCTTCGCTGCGGCTGCGGTGTCGGCTGCTTGCTGGTCGGCGGCGGCGCGTTCGGTGGCGGCCTTGTCGGCTGCGGTCTTCGCTGCGTCGGCGGCGTCGGCGGCCTTGGTGGCGGCGTCGGCTGCTGCCTGATCGGCGGTGGCGGCGTCCTGCAGTGCCTTCGCGGCGTCGGCCGCTGCCTTGTCCGCGGCGGCCTTCTCGGCGGCCGCTTGCTGCGCGGCGGCGGTCGTCGAGGCTGCTCGGTCGGCGGCGGCCTTGGCCGCCTGCTCGGCGTCCTGCTGTGCCTGCGCTGCGTCGGCGGCGACCTTGTCGGCTGCTGCCTTCTCCGCGGCGGCCTTGTCCGCGGTTGCCCGTGTGGCGGTCGCTGCGTCGGCGGCGGCCTGGGCGGCGTCGGTGGCACGGGTCTGTGCTGCTGCGGCGTCGGCCTGTGCCTTGTCGGCGGCGGTCTTCGCGGCGTCGGCGTCGGCGGCGGCCTGGGTGGCGGCGGCTGCCTTGTCCGCGGCGAGCTTCTCCGCAGCGGTCGCTGCGTCGGTGTTGCCGGCGGCGGTGGTAGCGGCTTCGCGGGCCTTCGCGGCGTCGGCGGCGGCGCGGTCGGCGTCGGCCTTGGCCTTGTCGGCTGCGGTCTTCGCGGCGTCCGCGGCTGCGGTGGCGGTGGCGGCGGCTGCGGCCTTGTCGGTCGCCTCCTTCGCTGCTGTTGCTTGCTCGAGTGCCGACTTCTCCGCAGCGATCCTGTCGGCCTCCGCCCGGTTCACTGCGTCCGTGCCCGCCTTCGCGGCATCGGCCGCGGCCTGCGCCGCGGTCCGGGCTTCGTCCTCGGCGGTCGCCTGGTCGGCGGCGGCCCGCTGCGCGGTGGCCGTATCCGTCGCGACGCGCTCGGCCGCAGCGCCCGCTGCAGCGTCCGCCTCGCGCTGCGCAGTCGCCGCCTCGGCGGCGGCGGTATCGGCCGCTGCCTTCTCGGCGAGCGCCTTCTCGGCGGCGGTCCGTGCGGCGGACTCGTTCTCGGCGGCGGCCCGCGCGGCCGCCGCAGCGGCATCTCCGGTCGCCGCGGCCTCGGTGGCGGCCTTCTCGGCGGCCGCCTGCGCAGTCGCGGCGGCCTCGGCGGCGGCCTGGTCCGCAGCGGCCTTGTCGGCCGCGGCCTGCGCGGTCCGGGCCTTGTCGGCGGCGGTCGTCTCGGCGGCGTCCCGCGCCGCGGCGGCGAGCTGCGCGTCGCGGTCGGCGGCGGCCGCGGCGTCAGCGGCCTGCTGGTCGGCGGTGCCCTTCTCCGTGGCGATCCTCGCGGCCTCGACGGCCTTCTGCTGCGCGGCGTTCGCCTCGGCCGCCGCCTCGTCGGCGGCGGCGCGGGCGGCATCCGCGGCGGCCCGATCGGCCGCGGCCTTGTCGGTGGCCGCCTTGGCCGCGGCGTCGGCGCTCTGCCGGGCGGCGGCCGCGGCAGCCACTGCCTTATCGGCCGCTGCCCTGTCTGCTGCTGCCTTGTCGGCTGCGGCACGGGCCGTGGTCGCCTGGGCGGTGGCGACCCGTGCCGCATCGGCGGCCTTCTGCTCCGCGGCCGCGGCATCGGCCGCCACCTTGTCCGCCGCCGTCTTCGCTGCGGCGGACTGCTGCTGGGCGGCCTTGGCGGCGGTCTCCTTCTGCGCCGCCGCCGTCGCGGCCGCGGCAGCGGCGGAGGTGATGGCGGCTCGTTCGAGCGCGGTGGCCTCGGCGGCGGCCTTGCTCGCGGCGAGCCTGTCGGCAGCCGCCTTCGCGGCCGCGGCGGAGTCGTTCGGATTCGCCGCGGCGTACGCCGCGGACTTGTCCGCCGCGGCCTGCAGCGCTGCGGCCTTGTCCTTCGCCGTACGGACCGCGGGATCGTCGTAGGCGACAGGTCCCACTGCCGCGGCTGAGCGATCCGCAGTCGTCTGCGCGGCGGTGGCCTTCTCCGTCGCCGTGGTCAGCGCGGCATCGGCCGTCTGCTTGGTGGCGTTCGCCCCGGCCAGCGTGTCCTGCGACACGGTATAGGCGGCGGCGGCCGACGTGGATTGGTTCGACGCGGTGGTGGCGGCTGCCGTTGCGGTGGTCGACGCGCTCTGCGCGACGTTGTTGCGGGCGATCGCATCGTTGAGCGCCGCCTGCGCGGCGGCGAGATTGGCACGCTCCGTGCGGTACGCCCCGAGGAGCTCCCAGAACGGGGAGAAGATGCTGCCGCCGGTCGCGGCGCGCAGTTCGTTTTCCCGCTGCGTCACCAGCGCCTGCGCGGCACTGACATCGGCGGCCGTCCTGGTGGCGGTGGCCTGCGCCTGTTGCGCGGCCGTGACCGCTGCGGCGGCCTTGGCCTGCGCCTGCTGCAGAGCTGTCGCGCTGGTCTGGGCGGCGCGCTGCGCGTCCTGCTGCGCGCGGGCGGCATCGGCCGCGGCCTGGCTCGCCGCCGCCTGCTGGGAAGCGGCGACCGCGGACGTGGCGGCATCCTGCTGGGCCTTGACCGCCGCGGCGGCCGTCGCCTGCGCCTTCGCGCTGTCAGCGGTGGCCCTCTCGGCGGCGGCCTTGTCCGCGGCGGCTTTGTCGGCCGCTGCTCGCGCCGTGGCATCCGCGTCGGCGCGCGTCGCCGTGGCCGTGGCAGCGGCGCGCTCGGCTGCAGCACGGTCGGCGTCCGCTTGCGTGGCGGCCTGCTGTGCCTTCTGCGCGGTCGCCGCCGCGGTCGCCGCCGCGGCATCGGCCTCGCGCTGGCGGGTCGCCGCGGCTGCGGCGGCCTGCTGAGCGGCCACCTGTGCCGCCGCCGACGTGCGGGCGGCGTCCTCGGCGGCCGCCGCGGCATCCTTCGCGATGCGAGCGGCGTCGGTCTTGGCGGCGGCGAGTCGCTCCGCGTCGGCGCGAGCGGCATCGGCGGCCGCCTTGTCCGCCGCTGCCCGATCGGCCGCGGTGTTCGCGACGGCGGCCTTGTCGGCGGCTGCCTTCTCCGCCGCAACCTTCTCCGCCACAGCCTGATCCGCGACCGCCCGGTCGCGATCGGCTGCAGCCCGAGCGTCGGCCGAGTCCGCCGCGGCGGTGCGCGTCGCGTCGGCCTGCTCGGTGGCCTTCGTCGCTGCGGCGCTCTTCTCCGCCGCGGTGCGGGCCGCGTCGGCGGCGGCCTTCTCGGCGGCGGCCTTGTCGGCGGCGGCCGCATCGGACTCGGAGGTCTTCTGTGCGGCGTTCGCAGCGGCACGGTCGGCCGCCGCTGCCGCGGCCGCGCCGGCCTCCGCTGCGGCCGCGGCAGCGGAGTCCGCTTCCACTTGCTCCGCCTGGGACGTACGCAGGTCGTTCTGTGCGGCGGCGGTGCGCTCGGCCGCTGCGGCCGCGACTGCCGCCTTCTCGGTGGAACCGGTAGCGGCATCACGCGCGGCGGACCGAGCGGCGTCCGCCTCGGCCGCGGAACGCTCCGCGGCGGCCTTGTCGGCGGCGGCGCGGGCGTCCGCCGCCGTCTTCGCGGTCGCGGCATCCTGCGCGGCCCGCTGGGCGGCGGTGGCGGACTGATCGGCGGTGTTCCGCGTGGCGGCGGCGTTGTCAGCCGCGGTCTTGGCTGCGGCGGCCTTCTCCTCGGCGGCCTGCGCGGCCGCATCCGACTCGGCGCCGGCCTTCTCGGCTGCGGTCCTGTCCTGGGCGGCCTGCGCGGCGGCCGCGTCGGCCAGCTGCTGCGCGGTCCGGGCCGCGGCGGCGTTGTCGGCCGCCGTCGCCGCGGCGACGGTCTTCGCCGCGAGGTCCTGGTCGGCGAGGGCCCGGTTGTTGTCGGCCTGGTTCTTGGCAGTGAGCGCCTGTGCGGCAGCGGAATCGGCTGCCGCGGACTCGCTGGTCGCGGTGGCGGCACGCTCGGTGGCGGCGTCCGCCACCCGGGTCGCCTCGGCGGCGTTCTCGTCGGCCGCGGTCTTGGCTGCGGCGGCCTCCGCGGCCGCCTCCTCGGCGGCGGTGGCCTTCTGCGCTGCTTGCTGTGCGGCGGTGGTTGTGGTGGTGGCGTTGGTGGTGGCGGTGTCGAGGGTGGCGGCGGTGGTGGTTCGTTCGTCGGCGGCGCGGCGGGCGGCTGCGGCGGTGTCGGCGGCGGTTTGGTCGGCGGCCTGTTGTGCGGCGGTTTTGTCGGCGGCGTTGGTGGCGGCGTCGGCGGCCTGCTTTTCGGCGTGGGTCTGTGCGGCGGCGGATCGTTCGGCGGCTGCGGCGGTGTCGGCGGCGGTCTTGTCGGCGGCCTGTTGTGCGGCGGTTTTGTCGGCGGCGTTGGTGGCGGCGTCGGCGGCCTGCTTTTCGGCCTGGGCTTGTGCGGCGGCGGAGTCGGCGGCGGTGGCGTTGTCGGCGGTGGCCTTGTCGGCTGCTGCCGCGGCGGCGTCGCGGGCGGCGGTGGCGTCGGCGCTCGCCTCGGCGGCCTGCTTTTCGGCCTGGGCTTGTGCGGCGGCGGAGTCGGCGGCGGTGGCCTTGTCGGCCGCGGCCTTCGCTGCGGCCTGCTCGGCTGCGGCGGCAGTGGTGGTGGCCTGGGTGGTGGCGTCGGCGGCTGCCTTGTCGGCGGCGGTCTTGTCGGCGGCTGCCTTCTCGGCGGTGGCCCGGTCCTCGGCTGCCTTGTCGGCGGCGGTCTGGCGTTCGGTTTCGCGCTGGGCGGCTGCGGCGTCGGCGGCCTGCTTTTCTGCGGTGGCCTTCTCGGCGGCCTGCTTCGCGTCGGCTGCGGTGGCGGTGGCGTCGTTGAGGCGGTCGATGGCGTCGGTTGCTGCCTGGTCGGCGGCGGATCGGGCCTTCTCGGCTGCGGTCTTCGCGGCGGCGGCGTCGGTTGCTGCCTGGTCGGCGGCGGCCTTGGTGGCCTGTGCGGTGGCCAGCTTCTCGGCTGCGGTCGTGGCGGCGGCGGTGTCGTTCGCGGCTTGTTCGTCTGCGGCGGCGCGGTCCTGGCTCGCCTTCTCCGCGGCCGCCTGCGCCTGAGCCTGCGCCTGCTGCGCCGCGGTGAGCTCATCGGCCGCGGTCTTCGCTGTCGCGGCGGCGTCCTGCGCGGCCTTGATCGCCGACGCCGCGGCCTGCTCGGCCGCCTTCTGCTCGGCGACGGCCTGCTCTGCGGCGGACCGCGTCTCCGACTCCGCTGCAGAAGCGGCGCGCGCCTCGGTGGCGCGGGAGTCGGCGATCGCGACGGCCTCCGCCTTGTCCCGGGCGGCCTGCGCGGCGGCCGCGTCGGCCAGCTGCTGCGCGGTCAGGGCCGCGGCGGCGTTGTCGGCCGCCGTCGTGGCGGCCTCGGTCTTCGTGGCGAGATCCTGGTCGGCCACGGCCTTCGCGGCATCGGCATCCTTCTTGGCCGCCTGCGACTGATCCGCAGCCGCCGCGGCGGCTGCGGCATCAGCGGCGGCCGACCTCGCCCGGTCGGCGGCGTTCATCGCCGTCGTGGCGGCGTCGGCGGCCTTCTGGTCCGCGGTGGCCTTCTCAGCGGCCGCCTGGTTCGCGGCAGTGGTTGCGGCGGTGGCCTTCTGCGCTGCTTGCTGTGCGGCGGTGGTTGTGGTGGTGGCGTTGGTGGTGGCGGTGTCGAGGGTGGCGGCGGTGGTGGTTCGTTCGTCGGCGGCGCGGCGGGCGGCTGCGGCGGTGTCGGCGGCGGTTTGGTCGGCGGCCTGTTGTGCGGCGGTTTTGTCGGCGGCGTTGGTGGCGGCGTCGGCGGCCTGCTTTTCGGCGTGGGTCTGTGCGGCGGCGGATCGTTCGGCGGCTGCGGCGGTGTCGGCGGCGGTCTTGTCGGCGGCCTGTTGTGCGGCGGTTTTGTCGGCGGCGTTGGTGGCGGCGTCGGCGGCCTGCTTTTCGGCCTGGGCTTGTGCGGCGGCGGAGTCGGCGGCGGTGGCGTTGTCGGCGGTGGCCTTGTCGGCTGCTGCCGCGGCGGCGTCGCGGGCGGCGGTGGCGTCGGCGCTCGCCTCGGCGGCCTGCTTTTCGGCCTGGGCTTGTGCGGCGGCGGAGTCGGCGGCGGTGGCCTTGTCGGCCGCGGCCTTCGCTGCGGCCTGCTCGGCTGCGGCGGCAGTGGTGGTGGCCTGGGTGGTGGCGTCGGCGGCTGCCTTGTCGGCGGCGGTCTTGTCGGCGGCTGCCTTCTCGGCGGTGGCCCGGTCCTCGGCTGCCTTGTCGGCGGCGGTCTGGCGTTCGGTTTCGCGCTGGGCGGCTGCGGCGTCGGCGGCCTGCTTTTCTGCGGTGGCCTTCTCGGCGGCCTGCTTCGCGTCGGCTGCGGTGGCGGTGGCGTCGTTGAGGCGGTCGATGGCGTCGGTTGCTGCCTGGTCGGCGGCGGATCGGGCCTTCTCGGCTGCGGTCTTCGCGGCGGCGGCGGCGGTTGCTGCCTGGTCGGCGGCGGCCTTGGTGGCCTGTGCGGTGGCCAGCTTCTCGGCTGCGGTCGTGGCGGCGGCGGTGTCGTTCGCGGCTTGTTCGTCTGCGGCGGCGCGGTCCTGGCTCGCCTTCTCCGCGGCCGCCTGCGCCTGCTCAGCGGCCGCGGTGGCGGCGGCGAGGCGCTCGTCGGCCTTCTTCACGGCCTCCGCGGTCGCGGACTGGTTCGCGCGGGCGGCCTCGACGGCCTTGCGGGCCCGCTCCGCCTCGCGCGCAGCCCAATCCGCGGCGATCCGCGCACCGAGCGCGTTGGCGCGCGCCTGTGCCGCCCAGTCGACACCGGGAATGCTCACGGGGGAGCGGAGATCGAAGTATCCGCCGATACCGAAGCCGAACCCGATTCCGGGGCCCAGGCCGATGCCGAAGCCGATGCCGGCGCCGAGGCGCAGGGTGCCGTCGGGGGCGTAGCCCAAACCGGCGCCCGCGCCGAAGCCGATGCCGTACCCGGGGGCGAGCCCCAGGCTCACTCCGCCGCCGAGACCGTAGGGGAGGTACGGGCCGAATCCGGGCGTGATCCCGAGCTGGAAGCCGGGCGTGAAGCCGTAGCCCGAGTTGAAGCCCGCGCCGAGGCCCGCGCCGGAACCGAAGCCGAAGCCGTTGCCGAGCCCGGCGCCCAGACCTGCACCGGCACCGAAGCCGAGGCCCGGCCCCACCCCGACACCTGCGCCGATGCCGAAACCCGGACCGCGCGAGGGTGCGCCCACGCCGATCCACGGGCCGAGTCCGATCTGCCCGAAGTCCGCGGCATTGGAGATGACGTACCTGCCGTTGCTGGTGAAACCGCCGATCGCGAACCCGCAGCTCAGGTCGAGCGGCGAGCTTGCGCCGCGCGCGCCCAGCCAGACCAGGCGGGTCGGGTAGCACTGTGCGCCGGACCCCGTCACGGAGCTCCGCCCGCTTGCGGCGCTCGTCGGCACCTGCACGCTGAACGGCGCGCCGCCGGAGACCGAGATCGCCGAGGTCAGAACCTCACGGCCACCTGCCTCGGCATCCGCCTGCGCGGAGGCGAGTCCGAGCGAGGTCGAGGTCATCATTCCGACGACGGTGGTGGTGGCTGCAGCGGCACGGGCGATCGACATGTGTACGGTCCTGGTTCGGAGGAAATGCGCCGGTGGGAGATGCAGCGCAGTACATAGTGTGATTGCACACAGATCCGCCGTCCAGAATTTGCAATGGAACGCATGAAATCTTGATCTAGTTTTTGAATTGATCTTTCAAATGCAGATTGCCTCGAACGGGCATTCGTTCTACGAGGCAGGATTCCATGGTTTGTTCGTTAGCAATAGATTGTTATTCGCGCAGTCTCCCCGGTACCCCCGCAGCATCGGCCGCGGCGCGGTACGCCCTGGCCAGGCTCGCTACCGTCTCGTGCGCGTTGAGCCCGCTCGGGTTCGGCAGCACCCACACCTCAGCATCGGCGATGTCGTCGGGCTGGCGTCCCGGGACGGCTTTCGGGCGGTCGAACGCAGTGCGATACGCGGTGATGCCGAGGACCGCGAGGACCCGTGGTCGCACGTCCGCGACCCGCGCGAGCAGCTGCGCACCGCCGTCGTGCAGCTCGGCGGCCGTGAGCTCGCTCGCCTTCGCCGTCGCCCGGGGCGCGACGTTGGTGATGCCGACCCCCGCGTCGACGAGGGCGTTCCGGTCGGCGAAACTCATCCCGTCCGAGGCGTCGATGACGTGATCGACGATCCCCGCCGCGTACAGCGCGGGGTAGAAGCGGTTGCCCGGCCGCGCGAAATGCGCGCCGGTCGCCGCGGTCCACAGGCCCGGGTTGATGCCGGAGAACAGCAGCCGGCAATCGGGGCCGAGGAGGTCGGGCACCGTCGTGTCCGAGTAGGCGAGGAGTTGTTCGCGGGTGAAGCCCATGCGTTACTGCCTACCGTGCCGCACCCGCGTGGTCCACTGGGGGGCATGACCGTCGACGATCTGCTCGCGCGCGCCGCGATCCACGACGTGGTGCTGCGCTACTGCCGCGGCATCGACCGCCTCGATCCCGAAGCCGTGCGCGCCTGCTACCACCCGGGCGCCGTCGACCACCACACCGGATTCGACGGTCCCGTCGAGGAATACGTTGCGTGGGTGCGCGGACAGCTCGCCTCGCTCGGCGGCACGCACCACCAGGTCGGCAACCACCTGTGTGAGCTCGCGGACGACGTCGCGGTCGTCGAGACCTACTGCACCGCAACGCACTGGTCCGCGCCGGACGCGGAACTGCAGGCCTACCTGACGCTCGGTGTGCGCTACGTGGACCGGTTCGAGCGCCGGGCCGGACGGTGGGCCATCGCCGAACGGTGGGCGGTCACGGACTGGACCCGGTGGGAGAAGGACCTGACGGGACCGCTCGGCGTGCCGGAGGCGGGGCCGCCGCCCGCGCGCGACGGGGGCGACCCGATCGACGTGCTCCGCGCTCAGGTGTTCGGCCGCGACCTCTCGTAGAGCCTGCGCACGACGTCCTCGATGTCCGGCTCGTCGACGGTCAGGTCGCGCACCGTCGCCCGCTCCGCGACGGCCGCGAGGACCTGCGGCAGCGGCGCGCTCAGCTCCAGGCGCTGGCGCAGGCCCCCGCCCTCGCTGGCGAGGTGCCGCGCACCGTCGACGTGCAGGTCCGGAGTGGGCCGGTCCAGGTCGAGCACGAGCACCCGGGCGGCGCCGACGGTGCCGATCAGCCCGTCCAGGCCGCCGTCGAAGGCGGTGCGCCCGTGATCGACCACCAGGATCCGCTCGCACAGCCGCTCCACGTCGCCCATGTCGTGCGTGGTGAGCAGCAGGGTGAGCCCGCGCTCGGCGCGTTCGGCGATGAGGAACTCGCGCAGGCGCTGCTTGCTGAGCACATCGAGACCGATGGTGGGCTCGTCGAGGATGAGCAGCTCCGGCGAATGCATCAGCGACGCGGCGACTTCCGCGCGCATCCGCTCGCCGAGGCTGAGCTGGCGCACCGGCCGGTCCAGGTAGTCGCCCAGTTCGAGTTGTTCGATGAGCCGGTCGGAGCGCTCCTTCGCGATAGCGTCGGGGAGGCGGTGCACGGCGGCGAGGATCTCCAGCGACCGGCCGGTGGGCAGGTCCCACCACAGCTGCGACCGCTGCCCGAAGACCACGCCCACCCGCCGGGCCACGTCGCGCCGCCGGGCCAGGGGGTCGAGCCCCACGGTGCGTACCGTCCCCGACGTGGGCACGAGGATGCCCATGAGCATCTTGATCGTCGTCGATTTCCCGGCGCCGTTCGCGCCGATGTACCCGACGGATTCGCCCGGCGCGACCGTGAGATCGAGGTGGTCGACGGCCGTCGTCACGGTCTTGGTACGCCCGTTCCATCCACGCTTGACGAAGGTCCGGGTCAGTCCCCGTGTCTCGATGATGTGATCGCTCATCCGCCCGCTCCCCGGTAGTGCCGTAGTCCCCACCGCCATGTCGCGCCCGCCAGCAGGACCGCCCACGCGGTGGCCAGCGGCAGCGCCCACGCCAGCTCCGGCCGGAAGAGCCCGTCGCCGGGCAACCCCAGGATGAACAGAGCCGGAAGGTATCCCGTGAACGCGAGCGGCAGCACGAAGCCGAAGGTCACCTTGATCGCGCCCGGCCACACCGACGCGGGCTGCGTGGCGGCGTAGCGGCCGCCGTAGACGAACGAGCTGGTGAACTCGGCGCCGTTGACCAGGACGAACTGCAATCCGGCGGCGATCACGAAGACCGCCGAGTAGATGATCGGCCCGCACACCAGCGCCAGCGCCAGCATGCCGACGGTGCCCGGCCCCCAGGCGATGTCGTTGTGCGTCAGGGCGTAGCCGAGCGCGACCAGGCTCACCGCGGGCCGGGTCACCCGGTGGATGCGGATGTCGCTGGTCATGAGCTGCAACAGGATCGGCTGCGGCCGCAGGTAGAACACGTCGATGGTGCCGGCCCGCACGTAGCGCGGCAGCTTGTCCAGGTGCCCGAACAGGATGTCCGCGGTGCAGAAGGAGAGATCGGCCAGCGCGAAGACCAGCAGCACGGACGAGAAGGTCAGTCCGCCGATCACCTTCGCGTTGTGGAACAGGAGCCACACCTCGGCCAGCTCCACCAGGCCGAGCAGCAGCGCGGCGAACAGGTCCATCCCCAGCGAGGCCCGGTAACTCACCTGCGCCTGCACGCGGGAGGTCAGCACGGCGCGGTACGGCGCGAGCGGCCCGGGGCGCGCGGTGGAGGCGGGGTCAGCCACCCTGCACCTCCAGGCGTCGTCGACCCGCCGCCGTGAGGGCCTGGCCCAGGGCGAGCACCGCCACCGTCCACCCCGCCTGGACCGTGACGGCGACCAGGCCCGCACCGGCGTCGATGCGGCCGGAGAGGATGTCGCACGGCGGCATGATGATCCACCCGAACGGCGTGAACTCGGCGACCCGGGTCAGCCAGTCCGGGAACAGGCCGACCGGCACGAACATGCCCATGAGGAAGGTGCCGACCACCACGTAGAACATCTGGATGCCGCGGGTGTCCACGACCCAGAATCCGAGGATCTGCACGCAGTACAGTAGCGCCTGCGCGAGCACGATGGAGAGCAGGATGCTCACCGCGGCGAGCGGATACGCCGCGATCTCGCCCGCCCAGGCCATCATCGACGTCGCGGAGCCGATCACCACGAGTGGCAGCGCCCGCGGGATGAGCGAGTAGACCGCTCCGCCGAGCACCGTCGCGAGCGTGGCGAACTGGACGTTGAGGGGGCGCAGGAAGTCGACGGCGATGTCACCGGTGCGGATCCGCTCGGCGAGGGCACCGTCGCCGCCGAACGCGCCGATCGCGGTCAGCAGGCCCTGCGAGAGGAAGATGTAACTCACCATGAGCTCCGGTGTGTACCCGCCCGCCGTCCCGCCCGCCCCGGTCAGTGTGGCGAGCAGGATCGCCATTTTGACGAAGCCGAACACGGAGTTGGTGAACACCCCGGCGACCGCGGCGCTCAGGTACGTGGACTGCTGGCGGAATCCGGCCACCGTCAGCCGTGCGTACGGCAGGCCCTCGGCACGGACGGCGAGGAGGGCGGCACGCCCGGGAACTGCGGCCGCGGATGGCGACGACACAGCTACCGGACGTTACCGCCCTCGGACGCTCGAAGCGAGGTGATTCAGCTCCGCTGCTTGCGGATGTTCTCGAAGACCGTCGGGTCGACCAGCGTCGACGTGTCGCCCAGCTCGCGGCCCTCGGCCACGTCCCGGAGCAGGCGGCGCATGATCTTGCCGGAGCGGGTCTTCGGCAGCTCGGGCACGATGTTGATCTCGCGCGGCTTGGCGATCGGCGAGATGTCCTTCGAGACCTGGGCGGTCATCTCGGCGATCAGCTTGTCGGGATCGGAGTCGTCGACGCCCTGGCGCAGGATGACGAACGCCGCGATGGCCTGACCCGTGGTCGCGTCCGAGGCGCCCACGACGGCCGCCTCGGCGACGGCCGGGTGCCCGACGAGCGCGGACTCGACCTCGGCGGTCGAGATGCGGTGGCCCGAGATGTTCATGACGTCGTCGACGCGGCCCAGAACCCAGAGGGCGCCGTCCTCGTCGTACCGCGCACCGTCGCCCGCGAAGTACCAGCCCTGGTCGGCGTAGCGCGACCAGTAGGTGTCCACGAACCGCTCCGGATCGCCCCAGATGCCGCGCAGCATGGCCGGCCACGGCTTGTCGAGCACGAGCAGTCCGGATTCGCCGCGGGGCAGGCTGTTCCCGTCGTCGTCGACGATGTTCGCGCTGATGCCGGGCACCGGCTCCATCGCCGAACCGGGCTTGAGGCTCGTGGTGCCGGGCAGGGGCGCGACCATGGCGGCACCGGTCTCCGTCTGCCACCAGGTGTCGACGATCGGCGCCGAGCCGCCGCCGATGACGTCGCGGTACCAGCGCCAGGCCTCGGGGTTGATGGGCTCGCCCACCGAGCCGAGCACGCGGATCGAGCTCAGGTCGTGCGCGTCCGGGATCTCGCGGCCCCACTTCATGAACGTGCGCACCAGAGTGGGCGCGATGTAGTAGATCGAGACGCCGTACTTCTCGATCACCTCGAAGTGCCGGTGCTCGTTGGGCGAGTTCGGTGTGCCCTCGTAGACGATCTGCGTGGCGCCGTTGGCCAGCGGGCCGTAGACGATGTACGTGTGGCCGGTGACCCAGCCGATATCGGCCGTGCACCAGTACACGTCCTTCTCCGGCTTGAGGTCGAAGAGGTAGTGGTGCGTGTACGCGGCCTGCGTCAGATAGCCGCCCGAGCTGTGCACGATGCCCTTGGGCTTGCCCGTGGTGCCGGAGGTGTAGAGCAGGAACAGGGGGTGCTCGGCGTCGAAGGGCTCGGGGGTGTGGTCCGACGATGCCGCGCCCACCGACTCGTGCCACCACACGTCGCGGTCGTGCCAGTCGATGTCGTTGCGGCAGCGCTGCACGACGATGACCTTCTGGACCGACTGCGCCTTCCGGCCGTCGACGTCCATGTCGAGCGCCTCGTCGACGTTGGCCTTGAGCGGCGCGGGCTTGCCGCGGCGGAACTGGCCGTCGGTGGTGATGACGACCTTGGCCTCGGCATCGTCGACCCGGGAGCGCAGGGCGGCGGCCGAGAAGCCGCCGAAGACCACGGAGTGGGTCAGGCCCAGGCGCGCGCACGCGAGCATCGCGACGATGGCCTCGGGGACCATCGGCATGTAGATCGCGACGCGGTCGCCGGCCTGCAGGCCCAGCGAGCTCAGGTAATTGGCCGCGCGGCTGACCTCGTCCTTGAGGTCGCTGTAGGTGAGGTCGCGGCTGTCGCCCGGCTCGCCGACCCAGTGGATCGCGACGCGGTCACCGTTGCCCGCGTCCACGTGCCGGTCCACGCAGTTGTACGCGACGTTGAGCTTGCCGCCCACGAACCACTTGGCGAACGGTGCGCCACTCCAGTCCAGGACCTCGCCGAACGGAGTGTCCCAATGCAGGCGGTCGGCCTGCTCAGCCCAGAAGCCCAGACGATCCGCATCGGCACGGTCGTACAATTCCCTACCGTGCGTGTTGGCCTGAGCTGCGAATTCAGCGGAAGGCGGGTAAGCGGCTGTCGCGGAATCAGTCATGGGTCAATCGTAGGGAGGGCGCCCGCAGCAGTCAGGGGAAAGAGGAAAATCGGCGTTCCCAGGGGCGGGTTGCAGCGGGTTGCGCTCGGCTGGGGCGGAAAATCAGTGGCGGTCGGCGCCCGGTTCGGTTAGCGGTGCTGCCGGTTACCGGGACAGCGCGGGGCAGCACACATAAAGTGCTGTGCACCGAAAGTCGGCCAACTCAGGCGGAGGTAGTTGTGGGAATTCGAAGTAGGCGGCGATCCGGGGTGCGGGCGATCCTCGCAGTCGCGGTCGCCGCGAGCCTGGCGGTGTCCGGGTGCAGCATGGAGGGCGCGCGGTCGCAGAACACCGTCGGGCCCGATGCGATCGTGCGCGTGAACGGCGGCGAGCCGCAGAGCGGGCTCGTCCCGTCGGACACCAACGAGAACATGGGCGGCCGTGTCCTGGACATGATGTTCACCGGGCTGTACTCGTACCAGGCGGACGGAACGCCGGTGCTGGCGAACGCGGAGTCGGTCGAAACCACCGACAACAAGCACTTCACGGTCAAACTCAAGCGGGACTGGACCTTCCACGACGGCACCCCCGTCAAGGCGTCGAACTACGTGCGCGCCTGGAACTTCGGTGCCGCGATCGGCAACCTGCAGAAGCAGCAGAGCTTCTACGCCCCGATCGCCGGCTTCGACGAGGTCTCCGAGAAGGGCGCCACGAAGACCGAGATGAGCGGGCTGAAGGTGATCGACGACTACACCTTCACGATCGACCTCGCCGCGCCCAACATCGACTTCAAGCTGGCGCTGGGGTACGTCCCGTTCGTGCCGCTGCCCGACGTCTTCTTCACGGAGGGCAAGGAGAAGTTCGGCCAGAATCCGGTGGGCAACGGGCCCTACAAGCTCAAGCAGTGGCGGCACAACGTCCAGCTCGAGACCGTGCGCTACGAGGACTACAAGGGGCCCAAGCCGAAGAACGGCGGGCTCACCTTCGTCATGTACGAGTCCTACGACCCCGCCTACGTGGATCTGACCTCGGGGAACCTGGACGCGCTCGACACCATCCCCAACAGTGCGCTGCGGTCCTTCCAGAAGACGCTGGGCAAGAAGGCCATCGTGCGCCCGACCGCGCAGACGCAGTCCTTCGTGATCCCGGAGTTCCTCGAGCACTTCGGTCCCGACGAGGAGGGACGCCTGCGACGGCAGGCCATCTCGATGGCCATCAACCGGCAGCAGATCATCGACGTGGTCTTCCAGGGGTTCCGCAACCCGTCGCTGGAGTTCACCGCCCGCTCGATCCCCGGATGGAGCGGGGACCTGCCGGGCAACGAGACCGTCAAGCACAACCCGGAGCTGGCCAAGCAGCGGTGGGAGCAGGCGAACGCGATCAAGCCGTGGAGCGGCGAGTTCACCATCGCCTACAACTCGGACGGCGACCACAAGCAGTGGATCGACGCGGTGACCAACCAGATCCGGAACACCCTGGGCATCGAGGCCGCGGGCAAGCCCTACCCCACGTTCAAGCAGATCCGCGACGAGCTGACCAAGAAGACGCTCAAGTCCGCGGGCCGCAACGGCTGGCAGGGCGACTACCCGACGCAGCTGAACTTCCTGGAGTCGAACTACCTCACGGGCGGCGGCTCGAACGACGGCGACTACAGCAACCCGGCGTTCGACGCGAAGATCGCGCAGGCCCAGCAGGCGCTGGATCCCGCGCAGTCGACCCGGCTCATCAACGAGGCCCAGGCCTTCCTGCTGGCCGATCTGCCTGTCGTCCCGCTGTGGGACTACAAGGCGGCGGGCGGCGTCGGCGACGGCGTGAAGGGTGATATCACCTGGAACGGCCGTTTCGACTTCACGAACATCACGAAGGAGTGATGGCATGACCAGATATCTCCTGAGCAGGCTCGGGCAGTTGGTGATCGTCTTCTTCGGCGCCACGCTGCTCATCTACGCGCTCGTGTTCCTGGTCCCCGCGGACCCGATCGCGGCGCTCGGCGGCGATCGCACGCTGCCGCCCGAGGTGGTCGAGGGCCTGCGCGCCCAGTACCACCTCGACCAGCCCTTCCTGGTGCAGTACTGGTACTACATCAAGGGCGTCTTCACGCTCGACTTCGGAGTCTCCTTCTCGGGCCAGCCCGTCTGGGACGTGATGAAGCGCGCCTTCCCGGTCACCGTCAACCTGGCGCTCATCGCGCTGGTCGTCGAGGCCGTGCTCGGCATCTTCTTCGGCGTGCTCGCCGGCCTGAAGAAGGGCAAGTGGTTCGACACGTCGATCCTGTTCGTCTCCCTGATCATCATCGCGGTGCCGATCTTCGTCCTGGGCTTCATCGCCCAGTTCATCTTCGGCGTGAAGCTGCAGTGGTTCCCGGTCACCGTCGGCGGCAACCTGGACTTCTACCACCTGCTGCTGCCGGGCATCGTCCTCGGGCTGGTGTCCTTCGCGTACGTCGTGCGGCTGACCCGCTCGCAGGTCTCGCAGAACCTCACCGCCGACTACGTGCGGACCGCGACGGCCAAGGGCCTGCCGCGCTCGCGCGTCGTCCTGGTGCACGTGCTGCGCAACTCGCTGATCCCGGTGGTGACCTTCCTGGGCGCCGACATCGGCGCGCTCATGGGCGGCGCACTCGTCACCGAGGGCATCTTCAACATCCCCGGCGTGGGCGGCACCATCTACCAGGCCATCATCCGGGGCGAGGCCACCACGGTGGTCTCGTTCGTGACGGTGCTCATCGTCATCTACCTCATCTGCAACGTGGTGGTCGACCTGCTCTACGCCGCCCTCGACCCGAGGATCCGCTATGCCTGACAATCACACCTATCCCGGCCAGGAACGCTTCGTCGCCGCGGCCGACGACGTGGTCGTCGGCGCCATCGACGCCGTCGATCGCGATGTGGAGCCCACCGGCTTCTGGAAGACCGCGTGGCTGCAGCTGAAGGTGAAGCCGCTGTTCTGGGTCTGCGTCGCGCTGCTGACCCTGATCCTGCTCGTCGTGCTGTTCCCCGGCGTCTTCGCCTTCGGCAAGGACCCGCACAAGGCCGACCTCGGCCGTTCCCTGCTCCCGCCGAGCGGCGAGCACTGGTTCGGCACCGATCTGCAGGGCTACGACATCTACGCCCGCACGATCTACGGCGCGCGGGCCTCGGTGCTGGTGGGCGTCCTGACCACCATCGCGGTGGTCGTCATCGGCGGCCTGCTCGGCGCCACCGCCGGTTTCTACGGCGGCTGGCTCGACTCGCTCATCGCGCGACTGTCCGACGTCTTCTTCGGCGTCCCCCTCATGCTGGCCGCCGTCGTGGTCATGCAGATGGTCACCACGCGCACGGTCTACTCGGTGGTGCTCGTATTGGCGATCTTCAGTTGGCCGCAGATCGCCCGCATCGCGCGCTCGGCGGCCATCTCCATCCGCAACGAGGAGTTCATCGACGCCTCGAAGTCGTTGGGCTCGTCGAAGATCCGCACGCTCTTCACTCACGTGATCCCGAACTGTCTCGGCCCGGTGATCGTGGTCGCGACCGTGGCGCTGGGTGTTTACATCGTCACGGAGGCCACGCTGTCGTACCTCGGCATCGGACTCCCCGGCAGCGAGGTCTCCTGGGGTCTCGACATCGCCGACGGGCAAGAACTGCTCCGCGAGGGCACGCCCATCCTGTTCTTCCCCGCGTCCGCGCTGGCGCTCACCGTGCTCACGTTCATGATGCTCGGTGACGTCCTCAGCGACGCACTCGATCCGAAGGCGAGGAAGCGCTGATGAGCGACGAGCACAAGCACGGTCTGGGCAAGATCAAGGACAAGGTCGCCTCAGCCCTGGGTAAGACGCCGTCCCCGCTGCTCGAGATCCGCGACCTGGTCGTGGAGTTCGAGGTGCAGGGCAAGCCGGTCCCCGCGGTGCGGGGCGCCAACCTCACGGTCTACCCGGGCCAGACGGTGGCGATCGTCGGCGAGTCCGGCTCGGGCAAGTCCACCACGGCCGCGGCCGTGATGGGCCTGCTGCAGGGCACCGGCAAGGTGGCGAGCGGGCAGATCGTCTTCGACGGCAAGGACCTGTCGAAGGCCTCGGAGAAGGAGTTCCAGCAGATCCGCGGCAGCGGCATCGGCCTGGTCCCGCAGGACCCGAACAGCAACCTGAATCCGCTGTGGCGCGTCGGTTTCCAGATCAAGGAGACCCTCAAGGCGAACAACGTGGACCAGGGCGACGCCCGGAAGCGGGCGATCGAGCTGCTCACCGAGGCCGGGATGAAGGACCCCGACCGCCGGGTGAACCAGTACCCGCACGAGTACTCGGGCGGCATGAAGCAGCGCGCGCTCATCGCGATCGGCCTGGCCTGCCGGCCCAAGCTGCTCATCGCCGACGAGCCCACGTCGGCCCTCGACGTCACGGTGCAGCGCCAGATCCTCGATCACTTGGACACGCTCACCTCCGACCTGGGCACCGCGGTGCTGCTGATCACGCACGATCTGGGCCTGGCCGCCGAGCGCGCCAGCCACCTAGTGGTCATGTACAAGGGCCGCGTGGTGGAATCGGGTCCGGCGCTGGAGATCCTGCAGGATCCGCAGCACGAGTACACCAAGCGTCTGGTCGCCGCGGCGCCGTCGCTGTCGGCGCACCGCGACGAGGCGTCGGCCGTGTCCGGTGTCCGGGAGGTCGAGGCCGAGACGCTGCACGACGAGGTGCAGGACGACGCCGCGGCGGGCCCCGCCGAGGTCGTCGTGGTCTCGAACCTGTTGAAGGACTTCCCGATCCGTGGTTCGCTGCCCTTCCAGAGCAGCGATTTCCGCGCGGTCGACGACGTGAGCTTCACCATGCTGCGGGGCACCACCACGGCGGTGGTGGGCGAGTCCGGATCCGGTAAGTCGACGGTGGCACGGATGGTGCTAGGTCTGCTCGAACCGACCAGCGGCACCGTCGAATTCGACGGGAAGGACGTCACCAGCCTGCGCGGGGCGGAGGCCAAGGAGTTCCGGCGGCGGGTGCAGCCCGTCTTCCAGAACCCCTACGGTTCACTGGATCCGATGTACTCGATCTACCGGGCGATCACCGAGCCGCTGGTGGTGCACGGGATCGGGGACAAGGCCTCGCGCCTGGCGCGGGCCAAGGACCTGCTCGAGATGGTGGCCCTGCCGACCGACACCATGCACCGCTACCCGAACGAGCTGTCCGGCGGTCAGCGTCAGCGCGTCGCCATCGCGCGCGCGTTGGCGCTCAACCCGGAGGTCATTGTGCTCGACGAGGCGGTCTCCGCGCTCGACGTGCTCGTGCAGGCGCAGATCCTCACGCTGCTCGAGGGGCTCCAGAAGGAGCTGGGCCTGACCTACCTGTTCATCACCCACGACCTGGCGGTGGTCAAGCAGATCGCCCACCAGACGCTGGTGATGGCGGGCGGCAAGGTGGTCGAGGCCGGCCCGACGGATCAGGTCTACGACAGCCCGACGTCGGACTACACGCGGACGCTGATCGCGGCGATCCCCGGTGGTTCGATCGAGCTGGCGGGCTGAGCAGAGGGGACGCGCGACGAGCGGGCTAGGGTGGGGCGTGTGACCGACCCGCTGAGCCCGCTCGTCGCCGTCCCCGCCGTCGCGGAGGCGGCCGCCGCCGCTCGTGAAGCGCTGGCGAAGGTGCACCGTCATCCCGCGAACCGCCGCGAGTGGCGGGCCACGGCCACGGAATCATCCCTGCGCGGGGCCCGCGCCTCCGCCGCGCTCGACGGCGGCGCCGTCGCGCTCAGCCGCGACGAACTGATCAACGACCCGGTGCTCGCCGGCGCCATGCGCGCCTACCAGGCGATCGACGGCGACCTGCTCGACGCGACCGTCGGCGTGTGGCGGCGCGCGCCGCTGCAGGTACTCGCCCGGTTGCACACACTGGCCGCGGCGGAGCTGGTCGACGGTGACGACGAGCGCCTCGGCCGGCCCCGCGCCGGCACGGGGGAGCGGCTGGGGCTGCTCGCGCAGCTGGTGACCGGGGGTACGCAGGCGTCCGCACCGGTGGTGGCGGCGATCGTGCATGGCGAGCTGCTCTCGCTGCGCCCGTTCGAGGTGGCCGACGGCGTGGTCGCCCGCGCCGCCTCCCGCCTGGTGACGGTGGCGTCGGGACTCGATCCGCACGCGCTCGGCATCCCCGAGACGACCTGGCTCAAGTTCGCACCGAGCTATGCGGACGCCGCGGACGCCTTCGGCATGGGCGATCCCGACGGGGTGGTGGCCTGGGTGGTGCTCTGCTGTCAGGCCCTGGAGGCCGGCGGGCTGGAGGCGCTCGCGCTCGCCGAGCGCTGATGCGGATCACCGTGCCGCCGTGCGTGACCGGGGCGCGCGGCCCCGGACATGCGCAACGGCGACCCGGCCTGAGCTGAGGAATCGCACTCGAGGTGCTGTCCTCAGAACGGGTCCGAATCGCCGTTCGCTAGCACGGATCCCGGTTACCAAGCGTGCGTCAGGGTGGGCTGTATTACGGCCTCGGCGTCAACCGGTGGAGAGACCCACTATCCGCAGGTCTTGTGCTGACCACTCAAATTCCCCGGTGGCGCAGGCTCACAGCGCTTTCCGCCATAGGTGGCGAGCTCCGCGTGGGTGCCTGGTGTCCGTGCTGGGAGCCTTGACGCTCAGGAACCCTCGACCTTCTCTTCCGGTGGGGGTTTGGCTTTGCGCCGCTCCGTGACTCCTTTCTACCCTGTGAGCGCCGTCACAGCAAGGGGTGGAGCGGAAAAATTTCGGAGCAACTGCTACCGGTGGGTATCAGTGCTTCTTCCGGTGCAGCGCAAGGTAAGTCGCGACGCCCGCGCCCGCGGCGACCACGCCGAGGCCGGCCGTCGCGAGCACCGAGTTCCGCGACGGCGTGGGCAGCCGGTCGCGCAACGGCGTGGGGTTGGAGAAGGAGACGACGGGCCAGCCGCGCTCGGCCGCCTCCTTGCGCAGCGCGCGGTCGGGGTTGACCGCGGTGGGATGCCCGACCGCGGCCAGCATCGGCACGTCGGTGATGGAGTCCGAGTACGCGAAACTCTGCTCGAGGTCGTAGCCGTGCTCGGCGGCGAGCGCCTTCATCGCGGTCACCTTGTTCTCGCCGTAGCAGTAGAACTCGACCTCGCCGGCGTACTTGCCGTCCTCGACCTTCATCTTCGAGGCCGCGGAATGATCGGCGCCGAGCATCTCGGCGATCGGCGCGACCATCTCCTCGCCCGAGGCGGAGACGATCACCACGTCGTGCCCGCGGGCGTGGTGCCCGGCGATGAGCTCGGCGGCCTCCGCGAAGACGAGGGGATTGACCACGTCGTAAAGCGCCTCGCGCACGATCGAGGTCACCTGCTCGACGTTCCAGCCCTCGCACATCTGCGTGAGGTGATCGCGCATCCGCTCCATCTGGTCGTGATCGGCGGCCGTCAGCATCATCAGGAACTGGGCGTAGCTGGACTTGAGCACGGCGCGGCGGTTGAGCAGGCCCTCGTCGAAGAAGGGACGCGAGAAGGCCAGCGCGGACGACTTCGCGATGATCGTCTTGTCCAGGTCGAAGAAGGCGGCGACCCGGCGCACCGGGGCCTCGTCGGGCGCGGTAGGGCTCACGCCGATCAGCCTACCGGTGTCGCGCCGCCGAGCGCCTGGCAAGAGCGGAGACCGGATTCCTCCACAACTTTCTGGAATCGGACACGTTCATTCACAGGCGGGGCCGATCCGGGGCGAACCGGACACCCCTATCGGCGACGGTGGTGCCATGCGGGGAATCGAGATCGGGATGGCGGTGGCGGACGGGCCGCTCGCCGACGACGTGCGTCGCGCGGCCGCCGCGGCAGCGCGCTCCGTCACGGACATCGATCGCGGCAGGCCCCGCGCGGGCTGGGCGTCGGCGGCGGGACTGGTGCTGGACCTGGCGGCCGCCACGGCGATGGCGGAGGCGGCCCGCGCCGGTGGACTGCCCCGCAGGGACGGCGTCGCCATCGTGGCCGCGCAAGCGGGCATGGCGGAGTTGGCAGCCGCCGTCGAGGTCGGGGCGGCGCACGTCTTCGTCCTCCCGGACCAGGTCCGGGACCTGGCCCGGTTCCTCGCCGCGCGCGAACAGGACGACGGTGCCCGCTCCCGCGTCGTCGCCGTCCTCGGCGGGCACGGCGGGGCGGGGGCGTCCGTCCTGGCCGCGGCGGTCGCGGTGGCGGCACCCGGCCGCGGCGTCACGGCGCTCGCCGTCGACGCCGATCCCTGGGGCGGCGGCCTCGACCTGCTGCTCGGTTGCGCCGACGTGCCCGGCCTGCGATGGGGTGATCTCGCGCTGCGCGGCGGGCACGTGCCGGCCGAGGCGCTGGTCGCGGCGCTACCGGGGCGGGTGGGTGCCCTCGCCGTGCTGGCCGCCGGCGGTACGGCGGGCGGCGCCGCGGGTGGCGCGATGGTGCCGGAGATCCCGGTGGAGGGGCTGCTCGCAGTCATCGATGCAGGGCGCCGCAGCGTGGGGGTCACCGTGGTCGATCTGCCGCGCCGCAACGATCCCGCGACCGCCGCGTGCCTCGAGGTCGCCGATGTGGTGGTCGTCGTGGCCTCGGCCACGGTGCGCGGATGCGCCGCGGCCCGCGCGGTGGCCGGTGGGGTGGCGGGACGCGCGCGGCAGGCCGCGCTGGTGGTGCGTGGTCCTGCTCCCGGCGGGCTCTCGGCGCGGGACGTGGAGCGCGCCGTCGGCCTGCCCCTGCTCGCGTCGATGCGCCCGCAGCCCGGGCTCGCCGCGCAACTCGACGGCGGGGGACTGCGGCTGCGCCGGGGAACGCCGCTGGCCGTCGCGGCGGGGCGCGTGCTCGACGGTGTGCGCCGGGGTGCGGCATGAGCGCGCCGGGCCCCGGTGCCGACCTGCTGGCGCGGGTGCGTGAGCGGCTCGCGCACTCCGCGACCGTACTCACGCCCGATGTCATGGCCGCCGCGCTGCGCGCCGAATGCGGAGGCGTGCTGGGGGATACGGACCTGCTGGACGGCCTCGCCTATCTCGAGACCGAGCTCGTCGGTGCGGGCCGACTCGAACCGCTGCTCGCCGATCCGGCCGTCGCGGACGTGCTGGTCTGCGGGCCCCACCGGGTCTGGGTGGACCGCGGCGCGGGCCTCGAGTGCACCGACGTCGTCTTCGAGGACGACGACGCCGTCCGCCGGCTCGCCGCTCGGTTGGCGCTCGCGGCGGGCCGTCGCCTCGACGACGCGCAGCCCTGGGTCGACGGACATCTCCCGGCGGGGCCGGGAGGGCGCGCCGGGAGCGGGATCCGGCTGCACGCGGTGCTGCCGCCGCTGGCGCACCGCGGTACGTGCATTTCGCTGCGCGTGCTGCGGCCCGCGACCCAGACGCTGGATTCGCTCATCGACGGCGGGGCGGTGCCCGCCGAAGTCGCGCCCCTGGTCCGCCGTGTCGTGGCGGCGCGGCTGGCCTTCTTGGTGGTCGGCGGCACCGGCAGCGGGAAGACCACCCTGCTCAACGGGCTGCTCGGCGCGATCGATCCGGCCGAGCGGGTGCTCTGCGTCGAGGACGCGCACGAGCTCGACCCCGTCCATCCGCACGTGGTCTCACTGCTCGCACGCGGTGCGAACGTCGAGGGCGTGGGTGAGGTGACGGTCCGCGACCTCGTCCGGCAATCCCTGCGGATGCGGCCCGACCGGATCGTCGTCGGCGAGGTGCGCGGCGCTGAGGTCGTCGATCTGCTGACGGCCCTGAACACCGGCCACGACGGCGGTGCCGGCACCGTCCACGCCAACTCCCCGCGAGAGGTGCCCGCGCGGCTGGAGGCGCTCGCCGCGCTCGGCGGGCTGGGGCGGGAGGCGCTGCACGCACAGGTGGCCGCCGCGTTCTTATCTGTAGCTATCGGTTCGGTGTCCCACTCTGTAGCGGACGGTGTTCTGGGGTCGTGCTGTGTTCGTCTGCGTCAGTGTTATCTGGGCTGTAGCGGATGGTGGGGTTTCAGTCGATGCCGAGTTGGTGTTCCCAGCGGTCCCAGTCGTCGCCGGCGGGGTGGCTCTCGCCGCGGGCTTTGCGGTGGCGTGTGCGTTCCTGAGCGAACCAGGCTTCGACCCAGGGCGGCAGCACAGTGACTCCGTCGTAGAAGTCGTCCCGGATGTCGCTCTCGGTGCCGTCGGGTAAGTCGCGATTGGTGCTCACTCCTATTGGGACGCATCGGCTCGGTGATCGGTTCCCTGCCTTCTCCTCAAATCGGTCGGAGCCGTCGAGTTCGATGGTTGCGCTGCGGCGTGTCCGAACGTCAGGATCGTTACCCCCTCTGCAAGATGGACAGCAAGTTTGGTAACGATTTCTGGGGAGGCGTCATGGTGCGGATCGAAGGGCTGCGTCCGAGGGCGCCGCGAACGCAGGCATTGCGAATGCTGCGGCCGCATATGGTGCCGATCGCTGCGATCGCGCTCGCTGCGGATGAGGCGTGTGCGCAGTTGTGTGAGGCGTTGTACCTGGATCCGGCGTCGCGACGTCGGTACGACTCGAAGTCGCGGGGGCTGCTGACGGCGATGGTGTGGTCGGAGGGGCTGCGCGAGTGGACCAACGCGGTGAACCCGCCGCACGTGCGGCTGCACGAGCCGCACAACTGGACCGAGCTGATCGTGCACGGCAACCTGCACGTGAAGGTCGAGCGGGACACCCCGTGGCGGCAGGTCTCGCAGAGTGAGCGCCAGCGGCTGCGCAAGCAGCAGTGCCAGGACTACACGCTGCCGTTCGACGTGGTGAGCACCGCCGAGTTCGCGGTGACCAACGTCGACCTGTCCGGAACGCTCAACGACGCGAACCGGATCATCGGAGTGCAGGCCCGCACCCGCCTCGGCGAGCGGTACCTGTGGGCCCCGCACGAGGTGGACATCGAGTCGGCGCGCCGCATGCTGGTGGCCTGGCGGCGCCGCAGGGTGCCGTGGCTGATGACTTCCGAGCGGGCGTTGGTGCTGGCCGCAACGGACGAAGCCCGTGAGGAAGCGGCCCGCCTGCGTGCCGAGAATGAGGACCTTCAAGACCGCCTCGCCCGCGCTGAGGCCGACATCGCCGTCCTCGCCCGCAGTGCCGGCCTGGCCGCGGAGCGCAGCCGCTTCGAGGTCCCCACCAACCCGAACGCCGCCGAGGATGCCGAAGCGGACGAGTAGAACCCCAACGGCCGTTCCTCCTCCGTGGTGCGGGTGTGACGGTAGGGATTACCGGTGATCGGGGAATGATTGCGTGGTGTTCGGCACGTCAGCGTGATCCGTGAGGGTGGGAGGGTCTAAGATTTTGGCCATGGGAACGGTGACGGATCTTGATTCGCGGGCGTCGCGTTCGCCGCTGTCGACCGACCGCTGCGCGGTGGCCGCCACATTGAGCGCCACCCGTGAGCGCCGCGGACTGACGGCCAAGCAGGTTGCTGATGCCTTGGGGCGTTCCCCGAGTTACGTCTCGCGCGCTGAGAGCGGCGACGGATCGGTCAGTGGTGCGGATCTGACGTTGTGGGCGCAGGTGCTCGATGTGACCGAGGAGCTGCTGTGCACGGTGTTGCCGCAGGAGCCGCCCGAGGGTGTGCACTTCCGTAGCCAAACTGTCACTAAGCGGTTGCAGGACAGGTTGATTCAGCATGCGAACTTCGCCGGTTGGATGCTCAACCGGTTGCATGAGGACACGTTGGCGACCGCGGTGCATCCGCGGTCGGTGCCGCAGCTGGATGTGGACCTGCTCGATGAGGGGTCGGAGGAGGCCGCGCAGCTGGTGCGGCAGGCGTGGCGCATCCATGGCCCGGTCTCCGACATCGCCGGCCTGCTCGAGAGCGCCGGGATCATGATCTTGCCGATGCCCGCCGATGTGGACAAGGTCGACGCGATCAGCGTCCGCACCACCGGCCCGGTGACCGCTGTGATCCTGCTCAACCCCCACGCGCCGGAGGATCGGCAGCGGCACACCCTCGCCCACGAGCTGGGGCACCTGGTGATGGATGAACTGTCGGGTGTGTCGTTGGGGCTCAAGGAGATCGAGAACCGGGCGGATCGGTTCGCCGCGGAGTTCCTCGCCCCATACGGGTCGTTGCGCGACGAGCTGCGGGGGATCACCCCGGCCCGGATCGACACCCTCGACGATCTGCGGCGCCGGTGGGGGGTAAGCCTGTCGGCGCTGGTGCGCCGCGCGCACGTGCACGCCGACATCACCGAATCGCAGTACCGGTACTGGTTCCGCACCCTCAACGCCCGGAACCTGCTGCGGGACAAGCGGCGATCGACGTACCCGGTCCGGCCGCAGGCGGCCGCGGAGTTCTTCGCCTCACTGCGGAACAGTCGCTACGCCGTCGCCGATATCGCTGCGATCACCGCGACCAGGCCCCGGGAGTTGCAGGACGTGTTCGGCGACTCGTGGCCGTTCCCGCGGCTGCGGCCGCAGCTGAGCAGCGTCTAACCCCGTCCAGGTCGCTGTGCGGGCTATCCGCCGGACGTGGCGTCCGGCGCCGCTTCCACCGGACGCGGTGCATTCGGCCGCAGCCACGCTGCGTGAGCACCAAACCGAGCAGGACGTCGCCGCCGGCGGCGAGGTGCGCCGCCGCGTCGTCTGCGACGACGGCAGGGTCGCGCTCGGCCGCGTCAAGCTCAACCGTCGCCGAAAGGCCCGCCGCACCTACGCGTTCCTGATCTGGCGTGAACACGGCGAGCGTCGTGAGCTGATGCTCGGCGAAGCGACCGCTCGCACCTTCCCGGCCAACCTACGCGCCGCCTGGGATCTGGTGCACGCGCACCGGCTCACCACCGCCGAAGGACGACGCACCTGGCCGCAGACCCGCCACCAGCTCCATGCCCAGGCCGTCCATGACCGCAACGGGAGCGAAGGGCCGGACTGCGCAACGCCCCGCGAAACGCACTCGTGATAGCCACCTACGCCGAGTTGCGGGTGGCGCCGCTGAACACGATGCTCCGTCGGCCCGGGACATCGAGCCGGGCTGTCCGGCCGGCGATCATGCCGACCGGGATCTCGTCCAGTCGGTCCGCGAAGGGTGATCGCGAACGCGTGGCCGTGGCTTGCCTCCTACTTCTTGGCCCGGTCCAGGCCGAGTACGTCGGTGATGTAGAAGAACGGGTCGGTCTGGTCGGTGACGCCGACGACGTTGGCGGCGCCGGGGCCGTACGCGGCGATGCGGACCTGGCCGCCGGTGTGCTGCTCCTCGCCCGGGTCGAGCGACGTGCCGTAGTTGACCGTGAGCAGGCCGCCGTCCTTGGTGTTGAGCGTGCGGGTCAGGCCCGGGGTGACGGAGCCGGTCTCGACGATCTGGCTGGTGTGCGCGTGATCGCCGGTGACGATGACCAGGGTGTCCTTGTCCTTCTTCGCGAAGTCGAGCGCCGCGGTGACGGCCTCGGACAGCTGGACGGTCTCGCCGATCTGGCCGCACGGGTCGGCGTCGTGGTTGGCCTTGTCGACGGAGCCGGACTCGACCTGCAGGAAGAAGCCCTTGTCGCCCCCCAGCAGGTCGATCGCCTTCTTGGTCATGGTCTCGAGCTTCGGGGTCGCGGCGAACTCGGGGTTCGGCGAGCAGGTGACGGCCGGCTCCTTGCCGCCCTCCTTGGTCGCGGTGGCCTTGCCCCACAGGCGGGGCAGGTTGCCGTCGGCGAAGACGCCGAGCAGCGGCTTGTCCTGGCCCGCGTCCTTGACGGCGTCGAGCTCCTCACCCGAGCGGACCATCTGGTAGCCGCGCTCCTTGGCCTGCACCTCGAGCGTCTTGCCCGCGTACTGGCCGGCGCCGGCGACCTCCTGGAAGGTCTTGAAGCCGCCGCCCAGGGTGACGTCGGCGCGGGCCGCCAGCAGCTGCTCGGTGATCGACCCGAGGCCGCCGTTCTCCAGGGCGTCCGACGCGCACTTCTCCTTGGTGGCGACGGGGCCGTAGCACTTGCGCTGCGCGACGTGCGCGACCTGCACGGCCGGGGTCGCGTCCTGCAGCTCGGTGGTGGTGACGTTGCCCGTCTTGCGGCCGTTGGCCTTGGCGATCTCGAGGATCGAGCGCTGCGCCTTGCCGTTGACGTCCACGCCGACGGCGCCGTTGTAGGTCTTGGTGCCGGTGGCCCACGCGGAGCCGGAGGCGGCGGAATCGGTCGTGTAGTCGGGCTTCTTGGTGTTCTTGTCCAGCGCGTACGTGGTGTAGTCACCCGACAGCGGCAGCTGGTCGATGCCGGGGATCTGGCCGCCGGCGCCCCACTGGTAGTCACGGGCCAGCGTGAGCTCCTGGTTGGCGGTGCCGTCACCGATGATCAGGATGACGTTCTTCGCCTTCGACCGCTGGATCGAATCGGCGATCGCCTGCGTCTGGTCGCCGGCGAGGCGCTTCGCACCCCCGTGGGCGGTGATGTCGCCCGCCGCGGACCGGGTGATGTCCACCTTCGACGCGGTGTCGCCCGAGACCCCCGGGCCCCCGTCGTTACTGGCTCATCCCAATCGGGGGTGTAGGAGTTGGGGTCTGAAGCCGCCGGTCTCGAGCAGGCTTCGGGCGATGTAGTTGGTCAGGTTGCGGAACCCGAGTGCGGAGCCGCGCAGGTGTTCGAGCCGTCCGTTGAGCGCCTCGGTCGGCCCGTTGCTGGTGCCGGGTCGTTCGAAGTAGGCGAGCACGTCAGCGGCTCGCTTCTTCAGGGTCCGGCTCAGGGTGGTGAGCTCGGTGAGCACCTTGGGGACGCCGGCGCTGAGGTCGGTGATCAGCTTCTCCATGAGCTCGCGGCCACGTTGCCGGTCCTCGTGGCGATAGGCGGCGATCATGCGCTGGTAGACACCCCAGGTCGCCTCGACCTCGACGTGAGCGTCATCAACGAACAGCGCGCGTAGCCTGTCGCTCTGCTTGTCGGTGAGCAGGTCCGCGCCGGTGTGCAGCGTGCGCCGCGACTTGTAGAGCGGGTCGTCCCTGAACCCACGGTGCCCGTGGATCGCGAGTTGGACCCGGCGCCGGCACCTGTCGAGGGCGTCACCGGCCAGGCGCACGACGTGGAAGGGATCCATCACCGTGACCGCGTCCGGGATCTCCTCCGCAGCGGCGGTCTTGAACCCGGTGAAGCCGTCCATCGCGACCACCTCGACCGCGTCACGGAAGGCGTCGTCGCGGTCGGCGAGCCAGGTCTTGAACGCCGCCTTCGACCGGCCCTCGACCATGTCCAGCAGCCTTGCTGGGCCGGCGCCATCGCGGACCGGGGTGAGGTCGATGATCACGGTGACATACTTGTCGCCACGCCTGGTGTGGCGCCAGACGTGCTCATCGACGCCAATGACCTTCACGCCCTCGAACCGCGTGGGGTCGTTGATCAGCAGCCGCTTGCCTTCAGCCAGGACCGCGTTGTTGGCGGTGTCCCACGCGACCCCGAGTCCCTCGGCGACACGGGCGACGGTGAGGTGTGCGACCACGATCCCTTCCAGCGCCCACCGCAGCCCGGTGCGCGAGAGCTTCGCGCGTGGCTCCGCAGCGGCGCTGGTGTCTTGGCGCCACACGTGTCCGCAGTCGGCACAGCGGTAGCGGCGCACTACAACTTCCAGCACGGTCGGTCGCCAGCCCAGCGGCTCGTGGGCCAACCGCCGGATCACGGTGTCACGAGCAGCGCCTTCGCTGCCGCACCGTCGGCACCACTGATCTGGTTCCACCACGCGGCACGCTAGGACCGCACGATCCGGTTCAAGTCGTTGTCCGGTCACGCTCAGACCGAGGCCGTCGAGTCGAGCGAAGGCGGTGAGGTCAGGGCGGCCGAAGCCGGCCGGCGGGGTTGTGTCGGTCACGTCGAGGTCTTTCGGATGGATGGCGTAGGAACCTCCGTCGTCGGGAGACCTCGACGTCTATCTGCGGACCGACGCGCCCGGCCGACCTACACCGGCATCTGAGAAGACCCCTGAAACGTCTTCGACGAAGACGGGACCGGCGAGGAGGAGGGCGCGGTGAGCTAAAAGAATGGAGCTTGCTCGGCTTCGACGCCGCCGCAAGCTCCGGTGAAACGGTCGGTACTAGTCGGTCGTCGTCGGTCACCACCGGATGGCGGCGTCCCCCACGCTCGGCGTTCGCGCAGGTCAGCGGCTCGTTCGCCCAGTGGGCGCATCAGGCGATAGACGCAAAGCCGACGTGATTAGGTCGTCGGTTCGATTCCGACAGGCGGCTCCGGCGAACAGCCCCTGACCTGCGGAAACGTAGGGCAGGGGCGGTTCGGTTCTGATGGTCGCGCGATGCGCTGGCCTCACGGCTCTGCCCGACACCCGACGTCGCTCTCCTCTGCGACGGACCCCTCGCCGGATGAACGCTCGGACATCCTGTCCGTGTGCCGATAGGCCTCGCACCGCTCGGCAACGCAGCGTGGCGCTGCGTCGCGACCTGGCGACGGCTCGGCGGGGCGCGATCGTCTCGTGCGTTGGCGGACTACGGAAGCTTGGACGCGAGGACGTCGGCCGCCAGGATCTCGGGTGCTGCGCCGAGGAGGTGCTGGTTGGCCATCAGGGCTGCGACGATGGCGCCGTTGGCGTGGGCGTCGCGAGCGGCCTCGTCGGGGAATGCATCGAAGATCCAGAAGGTGTCGGCGTGGGTCCTGACCGCGAACCAGACAATCGTTCCTACTTCTTCGTTGGCGAGCGCGACAGCGCCGGCGAGCAGATCGGCGAGCGCGTCGTGCTGTCCATCGGCCGCGACGATCTTGGCGACGAAGGCATACGGAAGTGATGCGGGTGTGGACATGAGGGGTTCTCCTAGGTGTCGAGGTTTCTTGGTGAAGCGAGTTCAGCGTATGACGAGCAAGGGCATGTGAGAAGTGGCGTATACGGCAGTATTGCTATTGTTGGCGCCATGCGTATCGGACTGATCGCGATCGACGGCTGCTTCGGTTCGGCTGTCGCGTCGATCATCGACATCGTGCGGGTGGCCGACGGAGCCCGCAGCGATGTCGACCCGCGGATCGACGCGATCGAACTCGCCATCCTCGGACCGAAACGGCGAGTGACCACGACGGCATCGATGACCCTGTCGGTGGACCACCCGCTGTCGGAGTCCGGAGAGTTCGACGTGGTCGTCGTCCCTGCGCTTGGAACCCTCACGGCCGCCGCGACCCACGACGCCCTCCAGAGCCGAGATGCTCGTTCGGTCATCGCCTCGCTCGGGCGCCTCGACGAGGCGACCACCCGGATCGCCGCGGCGTGCACCGGCGTGTTCGCTGTCGCCGAGACTGGACGGATGCATCATCGGCGGGCGACGACCAGTTGGTTCCTGGGGCCGGAGTTCCTGAAGCGCTATCCGACCGTCGCCCTCGATCTCGACACCATGGTCGTGGTCGACGGGAACCTCGTCACCGCCGGCGCCGCGTTCGCCCACATCGACCTCGCGCTCTCACTCGTGCGATCGATCAGCCCCGACCTGGCCCAACATGTCGCCAAGCTCCTCATCATAGACGAGCGTCCGTCGCAGGCGGCCTTCGTCGCCTACGAACATCTCCGGCACGAGGACCCGATCGTCGTCGAGTTCGAACGCTTCGTGCGCGCCCGCCTGGACGAACCGTTCAACGTCGCCTTCGTCGCGCAGTCGCTCGGCACCAGCCGGCGCACCCTCGAACGACGAGTCCGTGCGGCGCTCAACCTCACTCCGCTCGGCTTCGTCCAACGGCTTCGCATCGAACGAGCTCGGCACCTCTCAGCAACCACGGACCTCACCTCCGCCGAGATCGCGCTACGGGTCGGCTACGCGAACGCCGAGACTCTGCGCTCCCTCCTGCGCAGGGAGCGACGCCGTTCCTGACCTATCGCCATGCCTGTAGCCAGTGTCCTAGCGCTCGGTTGGAACCACCTCTCAGCACGTCGCGTCGACGCTCCTGCGTCGCCCCTGGACGACCCACTCGACACGCCCGCAGCACAGGCCGTGTGACGTGCCCCAGCTTCCCGGACGGTCGGGGTTGGGTGGCTGTGATGTCGCTGCGTTCTCGTCGAGGGGGTCAGCAGACCCGATCAGGGTCGATTGGGATGAGCCGCGAAGGCGGTGAGGTCAGGGCGGCCGAAGCCGGCCGGCGGGGTTGTGTCGGTCACGTCGAGGTCTTTCGGATGGATGGCGTAGGAACCTCCATCGTCGGGAGACCTCGACGTCTATCTGCGGACCGACGCGCCCGACCGACCTACACCCTCATCTGGGAAGAGCCTCGTTGGCTCTTCCCAAGCGAGAGTGCATGAGCGGGTCCGCCGCTGACGTGGCGCGGCACAAGATGTAGAGGGCCCCGGGGTGTGACGATGAAGGTTCCTACGCCATCTCGATCACACTCCGAGGACCTGTGTCTGAGCCTACGTCGTCTCTGCTTGCCGATACCATCTGCCGTGCCATCGATCTGGGGGTCAGCGTCGTCGACGCTGCCACCGCCGATGACGTGACGCACCTGTGGTGCGAGGTCCTCACGCCTGACCTGGAATGCCCGGGCTGCGGCGAGGTCTCGGCGTGGTGCGCGATCACATCGTCCGCGAGCTGGTGGACCTGCCGGTCTGCGGTGCCCGTTCGGTGCTGCACGTGGCCCGCAGCATCTCACGGGTGTTCGGGAACTCGGCGTTGATGAGCACAAGTGGAAGCACGTCCGCGGCAACGGCGATTCCTCGTGGGTGACGGTCCTGGTGGATCTGACCCCCGTGCGTGAGGGCACCGGTCCCGCCCGGCTGCTGGACATGGTTGCCGGCCGCTCCGCGCAAGCCCTCCGCGGCTGGCTTCAAGAGCGCGATCAAGCGTTCCGGGACCGGATCAAGGTCACCGCGATGGACGGGTTCGGCGGCTACCACACCGCCGCAGCGCAGGTACTCGCCGCAGCGCGAACGGTGATGGACCCGTTCCACGTCATCCACCTGGCGGCGGACAAGGTCACCGGCTGCCGGCAGCGGCTGCAGCAGGCGATCTGCGGGCACCGCGGCCGCTCCGGGGACCCGCTCTATGGGATTCGCCGGATCCTGCTCACCCGGCCTGCTCTCCTCGCCGACAAACAGCAGGTCAAGCTCGATTCGGCGTTGGCTGCTGATGAGCGTCACGTCGCGGTCGAGGTCACCGCCCAGGTGTATCAGGATCTGATCGCCGCCTACGAGCACCCTGACCGACGGGCAGGGAAGATCGCAATGTTCAAGACTCTCAAACGAATCCACACCGGAGTCCCCGCCGGGCTCGACGAACTCGCACAGCTCGGCCGCAGCCTCTTGAAACGCCGCCGAGAGATCCTGGCGTACTTCGACACCGGCGTCAGCAACGGCCCGGTCGAGGCAATCAACGGACGACTCGAGCACCTGCGTGGCATCGCCCTGGGCTTCCGCAACCTCGAGCACTACATCTTGCGGTCGCTACTGCACTCCGGTCAGCTCGCCGACCGGGTCAACGCACTCTGAAATGAGAAGAGCCACTGAAGTGCCCGGGTGAGGTATGGCGGTCGTCGGCCACGCCGCAGGCAGGGCTTGGTGCTTGATGATCGTCATTGGTGTGGATCCGCATAAGTCGACGCATACGGCGACGGCGGTCGATTCGGGAACAAACAAGGATCTGGGGTCGCTGAGGATCTCCGCCGACCTGAACTCCTATCGCGAGTTGATTAAGTGGGCGGGGCAGTGGCCGGAGCGGATCTGGGCGGTGGAGAACGCGTCCGGGTTGGGGCATCACCTGACGCAGTGGCTCGTGAGCCAAGCGGAGGCGGTGGTGGATGTGCCGGCGACCGCCACAGCCCGGGTGCGGGAGCTCTCCCGAGGCGGGCGTCGAAAGAATGATCGAATCGACGCGGCCGCGGCGGCGTGCGTCGCCTTCTCGCAAGGCGACTTCCGGCCGGTGGGCGCCGAGAAGCATTCGGATGGGTTGCGGGTCCTCGATGAACGCCGGATTGACCTCGTGCGGCACAAGGGGAGGCTGACGAACCAGCTGCATGCTCTACTGCGGGAACTGCTGCCGGGCGGTTTGGATCGGGCGTTCACGACGGAGGAGGCATCGGATGCGCTCCGCAGGCTTGCGCCGGCTTCGGGCGCGGATGCGATGCGCAAGGAGGTGGGGCTGGCGATCGTCGGTGATCTGCGCAGGCTGCGCTTTCAGATCGATGACATCACCACCAGGATCGAGGTCGAGTTGAAGGCCTCGGGGACGAGCCTGTTGGAGATTGAGGGCGTCGGGACGGTGACGGCGTGCCGGATTCTGTCCCGGACGGGCGACCCGGCTCGGTTCCGGGATCAGTCGGCATTCGCTTCCTATGCTGGGACCGCGCCAATCGAGGTGGCCAGCGCCGATAAGCAACGACACCGGGGCCTACCCCTTGAGGGCGACAGATCTTTGAACGCGGCGATCTACATCGTTGCCGTTACCCAATCCCGGATGGCGGGCAGCGCTGGTAACGCGTATTACCGGCGCAAGCTTGACGAAGGCAAGACGTCACGTGAGGCGATCCGATGCTTGAAGCGACAGATCGCGAAACGCTTGTGGCGCACAATGATCAGCGATGCGGGAGAGGCCGCGGATGGATATTGTAGCGTGAGTGCGTGCTGATCGGTGCGGCCGGTGAGATCGGCAGCTTGAGCGACCGATGGGCGCAGCGTTCGGAGATCGACCTGCGATCGACAACGTTTGTTCCCGACTAAACGGGACTCTACGGCTTGTTCGATTTGGCCGCGCAGTCCGCTGTCATTCCCAGTAGGCGCGCCAGTCGAGTTCTTCGCGGATCTTTTCTTGGTGCAGCTGTTGAGATGCGGGTGTGAGCGCGACGTCGGGGTGTGGTTCGGCGAAGAAGTTGCCCTGGCCCCGGGCTGATTCGTGGGCTCCGGTATCGATGTAGCAATAGCCTTGCCCTGATAGAGACGCTGGGGATTCGGCGAGCCCGAGGTAGTGCAGTACGTTTTGGGCCACGGCGGCGGCGCCGTTTTTGGCGAAGATGGCGGCCTTAGGGAGGGGCCTGTTCGTGGGGGAGGTGACTGCGGAGAGGTCGCCGATCGCCCATACGCCGTGGTGTTCGGTGAGCATTGAAGCTCGGTCGACTGGAATCCATCCCGGTGTGTCCAGGGTCAACGCGGGTTCGTGCGGCGGGACGAAGACCAGCAGGTCGAAGGTGTCGTGCACGCCGTTGGTGAAGTGCAGGGTTTTGGTCTGATGGTCTACTCGCTCGACCTGGTGTAGTGGATGCAGGTCGATTCCCGACGCTCTGACGCGGTTCGCCAGTTCCATGCCGACGTCGGGCCCGGCGGAGGGCATTGGCTGCGGTTCCGGGGTGTATACGGCGATATCTGTATGGTCCCGCACGCCGCGTTCGGTCAGGAGATCTGCCGCGAGAAAGGTGCCCTCGTAGGGGGCGACGGGGCAGCGGAAGGGCATCGATGCGACGAGGAAGACCAGTCGGCCGCCCTCGAACGCGGTCAGTGCCCGGTGGGCACGTGCGGCGTCGGCGGTGGCGTAATAGTGCACGGCGACGCCTGCGTCGGCCGCCTCTTGGAGGCCGGGCACTTGCTGCGTTGCATTGCGGGCTCCCAGCGCGAGTACGAGCGCGTCGTAGTCCACGTGCGCACCGTCGTCGAGGATGACGGTGCTGTTGGCGGCGTCGACACCGGAGACAGAGCCGCGCACCGTCCGAATTCCAGCGAGGCTCTTCTCGGACGGGCGGATCGGGACGCTCTCTGGAGTGCGCCAGCCCCGCATGACCCACGGCAGAGTGAAGCCAAGGTAGTGCTCGAAGTTTTCGTCGATCAATGTGATGTCGGTGTTGTCGAGGGGAGTGCCGGATTCGCGCAACTCTTTGATCACGCTGAGTCCGCCGATTCCGGCGCCGGCGATGACGATTCGTTTGCTATTCATGATCTCGATTTGCTCCGTTCTCAGAGGTGAGCTGCTACAGGGTGTGGAAACCGTTGTACGGATGCGAAGGTCTTGACGGTGGCGAGTGTTTCGAGAGCGGTGAGAAGGTCGCGTGCGGCGGTGGGAGTCGGTATCGCGGTGAGCACGGGACCGTGGAAGACGGTCTCGCCGATCCCGATCAGGGGGCTTCCTGCGCTTTCGCCCGCGGCTTCTTGACTGAGCGAATGCGCGTCGCGCACCGCGACGTCGAAGGTCGGGTCGTCGATGCTCGAGATGTGGTGTGCGGGCAGGTCGAGCTCGAGTAGCATTTCGCGCACTGACTGACCGTCGATCGTGCCGCCGTCTCGGTGGTACTGGTCGCTGAACGTGCGCAGGGCCTGCCACATCCGCTCGCTGTCTAGTTCGCGCTCCAGCGAGGCGAACAGTCTGCCCGCCGCTCGGGAATCCTGCATCCGCTTGCGGGCACGTTCGGGCAGTTCGCGTCCCTCGTTGAGGAGGGCCAAACTCATCAGCTTCCACTGTAGTTCGTTGGGATTGCCGACAGTGGCTAGCAGCCACTGTGCGGTGGTCCACGAATACGGGCACACCGGGTCCAGCCAGATCGTGAATGCGGGCCGTTGGTTCACTCGTAGCTCCTTCCGTCGTTTCCACTGGATTGATCGCTGATCGCATCAAGTCCGTCCGTAGCGGCCTACCTAGAATGCCCTTCCCGATTGCAGTCCCATCTTCTTGAGAAGTACGGCGGCGGGGCAAAGTCCGGTGATGCTTGATTGGATCAGGTTCAGTGAAACAAGCCCCGATAGGAGGGCCCAACAGGGTGAGACGGTGACGCTGAGGGCGACTCCGGTGAGGTTCAGTGTTCCGGCGAGGAGCAGGACGGCTTGGTCGATGTTGGGTTTGCGCATGCGGTGAGATCGTTTCGTGTCTTCAATGTACACGTCGGGGATCGCTTTGCGCAGGTCACGGTGCTGCGGTTGGAGTCGCCGCAGGGTGTCCGCTCCTGATTCGGTGGAGTGATCGGGTGCTGTGGTTTCGGGCTTGTCGGTCATGGTTGTGCTCCTGTTTTCACGGGTTAGTCGTGGGCGAAGCTGATGTTCGGCAGTATCCGGGCGAGCCACGCGGGACAAGCCCACGCTGCGCGTCCTGCCAGGCGTAGTGCGACGGGGAGCAGGACCAGCCGGATAAGGAAGGTGTCGAGGAGAACAGCGACGCCGAGGATGACGCCCATCTCCTTCGGGGGCAGTGGCCCGGACAGGGCGAAGGTGAAGAAGACGGCGACCATGACGCCGCCGGCGGCGAAGATGACGCGACCGGAGTGGGCGACGGCTCCGATCATCGCTTCTTTCGGGTCACCGGAGCGTTCCCAGTGCTCCTTGGCGGAGGAGAGGAGGAACACGGTGTAGTCCATAGCGATCGCGAAGATCATCGCGAAGAAGAACACCGGCGCCCATGCATCGAGGAAGCCCTGCGGTTCGAAGCCGAACAGGTTCGCGCCGATACCGTCCTGGAACACCAAGCGGGCGACACCGAACGCAGCAGCAGTCGACAGCAGGCTCACCACGGTGCCGATCAGGGCGATCAACGGTGCACGCAACGCGACCAGCAGCAGCGCGAAGCCCAACAGGAGGACCACAGCGATCACCATCGGGGTGGAGGTGTCGAGTTGCGCCTTCAGGTCGAGATTCTCCACCGCCGCGCCGCCGACCAAGGTGCCGTCTGGAAGGTCGGAGCGGAGCCGGTCGACTGTCGCGCTCAGGCTCGGGTCGGAGGGATCGACCTTCGGGATCGCGGAGATCAGCGACAAGCCGCTGTCGTCGGTTGCTGCGGCGGGCGGCATCGCGCCGGCGATTCCCTCGTCAGCGGCCAGCACCTGGTGCGCCTGCGAGGCGGCCGAGGACGGGGTGATGATTTGCAGTGTTCCGGGAGCGCCGGGGCCGAAGGCCCGCTTGACCTGGTCGTAGCCGACTCGCGCGTTGGCATCGGACGGTAGCACCGCGATCGAAGGCATCGCGGTCTTCAGTCCCGCCAGGGGGATCGACAGCGCGATCAGGATCGCCAACGCAGCGGCGCCCCACGCGAATGGGCGCTTCCACAAACGCTGCCCCCATCGCTCGAAGGCTGGTGAGCGGTGTTCACCGACTCGGGCCCACGGCAGCGCCAGCGCGTTGATCCGCTTGTCGAGCTTGACTAGCACCAGCGGCAGCAGCGTCAGCGTTGCCGCGAGGACGAACACGACAGAGAGCATGATCCCGCCAGCCATCGACCGGAACGACGGCGAAGGCACGAGCATCACCGCGGACAGGGAGATCAGCACGGTCGCCCCGGACAGCAACACGGCCTTACCGGCGGTGTTCATAGTCTGCGCGATCGCCTCCCGCGGCGACACGCCGTGCCCGAAGCGCGCTGCCCGGTACCGCACCACCAGGAACAACGCGTAGTCGATACCCAGCGCGAGGGAGAACATCATCGCGAAGTTCATCGCCCAGATCGACACGGGCACGATCTCATTGATCAAGACCAGCGCACCGGCCGAGGCCACCAGCCCGGCCAAGGTGAGAAGCAGCGGCAGGCCGGCAGCGACCAGGGTTCCGAAGGCGATCACCAGAATCGCGAGAGTCACCGGCCACGACAGCATCTCCGAGGTGAGCATCGCCTCCAGGTTCGCCGCGTTGAAGTCCGACCACAGCACCGACGAGCCGGTCGGATTCACCGACACCGCATCCGTCGAGAGCGCACTCAGTGGCCCCTTGAGATCGGTCGCCGCCCGAACCATCTCGTTCGTACCTGCCCCGGCACCGGCGAGGACGATCGCCGTCTTACCATCGGCGCTCAAGGTCACGCCCGGCTGTGGCGCGACGACCTGGGCGATCCGCGGATCCGCCTTCAACTCCGAGGTCACCCGCTCGAGGATCTGAGGCCCCTGGCCTTCGGTCAACGCCGCAGTGTCGCTATGCACGACCACCTGGATCGCGTGACTGGCGTTGCCACCGAAGTGCTTCTGCGCCAGCTCCCGCACCTGCACCGACTGCGAACCGTCGGCCTGCCAGCCCGCGCCGGAGAGATTCTTCTCCACAAACGGCGCGAAGATCCCCAGCCCCACAACCAACAGCACCCACACCGCCGTGACAACCCGGCCGTGCTCGCTGACCCACACGCCAAGGCGCCCCAACGCGCCGGTCAACGACGAACTCGTTGCACCGGCTGCGGATTTCGGCGCGTCTCCGACTGTCTCTGCCATGTCTTCACTCCTCACCATTAACCCCCCAGGGGGATCGGATGCAGCGAACCTAGCATCCCCCCAGGGGGTTGTGCAATACTGGGTGCACAGCCTCCTCGGGTATCGAAGAAGGATGAGTCAATGAACGAATTCACGATGACCAGGTCACTCCCGACGCCGTATGCGCAGGCTGTGGCGCAGGTGCGGGAGGGGTTGGCGCGCGTGGGATTCGGGGTTCTCGCGGAGATCGACATCGCAGCCACCCTCAAGGCGAAGCTTGATGTGGATGTGCCGGCGAAGTTGATCCTCGGCGCGTGTCGGCCGCAACTCGCCCATCAAGCGCTACAGGCGGATCCGCGGGTTGCCTCCCTGCTTCCGTGCAACGTGGTCGTCAGCGCAGACGGCGACGGCTCCGTCGTTGAGATCATGAACCCCGACGTGATGCCGGGATTCACCGGCAATCCCACGCTCACGGCTGTCGCTACAGAGGCCCGGGAGTTGCTGACCGTTATGCTCGACGCGCTCACCGACGGCGGCGCCGAGTGAAGATTCCAGAGCAAGCTGCCAAGCCGATCCTCACCAGGCTCAAGCGCGCACACGGACACCTCGCCACCGTCATCCGGATGCTCGAAGACGGCGACGACTGCGAAGACGTCCTCACCCAACTCGCCGCCGTCAACAAGGCCCTCGGACGCAGCGGCTACGCCCTCGTAGCCACCGGCCTTCAGCACTGCATGGCAACCGAAGGCCCCGACAACGTCGACCAACAGAAGCTAGAAAAACTCTTCCTAGCCCTTGCCTAGGCTGCGCGGACGCCGTGTCGGTTCATGATGTCGGCAGAAGCGTCGAGACAGGACGTCCCAGGCGCTATTTTTTTTCGAGTTCGGCAGGCTGTTGACAAACACACAGGAACCCTCCGCTATGGCAGGATTTTCCCGTCGTGCGGGGAGGCGCAGGGCGATGAGCGCGGCGAGTAACGCACTGACCACGGCGCTGGCGAGAAATACCGCGGACATCGCCGCGGTATAGGCGTGCGCGCTGGCAGCGGCGAGGTCGTCTCCGGCCGGTCCGGGCAGGTCCGCCGCGATGAGTTGTGCGGCGGCGATGCCCTCGCGGGCTGCGGCGGCTACTGGTGCGGGTAGGCCGGTCAGATGCGGGTCGAGGTCGCGGCCGTAGGTGAGATTGAGCAGTGTGCCGAGGATGGCGACGCTGAATGCGGCGCCGATTTGCCGGATGGCCATGAGAAGCCCTGAGCCTGCAGCGCTGCGGTGTTCGGGAAGGGTTGCCATGACCGCGTCGACTGCCGGTGCCAGGGCGAGTCCGGCTCCTAGCCCCACGACGGCTAGGCAGGCGGCGATGAAGCCGTACTCGGAATCTGCGGTGATGCGGGAGGCGAGGACGAAACCCATTGCGGTGATGAATAACCCGGCGACGATCGGGATCTTCGCACCGATGCGGGTGACGATGCTGTCGACGGCGGCGGCCGCGACGAGGATCGCCAACACCAGCGGGACGAGTCGCAGTCCGGTGCCGAGAGCGTCGTGGTGGCGGAGGATCTGCAGGTACTGGGGAAGAACGAACAGCACACCGACGAGGGTGAATGTTCCCGCGGTGGCCGCGAGGGTGGGCCAGGTGAATCCCGGATTGGAGAATAGTCGCAGATCGATCAACGGATGGCTGGCCCGTCGCTCCCACACCAGGAATCCCGCGATGAGCACCACTCCCGTACCGAGGGTCGTCAACACAACAGGGTGAGTCCAGCCGTCGTCGGGAGCCTGGATGACCCCGAACACGAGGGCCGCTGTTCCGGTCACAGCGGTGACAATGCCCGGCCAGTCCAGCGGTGGTGCGTCAGGGTCGGAGGACTCGGGAAGTAGTGCAATACAAGCGATGAGGGCGGCAACACCGACCGGGACATTGATCAGGAACACAGAGCCCCACCAGAAATGCTGCAGGAGCCAGCCGCCGACGATCGGGCCCAGGGGCAGGCCGATGCCCAGAGCGCCCACCCACACTGCAATCGCGCGGCGCCGCTGGTCGGGTGGGAACAGGATCGGCAGAATTCCCAGCGATAGTGGCACGATGATCGCGGCGCCGACACCCATGACTGCGCGCGCGGCGATCAAGGCGCCTGTGGTCCCGCTATACGCAGCCCACGCCGACGCGGAGACGAACGCCACGAGGCCGAACAGTAGGAGTCGTTTACGGCCGTACCGGTCCCCGAAACCGCCAGCGGGTAACATCAGCGCGGCGAATACGAGGGTGTATGCGTTGACGATCCACTGCAGTTGGGTGGTGCTAGCACCGAGGTCCTGCGCCAGGGTGGGCAGGGCGACATTGAGGACCATCAAGTCCAAGCCGACGGTAAGCAGGGCGATGACCAGCGCTGCCAACCCGGCCCAGCGCCTGATCGGGGGCAGCTCAGCGCTCAGGTGAGTGTGCTCGCTCATCGGAACTCCTCGATACGGTGAGGGTGATCAAGATGGCAGCGCCGCTGACGATGAAAGTGTCAGCGAGATTGAACGTCGGCCACCAGCCGGTGTGCAGATAGTCGGTGACGACCCCATCGGGGAACCGATCGATGAGGTTGGCGCTTGCCCCACCGAGTATCGCTGCCAGCCCCAGCCGCCCGAGGCGCCCGGCGCTCGGCGCCATCCGCCACGCGATGGCCGCAACGGCGAAGGTGATAACGCCGGTGACTGTGAGCAGCACCCACGCCGGGGCATCGGCGGCGAGCGAAAACGCCGCACCCGGATTGAATGCCAGCCGCAGCTGCACCAGCCCAGTTCCGATGACTGTGTCGCCCGCCAGCGCACTAGCGGCCCAGGCCTTGATGGCGAGATCGGTGGCCGCGAGTCCGGCGGCGATGGACAGCAGCCCGCACCGCCGCGCGAGGCGTGCGCGACCGGTCGCCGCCGCCGGAACCGTCGCGGTGATCACTGACCGACCGCCACCATGGTCGGAGTCCGCTGGCCAGCACCGCTCCCCGCCTGGGCAAGCGCCCTGATTCGCCCGGCGCGGACGCCGTTGGCGATGACGACGATCTCGGCGAGTTCGTGGACGGCGACGACGGCGGCGAGGCCGAGGATCCCGAACAGCGCGAGGGGGATGAGGATCGCGATCAGCCCGAGGGATAGGCCGACGTTCTGCAGCATGATGGTTCGGGCTCGGCGGGCGTGGTCGAGTGCTTGGGGGAGGGTGCGGAGGTCTTCGCCCATGAGGGCGACGTCGGCGGTTTCGATCGCGACGTCGGATCCCATGGCGCCCATGGCGATGCCGAGGTCGGCGGTGGCCAGGGCGGGGGCGTCGTTGACGCCGTCGCCGACCATCGCGGTGAACGAATCCTGGCGGAGGTCGCCGATGATGCGGGCCTTGTCCTCGGGGCGCAGGTCGGCGTGCACATCATCGATGCCGGCGATCTTCGCCAGGGCGGTGGCGGTGGCGGTGTTGTCGCCGGTGAGCATCGCGACAGTGGCGCCGCTGCGGTGCAGATGGGCGATCACCTCGCCGGCTTCGGGACGCAGCTCGTCGCGGACGGCGACCGCCCCGATGACCTGCCCGTCGTATTCGACCAGCACGGCGGTGGCGCCGCCGGCCTGCATCGCCGCGACCCGCTCGGCGAGGGGGCCGGGTTCGATCCAGCCGGGACGCCCAAGCCGTGCGGGGCGGCCGTCGACGAGACCGGTCAAGCCGGCCCCGGGAACGGCCTGCACATCGACCGCGGCGGTGGTCTGGCCGTGGGCGGCGAGGATCGCGCGGGCGAGGGGGTGTTCGCTGTGCGCTTCGAGCGCCGCTGCGACGGCGAGCACCCACTCCTGCCCCGGAGAGCGGCCACCGTTGTCGGTGCCGCCCGGGCCGCTGCTGTCGACGCTGGGCGCAGCGGTGTCGGTGGTGGGTTCGGTGGTGGCGATGTCGACGACGGTGGGCCGGTTCGCGGTCAGGGTGCCGGTCTTGTCGAGGGCGACGGTGCGGATGCGGCCGAGGGCTTCGAGGGCGGCGCCGCCTTTGACGAGGACGCCGATCTTGCTGGCGGCGCCGATCGCGGCGACCACGGTCACCGGTACGGAGATCGCCAGCGCGCACGGGGAGGCGGCGACGAGCACGACCAGTGCCCGTTCGATCCAGGTGGCCGGGTCGCCGAGGAGGGATCCGAGGATGGCGATGGCGGCGGCGAAGATCATGATCGCCGGCACCAGAGGTTTGGCGATCGTGTCGGCGAGGCGTTGCGCGTCGCCCTTGCGGGACTGTTCGGCCTCGACGATCTGCACGATCTTGGCCAGCGAGTTGTTCTCCGCGGTGGTGGTGACCTGCACGGTCAGGGCGCCGGTGCCGTTGATCGACCCGGCGTACACCTGCGTGCCGGGTCCGGCTTCGACGGGCACCGATTCGCCGGTGATCGCGGAAACATCCAGCGCGGTGCGGCCTTCGGTGATGAGGCCGTCGGTGGCGATCCGCTCACCGGGTTTGACCAGCATCAAGTCCCCGACGGCCAGCTCGTCGGGGGAGACGACGGTCGGGGTGCCGTCGCGCAGGACGGTCGCGGTGTCCGGGACCAGGTTCAGCAGCGCTCGTAGGCCGCGGCGGGTGCGGGAGACCGCGTACTCCTCGAGGCCTTCACTGATGGAGAACAGCACAGCGAGCATCGCCGCTTCGCCGACCTCGCCGAGGATCACCGCGCCGACCGCGGCGATCGTCATCAGGGTGCCGACGCCGATCTTGCCCTTCGCCAACCGGCGCAACGTGGAGGGGACGAACGTCCACGCCCCGATCAGCAGCGCCACCCACTCCAAGGCGAGGGCTATCGGTTCGGGGCCGCCGGTCCAGCCGACGATGTACGCGGCGAGCAGAAACACTGCGGCCGCGGCGGCGGCCTGCAGCTCCCGCACCTGCCACCAGTGCTCCGGGGCCTGCTCGTCCTCACCGGCGGGTTCGTCGTGCCCGCAGCCGCATGCGTCGCTCATCGCCGCACCGCCTTCGCCGCCGAAGCTTCCTCGGTCCCGGCCGCGGTCGTGCCGTCGCTTCCGCAGCACGGTACGGCGGTGTCGGTGCCGTAGTTCGGGCACAACGCCACGGCGTTGCCCGTCGCCGCCAGCAGCGTTTCCGCCGCTGCGAGTAGATCCATCAACTCCGGCCGGGCCAGGCTGTAGAACACCTGCCGGCCTTCCGGGCGGCCCTCGACGAGCCCGCAGTCCCGCAGGCACGCCACGTGCGCCGAGACGGTCGACTGCGCCAGGCCCAACTCGGCCATCAGGTCCGCCACCCGGGCTTCGCCGCCGTGGGCGAGGCGGGTCGCGATCGCCAGCCGGGTGCCGTCGGAGAGACTGTGGAACAACGCCACCGCCGGATCGAGGTCCGCCCCGGTCGCCACCGAACACTCATTCATCGTCATACGACGATGATACCTGTATTGGTCGGTGTAATCGAGCCCCCTCGAACGATCCGGGAGTGACAGCATTGAACGCTCGGTACAACAGACTGGAGGCTGGCGCTCATCAAGCCGACTGCGACCAATGTCCTGCTGTTGCTTAGGCAGGCAGGCCCAGGCGGCGGCTGATCCAGTCGAGTTCAGCCGTGAGACCTCGCGACCAGACGGTGAAGTCGTGCCCGCCCGGCAACCGAAGGGTCCGCACGTCCATGCCCGCGCGGGCAGCCGCAACGGCCACGCGCTGTGCGGCGGCGGTCGACGCAGCATCATCGGTGCCGGCGACGAGAACGCCAGCAGTGTCGGGGAACTTGCGCCAGGACAGCAACGTCATGGGATCGGCGCGGGCGTAGTCTCCTCGGTCGCCCGCGAAGGCCTCCCGGAGGGTGCGCTCGCGCCCTCCGCCGAGGTCGGGCTCGGATTCCGGCGACAAGGCGAGGAACGTGCGGAAGACGTCTGGAAACCGCGTCACCAACTGAAGGGCGCAGGTGCCGCCGTACGAGTAGCCGCCGACCGCCCACGCCCGCGCCGCCGGGGCGACGGACAGGTTCTGACGTACCCAGGCGGGTACGTCCTCCGCGAGGTAGGTGGCCGCGCGCGTGCGCCGGGTATCGGCGCATAGTGGATTCTCGAACTGACCACCTGTCGCGTCCGGGACCACCACGACGGGTGTGACGCCGCCTTTGCGCTGCGCGTAGGTGTCCATGATCCGTGCGAGCCTCCCGCCCGAAAACCAGTCACGGGGCGCGCCGGGCTGGCCGTGCACGAGCATCAGGACCGGCAACTGTTCGCGGGCGCCGGATAGGTACGCGGGCGGCAAGTACACCAACGCCTGCCGAGCGGCGAAGCGGGACCGGACGGAGGGGATGTTCGTCCTGACCACCACCCCGCGCTGGACTGTCGAACCGGGGGATGGCTTGGGCATCGTTGCCGGGTAGTCAACAGGAAGGAGGTCCTCCACCGACGGGTAGGCCGAGTACAACGAGTTGACCTGACCGGCCCCCATCTGGCTATGTCAAGTTGATCTGGCCCCGGTAGGGCGGTTTCATTCGGCCCCACCTGAGTGGGGCCCTGAGCCGCTAGAGTCCGGGGTGTGGATGGGCGGCCGCGGGTGCGCAGTGTGGTTGCGCCGACTGGTTGGGATCGCGAGTCGGTGCGTGCGTATGCCGAGTTCGTGATCGCGCGTGATGATCAGCTCGGTGATCAGGTATCGGTCCGGGTGAAGATTAAAGACGGGGAGCCACTGCCGAACCTGACGACCCGGTGGACCGTGGTTTATGTCACTCACCAGAACCGGGCCTTGCGCCGGCATCTGTCGGTAGTCAAGGACGAACGCCGCGCTTAGCCCGCGGTAGCTGCTGCTTCGGTGTGAGCCAGGCGGTAGCTGTGAGTGCCGGTTTCGATGATGGTGCCGCGGTAGGTGAGCCGGTCGACGATCGCGGCGCAGAGTCGTGGGTCGGTGAAGGTGTCTGTCCAGCCGGAGAAGGACTGGTTGGAAGCGATCGCGACGCTGTTCTTCTCTTCGCGTTCGGTGAGGACTTGGAAGAGCAGTTCGGCGCCGCGGCGATCGAGTTCCATGTAGCCGAGCTCGTCGATGATGAGCAGGTCAACGCGGCCGTAGCGGTTGATGGTCTTCGCGAGCTGCTTCTCGTCAGCGGCCTCGACCAGCTCGTTCACTAGTTTGGTGGCGAGGGTGTAGCGGACTCTAAAGCCTTGCTCGGCGGCAGCGGTTCCCAATCCGATCAGCAGATGGGATTTGCCGGTTCCGGAGTCGCCGATGAGGCAGAGCGGCAGTCCGTGGCGGATCCAGTCGCCGGTGGCGAGCTGGTGGATGGTGGCGGGTTCGATGTCGGGGTTGGCGTCGAAGTCGAAGTCCGCCAGCCACTTCTCCCGCGGGAACCCCGCGGCTTTGACGCGGCGAACAGTGGAGCGGCGGTCCCGGTCGTCGACTTCGGCGAGCAGGAGTTCGGCGAGGAACCCCTGGTAGGACAATTGCTGCTTGGCGGCGGCGGTGAGGTGCTGGTCGATCATCGACCGCACTGTCGGCAGGCGTAGGCGCCGGCAGGCCTGGTCAACGGCGGCGAGGGCGGCTTCTTCGGTGAGGCCGCCCCGGCGGCGCAACGACGGGGCCAGCGCATTCGTCTGGTTCTTATTGGCGGTTGCGGTCATAGCCGGGTGGGCCTTTCAATCGGTGGTGGGTCCAGCGACTCAATCGGTGGTGGGTCCAGCGACGCAGGTAGCGCGTCGGAGGCAGTGCGTCGCCGGTGCTGCGGGAGCAGGCGGTCGTAGGCCGTAACGCTGGGCAGCGGTCGCCGGTCGGGTGGCAGGCCGGCGATCACCGCCGCGGGGTCTGCGAGCCGTCGTTGGGTGAGGCTGACAACTCGTTGCTCGCGTCGTTCGGCATGGCGATCGAGATGACGGCCAGCGTTGGCCCCACCTGTCTGGTCGGCAGCGACCGAGGCGTGCGCGAGCAGGCGGGCTTCGGCGCGGCGAGCCTCAACGGCGACGACCTCGGCGCTCACCGCCCCGACCCGCAATGCAGCATCGATGCCGGCGATCACCGCCGCGGCGGGCAGGCTGCGGTGCAGCAGCAGGACGTCGATCAGCTCGCTGGTGCCGTCGGTGTCGCCGTTGACTCGTCGGGCGGCGGCCCAGAACGCATCATGGCTGGCGGTGAACACCCCGGCAGCGCGGGCCTGCGCCAACGCCGTTGATCCCGGCAGGGCACCGGGTTTGAACTTGAGCACCTCGAGGTAGTGGTCGAGGTCGATCTTCGCGGTGCCGCGGCCGGCGACCCGTGGATGCCGCGCGACCAGGGTCCGGCCGTCGTAGACCAGCAGCTGGGAGGCTTGTAGTGAGACGCGGACTCGGCGGCCGATCAGGTGCGCCGGCACCGAATACTTCACCATCCGAACGGTGATCATCGCCGACCGATCGACCCGTGGTGTGAGGATCAGGCCCGGGTCGAAATCCTCCACCGGCAGCGGCGCGAGCGCTGCTCGGTCGTGCTCGTAGTCCTGGCCGATGGTGCGCAGTCGTCCGTCGATCCGGCGGCCCTCGTCGCGGTCCTCCCAGGCTTTGATCTGCTCGTTGAGCTCATCGAGGGACTCGACCTGCGGCATTGGGGTCAGCCGGTTGCGGCGGAACCATCCGACCTCGCCTTCAACGCCGCCCTTCTCGTGCGCCCCGGCGATGCCGGGCTGGCAGTAGAACGGATCGAATCCGTAGTGCGAGTGAAACAACGTCCACCGCGGGTTCTCCTGTCGCCGCCGGTCTCCGCCCTGCAGGACCGCGACCACCGCCGAGGTGAGATTGTCGTAGCGGATATGCCGGGTCGGGACCCCGCCGAGCTCGCGGAACGCCTCGACGTGCCCTTCGAGGAACGCTTCCTGCCCGCCGGTCGGATAGACCCGGTGAATGGCCTTGCCCGAGTGCGAGAGCCGGTAGACGAACATGTGGCACTTGGTCTTCACCCCGCCCAGGATCACCCAGACCTCGCCGAAGTCGACCTCCGCCTCCGCGCCCGGGGCGTGGTCCTGGGCGATGAACACCTCCGTCCGGCGGCCGGCCTCCACCTCGATCTGCGCCCGCCGGACCCGCACGTAGTCCCGCACCGTCGAATACGACAACTCGACCGCATCGTGCTCGATCGCCAGGCGTTCCCGGATCCGCGTCGCGGTGTGCCGCTGCTTACGCGGAGCATCCAGATCCGACCGCAACATCTCATCAATCGCCGCCTTGAACCGGTCCAACCGCGGCGACGACCGCTCCGGCGTCTTCCGCGGCGGCGGCTCCGCCGATGACAACGCCTGCCGCACCGTCCTCCGGTGCACGCCATGCTTGCGAGCCAACGCCCGGATACTCATGCCCTCGACCCGGGCGTCCCGCCGGATCTGCGCGAACAGCTCCACCTTCGATCCCATCATTGGCCACCACCTGCTTCGGCTCGGAAACGATGTTCACGAGCAACCATCAGGTGGGGCCAGATCAAACCGTCGCAACACCACCGGCGAGTCGCAAACGGGGCCAGGTCTAGCCGTCGAGCCGGGGCCTCTTCAAGCTGTCATAGCCACCCATCAGCATCACGACACCGACAGCCGCGCTACTCAACCCGGCGGACCGCCACGACGGGGCGCCCGCCACACGCGCTCCTGCCAGCAGCAGCGCCAACACTCCGAGAGCGATCCACAGCAACACCAGCGGGTCGAGGCGATCCGGGAAAGGTTTCCACACGAACTCCACGAGGTAGTCCACCACCGCCGTCACAACGAGGGCGGCGCCGACGCAGGCGAGGACGATCCGTGCAGACCCCGTGCGACGGGACGCGCCGATCAGGCCAGCGAGAGCAGCACCGCCCGCGACGAGCAACAGAAGGGGTACGGGACCTGCCGTGAGCTGCAGATTCCGCAGAGGATTCACCGTCTGCACTCCCGTTCGCGCACGCGCCCCAGGAGAGGCGTCTTCAGTGAGGCAGATCTGAGGGCAACATCGTCCGGACTAATGACGGTTTGGCGATCGCACCGAGCCGCAACAAACCTGACTCTCATCGTTCGTGGACGATGATAGCGGGATTCTGTGGTGTAATCGAATCGTCACGAAGAATTCCCGGGTCACACTCCGTGGCCGGGCGAGCATGGTGGGAGCTGGTGGTATGCCGTCGATGTCGACGATCGAATCCTGGTTCTGCCGCAGCACCCCGTGGGAAGCGGCGACCGGCCGGTGGGTGCTGCCATGGGCGCTGCAGGGCGTCAGCCCCCGCGGGCGGGTCCTCGAGATCGGCGGCGGGGGCGGTGCGATGGCCGCACAGATCCTCACCGCCAGCCCCGGCGACGTGGAGGTGACGGTCACCGACTTCGACCCGGTGATGGTCGCCGCCGCCGCTGACCGGCTCCAGGGCTTCGGCGATCGTGCCCACGCCCAGGTCGCCGACGCCACCGCCCTGCCGTTCGACGACGGCACCTTCGACACCGTCGTCTCGTTCATCATGTTGCACCACGTCGTCGACTGGGAACGCGCACTCGCCGAGGCCGCCCGGGTGCTCGCGCCCGGCGGAACGCTGGTCGGCTACGACCTGCTCGGCAGCGCCCCGGCGCGGCTGCTGCACCACCTCGAAGGCGCACCGCACCGGTTCATCACCCGCGGCGAACTCCACCCGCACCTGGCGTCCCTGCCGCTGGCCGACGTCACCGTCCGCGAGAACCCGATCATCACGCGGTTCCGTGCCCGCCGCGGCGGTGGCCGATGATCACGCCGCCGCCGCACGGGCATCATCACGGTGACCGGGCCGACGAGCTCGCCGGGCTCGATCGGTGTGAGGTGGCGGTGGCGTTCGTCGACCTCGCCGGATACAGCGTCCTGACCGAGATGTGCGGCGACCAGGAAGCCGCGGAACTGGCCATCCGGTTGGCCGCTCAGGCCCGCCGGGCGCTGCAGCCGGGCACCCGGCTGGTCAAGACCATCGGTGATGCGGTGATGCTCACCGCCGACACCCCCGAGGCGATGCTCGCCACGATCACCGCCCTCGCCGACGCGGCCGCCGGCCAAGACGGATTCCTCGCCCTGCGCGCCGGGATCCACTACGGCAGTGCGGTCGGCCGCGACGGTGACCTGTTCGGGCACGCCGTCAACGTCGCCGCCCGCATCACCGCCCTCGCCGGCGCCGGCCACGCCGTGATCACCGACCCGATCCTGCCCGCCACCACCGGCGCCGGACTGACCGCCACCGCGATCGGGGAACGCAACCTGCGCAACATCAGCACCCCGATACAGCTCCACACCCTCGACCTCGCGGCACCACCGCACCCGGCCGACCCGGTGTGCGGGGTCCGCGTCGACCCGGCGACCGCGCCAGCGCACCGAATAACCGCCGGCGGCCAGAGGTGGTGGTTCTGCTCGACCGACTGCGCCGACCGGTTCGACCCGACCCTCGCAGGAGGTCCGCGGTGATGCTGTCATCCGTTCTACAAGCCATCGGCCTGTTCGTGGCCACCAATATCGACGACATCATCGTGATCTCGCTGTTCTTCGCCCGCGGCGCCGGCCAGCGCGGCACCACCGTCAAGATCACCGCGGGCCAATACCTGGGATTCGCGGGCATCCTGGCCGTGGCCGTGCTCATCGCCCTCGGCGCCGGCGCGTTCTTGCCGGTGTCCGCGATTCCGTACTTCGGTCTGGTCCCGCTGCTGCTCGGACTGCGGGCGGCGTGGTCGGCCTGGCGGAGCCGCGACGACGATGACGACGGCGACGGAACCGGGGCGGGCAGCGGCAGCCGGATCGGTGTCCTCGGCGTCGCGGGCGTGACCTTCGCCAACGGCGGCGACAACATCGGCGTCTACGTGCCGGTGTTCGTCAGCATCAGCGGCCAAGCGATGATCGCCTACTGCGTGGTGTTCCTCATCCTCGTCGGTGCCCTGGTCTTCGTCGCCCGGTTCGTCGCCACCCGCCGCCAGGTCGCCGAGATCCTCGAGCGGTGGGAAAGCGTGCTGTTCCCGCTGGTCCTGATCGGCCTCGGCGTCGTCATCCTGGTCTCCGGCGGCGCGTTCGGCCTATGACAGCTCGCGAGCAGAAAAGATCCATCCTGGTCGGGGTCGTTTCGCAGAATCCACTACCACCCGGCAGCGGCGAGCGGCATCGCAATGGTCGCGAACCGGGCCGCGATTGCGGGGACGATCCCGTTTCGAGTCAGTTGAACCTAGGAGAGCCGATCATGGAACACCGATCTGGGCTCTCCCCCGCCGTCGAAGACGTCGACGACGGGGTTGGGAACACCGCCCGCCCGGTGTCGGGGCCGCGGTTCGGGAGGGCGCACGCTGTTGTGGCGCTGTTGTCGATCGTCACGCTCGCCGTCACCGGGGCCGGATGGTGGATGCTCGGCACGGCGATCGGCGGATTCTCGTTGTCCTCGGCGATCGAGCGGGCCGGCGGCCAGCGTTCCAGCGATGGTGGCGAGAACATCCTGCTGATGGGCCTCGATAGTCGTAAAGATCGCAACGGGCAGCAGCTTCCCGCCGCGGTCCTGTCGCAGTTGCACGCGGGCGACGGCAGCCAGGGCGGTTACAACACGAACACGCTGATCGTGGTGCACCTGTCGGCGGACAAGTCGAAGGCAGCCGCTGTGTCGATTCCGCGTGACGATTACGTGCCAGTCACCGGCATCGCTGACAACGACCACGTCAAGATCAAGGAAGCTTACGGGCTGGCGAAGGCGCAGGCAGAGGCGTCGGCGCGAGCCGACGGAGTCACCGATCTCGCACAGCTCGAGAACATGGGTCGCGAGGCCGGGCGGACGGCCACCATCAAGACGGTGGAGGCCTTCCTCCAGATCCCCATCGACAGGTTCGCCGAGGTCTCGCTGGTAGGCTTTTACGACGTGGCCAAGGCGCTGGGCGGCGTCACGGTATGCCTGAACAGTGCGGTCCGAGACTCCTACTCTGGCGCTCGGTTCCCCGCGGGTGTACAGCACCTCAATGCTACGCAGGCGTTGGCGTTCGTGCGGCAGCGCCACGGGCTCGACAACGGCGACCTGGACCGGACCCACCGGCAGCAAGCTTTCCTGGCGTCAGTCATGCACGAGCTGCAACAGGACGGAACGCTGTCGAAGGCGGGCACCGTGCAGCGGTTGCTCGCCGCGACGAAGCAGGACGTGGTGCTCTCGTCAGGGTGGGATCTGGTGGCGTTCGCGCAGCAGATGAGCGATTTCCGCCTCGGCGGACTGCGCTTCACCACCCTCCCTGTGAGGGCCTACTCGACGATCGACGGGCAGGCAGTGAACCTGGTGGACACTGCCGCCGTGCGGGCCGCGGTGCGGCAGGCCTTCGAGTTCCAGACACCAGCACCGGCGACAGTGGGCAGCCGCAACACCGGTTCGCGGGCCGTGCCGCTGGGGAAACCGGGTGTGACCGGCTCAGCGGGACGGGCGTCAGTGCAGGTAGCCGCCGACGCGCCCGCCCCGGATACCGGAACCGGTGTCGGGGCCGGTGGTGTGCCCTGCGTCAATTGACGCGATGGTCACGGCGGGTTGACCAGCTGTGGATGTGCGCGCCGTCGCGGGACCTGGACGGCCAGACCGCGATCGCCTACCTCGTCGGCAGCAATAGTCCCCTGGGGGTTCGGTTCAGTCCGGGGACAGGTCGTCGATGACGCCGTGCAGCCGGGCGATCGTCGCTTCGAGGGCCTTGACTTGACCGGTCAGTTCCGCGATCGTGGCGTCCTTCTGCCGGATCCGCAGATGCAGCGCCGCGGCGACTCCGCGCGATGGATCCACCCCAGCATCGGATGCGGCAGTGCCCTGCCCGGAGGCGGCGTGATCAGAAGGCACGGCGGTTGCGGTGCGGCGCTGGCGGTGGATCTGTCCGAGCAGATCCTTGTGCCGGTAGACGGTGGTGCGGGCCAGCCCGGCCCGCCGGGCCACGGCCTGGACGTTGATGGCTTCCCCGTTGCGTCGCATCGCCTTGAGCGCCTTGTCGATTCTGCGTCGCGACGCCTCGGACCGGATCTCCGCGCTCTCGGCGAGCGCAGCGAGGGAGGCGTCGTTGGCCGTCACGACGCACCACCGCCCGCGCCGGCGCTGTGTGCGGCATCGCCATCCCCACCGGTGCCCGCAGCAGTGCCTGACGCGGCGCCTGCCGTGGTGCCTGCAGTGGTGCCTGCTGCGGTGCGCAGGGCTGATTCGTGGCTGCCGCGGGTCTGGATCTGCAGGATCGGCAGCCGATTCGCGGCGCCGGCACCGGTCACCGCCCCAGCGGCGCTCTGGCCCGGTTCGCCGCCCGGCTCTTCGGCGGTGAGGCGGGTGATGATCTGCTCGAGGGAGTGCAGCTCCCGCAGCCGTTGGTGCACCCAGATGTTGTCGTCGGTCAGCGTGCGGCCGGTGCGGGCGTGGAACTGCTCTCGGCGGGCCTGCAGCAGCGCGGTGGTGGCCGCATGCTGCGCGCGGAGCTCGTCGAGGTGGGTGGCGTCGGTGGCGAAATGCCCACACGAGAGGCAGGCGTTGCCCTTGTCGCAGGTCTTCACCGGCGGCAGCAGGCACACACCGTTGGGCAGGACCCGGTCGGTGCGCTTGGCCAGCTGGGTCATGTCGTAGATGTCGCTGGGGCTCAGGGCGATATCGACGCCGCCCGCGCCGATCTTCTTGTGCTTGAGGAACTCCGCCTCCGAGGTCGCGGCCAGGGTGGCGGCGTACCGGAGGGTCATCTCGGGGCTCTTGTGCCCGAGGTAGCGCTGCACCACGTGCAAGGGCACGCCGTCGTTGAGCAGCTCGGTGGCGCGGGTGTGCCGCAGCCGATGGGTCTGGGTGAACCGCAACGGCCGCCCGGTGGAGTCGGTGAGCCCATGGATCCGGTCGAGGCCACTGAGGGCTTGCCGGTAGCTGTTGTAGGGGCGGTGCCGGCGGCCCTGGTGGTGATCGCGCAGCGGCACGAACAGGTACCGCGGCGACCAGTCCGGGTGCGCCGCGGCGAGCCAGGCCTGCTGCTCGGCGATGACGTTGACCACGGCCTGCTCGATCAGGATCGTCGGGATCACCCCGTCGACCTTGGTCTGCTGGTACCGCAACTTCGCCACGAACACCCCGCTATCCTCGCCGTCGCCTGCGTCGTCGCTGGCCACAGCCTCCGTGCCAACCCCGTCCCCAACCCGGCCCTCAACCCCGCCGGTAACCCGGTCGTTAACCCTGCTGGTAACCCTGTTGTCGGCCCTGTTCGCGGGGTGCTCTGCCGGGGCTGTGGGTGGGCGTTCGAAGCCGGGGATGGGCTCGATCGGGTCGACGTCGAGCATGAGGATCTCCGAGGCCCGCCGGCCGGTGAGCGCCTGCAGCAGCCAGATCCGTGCCGCCTGCGGGTCCCCGAGGCCGGCGACGAGGGAGACGGTGCCGTCGGGGTGGGTGAGCGTGACGTGGCGGCCGCGGTCGGCGGCGAGGACGTCGAGGTAGCACAGCATCCGCTGCAGATCGCCGGTGCTGTACCAGGTCAGTTCGCGATTCCTCGGTGCGGCGCGGCGGCGGAACGCCGGACCCCACAGGCGGGTGTGCGCCGGGCCGACCTCGCCCCAGCGGGCGATGCCGGTCGCGGCGGCCGCCTCGGGGGCGTGGTCGACCATGAACGTGTAGAACACCTGCGTCTGGGAGACGGTCGCTTCGATCGCCGAGCCGGTCAGCCGCCGGTCCGGGCGGGCGGAGGCGGCCGGGCTGCGCAACCACGCGGCGAACTCGGTGAAGATCATCCGCAGCCGGGCGGGATCATCGGCGAGGACAGGGTCGTCGGTGTGTCCGGTGTCGGTGAGGAACCGCCCCAAGTGCCGGGTCGCCATCCTCGAGCGTTCCACCGCGGAGGACCAGCGCAGCAGCTCCGCCGTGATGGACACGCGCAGCCAGAACCGCACTCCTTCGCGCAGCCACGCTGGTTCGATGCCGCCGAGGCGGGCGCACATGTCGTGGCTGGGTTCGTGGTCGCGTTGCGGGATCCGTGGATCGACCCGCAGGTCCCAGATGTCGTGTTCCCACCAGGAGCGGTCGGTGCACCGCACCGACAGGTACAGGTGCAGCTGTTCGATCAGGTGGGTGATGCTGCGGCGGGTATTCACCGGCGGGAGCCGCTTGTTGCGGGCTTGGTACGCGAGCAGGGCGTGCCGCACCAGCGCCGCCGAGGTGAGGTCGGTGATCGACACCGGTGGGTGCCCATGCTCACGGGTGTAGCTGTGGGTGGCGAGGGAGATCGCCTCGCAGCACCACCGCAGGTACGCCGGTTCGATCTTCGCGATCTGGTCGGTGGCGCACAGCCACACGTACCAGGCCACCTCCCGGGCGAAGCGCGGCGGACACCCGGGCGGGGTGAAGTCGAGACGGCGGCCGAGGTAGCGCGAGTTCTGCCGGAACACCTGCCGGTGCTCGGGGGCGTCGATCTGGTAGATCGGCTCGCGCCATGCCGCTGGCACTAGGGCCGCCTGGGCCTGCCAGGTGAACGCGGTCGCCGCCGCCGCCGACAGTCGTGGCGTGTGCTCAGGGGTGGTCATCGTGCAGGCCTTTCCATCCGGCGACGTAGTTGCGCCACTGCGCGATCGACCGCATCTCGGCGTCCTCGGTGACCCACCCGTACGTCGACAGGGTGGTCTGCACATCCGCGTGACCGAGCCTGCGCATCACCACATGCGGCGCGACACCGGAGAGCAGCAACGCCGTCGCGTGGGTATGGCGCAGCCAGTGCGGCGTCCACCCCGGCTGCAGCACCCGCTGCCCAGGCTCTGTATCGGTGTGGGTGGCTGTGTCCGGGGCGTGGTGGTTGCAGCGGCGGGTGATCGACCGGACCGCCGCGTACACCGTTTCCGGCCGTATCGGCGCGAACCGTGTGCCGTGGGTGAGATTGACGAACACGAAATGCGTACTGAAACCAGGCACTTCCAGGTCGGCGCCGTCATCGATCAACGCCCACACGTACTCCGAGTACAGGGCGGCGAGATCATCGCCGACGTAGATCCGCCGCGGCCCGGTCTTGCATCGCACCTCGTGCGGGTGGTCCTGGCGACCGGCGACCTCCACATACGGGGTACCACCGCCACCGATGTGGAAGTCGTGATGCCGCAACGACAACGCCTCACCGAGCCGCATCCCGGTCTCGGCGAGGATCGCGAACAGCAGCCGGTTCCGCAACCCGGGACCGGCTCCGGACCAGCGGGTGCCGTCATGGGTGGCGCACGCGTTGAGGATCGCCGCGACTTCCCGGGGCAGCAGCACCGGGGTGGCGGACCGGTTGGGTTGCCGTACCCGGTAGATCGGGTGATCCGAGGGTTGGCTGGGGCCGACACCGTCGAGGAACCCGACGTACCGGGACCGGCGTCGCCACTGCCTGTGCGAGGTGAACAGCTTCTCGTACGGGCCCAGCAGATGATGCGCATCCGCGTGGAACCGGTAGAAGCTGAGCACCGCGGTCGCCCGCAGCTGCACCGTCGCCGTCGACGACCCGCCGAGCACCTCGGGGCCGATCCGCCGGGTTCCGGGCAGATCCCCGGTCCGCAGGAACGTCAGGAACTGCCCGAACAAGGTGGTGGGGAACTCATCCCACCGGTGCCCGCTGTGCTCGAGCACCGTCCACCACTGCGCTAACCCTGCTGCGTACGCGCGAATTGTGTTCGGCGACGCCGCGCTCGCGGTCAGGAACCGCAGGTACTCGCGGGCCGGTGCGATCGGCCGGTCCAGCTCGTCGACCACGATGAAGGTGCCCGGCCGGTCCGGGTACCGCACCCGCTGCACCTTCGCCACCGACTCGCGCCCCTTCGCTGTTCGTTCCGGGTCAGGCTCGCCGGGAGCGTTGCTGGAACCGACGGAAGTCGATCACATCCGCTGAACCGTCACCGGCGCCCCGATCCCCTGCCCGCGCACCCGCAGCCGTATCGGCCGCCGGGGCGGACGACGACGCCGTGGACGACGTGGTGGGGGCGGGGCGTTGCCCGACCAGGAAGTCCGCGAGGATATCGCCGGGGAAGATCAGATCGTAGGTCGCCAGCAACTGCGGTGACTGCACCGAAAAGCCCAGCTCGATCCACTTGCTCAGCAACCGTGGCCGTTCCACGACACGGTCGTTCCACCCCGGCTCGGTCCGACCCCAGGTCCGCCCGGTATCTGGGTTGACCCGCTGGTAGAGCTGCTTTTGCAGACTGCGGAACCGGTCGTCGTCGAGGACACCGCCGGTGTGCAGATGCCGCAGCAACGCACCGATCGAGATTCCCCACTTCTGTTTGACCGGCACCAGCGACATCAGCGACGGAGTCGCCGTCACCTCCTTGCGCACCTGCGCCAGCGGAGCAAGCAACTCCGAGGCGAACCTCGACGCCTGCTCCTCCTTGTCCTCAGTAACATCGCCGCTCCAATGCAAACTCAAGTGCCCCAGCTCATGGGCGAGAGTCCACCGCGTCCGCTCCCACGACGTCGACTGACGCACCACGATCAACGGCCGCGCCTTGAACTCACCGACCCTCGTCGAATACCCCAGATGCTTCTCCGACGCCGCCGCACCGGCGTCGCCGTCGCGCAGCGTCGCGGCCGCGAACATCCGCCGCATCACGATCGGCACACCCGCGTGCTCGATGTTGTGGGTCAGGTAGTCGATCGGCTCATCCCGACCCACACCGAGCGCATCACGTACCCGCCCAGCTGCCTCCGCGACCGGCACCGACGGATCGACCATCGGGACCTTCACCGCTGGCAGCTGCCACCGCGAATGCAGCTCATCGAGGAACTCACCGATCATCGACGCGAAATCAGCCAGGTACTCCTGCTCGGTCTTCGTCGTCGACTGCGGAGCCCGAAACAGCAAGTCCGACGCATGGATCCGCATCGGCGGCTCCGTGATGAAAAACCGCGGAGGGAACCGCAGAATCGTCGTCAACGCCTCCAACTCATCAGTGCCGATCTCGCTCGTGATCGACTTCTCCAAACGCGTGAGCCGCGCAGCTGACGGCCAATTCAACTCAGCCGCCAACGCTTTCGCGGTCATCTTCCGCATGATCCGGGCTTGACGCACCCGGCGTCCGTATACGTTCACCGTCGCCCTCATTGCCCATCCGATTCAACGCTGCAGGTCCCCGCATCCCAGTTTCCCCCTGCCGTGACGGCTACGCAGGCGTGAACTCCGGCCCGTCGTCGTCCTCGTCGCCCGTACCCTGAACCGGCTTGTCGTAGCTGCCGAAGTCGTCTGCCGGGGGCGCACCGACGGGCTTGGCCGCCGGAAGCCCGTAGAACGGGGACTCCTCCGCCGACGGGAACGGCACCACCGCCAAGATCTCCGCACTGGCCGGGTTGTCCACCCCGCGCACCACCGCCAGGTGAAGCGACTCCAACGTGGTGTTGTCCGTCGTCGACCACAACGCGAAGATGCCGTCGTGCTCGCGTTGCTCCTCGTCGTCCACGCTGGCGCTGCGCTTCGCGGGCTTGGGAATCCGGCCCGGGCCGGCGAACAGATTCATCTGCTCCGCCTGCAACCCGCCGCTCGCGATCGCCTGCTCGGCCTCCGGCGGCAGCACCACCTCCCGGTCGATCGCCGCCTGCAAGTGCTTGGACAGGAACTTCCGCAGCCGAAACTCCGTACCACCCAGATCGGAGAACACTGCGCCGCCGCCCTGGCCGCGACCGCACCGCAGATTCATCCCAGGCTGGTCGTTGCGGTCGTTCCTCCAGATGTCGCGCATCGTATGCCGAACCGCCGAGCAGAACGCATCGCCGGACACCTCCACCGGATCCGCGTGCCGAGGCGACCACATTTTCCCGACCTCGGTGATTGCCGTCGGCAGATCGAGACGAACCGTCGCCAACGCCGCGCGATGCTGCTCGACGAACACCTCGAGCGTCTTCTGAAGCTCCCCATGGAGTGCCATAGCGAAATAATTGCACGGAAACCCTCCACTCGCAACAGGCCCGCCGACCACCGTGTCTCACGGTAGATCCGACCACTGACATGCATCTAATCCTACATGTAGCGAATGAATAAACCAGTTCTGGCATGCGGATAGATGCGTGTTAGACGCACCAATTACTGATAAAACTCCCAAGTGGTCTTCTCGGTGCACCGCTGGCCGACGGGGCGGCGCGGGCTGCGCAGCATCGGCGTGGTGGAGCGGGGCGAGGACGGGTACGTGCGGGTGCGCGCCGCGTGGGAGCGTGACAGCGGGTTCACCGCGCACGCGCCGCTCTTGCACGAACTGCTCGCGGAACGGGGGATCGGATGAGCGTCTCGATCGTGCTGCTCGCCGCGGCGGCCCTCGTCTGGCCCGGCGGCCCTGCGGCCGCCCGCCTGCGCGCCGTGCATTCGAGCACCGCCACGCCCGTGGTGCTGCGCTGGGGCTGGCTCGCGGTGGCGATTCCGCTCGGCGCGCTGCTGATCGGGCCGGGGCAGGCGCTCGCCGCGGCGCTCGCCGCCGGCACTGTGCGCGAGCTGCGGGCGCGCGGCCGGGCGCAGAAACAGCGGGCGACTCGGCTCTCCGCGATCCTCGCCGGCGTGGACGCGATGGTCGCCGAGCTCTCCGTCGGAGCGCATCCGGCCGCCGCCTGCATCACCGCCGGTCGTGACGCCGAGGACGCCCACGTGCGCACCGTCTTCGCCGAGATGGCGGGTCGCGCGGAGCTCGGCGGCGACGTCGCGGCCGGCCTTCGCGCCCACGCGGACGAGAGCGCCGCGTGGGCCCGGATCGCGGCTGCCTGGGACACCGGGACTCGGCACGGCATCGGGATGGGCGAGTTGCTGGCCTCCGTCCGCGAGGACCTCCGCGCGCGCGAGCGGTACGAGCGGCGCGCGCATTCGTCGCTGGCGGGTGCCCGTGCGACCGCCCAGGTCCTCGCTGCGCTGCCCGTGCTGGGGGTGGCGATGGGGCAGCTCATCGGCGCCGATCCGCTCGGCACCCTGATCGGCACCGGCGCGGGTGGCGCGCTGCTGGTCGTCGGAACGTGCCTGACCTGCGCCGGGCTGTTGTGGTCCCACGCGATCGCGGCCGGCGCCGCGGGCCCGGGCGCCGCCCCGAAGGACGGAGCCCGGGCGTGAGCGGCCACGCGCCCCTGGCAGCGGCGCTGGCGCTGCTCGCGCTCGCATTCGTGGTGCTGCCGGTCACGGCCCGGTCCGCGGTGGCGGCCACCGTCGGTACCGGTCCGACCGGGCGGCGTGGGCCGCGGTTGCCGCGCCGCGGGGCCGGATCCGTTCGAGGCGGCCGCGGCCTACGACCTGTTCGCCGTGTGCCTGCGTGCGGGCATGCCCACCGCGGACGCCGCGCGGGCGGTCGCCGCCGGTGCGCCGCCCGCGGTGGCCGAGGTACTCACGCGGGCATCGGAACTGCTCGCTCTGGGAGCCGACGCGGCCACCGCCTGGCGGACCGAATCGGCGGACCCGCAGGTCGCCGGGCTCACGCGCATGCTCCGACGGTCCGCCCGTGCCGGCTCATCGCCCGCTGCGGGCCTGGCGGACCTCGCACGCACCGAGCGGGCGCAGGCCGAGGACCGTGCCGTGGCGGCCGGTGAGCGGGCGGGTGTCGCGGTGGCGGGGCCGCTGGGGTTGTGCTTCCTACCGGCGTTCGTGTGCTTGGGCATCGTGCCGGTGGTGATGGGACTCGCGGGCAAGGTGCTCGGGGAGGGGCTGCTCTAGCGGCCCGACTGAAGGGGGAGACGAATGTGGATCCGACTGCGGTGCAGGATGACCGAGCTGATGATGGAGGACGAGGGCATGTCCACCGTGGAGTACGCGATCGGCACGATCGCGGCCGCCGCCTTCGGCGCGGTGCTCTACGGGGTCGTCACCGGCGACAACATCATCAGCGGGCTGACCGACATCATCGGCAAGGCGTTGGGCACCTCCACCGGCTAGCGGGCGATGCGGGCGCGGTCACGGTGGAGGCGGCGTTCGCCGTCGCGAGCCTGATCACGGTGCTGGTGCTGAGCGTGGGTGCCGTGGTGGGGGTGACGGCGCACGTGCGGTGCGTGGACGCTGCGCGCGAGGCGGCGCGGCTCGCCGCTCGCGGTGACGACGCCCGTGCGGCGCGCGCCGTCGCGGAGGTGGGCCCGCCGGGCGCGAGCTCGTCGGTGAGCCGGGACTCCGACACGGTGACGGTGCAGGTCCGGGCTCCGGTGGCGCTGCTGCCCGGGCTCACCGTCTCCGCGACGGCGGTCGCGGCCGCCGAGCCTGGCGCCGCGCCGTGACCGCGCCCCCGCGAGCCGGCCGCACGTTCCGGCGAGCCGGCCGCACGTTCCGGCGAGGCGGGCGGGAGGACGGGGTGGCGACGGTGCTCGCCGCCGTGATGGTCGCCGCGATCGTCGTGGTGGCGGTCATGGTGATCGACGTCGGCGCCGCCGTCTCCGCCCGCCACCGGGCGCAGGCGGCGGCCGACCTCGCCGCCCTCGCCGGGGCGGCGAGCGCCATCGACGCGGACGAGGCGTGCGCGGCCGCGGACCGTCTGGCCCGCGCCAACACCGCGATGCTGCGGGCGTGTGGCGTGGACGGTTTCGAGGTGACGGTCCGCGTGAGCGTCCCGGTCTCCCTGTCGGTCTTCGGTTCCGGCGAGGCAGTCGCCCTCGCGCGTGCGGGTCCGCTGTGACAGCGGGTGAGGAGGAGCTCAGCGGCGAGGAGTTCGCTCGGCCCGTCGAGCATGCGTGGCGCCGGCATGCACCGGATGCGGGGTGGCGCGGCGAGGCGGGTACCGCCTGCGCAGGGAGCTCGCGAGCTGGATGGTCGCCTGCCGGGCGCGGTGATCGTCGAGGCCGGCCGCCACTGCGCGCCGGTACCGGGCGACGGCCTCGTCGGGCCTGCCCGACGAGTCGTACGCACCGCCGATCTCGAACTCGCGGATCGCCGCCGGCACTTCGGGCGCGCTGACGACCCGCTCGATCCGGGCCACCAGGGTCTCCGGATCCTCCGCAGCGGTGCGCCACACCGCGTCGAGTTCGTCCTCCCAGCCCATGCCCCTCCTCGGTCGTTGAGCTCAGCGTAACGACGCCCCGCGGGAACCGCTGCGCTGCGCGATGTACCGGCGCACACTGGGGCGATGGCGTACGACGAGGGGCTGGCGGACCGGATCCGCGACGCGTTCGACGGCGAGACGGGCGTCGTGGAGAAGCGGATGTTCGGCGGGCTGGCCTTCCTGGTCGACGGGCACATGACGATCGCCGCCAACAGCAAGGGCGAGGCGATGGTGCACCTCGACCCGGACGTCGCGGAGGAACTCGTGGGACCCCACGTCACGCACACGGTCATGCGCGGGCGTGCGCTGCGCGGTTGGCTGGACCTCGACCCGGAGGCCACGGCCTCGGACACCGAGCTCGCGCAGTGGGTGCGGCGCACCGTCGAGTACGCCCGCTCGCTGCCACCGAAGTGACTCAGCCCGCCGCCACCGCGGCGAGCACCACGTCCAGCACGATCACGGCGCCCGCCTTGTCGAGTGGATCGTTCCCGTTGCCGCACTTGGGGGATTGCACGCACGACGGGCAGCCCGACGGGCACTCGCACGCCGCGACCGCGTCCCGCGTCGCCACCAGCCACGTGGCGATCGACTCGTAGCCGCGCTCGGCGAATCCCGCGCCGCCGGGATAGCCGTCGTAGACGAAGATCGACGGCAGCCCGGTGTCCTCATGCAGCGCCGTCGACAGGCCGCCGATGTCCCAGCGGTCGCACGAGGCGACCAGGGGCAGCAGGCCGATCGCCGCGTGCTCGGCGGCGTGCAGCGCCCCGGGCCAGCGCTCCGGCACGAGGCCCGCGTCCTCGAGCACCTCCGGGGTCAGGGTGATCAGCGCCGCCCGGGTCGCGAGCGTGGTCTCGGGCAGGTCCAGCTCCACGGCGTCCATCACCTCACCGCTGCGCAGCGTGCGCAGGTATCCGACGACGCGGCTGGTGACCTCCACGGAGACGAACCGCGCCGTCACCTCGCCCAGCACCTCGGTCGAATGCACCGCCGTCACATGGACGTCCAGGTCCTCGCGCGCCGAGGTGGTCCACTCGGGCTCCTCCGCGTGCACCAGCGCCAGGCCGTCGTCGAGGTCCAGCTCGTCCACCACGTACGACTCGCCCTGGTGCACGTGCACCGCGCCCTCGTGCACCGTCGACAGGGCGCGAGTGAAGTCGACGGTCCCGAGCAGCCGCCCCGTCGCCTCCTCCACGATGAGGATCTCGCTGCCCGCCCCGCCCCGGATGTTCACCCCCGCATGGGGATCGATCCCGGCGGCGAGGAAGTAGCCCGCGGGCCGCTCGCGGAGCAGGCCGTCGGCGACGAGCCGACCCACCACGTCCACGGCGCCCAGCTCGACGACCTCCGAGCGGGCCAGCGGTATCTCGCCGGCCGCGCAGAGCAACTGCGGCCCCAGCACGTACGGGTTGCCCGGATCCGTGATGGTGGCCTCCACCGGCCGCCCGAGCAGCGACTCGGGGTGGTGCACCAGGTAGGTGTCCAGCGGATCGTCGCGCGCGATCAGCAGGATCAGCGAGCCCTGTCCGCGCCGCCCGCTGCGCCCGGCCTGCTGCCAGAACGAGGCGACGGTGCCCGGGAAGCCCGCCATCAGCACGGCGTCCAGGCCCGCGATGTCCACGCCCAGCTCCAGGGCGTTGGTCGTCGCGACGCCGAGCAGCGCACCGTCGTTGAGCCCCTGCTCGAGGCGGCGACGGTCGTCGGCGAGGTACCCCGCCCGGTACGCGGCGATCCGCTCGGCGATCTCCGGTGTGGCTTCGGCGAGCATCCTGCGCGCGGAGAGCGCGACGGTCTCGGCGGACCGTCGGGACCGGACGAAGGCGAGGGTGCGCGCCCCCTCCACGACCAGGTCCGCCAGCATCCGCGCCGCCTCGGTGGTGGCGGCACGCCGCACCGGCGCCCCGTTCTCGCCCTCCAGATCGGGCAGTAGCGGCGGCTCCCACAGTGCGACGGTCCGCGGCCCGTGCGGGGACGAATCCTCGGTGACGGCAACGCAGTCCGCGCCGATCAGCCGCGACGCGGCGCCCGCCGGATCCGAGGTGGTGGCGGACGCGCAGATCACCGTGGGCGTGCTGCCGTACTTCGCCGCGACGCGCAGCAATCGGCGCAGCACCAGCGCGGTGTGCGAGCCGAAGACGCCGCGGTAGTGGTGGCACTCGTCGACCACCACGTACCGCAGACCGCGCAGGAATCGTGCCCATTTCGCGTGCCGCGGAAGCAGTCCCACGTGCAGCATGTCCGGGTTGGTGAACACCCAGCGACTGTCGGAGCGGGCCCAGCGGCGCATCTCCTGCGAGGTGTCCCCGTCGTACATCGCGGGGGAGGCGTCGGCGGGGCCGTAGTCGGTGGTGAGGCGGACCGCCGCCCGGTGCTGATCGGTGCCCAGGGCCTTCGTCGGGGAGAGGTAGAGCACGGTGGCGCGCGGGTCGTCCGCGAGCGCCGCGAGCACCGGGAGTTGGTAGGCGAGGGACTTGCCGGACGCCGTCCCGGTGGAGATCACGACGTGCCGCCCCGCGTGCGCGTGCTCCGCGGCCTCGATCTGGTGGCGCCAGGGTTCCCGCACGCCCTCGTCGATCAGCCCGTCCCGGACGCGGGGCGGAACCCACTCCGGCCAGGGGGCGAATTCCGCTCGGCGTGACGGGATGTCCGCCACATGGGTCAGGCTCTCGGTCCCGGGGCCGGCCCCGGCCTGGATGCGAGCCAGCAGCTCCCTGCCGAAGGTGTTGTGCTCCACCGTATTCGCCCCCGCGTCGCGATGAGATCCGCGCGGCCGGAACGGGCCGCGGATCGCCGATCGTCCAGTCTACCGGCGCGAGGAAACGGTTGTCGCGTGGTGGGACGCCGGGTGAACGGAAGGCGAAATCGCTCCGCCCGCTGTTGCTCGCTGAGAAATCGTGATTGACTGTATGCGGTCGCAGCTCCCGTCGGCGGTCCGAGAGGATCATCGGGGGATCGATGTTGCGGGCGTGGTACTGAAGGTTTTTGTGTGCGGTCTCCGCAAACGGCTCCAGAAAGTATGGCGGCCGGAACCGGCCAGGAGTCGCACCCCACTCGGGGAACGGTTCCTACACCGGTAGTAAGACAAGTTAGGAAACATCTCAATGGCACAGGGCACTGTGAAGTGGTTCAACGCGGAGAAGGGCTTCGGCTTCATCGCTCCCGCCGACGGCTCGGATGACGTGTTCGTCCACTACTCGGAGATCCAGGGCAACGGCTTCCGTACGCTCGAGGAGAACCAGCAGGTCGAGTTCGAGGTCGGCCAGGGCACCAAGGGCCCGCAGGCCACCGGCGTCCGCGCTCTCTAAGAAACCTCCGCACCACGCGTATAGGCTTTCTCGCAGCACCCTTCCACCGTCTCGGTGGAAGGGTGCTGTGCATTTCACAGCCCGTTCGACGTGTCGGCCGCACCGTGGGGTGAGGCCGCGTTCTAGGCTCATCACGTGTCCCAACTGTCACTCTTCTCCGCCGAGCAGACCGAGCCGTCGCCCCGCGACCTGGCCGGCCTGCTCGCGACGACGGGGCAGATCGTGCAGTTGGGCGGTGCCGCCCGCGTCTCCGCGGTCGTTCCCGACCAGTGGCGTGCCGACGCCCTCGCCGTCATGATCGAGGAGGCCGGCCTGCGCGCGCAGCTCGACCTCTCCGAGGAGGGCAACCCGCTGGTGCGCACCCTCGCGGCGCCGGAACTGCAGCCGATGGCGCTCGCCTGGACGCGCGGCGCGGTGAAGACGGCACCGTCGACCTGGGTGCCCGGCCCCCGCGCCCTGCGCGCCTGGGCGCTCGCGGGCGGCGAGGTCGACGGCGTGCACTACCTGCTCTCCCTGGACCCCCACGCGCCCGAGAGCGCCCCCGTCCTGGCGACCGCCCTCATGCGTGCCGGCGTGGCGCCCACCCTGGTGGGCACCCGCGGGGCGAAGCCCGCGTTGCGCGTCTCCGGGCACCGCCGACTCCTGCGGCTGCGGGAGAGCATCGGTGACCCGCCGGCGGGCGCCGACGCCGCCGCGCAGTGGCCGCAACCCTGACACCGGATCGGACTCGCAGCACGGATTCCATGAGGCGTGCAGTGGCCCCTGTATATAAGGTGGGGCGAAAGGTGCGGCAGAATGCGCACTGGAGTGACCACCGCCGTCGCACGTGACGCGAGGGGTCGAGGTGGTGACGCAGTGCCACCGGAGCAGATCAGGAGGGTCGATGGCGGCACGTGGAAAGGCAGCGGCGGGAGACGGCCTGCAGCGTCTGGTGATCGTGGAGTCCCCGGCCAAGGGCAAGAAGATCGGCGACTTCCTGGGGCCGAACTACACCGTCCGCGCGTCGATGGGCCACATCCGCGACCTCCCGAGCCGCGACAACCCGCTGCCCGAGGCCGACCAGGGCAAGCCCTGGGCCCGGCTCGGCGTCGACGTCGACCACGACTTCGAGGCCCACTACGTCACCTCCGCCAGCAAGCGCTCCACGGTCTCCGAGCTCAAGTCCCTGCTCAAGCAGGCCGACGAGCTCTACCTCGCGACGGACGGTGACCGCGAGGGCGAGGCCATCGCGTGGCACCTGCAGGAGGTGCTCAAGCCGAAGGTCCCCGTCAAGCGGATGGTCTTCCACGAGATCACCCAGCAGGCCATCCAGGCCGCCGCGGAGGAGCCGCGCGAGCTCGACATGAACCTCGTCGACGCGCAGGAGACCCGCCGCATCCTCGACCGCCTCTACGGCTACGAGGTCAGCCCCGTGCTGTGGCGCAAGGTCAACCAGGGCCTCTCGGCCGGCCGTGTGCAGTCCGTCGCGACGCGCATCATCGTCGACCGCGAGCGCGAGCGCATCGCCTTCCGCACCGCCGGCTACTGGGACATCGCCGCGCAGCTCGACGCGGGCGCCGAGGCCACCCCGCGCACCTTCGGCGCGCGCCTGGTCACCGTCGACGGCGACCGCGTCGCCACCGGCCGCGACTTCGACGCGCAGGGGCAGCTCAAGAAGCCCGCCGGCATCACCGTACTCGACGGTGCCCGGGCGAACGCCCTGGTCGAGGGCCTGCAGGGCGCGAACCTGACGGTGACCTCCGTCGAGGAGAAGCCCTACACGCGCAAGCCCTACGCGCCGTTCATGACCTCCACCCTCCAGCAGGAGGCCAGCCGGAAGCTGCGGTTCAACACCGACCGCACCATGCAGATCGCGCAGCGCCTCTACGAGGGCGGCTACATCACCTACATGCGTACCGACTCGACCACGCTGTCCGAGACCGCGATCGCCGCGGCCCGGGACCAGGCGCGGCAGCTGTACGGCGCCGAGTACGTGCACCCGACGCCGCGGCAGTACACCCGCAAGGTCAAGAACGCGCAGGAGGCGCACGAGGCGATCCGCCCCGCGGGCGAGACCTTCCAGACGCCGGGCGCGTTGGCGTCGGTGCTGAACTCGGACGAGTTCCGCCTGTACGAGCTGATCTGGCAGCGCACCGTCGCCTCGCAGATGGCCGACGTCAAGGGCACGACGCTGAGCCTGCGCATCGGCGGCGCGGCCTCGACCGGCGAGAGCGTCGAGTTCGCCGCCTCGGGCCGCACCATCACCTTCCCCGGCTTCCTCTCGGCCTACGTCGAGACCGTCGACGACCAGGCCGGCGGCGAGGCCGACGACGCCGAGTCGCGGCTGCCGCAGCTGGTCACCGGCCAGGCGATCACGGCCGCCGAGCTGGCCGCCGCCGACCACGTCACCAGCCCACCGGCGCGCTACACCGAGGCCTCGCTGGTCAAGACCCTCGAAGAGCTGGGCATCGGCCGGCCGTCGACCTACGCCTCGATCATCAAGACCATCCAGGACCGCGGCTACGTCGTGAAGAAGGGCAACGCCCTCGTCCCGCAGTGGGTGGCGTTCGCGGTGATCGGCCTGCTCGAGGGCCACTTCGGCGGCCTCGTGGACTACAACTTCACCGCGTCGATGGAGGACGATCTCGACGAGATCGCCGGCGGCCGCGAGGGCCGGGTCGACTGGCTCACCCGGTTCTACTTCGGCGACGGCGGCCCCGAGGGCGACGGCGCGGCCGTCTCCGGCGCCGACGGCCCGGGCCCCGACAGCCCCGGCCTGAAGAACCTCGTCGCCGCGAACCTCGACGCCATCGACGCCCGCGCCGTCAACTCGATCCCGCTCTACACCGACCCGGACGGCAACGTCGTCTACGTGCGCGTGGGTCGCTACGGCCCGTACCTGGAGCGCACCGTCGCGCCCAAGGAGGGCGAGACCGAGCCGCAGGTCCAGCGCGCCAACATCCTGGCGTCGATGACCCCCGACGAGCTGACCGAGGAGGTCGCGGAGAAGCTGTTCGCGACCCCGCAGGACGGCCGCCCGCTGGGCATAGACCCGGCCACGGGGCACGAGATCGTCGCCAAGGAGGGCCGCTTCGGTCCGTACGTCACCGAGATCCTCCCGGAGCCCGAGAAGGATCCCGAGGCGGAGGACCTGGACGAGGCGGCGGCGAAGCCGAAGACGCGCAAGAAGAAGGCCGAGGGGCCCAAACCGCGCACCGGCTCGCTGCTCAAGACGATGGACATCGAGACCGTCACGCTCGAGGACGCGCTGCGGCTGCTATCGCTGCCGCGCGTCGTGGGTGTCGATCCCGAGTCCAAGGAGGAGATCACCGCGCAGAACGGCCGCTACGGGCCGTACCTGAAGAAGGGCACCGACTCCCGCTCGCTGGCCACCGAGGAGCAGATGTTCACGGTGACCCTCGAGGAGGCGCTCAAGCTGTACGCCGAGCCCAAGCGTCGGGGCCGTGGCGCGGCCGCCGCGCCGCCGCTGCGCGAGCTGGGCAACGATCCCGTCTCCGGCACCGCGATGGTCATCAAGGACGGCCGGTTCGGCCCGTACGTCACCGACGGCGAGACCAACGCCTCGCTCCGCAAGGGCGACGAGGTCGCGACCATCACCGACGAGCGCGCCTCCGAGCTGCTCGCGGACCGTCGCGCGCGGGGACCGGTGAAGAAGAAGGCCACCAAGAAGGCGGCGGCCAAGAAGGCGCCCGCGAAGAAGGCACCGGCGAAGAAGGCCGCCGCCAAGAAGACGGCGGCCAAGAAGACCACCGCGAAGAAGACGGTCGCGAAGAAGACCACGGCCGCGAAGAAGGCCACCGCGACGAAGTCCACCGCGACGGCGTCGAACGACGCGTCCTGACGCATCACTCGCCCGCTGGAGCGACACGGCGGGTGATGCGGTCCGATCCGCCGGCGTCGCGCGGCGCCGGCCGCCCCCCGGTGGCCGTCAGTCCTCGACGGGGCGCGCCAGCTGCGTGAGCTGCCCGCGCCCGCGCAGCTCGATCGCCTCGCCGAGCGTCCACATCGCCTGCTCGGCGGGCGTCGCGGACTCGACGGCGCGCCCGGCCGCGAGCAGCGACGAGGGCTCCGACTTGGCGATCTCGGTGATCCGCGCCGCCTCGTTCACCGGGTCACCGATCACCGTGTACTCGAAGCGGGCCTTCGCGCCGATGTGCCCCGCGACCACCTGACCGGCGGAGACGCCGATGCCGAAGCCGGTGCCGCCGAGGACCTCGCTGAGCTGGATGCGCATCTCGCGGGCCGCCGCCAGCGCGGCGCCGGCGGCGTCGGGGTGCGGGAGCGGCGCCCCGAAGATGGCCAGCGCCGCGTCGCCCTGGAACTTGTTGACGAAGCCGCCGTGCAGGTCGACGAGGTCGACGACGACCTTGAAGAAGTCGTTGAGCAGGTCCACGACCGCGGCGGGCTCCTCCGTGACGGCCAGTTTCGTCGAGCCGACGAGGTCGACGAACAGCACGCCGACCTCGTTGATCTCGCCGCCGAGGTGGGTGCCGTGCTCGAGCGCCTGCCGCGCGACGTCCTGCCCGACGTACCGGCCGAACATGTCGCGCATCCGCTGTCGCTCGGCCAGGTCGTGCACCATGTCGTTGAAGCCGGCCTGCAGGAGGCCCAGCTCGCTGGAGTCGTAGATCTTCACCGAGGCGGTGAAGTCCCCGTCGCGGACCTTGCGCTGCGCGCGGAACAGGTCGCGGATGGGATCGCCGATGGACTTCGCGGCGCGCACGGTGCCGAGCAGGCCGGCGGCCAGCGCGACGACGCAGAGCAGCAGCACGGGGTTGATCAGCGTGGGCGCGTTCGGGTCGATCACGCCCAGCTCCTGCGAGGCGATCACCATGATGATGCCGACGATCGGCGTGGCGGTGCCGAGCACCCAACTGAGCAGGATGCGCGTGGTCACCGACAGTCCGGCGGAGCCCTGCGGCTCCTGGGCCAGTGCGGCCACGGTGATCGGGCGCAGTACGCGCTCGGTCTGCATGTAGCTCAGCGCGCACGTCGTGATGGCGCCGAGCAGCACCGTCAGCGCGACCACCACCCGGATGCCGCTCGACGAGTTGAAGTTGATGACCACGAAGATGATGCCGCCGATGAGCCAGAAGAAGGCCTGCATGAGCGCCATCCGCAGGGGCAGGTTCAGGGCCATGCGGGAGATCGCCGGATCGTGCGGGGCGCTGCGCCGGTGCCAGCGCAGCACGGGCAGCACCAGTCGCAGCCCGATCAGCATGCCGAGCACGCTCGCGCCGATCAGGTAGGTGATGAAGACCAGTAGGTTGATGCCGCTGATCTCCTGCAGCTGCACCGACTGCTGCACGGGTAGCGCGAACCGCAGGAAACCGAAGACGAAGACCGCGCCCAGGATGTTCGAGCGCAGGATGTCCAGCGCGAAGATCGGCCAGGGGGTCTTGGCGAGCCACCGCGCCAGTCGCAGTGCGCGACTGAGTCTGCTCTTCGGTGCTGCCACCGCTCCAACTTAGCCTGCGCTGTGTGATCGGGGGAGGGCCAGTCGGATGGCTAAGCTGTGGGGGTGAGCTCAGTGTTCGATCGCCTGGTGGGGCAGGAAGCGGTGGTGATCGGCCTGCGGGCCGCCGCGGCCGCCGCGCGCGAGGTCGTGGCGGACGGGGGCACCGTCGCCGATCTGGCGGGATCGTCCATGACGCACGCCTGGTTGTTCACCGGTCCGCCCGGATCCGGGCGGTCCGTCGCGGCGCGCGCGCTCGCCGCGGCGCTGCAGTGCGACGATCCGGTCGAGCCCGGTTGCGGGCACTGCCGGGCCTGCACCACGGTGCTGGCCGGCACCCACGCCGACGTGCGGTCGATCGCCCCCGACGGCTTGTCCATCGCGGTCAAGCAGATGCGCGAGGTGGTGGCGGACGCGTCGCGCCGGCCGTCCGTCGGCAACTGGCAGATCGTGCTCATCGAGGACGCCGACCGGCTCACCGAGCAGGCCGGTAACGCGCTGCTGAAGATGGTGGAGGAGCCGCCGGCGCAGACCATCGTGCTGCTGTGCGCGCCCACCGTCGATCCGGAGGACATCTCCGTCACTCTGAAGTCCCGGTGCCGGCACGTCCCGCTCGTCACCCCGTCGGCGCCCGCCATCGCCGCGGTGCTGGAGAAGGACGGGATCGACGCCGAGCGTGCCGCCTGGGCGGCCGGGGTGTCCGGCGGGCACGTCGGGCGGGCCAAGCGCCTCGCGACGGATCCGGAGGCGCAGAAGCAGCGCAAGCAGGCGCTGGGCCTGGCGCGGGCGGCCACGTCGGAGGGCGTCTACGGCGTCGTCGAACAGCTGCTGCGCGACGCGGAGAGCACGGCCAAGGAGCTCAACGCCGATGTCAACGAGCGCGAGACCGAGGATCTGAAGACGGCGCTCGGCGCGGGCGGCGTCGGCCGCGGCACCGGCGGCGTGATGCGCGGCTCCGCGGGCCAGCTCAAGGACCTGGAGAAGCGGCAGAAGGCCCGCGGCACCCGCGCGGTGCGCGATGCCCTCGACCGCGCACTCATCGACCTCGCCGCGCTGTTCCGCGATGCGCTGGTGCAGGGCACGGGCGCGCGGGTCACGCTCATGCACCCCGACGAGGCCGAGCAGACCCGGCGGCTCGCCGGCTACGCCCGTCCCGAGGGGCTGCTGCGCTGCGTGGAATCGGTCCTGGAGTGTCGCGAGGCGATCGACCTCAACGTCAAGCCCGTCGTCGCGCTCGACGCGATGGCCGCGGGCGTCTCGTCGGCCCTGCGCGACCACCGCTTCTGACCGCACGCTCGGACACCGTCCGATCGGCTAGTTCCCGCGCAGCTGCACCTGCTCGATGGTGGTCTGCCACTTACCGCCGGTGATCTGTGAGAGCCCGGTGATCCACACCAGCACGTAACGGGTCTTCGCCCCGTCGCGGGCGGAGAAATCGGTGGCACCGCTGGTGAGCGAGCCCTCCCACACGGTCGAGGTCTGATCGAGCGAACTCACCGAGCTCGACGGTGCCGTCCGGATCTGCACCGAGGAGCCCGAGCTGGGCGAAGTGATGGTGCCCGAGGTGATCGTCGCCTCGCGATCGAGGGTCAGGAGGAATCCGGTGCCCTTCTTGAGGCCGCCGAACTGGGGACCGGAGTAGTACTCGTACGTGCGCCACGGCGGCGTCGCGCCGGTGAGCACGTTGTCGAGGTTCTTCGATTGCTCCGAGCTGTCCTGGAAATTGATGAGCCGCACGGACGCGGCCGTCAGCGCCGATCCGCTGGTCGGGCCGTTGTCGCCGCTCTCCCGGACGAGGAAGATCCCGCCGGCCACCAGCGCGACGACCACCAGCAGCGCGCCCAGGACGAGCGGGATGCTGCGCCGGCGGGGACGGCTGTCGCCGCCGTACTCGGCCGGCGGGTACTGCTCGGCCCGCACCGGCTCCGCCGTCGTCGACGGCGGCAGCGCCTCCGCCCGGGTCGGGGCGGGGGACTGGGGAGTCCCGGGCGACGGGTACCCGCCCGTCGCCGGCCCGTAGGCACCGGTCGACGGTCCGTACGCGCTCGTCGACGGTCCGTACGCACCCGTCGGCCGGCCGGCCGGGCTCGCCGCCGTCGACGGTGCCGCGTACCCGCCGGTCGACAGTGCCGGGTGCTCGGCGGTGCCGCCCTGTGCGGGCTCCGCGGGCAGCTCGCCCCGCAGGCCCGCGACGAACTCGGCGCAGGTGGCGTAGCGGTCTTCGGGGCGCTTGGCCAGGGCCTTGCGGAAGACGGCGTCGAGGTGGCCCGGCAGCGCCGGGTTGCGGGTGGTGATCTTCGGCGCCGGCTGGTTCAGGTGCGCGGAGATGACGGCGGCGGGGGAGTCGCCGGGGAAGGGCGGCTCGCCGGTGAGCAGCTCGAAGACCGTGCAGCCGAGCGAGTACAGGTCGGCCCGGTTGTCGAGGATCTTGTTGTCGAAGGCCTCGGGCGACATGTACGCCATGGTCCCGACGGTGATCCCCGTCGACGTGACGCCGACGGCCTCCCCGGCGGCCTTGGCGATGCCGAAGTCGGCGAGCTTGACCTGCGGCGCACCGTCGGAGTCGAAGGCCACGAGGATGTTGGCGGGCTTGACGTCGCGGTGCGTGATCCGCGCCTGCCGGTAGGCGTAGTCGAGGGCGGCGCCGGCACCGTCGGCGATCTCGATGGCGAGCGGCAGCGGCATGGGCCCGCGCTGGGCGAGCATCTGCGAGGTGTCGGGGCCGGCGACGTACTCCATCGTGATCCACAGCCGGCCCTGGACCTCGCCGCGGTCGTAGAGGTGGATGATGTTGCGGTGGTTGAGCTGCGCGAGCACGTACGCCTCGCGATCGAACCGGGCCTTGTACTGCGGGTTGCTGCTGACGGAGGTGTGCAGCAGCTTGAGCGCGTCCTGCCGGGGCAGGCGCGGATGCTGGACGAGGTACACCTCGCCCATGCCGCCGCCGCCGAGCTTGCGGACCACCCGGTAGCCCGCGATCTGCTGCTCGTTCATCCACTCCCTCACACCGCGACCGCCCGTCGGCCGCACCGAGTCAACGGTAGCGGTAGACGGGCGGAGGCGGCGATAGCGCAGGTCAGACGGTGACCTTGGCCTGCTTGCTCGAGCTCAGGCGCAGGCCGGACTCCTCGCCGAAGGAGAGCTCGCTGTTGAGGCGCTTGGCGTCCTCGAAGTAGCTCATGGACATGCGCCAGTCGTCGGCCTCACCCTGGCGGGGGAGCTCGCCGAGGGCGCGCTGGACGTAGCCGGCCTCGAAGTCGAGGGCGGGGCGCGTGGCCATGTCGGGATCGGCGACGGCGACGGCGGTGTCCAGGCCCTTCGCGTCCATCGTCCCGATCAGCTTGGTGATGTACTTCCACAGCATGCCGACCTTCAGCGTCCACGACGAGTTCGTGTAGCCGATGGCCAGGGCGGCGTTCGGGACGCCGGAGAGCATCGCGCCGCGGTGGATGACGGCGTTCGGCACGTCCACGTCGCGGCCGTCGACCGACAGCGTCACGCCGCCGAGCAGCTTGAGCTTGAGACCGGTCGCGGTGACGATGATGTCCGCGTCGAGGTGCTCGCCGCTCGCCAGCTCGATGCCGGTCTCGTCGAAGGTGACGATCTTGTCGGTCGCGACGGCCGCCTTGCCCGAGCGGATGGCCTTGAACAGGTCACCGTCGGGCACGGCGCACAGGCGCTGGTCCCACGGGTTGTACGGCGGGTTGAAGTGCACGTCCACCGGGTAGCCCTTGGGCAGGCGCTTGGCGTTCTCGTTGCGGATGATCTTGCGCGCCAGGTCCGGGAAGCGCTGCGCGAAGACGTACACGCCGCGCTGCTGCCAGATGAACCGCTTGCGCGAGAGATCGTGGCCGATCTTGTGGCCGAAGGCGCGGTGGAACAGGTTGGTCAGGGGGTCCTGCTTGGGCACCGGCATGATGTACGTCGGCGTGCGCTGCAGCATGGTGACCTGCGCGGCGGGCTTCTCGCTGGTCAGCAGCGACGGGACGAGGGTCACCGCGGTCGCGCCCGAACCGATGACGACGACCTTCTTGCCGCTGTAGTCCAGGTCCTCGGGCCAGAACTGCGGATGGATGATCTGCCCGGCGAACTTCTCGCGACCCGCGAACTCGGGCGTGAAGCCCTGCTCGTAGTCGTAGTAGCCGCTGCCGAAGAGCACCCAGTTCGCGGTGAGCACGATGCGCTCGCCGGCGTGGTCCACCTGCACGGTCCAGCGGCCGTCCTCGCTCGACCAGTCCGCGGAGACCACGCGGTGGTCGTAGCGGACCTTGTCGACGAGGTCGTTCTCGACCATCGTCTCCTGCAGGTAGTCGAGGATCTTGTGCGCGTCGGCGATGGAGTCCTTGGCCTCCCACGGCTTGAACTCGTAGCCGAACGTGTGCAGGTCCGAGTCCGAGCGGATGCCGGGGTACTTGAACAGGTCCCACGTGCCGCCGAACGTCGCGCGCCCCTCGAGGATCGCGAAGGACTTCCCGGGCAGTTCGGTGGTGATGTAGTGGCCGGCGCCGATGCCGGAGATGCCGGCACCGATGACGATGATGTCGAGGTGCTCGGGTGTGGTGCTCGTCATGCTTGTCTCTCCTGGTCCGAGGGCTCAGTGATAGAACCGATGATTCACTCTCTCGCTCGGACGGGGTGTGCGGCCAGCGCAGAGTGCACCCGGATGCTCCTCGCTCTGGTGCAGATCGTCACGCGGGGCCGTCGTGCCGCATCACGCCGGCCCGTCGGGGCCGAGCCACCGCAGCACGTCGAGCGCGACGGCGACCCCGGTGGGATTGTCGGCGAGGGGGCGGGGCAGCAGCTCGTCGGCCCTGGTCAGGCGGCGGATCACCGTGTTGCGGTGGGTGTAGAGCCGCTCGGCGGTGCGGGAGGTGTTGAACTGCTCCTCGACGTACGCCGCGACGGTCTCCCGGGTCTCCTGATCGGCGGTGAGCAGATCGCCGAGGGTGTCGCGGACGAACTCGTCGGCCTTGCCGGTATCGCTCGTGACCAGCGAGATCAGCACGACGTCGTCGTAGCGCGCGACCCGCCGCCGGGTGCGCAGGCGGGTCATCACGCGTTGCGCGGTGCCGGCGTCGAGGTGGCTGCGCCGGAACCCGTCGAGGTCCTCGCCCGGCCGGCCGATCGCGACCCGGACCTCGGGGTGGTCGGCCAGTTCGCGGGCCAGCTCGCCCGAGTCGGGGACGACGGTGCCGGGCAGCCACAGCCACAGCGCCGACGCACTCGCCACGACGGTCAGCGCGCGCGTCGTGCCGGTGTGCCGGGCCAGTGCGTGGGCCGCGGCGTCCAGGTCGCCGACCGGCCCCGTCGTCCAGACGACCGCGGCGGTGTGCGGCCCGGTCAGTCGGTAGCCCAGCTGCTGTTCCGCCCGGGCCCGGGCGATCGGGGCGCCCTCGAGGATCAGCGAGACCGCGGCCAGACGGTCCGCGTTGGTCCCGGTGGTCAGCTGCTCGCGCTCGCCGGCCATCCGGATCGTGATGGCGTCGATGGTGTCGTCGACGTACGTCGACATCGACGCCCACGTCACGGCGAGCAGCTCGCGCAGCTCGGCGGGATCGTCGGTGAGCTCGAAGCAGACGTCCATCCACAGCGTCCAGGCGGTGTTGAGGCCCTTGCGATAGGTGTCGATGCCGTGCAGGTCGAGGCCCCGCCGGACCAGGTCGCGGGCGACGGCGAGGGCGTCCGCGGAGTCGATGTTCGGCGGCACCCGGGCGCCCGGGTGGGCCAGGTTGTGCGCGGCCCAGTGCAGCATGACGGCGGTGTCGGAGTTGCGGACCAGCTCGGCCAGCGTCGGATCCGCGGCGATGGGGGAGAGGATGATGCCGGTGAGCGTGGCGTCCTGCAGGGCGGTCACCCACTCCTCGGGGGCGTTGCTCGCGAACTCCGCGGCGCGCCGGATCAGCTCCTTGACCCGATCCGAGGGTTCGGGCCAGCTCTGCTCCGTCGGCGCACCCATGGGTGGAACCCTACTGACCCCGCCCCCGAACTAGGGTGTGCGCGTGGCGGGAATGCGGTCGACGGCCGAGTGGGCGGAGGACCACCAGGTACCGCTCTACCTCGTGGGGCTGGTTCTCGGTGCCGCCCTCGGCCTCGCCGTACCGACGGTGGCGGGCCCCGCGGAGGCCGTCATCAACCCGGTGCTCGCGCTGCTGCTCTACGCCACGTTCCTGGGGATCCCGTTCGCGCGGATCGGGGAGGCGCTGCGCGACGTGCGGTTCCTGAGCACTGTCCTGGCGGTCAACTTCGTGGCGGTGCCGGTGGTGGTCTTCGCGGTGTCGCGGATCGTCGCGCACGACCGGGTGCTGCTCGTCGGCGTGCTGTTCGTGCTGCTCACGCCCTGCATCGACTACGTGATCGTGTTCAGTGGACTCGCCGGGGGCGCGAAGGACCGGCTGCTCGCGGCGGCGCCGCTGCTGATGCTGGTGCAGATGGCGCTGCTGCCGCTGTACCTGTGGTTGTTCGTCGGCGGCGAGGTGGTGCGCACCATCGACTACGGGCCGTTCCTCGCGGCCTTCGCGTGGGTCATCGCGGTGCCGCTGCTGCTCGCGGGCGTGACGCAGTGGGCGGCGGCCCGGAGGCGGTGGGGTGCCGTGCTCGCCGACGGGATGGTCGGCGCGATGGTGCCGATCATGGTGCTGACGCTGGCCGTCGTGGTGGCGTCGCAGGTGGCGGGGGTGCGCGACCAGCTCGCGTCGCTCCTGCTCACGATCCCGGTGTACGTGTTGTTCGCGGCGGTGATGACGCCCGTCGGCGCGGCTGCGGGCCGGCTCGCCCGGTTGGACGTGCCGGGCCGGCGCAGCGTGGTCTTCAGCGGCGTCACACGGAACTCGCTGGTGATCCTGCCGCTGGTCCTCGCGCTGCCCGGCGCGTACGGGCTGGCGCCGCTCGTCGTGGTGACGCAGACCCTCGTCGAGTTGGTGGTCATGGTGCTCTTCGTCCGCCTGATCCCGCGGTTGATCCGCTAGCACGAGTTCACTGATCGCTATCCTGATGTGATGGATGCGGATCCCGGTCAGTCAGCGGCCCGGCGGGTGACGCCGCTCGGCGTGGTCGGAGCCGTTCTCGCCGTGCTCGTCGCGATCGAGGTGCTGGCCTGGCTGTGGGGCCACACCGTCGGCGCCGAATTCGGGTGGTTCGCGGCCACCTTGCTCACCGGGTTCGTGCTCATCGTGATGTGGCTCGTCTATCTCGTGACCTGGGCGATCCGGCGCAGGCGGTTCGCCTGGCACCTCCTGATCATCCCGGTCATCGGCGTGCTCGGTCTCGCCGCGGCGTTCACCGGCCTGCCGCAGAAGGCGAGGTGGTCGTACGACGAACCTCGCCTCACCTCGGCAGCCCGAGCCGTGCTGGCCGATCCGCGACCGGAATTCTCCGAACACGGCAACCGGCGGATCGGCTCGCAGGAGGTGTACGGGACGGACAAGGCCGGCGGGGTGGTCACGTTCTCGATCCTCGGTGGCGGCTTCAGCGTCATGACGCTCGAGTACCGACCGGACGGGAGCTCCCCGACGTTCGGTGGCGAGGTGCGGGGCGAGAAGCTGTCCGACGACTGGTGGCTGGTCCTCATCGACTAGGCATCGCGCCACGATGTGGGGTGCCTACGATGCCGTCGTGGTCCTCGAATCCGATCGATACTTCGCCGCGCTCGACGAACTGATCAGCACGTCGACCCTCGTGATCGATCGGCGAGCTGGAAGCGCGCATCCACGTATCCCGCACGCCGTCTACCCGCTCGACTACGGATACCTGGTCGGCACGACGGGCGGTGACGGCGACGGGATCGACGTCTTCGTCGGCACGGAAAGGAATTCCGGCTTGGTCGGAGTGCTCCTCACGGCTGACGTGGCCAAGCGCGACGCAGAGGTGAAGTTGCTCGTCGACTGCGCTGCGACCGAGATCGATGAAGTGCAGCGGTTCCTGACCGAGGTCTTGGGAATCGGTGGTGTTCCCGTACTACGGGCGAAACGGAAACAGGCCGGGTACGAGACCCGGCCTGACCTGTGATTCTGGAGCTGCCTGCGAGAATCGAACTCGCGACCTTTTCATTACGAGTGAAGCGCTCTACCGACTGAGCTAAGGCAGCGTGGCCCCACGCGAACGCGTGACCGAGGACCAAGTGTACTGACCGCCCCGTCGACCACCAAATGCACCGCTCAACTGGGCTGCCCTTCTGGCACCCGCTCCCGTGGGAGCCGGGGCGAACCGCGCGAGCGTCCGCCCCGGCACCGTCGGACTACTTCCCCGAGATCCACGCCGGGATCGCGGGACCGGGCACGTCGAAGGCCTTCGCGATGTCGGCGAGGATGTGGTACGCGCCCTGCACGCTCACGGCGCTCATCCACTCGGCGTCCTTGACCTCCACGGTCTTCGGCTCGAGCGGCGCCCACAGCGGGTTCTGCCGGAACGTGTTGAGCGAGTCGGTTCCCTTGTCGCCGTTGGTGGTCACGAAGATCTTCGTCCCGTCGGCAGCGGGGATGCGCTCGGCGCTGATCTCGGTCATGAACTCGTCGACGTCCTGCGACGCGGGGCGTGCGAGACCGGCGTCCTGCAGCACGATGCCGGAGAAGGACTTCTTGCCGTACAGGCGCGTGGGGCCGTCGAGGAAGCGCACCACGGAGATGGTGGTGTCCGGGCCGGCCTTCGCCTTGACCGCGGAGCCGACGGCGCGCGCCTGCGCCTCGTACTCCGCGAGGCGCTGATCCGCGAGGGTCTCCTTGCCGAGGGCCTTCGCCAGCAGCCGGATGTTGTCCTTCCACGTCGGGCCGGTGGTCTCGCTGAAGACGGTCGGCGCGATGCCGGCGAGCTGCGGGTACTCCTTGCTGTGGCGCACCTTCGCGCTCACGATGAGGTCGGGCTTGACCGCGACGATCTTCTCCAGCGACGGCGAGGCCAGCTTGCCCACGCTGACGGCCTGCGCGCCGTAGTTCGTCGCGGACGCGCCGAGGTAGTCGGGGAGCTTGCTGCCCAGGGTGTTGTACTCGGTGAACGCGACGACCTGGGTGTCCAGCATCAGTGTCGCGTCGGTGAAGGAGGCGTCGAGGGCCGCCACTCGCTGCGGCCGGGTCGGGATGGTCGTCGAGCCCATCGCGTGCTCGACGGTCCGCGGGAACGCGCCGTCGGCGGCGCTGCTGCCGGTCGCCGTGTCCGACGGTGCGCCGCTGCCGCACGCCGTGAGCGCGCCGATCGTGAGGGCGGCGAGCGTGACGCGCGCCAGGGAGAGCTTCATGTGTCCGGTTGTCCTTCCGTCGCGAAGATCGCGAGAGGGAAGGCTACGCTGCCCTTACATCGCGGACAACTGTCGTTAGTGCTGGTCAGGGTTCGCGGGCGGTCGTCCGGGGCCGCGCATGGGCCGCACGCGCGACGGCATCCGGCCGGCGTCGTCGAGCGCCCGGCGCAGGAGGAACTCGATCTGCGCGTTGACGCTGCGCAGATCGTCGGCGGCCCACTTGGCCAGCGCGCGGTACACCTCGGGGTCGATGCGGAGCGGGACCGCCTTGCGGCCCCGCTCCGGTCGGTCGCCCCCGGTGTCCGGGGAGTCCGTCGAGCCCACTAGCTGTACAGGCTCCCCGTGTTCACCACGGGTGTGGTGCGGCTGTCGGAACACAGCACCACCAGCAGGTTCGAGACCATCGCCGCGCGGCGCTCGTCGTCGAGCTCGACGGTGCCGTTCTCCTCGAGCCGGACCAGGGCGTTCTCGACGATGCCGACGGCGCCCTCGACGATCTTCTCGCGGGCCGCGAGCAGGGCCGAGGCCTGCTGCCGCTGCAGCATGGCGCCGGCGATCTCCGGCGCGTAGGCGAGCGATGAGATGCGCGCCTCGAGGATCTCAAGCCCGGCGAGTTCGACGCGCGCGGCGACCTGTTCGGCCAGTTCGGCGGCCACCTGGTCGGTGGATCCGCGCAGTGAGGTGGCGCCGGCCACGGCGTCGTCGGCGTCGTACGGGTGGCTCGTGGTCACGTGCCGCAGCGCCGATTCGGCCTGCGAGACGATGAACTCCTCGTAGTCCTCCACGGCGAAGGTGGCGCGCGCGGTGTCGGCGACCTGCCAGACGATGATCGACGCGATGTTCACCGGGTTGCCGGTGGAGTCGTTGACCTTGAGCTCCGCGGTCTCGAAGTTGTGCACGCGCACCGAGACCCGCTGTCGGGTGGTCAGCGGTAGCACCAGGCCGAGGCCCTGCGTGCGCACGGTGCCCACGTACCGGCCGAAGAGCTGCACCACCAGCGTGTGGCCGGGCGCGACCACGACGACCATGCTGAGCAGGAGCAGCGCGACGATGCCGAGCAGCACGCTGACCACGACCAGGGCGGGCGTCTCCGCCGCGATCGACAGCACGACGAGGCCGACCGCGCCCGCGACGAGTGCGAGGAAGCCGACGAAGGCCCCCACCGCGGCGCCGGCGCCTCCGTGCCACGCCGACCGCTCCGTGATCGCGACCTGGGTGTCCTCGGGTTGAACGATTGCTGTCATCACCCCTCCTTATTCTGATATCACTTATCTAAGTGATATCAGTTTTTCGTTCGCGACGTCAAGAACGCGTCAGGGCTGCGTCAAGCCCGCTTCCGGGCGGGTCCCGCCCGCAATAGCGTTCCGAGTCATGACCTTCCTGCTGATCGTGACCGGCGTCCTGCTCCTGTTGCGCCTGCTCCACGAGCTGTACTACCGGCACGCCGACGGTCGGGCGATCGAATCGCACTGAACCGAAGCCTTGACCTCAACCGGGGTTGATAGGCGAGCCTGGAGGCATGGCTGACGACCTCACGCGGGCGGATTCCCGCGGCCTTCCGGACATCCTCGGCGACGGTGCCGCCGCCGACGCCACGGCGATCGTGGACTTCGTCGCCGAGGTGCTCGAGGCGCAGCGCGCCGGCAGCGTCCCGCGCGTGCGCTCGCTGTTCCGCGACGACGCGGTGTGGACCACGGCGCACGGGCGCCGCCTGCACGGCCGGGCCGCGATCGACGCCTTTCTCGCGCGCACGGTGCACGGCGCGATGGCGCGCGGGGCCGCGGAGTACGCCGTCGAGCGGATCCTGTTCGTCCGCCCGGACGTGGCCGCGGTCAGTGTCCGGGTCCGGCCCCTCGGCCCCGACGGTGCGCCGCTGCCGTCGGTCCCCGACTCGGCGCCGCTGTACGTCCTGTCGAAGGATGACGGTGCCTGGCGCATCGCCGCCGCGCAGTCGACGGCGGTCTTCGACGATCCGGCCGCGCAGCACAGGCGCGCCGGGTAGCGTTCGGCGCGTCGCTGACGCCCGGTTCGGTGATCTGCGCGAACCGCCTCCCGCCAAACTGGAACCTGTTACAGTTCTGCCCACGATACCGTGAGCGTCGAGCTGTCCTGCCTGGGCTTTTCCGACGGCGCTGCGGGAGAGGGGTAGCACAATGGCGGTAACGAAGCCCGAGGTCGACGACGCGGCACTCGACGAGTCCGGCGCCACCACGACCGAGATCGACACGACCTCCCGGCCCGCGCCGGCGCAGCCCGCCGCGAAGCCGAAGCCCACCGCGAAGCCGGTGAAGGCGGCGAAGGTCGCGGAGGAGAAGCCGCCGAGCGGCATCGTCGTCACGCCGCTCATGCTCGGCCTGTCGGCGGTCGTCGTCCTGCTGGCCGTCGCCGCGACGGCGTTCGGCTTCCTCTGGCAGTCCGCGTCCTCGGACCGCGACGAGGCGCGCGATCAGCTCGCGGCCGTCACGCAGACGCAGGAGACGAACGCACGCGCCGAGGACATCGCGAAGAAGTACGCGATCGGCGCCGCCACCATCGACTACCAGAACCTGGGCACCTGGCGCACCGCACTCACCGCGGGCACCACCGACGAGCTGGCGAACGAACTCCGCGAGGCGTCCACGCAGTTCGAGCAGATCGTGGTGCCGCTGCAGTGGCAGTCCACCGCCACCCCGCTCGCCACCGTCGTGACCGGCGACAAGGACGGCCTGATCACGCTCAACGTCTTCCTGAACATGATCACCAAGACCACGCAGCGCCCCGAGGGCATCCCCTCCACGGCCACCTACACGCTCACCATCGACTCCAAGCAGGATTGGAAGATCAGCGACGTGAGCGGCATGGACGCCGCGCTCAAAGGCAAGTGACCCTTCCACGGGAAACGGCGCGGGCTGCGGCCCGCGCCGTTCTCGTTCGTTGAGGGGGAGTGTCAGGGCTGGCCGGGCAGCAACTGCACCATCAGGCCCTCGCCGTCGGCGAGGAGTGTGCCGTCCTCCTCCGTCAGGCGCGCGGTGATGAAGGTCTTGCGGCCGTCGACGCGGTCCACCTTGCCCTCGATGATCAGCGGCACGTCGAGCGGCGTCACCTTGCGGTAGTTGACGTGCAGGTACGCGGTACGGCTGATCGGCCGCTTGGCGGCGTAGACCACGTTGCCGAAGTTGTCGTCGAAGATCAGCGGCAGCACACCGCCGTGGGCCACTCCGCCGCCGCCGAGGTGGTAGCGGCGCAGCACGCCCCGCGCGACGACGGACTCCTCGTCGAACTTCTCCACGACGAACGGGGGCATGAGCAGGCTGCCGCGGCCCGGCAGCGCCATGCTGCGGTTCGCCGGCCCCTTGCCCTCCGGCGCCGCGTAGGGCGCGAGCAACTCCGTCAGCTCCGCCACCCGGTCGCGCGCCTGCGCGTACACCTCGTCGGTCGCGTCGACGCTCACCGCGAGATCCTGCAGGCGGCGCAGGTTCTCGACGAGCTCGCCGAACGAGGGCGGGGGTGTGGCGGGGCGGAAACGCGGGATCTCGCTGCGCAGGTCCACCTTGTCCGATTCCGGCTCGCTCATTCCTCAGACCTTACTCAGCACCAAACCGCTGGTCGGCACCCCGGTCCCGGCGGTGACGACGGCGCGTTCCGCCCCGGCGATCTGGTTCGCCGCGCTCCCGCGCAGCTGTCGCACCGCCTCAGCGATGCCGTTCATGCCGTGGATGTACGCCTCCCCGAGCTGGCCGCCGTGCGGGTTGAGCGGCAGGGCCCCGTCGAGCTCGCACGTCCCGGCTGCGAGGTACGACGGTGCCTCGCCCCGCCCGCAGAAGCCGAGTTCCTCGAGCTGCATGAGCACGTAGGGGGTGAAGTGGTCGTACAGCACGGCCAGGTCCATGTCCGACGGTGCCATGCCCGCCTGGGCCCACAGCTGGCTGCCGACCACGCCCATCTCGGGCAGGCCCGTGAGTCCGTCGCGGTAGTAGCTGGTCATCACGTACTGGTCGGGGCCCGCGCCCTGTGCGGCGGCGGCGATCACGGCCGGGGTCTGCTTCAGGTCGCGGGCGCGCTCGGCGCTGGTGATCACCAGCGCCACACCGCCGTCCGACTCCTGGCAGCAGTCGAGCAGGTGCAGCGGCTCGGCGACGAACCGGGAGGACTGATGTTCTTCCAGCGTGATCGGCTTGCCGTAGAACCAGGCGCGGGGATTGGTGGCGGCCCGTGCCCGGTCGAGCACCGCGACGCGGCCGAAATCCTCACTGGTGGCGCCGAAGTCGTGCATGTAGCGGCGGGCCGCCATCGCGACGGTGGCCGCCGGGGTGGCGATCCCGGCGGGGTAGTGGAAGGCGTTGTCGATGCCGTTGGTGTTCACCTGCTGGGCCGCGGCGCTCGAGACCTGACCGAAGCGGTGCCCGGAGCGCTCGTTGAAGGCGCGGTAGGCCACCACGACGTCGGCCACGCCGGTGGCGACGGCCATCGCCGCCTGCTGCACGGTGGCGGCCGCGGCGCCGCCGCCGAAGTTGATGCGGCTGAAGAACTTCAGCTCCGGGATCCGCAGCTCGCGGGCGACGGCGATCTCGGAGTTGGTGTCCATCGTGAAGGTCACCAGGCCGTCCACGTCCTGCGGGGTCAGGCCCGCGTCGTCGAGGGCGGCGCGCACGCATTCCACGGCGAGCCGCAGCTCGCTGCGGCCGGAGTCCTTGGAGAACTCGGTGGCGCCGATGCCGGCGATCGCGGCCCTGCCGCTCAGTGCGCTCATGCCGGCAGCTCCACGGTCGCCGTGCCGGAGATGTGATCCCCCAGTGCGCCCTTCGCGGTCACCGCGATGGTGACGACTGCACCGTCGATCTCCGTGACCGTGCCCGAGAAGTGCAGGGTGTCTCCGGCGTAGCAGGGCGCGCCGAGACGGATGGCGATGTTCCGCACGAAGGCCTCCGGGCCCGCCCAGTCGGTCACGTACTTCTGGACCAGCCCGTTGTCGGTGAGGATGTTGACGAAGATGTCCTTGCTACCCCGGGCGTGCGCCGCGTCGCGGTCGTGGTGCACGTCCTGGAAGTCGCGGGTGGCGATGGCCGTGGTCGCGACGAAGGTGGTGCTGGCGTGGATCGTCATGGGCGGCAGCGCCGTCCCGACGGTGATCCCGCCCGCTGTCAGTGTTGCGGGGTAGTTCATCGTGCCTCCCGGGCGGGCAGGGTCAGGTCGTCGTCATCGCGCAGCGAAGTGGGGGACGTCACCGGGCCTCCCACGCGGGCAGTGTCAGATCGTCGTCGACCCGCAGGAAAACGGCGCGCACCGGCATGCCGATCTCGACGGCGGTCGGGTCCACGTCGATCAGCTCGCCGAGCACGCGGACGCCCTCGTCGAGCTCGACGAGCGCCACCACGAAGGGCAGGCGCTTGCCGGGGACCTTCGGGTGGTGGTGCACGACGAAGCTGAAGACGGTCCCGGTACCGGGGGAGACCACGTAGTCGGGCGCGAGGGTGAGGTCGCCGCCCGGGTCCATCGGCCCAGGCGGGTGTCGCAGGGTCTCGCCCCAGCGCTGGATGCGCAGCTCGCCGATCTTCGCGCCTTCCCAGTAGAAGGACGTATCGCGCGAGATCACCGGGCGCAGTACGCCGCCGGCGTAGGCGGAGGCGTCCACGATCCGGCCGCTCGGCCCGGCGTCGGGAACGGTGGTCTCCGGTGCATCGGACGCGGGCGGGCGGAACTTGAGGATGCGGAAGACCATCTCGGCGACCACCTCGTCGCCCACGCGCCAGAGTGTGCGGGTGGTGAAGAACCAGCCCTCGCCGAGCCCGGTCTTCTTCGGTCCCACCACGTCCTCGAGGCGCGACGAGGCGGTGATCTCCTCGCCGGGCCGCACGTGCCGGTGGTAGGTCTGGTCCGAATTGGTCGCGACGACCGAGGTGAAGCCGAGCTCGTCCAGGGCCTCGGTCATGAGGCCGAGCGGGTCGTCGCCGGCGCGCTCGCCGTGCAGGCCCCGCATGGACCACACCTGCGCCATCGCGGGCGGAGCGACGGGTCCGCCGAAGCGCGACCTCGCGGCGAACTCCGGGTCCGCGTAGAGCGGGTTGGTGTCGCCGATCGCCTCGGTCCAATTGTTGATCATCGGCTGGTTCACCGGATCCCGGCCGGCGCGCGGCGTGGAATCGCCGAGCGCACGGATCCGCTCGGCTGCGGCGTGCACGGCCGCGGTGGTGTCCGTCGCGGCGGTCATCGGGGCACCCGCGGCAGTTGCAGGCCCATGAGGGCGATCAGTTCGCGCTGGATCTCGTTGACCCCGCCGCCGAAGGTCAGTACCAGGTGCCGCTTGGCCTGGATGTCGAGCCACTGCAACAGCTCCGCGGTCGCCGGGTCGGACGGGTCGCCGTGTGTCCCGACCGTCTCCTCCAGCAGTGCCGTGAGTCCCTGGATGCGGTCCGAGCCGAAGACCTTGGTGGCGGAGGCGTCAGCCACGTCGACGGGGCCACCCGCCTCGGCGGCAGCCACCTGCCAGTTCAGGAGCTCGTTGATGAGCTCCGCTGCGCGGACCCGGGCGAGCGCCCCGGCCACGTCGGGGTCGCCCAGCAGGTCCTTCTCGTGCGCCCACGCGTCGACCCGGTCGTGCAGCACGCCGATGCGGCCCGACGGACCGAGCATGACCCGCTCGTGGTTGAGCTGGGTCGTGATCAGCTTCCACCCCTCGTTCTCGGCGCCGACCAGCATGTCCACCGGCACGCGGACGTCGTTGTAGTAGGTGGCGTTCACGTGGTGCGCGCCGTCCGCGGTGATGATCGGCGTCCAGCTGTACCCGGGATCCTTGGTGTCGAGGATGAGGATCGAGATGCCCTTGTGCTTGGGGGCGTCCGGATCGGTGCGCACGGCGATCCACACGTAGTCGGCGTCGTGGCCGCCGGTGGTGAAGATCTTCTGGCCGTTCACCACGTAGTGATCGCCGTCGCGGACCGCGGTGGTGCGGATCGAGGCGAGGTCGGTGCCCGCCTCGGGCTCGGTGTAGCCGATCGCGAAATGGATCTCGCCGGAGAGGATCTTGGGCAGGAACCGCGCCTTCTGTTCCTCGGTGCCGAAGGCCTGCAGCGTGGGTCCGACGGTCTGCAGTGTGACCGAGGGCAGCTGCACATCGGCGCGGGAGGCCTCGTTCGCGAACAGGTACTGCTCGATCGGACCGAACCCCTTGCCGCCGTACTCGATCGGCCATCCGACGCCCAGCCGGTCGTCGATCCCCATGCGGCGGACAACGTCCCGGAACGCCTCGCCGTGCCGCTGCACGAGCATCTCGGCGCGTTCCTCGGGCGTCATCAGGGTCGAGAAGTAGTCGCGCAACTCGGCCTGCAGGGCACGTTGGGAGGTGGTGAGCGCCAGGAAGCGTCCCGACTCGTCGGCGTTCGTCGCATCATCGCGGTGCGCGGCCGACAGGGCGCGCACGGTCTGTGGGACGCCGCCGACGAACCGGGTCAGATCCTTGATCGTCGAGTAGAACCGGTGCAGCGGGTAGGTGACGTCGACCCCGATACCGCCGTGCAGGTGATGGCAGGTCCGCACGGCCGCCGGCGCCTCCGCCGCCAGCCAGTGCGCGGCGAGCGCGGTCGCCTCGTCCGCGGGCGAGCCGGTACCCACGCGCCACGCTGCGGACGCGGCGGCGAGGTGCAGGGTGCGGGAGGCGATGTAGACGTCGGCGATCTGCTGGGCGACGGCCTGGAAGGCGCCCAGCGGGCGCCCGAACTGCTCGCGCTTGCGCAGATGATCGACGGTGAGCGCGAGCGCCCCGGCGAGCGCACCGTCGGCGACGGCGGCCGCGCCCGACAGACCGCACTCGCGCACCGCCTGCGCGACGGTCCCGTCGGTCGAACCGCCCAGAACGGACTCGGCGGGAAGCTCCACGCCCGCCAGGTCGACGGTGCCCTCGGCCGCTCCCGTCGAGGTGGGGCTCGGGGTGACCGTGACGCCGGGCGCGGGCGCGGGCACCAGGAAGACCGCAGCGCCGTCGTCGGTGGTCGCGCTCACCAGGAGGTGGGCGGCGTGCTGTGCGTAGCCGACGGCCACCTTCCGGCCGGTGAGCGCCCAGCCACTCGCGGTGCGGACGGCGCGGGTGGACGGCGCGGTGGGCACGGCGGCGCCGACCTCGCTCAGCGCGCCGACGATGAGCTCCTCGCCGGTCAGGGCCGCGGGCAGGAGCCGGCGCCGCTGATCGTCGGTGCCGTGGACGGCGACCGGGAGGATGCCGAGCGCGAGGCCGGGCAGGACCGGGGCCGCAATCGCGAGCCGGCCGGCCTCGGTGAGCACCGCGGCCACCTCCTCCGCCCCGAGCCCGGCGCCGCCGAGATCCTCGGGTGCGGCGAGGCCGAGGAGATCGGCACGGGCGAGGTCGGCCCACGTGGCGCGCCAGGCCCCGTCGGACCGGTCGACGCCCCCGGCGGCGTCCGTGCTCTCGCGCGCGGCGGCGTGCCCGAGCACGTCGGCCGCGAGGCCGGCGACGGCCACCTGGTTCTCGTCCGGACGGAAGTCCACGCGCACTCCTGATCTCGATACCGCGTACAAACGGTGAAACGTGTTCTATTTTTAGCAAGTGGGGCGAACGCCCGCAAGCAGTTCGACGAAAGGGTGACCATGCGATTCACGTACGCCGAGGCGATGACCGACCCGTCGTACTACGTGCCGCTCGCTCAGGCGGCCGAGGAGGCCGGTTACGACAGCATGTGCGTCGCGGACAGCATCGCCTACCCGGAGGTCTCGGACTCGACCTACCCGTACACACCCGACGGGAGCCGGGAATTCCTGGATGGCAAGGAGTTCGTCGAGACCTTCGTGCTCGCTTCCGCGCTCGCCGCGTCCACGAAGACCCTCCGCTTCACGCCCTTCGTCCTGAAGCTGCCGATCCGGCCCCCGGTGCTGGTGGCGAAGCAGGCCGCGTCGCTGGCGTCTCTCAGCGGCAACCGTTTCTCGCTCGGCGTCGGGATCAGCCCGTGGCCCGAGGACTTCGAGATCATGGGCGTGCCCTTCGAGCGTCGCGGCAAGCGCATGGACGAGTGCATCGAGATCATCAAGGGCCTGAGCACCGGCGAGTACTTCGAGTACCACGGCGAGTTCTTCGACATCCCCTCCATCAAGATCGCCCCGGTGCCCACCGAGCCCCTGCCGATCCTGGTCGGCGGGCACGCGGACGCGGCCCTGCGCCGCGCCGTGCGGCTGTGCGACGGCTGGATGCACGCCGGCGGCGACGGCGAGGAGCTCGACCGGATGCTCGCCCGGATCGACGAGCTGCGTGCCGAGCACGACAAGAAGGAGTTCCAGATCCACGTGATCTCGTTGGACGCCTACACCGCGGACGGGATCAAGCGGCTCGAGGACAAGGGGGTCACCGACGTCATCGTCGGATTCCGGCTGCCGTATCAGCTGGGACCGGACACCGAGCCGCTGCAGACCAAGATCGATCACCTGCGGCGCTACGCCGACTCCGTGATCAGCAAGTTCGCCTGAACCGCAAGGAGACCGCGATGAAAGACGATCATCCCGCCGTGCTCGCCGGCCGTGCCTCGCAGGCCGCCGCCAGCGGCCGCCGCAAGCAGGAGTGGCTCGACCTGTTCGCCGATGACGGCGTGGTCGAGGATCCCGTCGGCCCCTCCGGCTTCGATCCCGAGGGCAAGGGGCACCACGGCCGCGAGGAGATCTCTGCCTTCTACGATAAGACGATCGGCGTCGCCGAGTCGCTGGAGTTCCTCTTCGGCGACGGCTTCGCCTGCGGGAACGAGGTGGCCTTCACCGGCCTGATCCGCACGGTGATCGGCGGGCACGTCATCGACGCCGAGGGCGTGTTCACCTACAAGGTGGACGTTGCCGGCAAGATCGTGGCGCTGCGCGCCTTCTGGGAGGTCGATCGCGCCATGGCGACCGCCCGCCCCGTCGACTCCTGACTTCCGAAACCGGGCGGATTCTCGGCCAGGATTCGTATCCGGCGTCCTGATCGAGAATTCGCCCGGTTTCGGTGGCTATCGCGCGGTGAACACCGCGTCCGCGAGCACGGGAGCGGACCGCTCCACCGACTCCGCGGTCACCAGATGACGCTCATCGTCGTGCCAGATCCGCACGCGCAGGGTCTCACCCGGCAGCATGATGCCGGCGAACTTCGCCGACCAGGAGCCGACGCGGGAGGCGTCGCCGTCGAGCACCGCGTCGGTCACGGCCTTGGCGACGACGCCGTAGGTGCACAGGCCGTGCAGGATCGGTGCGTCGAATCCGGCGGCCTTCGCGAACGCGGGGTCCGAGTGCAGCGGGTTCCGGTCGCCGCACAGTCGGTAGAGCAGCGCCTGCTGGGGCAGCGTCGGCACGTCCACGGTGACATCGGCGTCCCGGTCCGGCAGCTCGATCCGCTCCGACGGCCCCCGCTCGCCGCCGAATCCGCCCTCGCCACGGGCGAAGATCGACGAGCGGGCGGTCCACAGCGGGTCTCCGGCGCCGTCGACCACCTCGGTCTCCTGCCAGATGACGGCGGCCTTGCCCTTGTCGTGGACGTCGCTGATCCGGGTGCGCGCGACCGCGGTCCCGGAGGCGGGCAGCGGGCGGTGCGCGGTGACCGACTGGCTGCCGTGCACCACCTTGGCCAGGTCGATCTCGACGCCGGGGAAGGAGACCTTCGGCGGCTCGGTGGCGTGGAAGTTCTGCGCCACGGTGGCGAACGTCGGCAGCACCACGGTGTCCTGCTCGGTGGCGTAGCGCAGTTCGCGGCCCGAGAGCGGGTCGGCACCGGCGCCGAGCGCCAGCTGGTAGAGCAGCACGTCAGAGGCGCTCCAGGAGAACTCGGCGGTGCCGAGCTCGGCACCGATCGCGACCGACGGGTCGATGGGCATGGGACTCCCTCAGCAGTGGGCCGTCGTGGGACGGAATGGTCGACGGGCTATTCGTAGGTGATGTGCACGGCGGGTGTGCGGCGCAGCGACTGGCACGCCAGGATGAGCCCGTCATCGAGGTCCTCCTGATCGAGCACCTCGTTGTGCGCGAGCTCGACCTCGCCCTCGACGAGGCGGCACGCGCACGCGCTGCACGCGCCCTCGCGGCACGAGTAGGGAGCGTCGATACCCGCCTCGAGCATCACGTCCAACAACTTCTTCTCCGCGGGCCACGCGAGTTCGGTGGTCTTCCCGTCCAGTTCGACGGTCACGGTGCCCCCGTCGTCGGCGGGTGCGGGGGCGTCGGCGGTGTCGGCGGGCAGATCCTCCGCCTCGGCGATCGCGGCCTTCTCCTCAGCCTCCTCCTGCGCGGCCTCCACCTCGAAGGGGTTGCGCGGCAGGGAGCGGAACTTCTCGATGTGCACCTCGCGGCGGCCCTTGCCGAGTGAGGTCATCGCCTCTGAAACGGCGTCCATGAACGGTCCCGGACCGCAGACGAACACCTCGCGCGAGGCGAACGGTGCCGCCAGCGCGGCGAGGTTCGCAGCACTGGGCAGGCCCTGTACCGACTCGAGCCAGTGCACCACGACGAACCGCTCCGGGTACTTCCGCGTGAGCTCGGCGAGAGCCGAGGCGAAGATCACCGACTGCGCATCGCGATTGGCGTAGATCAGCGCGACGGACCCGGTGCCGGTCTCCAGCACCGAGCGCAGGATCGACAGGATGGGCGTGACGCCGCTGCCACCCGCGAAGAGCAGCATGTCCACATCGACGGACTTCGGCGTGAAGATGCCCGCGGGCACCAGCACGTCGACCTCCATGCCCGGGGTGGCGTTGTCGCACAACCAGTTCGACGCGTAGCCGTCGGCGGTTCGCTTGACCGCCACCCGCAGCGGGCCGCCGTCGTGCGGTGCGCTGCACAGCGAGTAGCACCGCGCGACGGACCCGGTCTGTTCACTCGGCACCCGGAGGGTGAGGAACTGGCCGGGCTTGTAGGTGAACGACGACGCGAGCTCGGCGGGCACCTCGAACTCGATGGAGTGCGCGTCGTGCGTCTCCGCGACCACCTTGGCGACGAGCAGTCGGTGGATGCTCACTGGTTCTGATTCTCCTGGTCGGTGTCCGGCGCGGCGGCGTCCGTGGGGACGGGCACCTCGCCGAGTTTGGCGGCGCGCGTGATCGATTCCATCAATCGCGGGCAGGTGGCGCGCAGTGCGGATCCGGCCCCGTCGGCGGCGAAGACCGCGCACTCGCGTGCGGAACCGCACCACTGGATCGAGGTCTGCTCACGACTGTTCTTGCGGACCTGCACCGCGACGCCACAGGTGCCGCAGTTGAGCGGGGTGAAGCCGTCGGTGAGGAAGCCCTCCCGGTCGGCCACCGTCGCCGGTTGGGTGACCGGCTCGCCGAACATCGTCACCGTGGGGGACATGGGATCAGGCCCCTGCCCCGGACGCGTCGGCGGAGGTCTTCTCGGACTCCTGGCGCGCGATGTTCTGCGCGACCTCGGCCTCCCACGCCTCGACGGCGTGGGTGGTGTCGATCTCGAACTCGAAGCGCTGCGTCATGTCCTCGGAGACATCCGCCGCGTCCACGTAGAACTGCTCGTACCACCGGCGCAGCTGGTAGACGGGGCCGTCCTCCTCGCACAGCAGCGGATTGTCGATGCGGGTCTTGTTCTTCCAGATCTCGACGTCCTGCAGGAAGCCCAGTCCCACGTTCTTGGCGAACTTGCCGGCGAGGTAGTCGGACTTCTCGTCGTCGAAGCCGGGCAGCTTCTTGACCTTGACGCCGTACATGAGCTTGAACGAGTGCTGATCGATCGGGTAGTGGCAGTTGATCAGGATGTTCTCGATCTGGAAGCCCTTGTAGTCGTTGTGCAGGTAGTTGATCATGTACGACGGCCCGAAGTAGTGCGCCTCGGACTTGAGCAGGACGTCGTCGCCGCCGGAGAGCCCGATGTCGGTGACGTCGTTGCGGCCCTTGGTGTCCAGGTACTGCGAGGCGATGTGCCCATCGAAGACGTTCTTGAAGTACGTGGGCAGGCCGTAGTGGATGTAGAAGAAGTGCGGCATGTCGACCACGTTGTCGACGATCTCGCGGCAGTTGCTGCCCTCGATGATGATCTCGTTCCACACCCAGTTCGACCACTCGGGTCCGTCGACGTCACCGTCGATCTTCGGGATGTCCAGCTCCGCAGGCGGCTTGGAGTTCTCCACGTCGTGCCAGACGAAGAGCTGGTCGTTCTCGATCATGGTGGGCCAGGTGCGGGTGCGGGCCCGCAGCGGCACGCGCTTGGCGTACGGGATGGCCTTGCACTTGCCGTCGCCGCCCCAGCGCCAGTCGTGGAAGGGACAGGCGATCTCGTTGCCCTTGACGGTGCCCTGGGTCAGGTCGCCGCCCATGTGCCGGCAGTACCCGTCGAGCACGTTGACCTTGCCGTCCTCGCCGGCGAAGACCACGAGCTTGGTGCCGAAAGCCTCGACGGCGTGCGGCTTCCCGTCCGCGAAGCCCTTCAACAGGCCCAGGCAGTGCCAGCCGCGGGCGTAGCGGGTGGGGGCGGTGCCGCTGTCGATGAGGCGGGCTGTCGCCTCGGTCTCGGTGCTCATGCGATCTCCTCTTCCGCGCGGGCGGGGGCTGCCGCCGCAGGGGCTGTGTCCTGACGGGCCATGTCCTCGACGGCGAGGTAGGCGAAGACCATGGCGGGTCCGATGGTGGCGCCCGGGCCGGCGTAGGTGTGACCCATGACGGGCGAGCTGGTGTTGCCGGCGGCGTAGAGGCCTTCGATGGCACTGCCGTCGGCGCGCTGGACCCGACCCGCGACGTCGGTGCGCAGGCCTCCCTTCGTACCCAGATCGCCGGGAACCATACGGGCAGCGTAGAACGGCCCGGTGCTCAATTCGGCGAGACTGGCGTTCGGCTTGTTCCGGGGATCGCCGTAGTAGCGGTCGTAGGCGCTCTCGCCGCGGTGGAAGTCCTCGTCCCGCCCGGCACGGGCGAAGCCGTTGAACTTCTCGACGGTGGCGGTCAGGGTCTCCGCGGGCACGTCCATCTTCGCGGCCAGCTCGGCCAGGGTGTTCGCGCGGACCATGCAGCCGGATTCGTACCAGCGCTTGGGCAGCGGCTGGCGCGGCGGCTGGCCGGCGAACATGTACCGGTTGCGGTAGCGCTGGTCGAAGACCAGCCAGCACGGCACGTTCTCGCCCGGGCCCTCGCCCTGGCCGTGCTCGCCGCCGTACATGGCGTGCACGGCCTCGACGTACGGCGCGGACTCGTTGACGAAGCGCTCACCCGCGGTGTTGACCATGACGCTGCCGGGCAGCGAGCGCTCCGACAGGGCGAACCAGGCCATCTTCGGCAGCTGGATGGACGGGCCCCACCAGGCGTCGTCCATGAACTCGAGGGCGCCGCCCACCGCCTCGCCCGCGCGGATCGCGTCGCCGGTGTTGGCCGGTACGCCGTTGGTCCATTCGGTGCCGATCGGCTGACGCTGGTACTGCGCGCGCATCTCGGCGCTGGACTCGAAGCCGCCGGCCGCGAGGATCACGCCCCGACGGGCGGTGAGCGACAGGCGCTCACCGTCGCGCTCGACGGCGACGCCCGTGACCCGGCCGTCCTCCTGGGTGAGTTCGACGAGGGAGGTGTTGAGCCACAGCGGAACACCGGCCCGTTGCAGTCCGACGCGCAGTGCCGCGATGAGCGCCTGGCCGCGTCCGAGCAGGTGCTTGCCGCGAACTCGGGCGCCGTAGTAACGGCCGGCCACCCGGAGCGCGCGCAGGGGCCCCTTGGGGTGACGCATGATCAGGTTGAGCCACTTGAAGTCGGCCTGCGTGACCACGAGGTTCATCGGGGCCTTGGTGTAGTCCGGCTCGAGGTTGCGCAGCTCCTCGCCCAACTGCTTGCCGTCGAAGGGCTTCGGCTCGCAGGAGCGGCCGTGTGCCCGTCCGCCCGGGGCCTCCGGGTAGTAGTCGGAGTAGCCGGGAACCCAGGTGAGCTGCAGTGGGCTCATCCGGTGCACCATCGAGATGACCTCGGGGCCGCGGTCGATGTAGGTGTCGATCCGTTCGGCCGGCACCACGTCGCCGATGATGGAGTGCAGGTACTTGCGCGCCTCGTCCGGGGTGTCCTTGATCCCGGCCTTGACGAGCGCCTCGTTGCCGGGCACCCAGACGCCGCCGCCGGATCGGGCCGTGGATCCGCCGTAGTGCGCCGCCTTCTCCACGACCAGGACGCTGAGCCCGGTGTCCGCCGCCTTGAGCGCGGCGGTCATGCCCGCTGCGCCGCTCCCCACCACGATCACGTCGTATTCGGTGGTCTCCGCCGTCATCGACTCTCCTCGCTGATGAAACAAGTTCTCTAGCTTCACCTGCGCCGATGGGCAGCAGGTACGCGCTACAACTGCAGCATAGACTAGAACAGGTTCCACTTGCCAGGGTTCGGCGGTGATCGGACCACGGCACCGCGGAGGAGCCGTCGCCGGAGGTGGGCCTCAAGCGGTCAGCAGGGGAGGGTGATCCGCTCGTAGCTCCCGGTGCTGGGGCGGTAGACCCACTGCGGGTGGGGCGTGCAGCGCGGCCGCGAGGGGCTCGTCACCCGGGGTGCGGTGCGCGTCAGGGTGGCGGTCGTCGGCGCGACCGGTGCGACGGTCGTCGTCGGTGCCGGCGGTGCGACCGGGCTCGGGGTCGAGGGCGGTGTCGTCACGAGGGAGGTCGACGGCGCTACGGCGACCGGCGCGGAGCTGGTCGGGGCGTCCGACGGGGCCGAGCTCGACGGTGCCACCACCGGCTGCGGCTCCTCCGCCGGCGCGCCCCACATGCTCACCGTCACCCCGATCGCGGCGGCGCAGAGTGCGGTGGCGGCGGCGATGGCGAGGACCCGGCCGGCGAATCCGCCGAGGCGGCGGGAGCCCGAGGTGTCGACCCGATGGCTCATGCGGACCACCCGCTCTCGGAGAGCGCGGGCGCGGCGGACGCAATCGCAGTCATGTCCTCATCTTGACAGTCCGCCGATCGCCTCGGAAAGAGTGGGTCGAAAGCGAATGACGCTGGTGCGCAGTTGATTCAAAGTCGTGTGCTTCGTCCTCGACAGTGAATCGGCGGGAGATTGTGCGACCTCGTCGAGCCCCAGGTCGAGGCGCTACGGATGCCTCGCCGATCGCAAATCGAGCGACTACCCGGTTGCGGCGGAGACTCCCGCGCGCCGTCCGAAGAAGCTGCCGTCGCCGAGGCTCGTACCGCTCGAGTACCCACCCGCGCAGACGCCGGAGGTGCAACGGCCCGCCGCGTACAGGCCGGGGATCGGCGTACCGTCGACGTGCAGCACCCGCGCGTCGACGTCCGTGCGCAGCCCGCCGAGGGTGAAGCCGGCGGTGCATCCCCGTAGATCCCAGGCCGCCACGGGGCCCTCGAGCGGCCGCACCCACTGCGCCTTCTTGTGCAGCAGGGGATCGGTGCCCGCGGTGGCGTGCCGGTTGTACGTCTCGACGGTGCTCGTCAGCGCCCCGGCGGGCAGGCCCATGTCGGCCTCCAGTTCGGCGACGGTCTCCGCCGCCCAGGTGGGCGGCTGCCGGAAGAACGGGGTGGAGGTCGTGGTCGCGAGCGCCTCCTCGTGCGCATCCATGTCCATGACCAGGTAGGCGGCGTTGTCCTGCTGGATCAGCACCGCCTGGCCGATCCGCCCGCCGTAGGTGTCCTCGGCGATGAAGCGCTGGCCGCGACCGTTGACCAGGATCCCGCGGGCCATCATCTGCGGATCGCCGAAGAACGCGACCTCCGTCGCGTCCATGTGCGCGAGCGCGGCGCCCGCCGCCTGCGCCATGAGGATCCCCGCCCCGTCGTGCTCCTCGATCGCGGCGGCCGGGCGGCCGATCAGCCGCGGCGCGTAGGTCTCGATCATCTCCGCGTTGTAGGCGAAGCTGCCGGTCGCGAGCACCACGCCCCGTCGGGCTCGGACGCGCACGTCCGCACCGAACCGGCGGCAGAGAAGTCCTTCGACCCGGCCGTCGACCCCGGTCACCAGTGCGTGCGCGCGGATGTCGTACTCGGCGCGTACGCCGAGCGATTCTGCCGTCTCGACCAGTGGTTTCATCAGCATGTAGCCGGCCCCGCGCACCCCGGTCCGCTTGTCCGTCATCTGCGGGACGTGCCCGCGCGGAGCCGGCGTCGCGACCGCGTTGAAGGGTGCGGCGTTCTCGCCGCCGGAGTAGCCGAGCCCCTCGTCGTGCGGGACCTCCCAGCCGGGCTCGCCCCAGAACTCCTCCTTGAAGACCACGCCGCAGCCGGTCAGCCAGTGGAAGTGTTCGACGCTGCCGTGCGCGTAGGCGCCGATCTTGGCCGCGTCGACGCCCGGTCCGAGCGCCGCCGTCATGAAGGCCGCCATGTTCTCCGCGCTGTCCTCGAAGCCGAGCGCCCGCTGCAACGGCGTGCCGCCGCCGAGGTAGATCCAGCCGCCCGAGAGCGCCGCCGCCCCGCCCCACCCGCCGGCGCGGTCGAGCACCAGCACGTCGGCACCCGCGCGGGCCGCCTCGATCGCCGCGCTGACGCCGGCGATGCCGTATCCGGCGATCACCACGTCGGCCTCCAGATCCCACGTCGAGACGTCGGACGCGGGGATGGGACGGCGGTCGTGGGGCATGGCTCTCCTAGGTCGGTCTCGTAACCGGTTACACCAGCAAGATAGGTGGATCCGAACCTTTGATGTAGCGTTTCGCGTCAGAAAATGAGAACGTGTTCTAGTATCGATTCCAACGGCGGACTTCGGTGTTCGCCAGAGGGTCTTCAGGAGGCGAGGAAAGATGAGCGATCAGAGCGTCGACGCGGTGCTGGCTGAGGTGGCGGAGCTGCTGCCCACCCTCCGGGACCGGGCGCAAGAGACGGAGGACGCGCGCCGGATCCCGGCCGAGTCCATCAAGGCGCTGCAGAAGAGCGGCTTCTTCCGCCTGCTGCAGCCCAAGCGCTACGGGGGCTTCGAGGCCGATCCGGTGGAGTTCTACACCGCGGTCAAGATGCTGGCGAGCGCCTGCGGTTCCACCGGCTGGGTCTCCTCGATCCTCGGCATCCACCCGTGGAACGTGGCGCTGTTCGACGATCGGGCGCAGCAGGAGGTGTGGGGCGAGGATCAGGACACGTTGATCTCCTCGTCGTACGCGCCGATGGGCAAGTCGGAGATCGTCGAGGGCGGTTACCGGCTCTCGGGCAAGTGGAGCTTCTCCTCGGGCTGCGATCACGGCACGTGGGCGCTGCTCGGCGGCCCCGCCTTCAAGGACGGCAAGCCGGTCGACTTCCTGACCTACCTGGTGCCGATCAGCGACTACACGATCAACGACGTGTGGCGCACCGTCGGCCTCCGCGGCACCGGCAGCAACGACATCGTCGTCGAGGACGTCTTCGTCCCCGAGCACCGCGCCCTCAGCTTCCAAGTGGTCAGCAAGTGCAAGGGCCCGGGCCAGGAGGTCAACACCAGCCCGCTCTACAAGCTGCCCTTCGGCTCGGTGCACCCGTCCACGATCACCGCCCCGATCATCGGCATGGCGCAGGGCGCCTACGACGCGCACGTCGAGCACCAGCGCAAGCGCGTGCGCGCCGCCTACGCGGGCGAGTCCGCGAAGGAGGATCCGTTCGCCATGGTCCGCGTGGCAGAGGCCGGCAGCGAGATCGACGCGGCGTGGCTCCAGCTGATCTCCAACATCAACGAGGAGTACGCGCTGGTCAAGGCCGGCGAGAAGATCCCGTTCAACCTGCGCCTCAAGGTCCGTCGCGATCAGGTGCGCGGCACCGAGCGCGCGATCTTCGCCGTGGACCGCATGTTCGAGAACTCGGGCGGCCGCGCACTGGCCGAGGGCACGCCGATCCAGCGGTTCTGGCGCGACGCGCACGCGGGTCGCGTGCACGCCGCCAACGATCCCGAGCGCGCGTACAAGATGTTCGGCACCGGCGAGTTCGGCCTGCCCGTCATGGACGGGATGGTCTAGTCGTGACGACGGCCGAGACGGACCTCCTCAAGGAGGGCAAGTTCGCCACCACCGCAGCAGGTCTCACGCTGCACTACCACGAGGCCGGGGAGGAGAACCGGGCCAACGGCACCGTCGTGCTGCTGCACGGCAGCGGTCCCGGCGTCTCCTCCTGGAGCAACTTCGGGCGCAACATCCCGGTACTGGCGCAGCGCTTCCACGTGCTCGCCGTCGACCAGCCGGGCTTCGGACGGTCCGACAAGCCGACCGAGCACCCGCAGTACTTCGTGCACAGCGCGACGGCCCTGGCCGGCCTGCTCGACACGCTGGGTATCACGGGACGCGTACACCTGGTGGGCAATTCGCTCGGCGGCGGCACCTCGGTACGGTTCGCCCTGGACTTCCCGGACCGGGCGGGCCGGCTCGTGCTCATGGGCCCGGGCGGCCTGAGCGTGAACACGTTCGCACCGGACCCCACCGAGGGCCTGCGCACGCTGCAGAAGTTCTACGCCGCACCCAGCAAGGAGCGGCTCGAGGACTTCCTGCGGATCATGGTCTTCGACCAGAAGATGATCACGCCCGAGCTCGTCGAGGAGCGGTTCGAGCTCGCGCTCGATCCCGAGGCGATCGCGGCCTTCAAGGCCATGGGCAAGTCCTTCGCCTCCGCGGACTACGAGAAGGGCATGCTCTGGCGCGACGCCTACAAGCTGCGCCAGCCCGTGCTCATGATCTGGGGCCGCGAGGACCGGGTCAACCCCCTCGACGGCGCGCTCCTCGCGCTCAAGCAGATCCCCCGCGCGCAGCTGCACGTCTTCGGGCAGTGCGGGCACTGGGCGCAGCTGGAGAAGTTCGACGAGTTCAACCGTCTCACGGCCGACTTCCTCGCCGGCTGACAAGGAGAAGCGACTACATGGCGATCAAGGCGCTCGGGTACATGCGCATCGAGGCCACCGACATGGCGGCCTGGCGCGAGTACGGGCTCAAGGTGCTCGGGATGATGGAGGGGACGGGCAACGATCCCGATTCCCTCTACCTGCGCATGGACGATTTCGCGGCGCGGCTGGTGATCGTGCCCGGTGAGAAGGACCGCCTCCTGGCTTCCGGCTGGGAGGTCACCGACGCGCTCGGACTGCAGGAGCTGCGCGACACCCTCACCGCTGCGGGCGTCGCCTTCGAGGAGGGCACCAAGGAGGACAAGGCGGAGCGTCGCGTCGAGGGGATGATCCGGTTCCAGGACCCGGCGGGCAACACGCTCGAGGCCTTCCACGGGGCGCAGTACCTGGGCCGGCGGTTCGTGAGCCCGTACGGGCACCGCTTCGTCACCGGCGAACAGGGGCTCGGCCACGTCGTGCTCACGTGCACGGACGACGCTGCGGCGCAGGAGTTCTACCAGGGCGTCCTCGGCTTCAAGCTGCGCGACTCCATGCGTCTGCCGCCGCAGATGGTGGGCCGCCCCGCGGACGGCGATCCGGCCTGGCTGCGCTTCTACGGCTGCAACCCGCGCCACCACGCGCTCGCCTTCCTCCCGCTGCCCAACCCCACGGGGATCGTCCACCTCATGGTGGAGGTGGAGAACTCCGACGACGTCGGCCTGTGCCTCGACCGCGCCAACCGCAAGAAGGTCAAGATGTCCGCCACCCTGGGCCGGCACATCAACGACAAGATGCTCTCCTTCTACATGAAGACGCCGGGCGGCTTCGACATCGAGTTCGGCTGCGAGGGCCTGGAAGTGGAGAACGACGACTGGATCGCCCGGGAGTCGACCGCGGTCAGCCTCTGGGGCCACGACTTCTCCATCGGCTTCAAGGAGCAGTGATGACCGCACCCGTCATCGAACCGCTGGACTACCGCACGGCCATGGGCCATTTCTGCACCGGCGTCACGGTCATCACAGCCGCCGACGAGGAGGGCCCGGTCGGCTTCGCGTGCCAGTCCTTCTCGGCGCTGTCGCTCGATCCGCCGCTGGTCCTGTTCTGTCCCATGAAGACCTCGGGGGCCTGGCGCACGATCGAGCGCACCGGGCGGTTCGCGGTGAACGTGCTCGGGGAGGGCCAGCAGGACGTCAGCTCGATCTTCGGCTCCCGGCACCCGGACAAGTTCGGGGCCGTCGACTGGAAACCCTCACGCGCCGGTTCGCCGCTGCTCGACGGTGCGCTGAGCTGGATCGACTGCGCCGTCGAGACCGTGCACGACGGCGGCGACCACCACATCGTGATCGGGCGGGTGCTCGAGCTCAGCGCGCCGAACGCCGGTCGGCCCCTGCTCTTCTACAAGGGGCGCTACACGCAGACGGTGACCGATCCCGGCGAGGCGATCCCGCGCGCGCTCTCCCTCGACTCGTTCCTCACCTGGCCCGTCGGCGACGACTGGATCTGACCGAACCGCCGTGGTGCAGTGCCCTTCCTGGTAATCAGGGAGGGCACTGGCGTTCGCACGAGGAGATGACATGACCGACCGGATCACCGCGCTGGACCTGCCCGCGGGCGAGCTGAGCGAGGGGACGCGGAAGTACTTCGAGATCTGCCGCGAGAAGCTCGGCATGGTGCCGAACGTCTTGCAATCGCTGACCTTCGACGAGGGCAAGCTGCGCGCCTTCAGCGATACCTACAACGACCTCATGCTCGGCGACTCGGGTCTGAGCAAGCTCGAGCGCGAGATGATCGCCGTCGTCGTCTCCTCGGTGAACAAGTGCTTCTACTGCCTCACCGCGCACGGCGCCGCGGTGCGCGAGCTGTCCGGCGACCCGGTGCTCGGCGAGATGCTGGTGATGAACTTCCGTGCCGCGGACCTGCCGGCGAAGCAGCGGGCCATGCTCGAATTCGCGGAGAAGGTCACCGAGGCACCGGCCAAGCTCGACGAGCCGGATCGGCAGCGCCTGCGCGACGCGGGGTTCACCGATCGCGACGTCTACGACATCGCCA